>NZ_JBFARZ010000007.1:0-180181 GCF_040677445.1 Citricoccus sp. NPDC055426
CCCGCTTAGTGTCCGATCCAACCGACCGAACCCCCGGAAAATCAACGATCCAAGGCCATGAGCCCTCAAATCAGCTCACAGTGGCACGAGTCAGGCTAGACAATGCCACGAAGTGCGCGGTTTCTAACTGCTCGTTTGGCGGCCTGAACTTTCTCCCGCACGTCCAACGTAATCTTGTACGCAGTTTCAATTCCGCTCAGTGCAGCCTCTATTACCGCTACAATCTCACCTTGCTCATCCCCGACAGGGTACTCAAATGGAAACGACTTGATTACCGTCTGTGAAATGTTCGGCTGCGCTCCACCCTTACCCAGGCTCATAAATCTCTCACGCGATGACTGCAGGAAATAAAAGAGAAACCGCGAGTCGACTTCTTCGTTCTTCGCTGCAACTGCGACAGCTTGATTTGTCGCCGCATCGAAAGCCAAGATTCCAGTTCTCCCGATAGTCGCTCCGTACATTGCAATCGCCACACTATCTTTCGGAAATACCTTGGCGCTGCTGCTTGAAATCGCATCTTCCGTGATGTACTCAGCGACTCCGTCGATCAAACCATCAGGCAGTTCGCCTGACTTGATCCAAGGGATGTGCCCCTGAAAGTATGCCTTATTGCTCCGCGCCGGGGTACCTCCGGATGCCCATCGGAAAGTGCCACCCAGCGTTGACTCCACCCAGTCTTCACGACTTTGACCGTTCTCGGCACGCCAATCTTCAGTCAGCATGCCGGAGACTCCAGCTTGGATGATGGAAGCGCGCCGCTGGGGTACTTGGTCGAGGAATTGGTCGAGGCGATCGAGTACGTCGTCGATCTTTTGGTTCGTGGATTGTAGTTTCTCGACGACTGCTTTCTGCTCATCAATCGGCGGCAGTGGGAACGGTGTAGCGGCCAAGTACTTATCCGACACTCTAGGAAGATTGATGCCTTTGGTGCCTGCGTTTGCCTGCTCGATGAAAAGATCCGATGAAACCCATGTTTCGAACCACCTCATCTCGACAAGGGGCGACTCCTCATAAACCAGGATGTCGGTGGAACAAACACCGTCAAAGTCAACAATCACGTGCTTGTCGAGGTAGGGTCGCAACTTTCCATACAGTAACTGGCCAGGTTTGAAGATCGACTTTGCGCTTTTCAAAGTGGAGGCAGCACCAAACCCGATAAGCCCTCCGCCTTTTTCAAGGTGTTCTAAGCCAACGTACTTCTCGGAACCGTCGAAGATTTCTGTCTTATCTCTGCTTGTTTGAACTGCCGCCCCAAGCCGCACCCATTTCCAGTGTCCTGGGATTTCATAGGGTTGTTCGTCTTCGGGTGCGAGGGCGTCTGCGGGGATTTGGTCGAAGTCGGTGATTATCGGGGTTGTGCGTTTCTTTGCCATGGTCACTCGGCCTCGTTGACGTTGGTACCGAGTTCTGCAGAGAGGGTGCGGAGCAGGTCGACTGCCTCATCGAGTAGGTCTGCTGCTGCGGCGGTCATCTGGCCGGGGTCTATGTCTGCTAGGTCGTTGCTGTTGTCGCTGGCACGGATCAGCCCTCGGTCGAGTGAGTCGTCTTTGTCGGCGATCTCTTCGCGCGTGAGGTGGCTCCACCGTTCGTCGGCGATGGCGGTGCGGTCGGTCGCGGCGTATGCAGCTTCGAAATCGGTGAAGTGTCCGGTTGTGAGTGGGGTGCGTTTGCCGAATGACGGCATGCTGGTGCGCAGGTCGTAGAACCAGACCCCGCTGGTGTTGCCTTTATCGGTTTTGCCGCGCTCGAAGAAGAGAACGTTTGTTTTGACGCCTTGGGCGTAGAAGATGCCGGTGGGTAGGCGCAGGATGGTGTGCAGGTTGCACTTGTCCATGAGGTCTTCGCGGATCCGTCTGCCGTCGCCGTCGGCGAAGAGTACGTTGTCAGGAAGTACTACCGCTGCGCGACCACCGGGGTTGAGGCTGCGGTAGATGTGTTGCAAGAAGTTGAGCTGCTTGTTTGATGTCGGGAAGGTGAGATCGTCACGGCTTGCGCGCTCTCCGCCCTTTTTCGTGCCGAACGGTGGGTTGGTGAGCACTAGATCGAAGCCGCGCACGTTCTTGCCAAGCGGTGAGAGCGTGTCACCGAGAGTAATTGGTGCTTCGATACCGTGCAGCATGGCGTTCATGAGTGCGAGGCGGTGGGTGTCGTGTACGAGCTCGACGCCGGTGAAGGCTTGTTTGACTTCAAACTCTGCTTGGTCTTGGTCGAGGGTGAAGAAGTCGTCGGTTGCTTCGCGTACGTGTTGGTTCGCGGCGATCATGAATCCGAAGGTGCCGCAGGCAGGGTCATTGCATTTCTCGCCTGGCTGAGGATCCATGAGCCTGACCATTACGTCGATGAGTACACGTGGTGTGAAGTACTGGCCAGCACCAGATTTCTTCTCGTTCGCGTTCTTCTCGAGTAGCCCTTCATAGAGGTTGCCGAGGCCTTCTTCCCGCGCTGAATACCAGTCGAGAGCGTCGATGGAAGAGATGATCTTCTTCAGGTTGGCGGGTTCATCGATGTTGGTAGACGCGCCCGCGTAGATCTCTTGCACGCGCCCAGTGGCATCTTCACCGAGATGCTGCAGGAGGTCTCGGTAGTAGCGCTTCAGCTCAATACCTGACTTGGTACGCAGCGTGTCCCATCGGTATTCGGCGGGTATCTGATCCTCGGTGCCAGTTTCCTTGGTCATTTTGAGGAACAGGATGTACGTCAGTTCGGTGACGTACTGGTGGTAGGTGATGCCGTCGTCGCGGAGTACATCGGAGAGTCTCCATAGTTTGGCGACGATGTCTTGGTTGTTCACTAGGCTGATACTTCCTCATACATGTAGGTGTTGATGTCTTCGACGACGGCTTCGAGCCGCCCTCGGAATGCTTTGTCAATGCGCGCGAATCCGCCCTGGCTTCGGAACCGCACGTCTTCGTCGAAGGTGTCACGGGTGATGAGTTCTTCGTTGGTGAGGTAGTCCCGGATGCGACCGAGCCAGGTCTGTTCGATCTTGCTGGGTTGGTACTCAATCTGAATTTTCGACAGGGCAAAATCGATGCGCTGGTCATGAGTATGTAGAGGCGAGCCGATGGCGTATCTACGTACGAGAGAGATGATGTCAGCAGTGATCTCAGTGTTGTTCATTTCCGATACGGCACTGGAAAGCTTCTGCGAGGTGAACCCCTCTCGATCGAGCGTGAGCTTGAGCGATTTGAGTTGCTCGCGGGTGAGATCGGATGGCTTAGTGCAGATTATCGTGAGCGCTGCGATCTCGTTCTGGTTATTCCGCAGATACTGAGTGAACTCTTCAAGGTAATCTTCAGGGTGTTTGGCGTCTCCGTAGTCGCGCGTGTGGGTAAGGAGTTCATCTGCCCTGTCAGAGATCACGAGGCGTTTTGCGCCACCGAACGAGTTGTCATCGAGGTAGGCGAACAACTCGGAGTGCGATTTCACCCATTCGGAAGCATCCTCAGGGCTCATGTTGCGCAGGGTCTCCGCAACTTCTTTCAAGGCCTTGCCACCCGCGAGATCACTCGCGTGTTCTGCCGCCTGCCCTTTAACTCGCTGGGTGCGACGCTGCAGTTTTGCAATGATCTGAGTGACGACAGATGCCAGCGATTCGCCATCGCTTTCGGAGTTTTCAGACGCGAAGTCGATGCCTTCGATGAGGTCAGCGAAAGACGTGTTGGGGTTCGCTGCCAACGGCTTCATGGTGTTGACCTGATCGAGAGCATCGTAGACTCCTACCGGGTCATAAATGTCAAACTTCTCTTTGCCGATCTCGGGGCAGAGCCTGGTCGCGCGACCGAGCATCTGCTCGAACAGGATGCGCGAGCGAACCCTTCTCAGGAAGACTAGTGCGGTGAGTTCGGGAACGTCGATGCCGGTGGTGAGAAGGTCAACGGTGACGGCAATTGACGGGAAGCGTTCGTTCTTGAACCGTTTGATCGCTTCCTTGATCTTCTTCTTATTTCCACCAGCCACACTGCCTGTGATTTTCATGATCGCATCGGTATCGACTCCGGAATCGGCATAAATGTCCTTCAGGAGATCGACGATCATGTCAGCGTGAGCGTCGTCGACGGCGTAAATAAGCGTCTTGCCATAGACCTCTGGTGAGGTTGGATCGAGATCCTGTGCAATTTCTTGGAGTACTGCACGGTTAAAGTCTTCAGTGATCACTGTCCGGTTGAACTGGTCAACCTTGAAGGTGACTTCGTCTTCAAGCTCAGCACTGTTCGTTATCTCACCGGTTTCAGGATCGTAGATCGGCAACGTTTCGCCTTTGTCGAACTTGATCCCGTCGCTTGAGAGCTTTGTGGTGAGCCGGTGCGGCGCATCGTGGTCTACAAGCCAGCCATCAATGACGGCTTCGCGGTAGGTGTACGTGTACACGGGCTGGCCGAAGATCTGTGTGGTGTGCAGTGCTGGGGTGGCTGTCAATGCGATCTTCGAGGCGTCGAAGTAGTCGATCACGCTGCGGTAAGCGGACTGATAATCAAACTGGTCTCGATACAGCGCTTCGTCCTCAGTCATGTCCTTATCGAGCAGGTAGCCTCGATGGGCTTCATCGACAATGATGAGATCAAAGTCCGACACCGCAGGTTTCGTTTCTCCATCTGTGTAGAAGACCCGTTTGACCATTCCCTGCACGGTAGACACCTGTACTCGTAGTTCAGGGTCGATGCCAACTTCTTCGAGGCCCTGGATCGAGTACAACTCATCGAGCGTCATGAGCTCCTCAAGCTTGACGTCTTTGAAAGTGTCTTCGGCCTGGTCACCCAAGCTTGTACGATCCACAAGGAACAAGATCCTGCGGAACCTGTCAGTCTTCAGGAAGCGATAGATCATTCCCAGCACAGTGCGAGTCTTGCCAGTGCCGGTCGCCATCGCGAGCAACGCATGCGTCTTCCCGCCAGTGATAGCCTTCTCCGCAGCATGAATTGCATCAATTTGGTAGCCGCGAAGATTGAGCCCATTCGGGTTGATGAGTAGATCATCGCCAAGGTTCGCCAACGCGTTGTCCGCTGCACCATTGTCAGCCTCAAAAACCTCCATCAAGCCTGTGGGGCTGTACCAGCCGTGCAACGCACGCGGCGCATTATCGGTGCTGCGGACATCTCGAAACCATACGCCTGACTTTGTTCGATACTGCTCGAGGTAAGGGCGGCCGTTGGTGGCGAAAATAAAAGGCACACTGTAGTCACCCCATCTCCCAAGAGTGAGATCGTGGTGTTCGGCTTTGATGGTCTGGGCGTAGTCCTTCGCTTGGTAATCCAAGACCGAGGGAACGTCCTGGTGAGTCGCCTTTGCCTCGACGACGGCCACGAGCTGCTTGCCAACGAAAAGTGCATAGTCAGCGAAACCACGGGTGCCACCATTCGCGAGAGCTGAATCTGTTGGCCATTCGGCGATTGCAATGTTCCTGCCAACTTGTGGTCGCGTACCCCTTGAATGCCGCAGCGCCTCAGTGTCAGCTTCCCAGCCGACTTGTCGCAGTTGTTCATCGATTAGTAGACGCGTTTCTGCCTCGGAGCGGGGGCGTTGGTTTGCTGCTTTTTCGCTGCGTTCGCGGCGCACAGTCTTGGTGACTGCAGGTGCCGCTTGTGCTTTCTCTTCATCGGCAGCGATCTGCGCGGCCTCGTCCTGCTCCAACGCGTGGGGGTCGGGCGCACGAGTACCGGTGGCAGGAAGCACGTACTCGGGAACGGTGAGGCTCACAGGTCCGTACGTCGTGGCGAACCAACCCGTAAGCGAATGCACTACGGGAAGAAACTGTCTTGCAGTTGCCTCGTCACCCCACCCATCGTGAGCGGCCTTGTTGCGTGCTTTACGCAGAAGATGGAGAACCTCTACGACGCCCTTGGGAAGTAACCCCTCGCGCTGGAGCGCGTCAATACGAGCAATGGCTCTGTTGTCTTCAGGTTCCTTCACATTGTCGAACTTGAACATCATCGACACGATTGATTCGCCGATCAAGCCTAGCTTCATGAGAGAAGAGTTGGGGTCCGACTGGCGGTATGCCTCAGCGAGATTACCTAGCGTCGCAAGCGAAGGGAACGGCCCCTTCAAGTAGTTGAAGTTTCCACCCATTTCACAAACTACCTTTCGCTAGATACCCATCTTGGGTCTGGCCGCTAGTTGCCGCTACTTCTTACTTCCAGACGTAAGGCCTGTACGGAACTCGACCACGTCGCCGTCCTGCATCACGTACTCCTTGCCCTCCATGCGGACCTTGCCGGCGGCCTTGGCATCGGCCATGGAACCGGCCGCCACGAGGTCGTCGAAGGACACGATCTCGGCCTTGATGAAACCGCGCTCGAAGTCCGTGTGGATCACGCCGGCGGCCTTCGGGGCGGTGTCGCCCTTGTTGATGGTCCAGGCCCGGGCCTCCTTGGGCCCCGCGGTCAGGTAGGTCTGCAGTCCCAGGGTGTGGAAGCCGGTGCGGGCCAGCTGGTCCAGCCCGGACTCGTCCTGGCCGTTCATCTCCAGCATCTCCCGGGCCTCCTCCTCGTCCAGTTCCACGAGGTCGGACTCGAGCTTGGCGTCCAGGAAGACGGCGTCGGCGGGGGCCACCAGGTCACGCAGCTCCTGCTGCCGGGCAGCGTCACCCAGCACGCCGTCGTCGGCGTTGAAGACGTAGATGAAGGGCTTGGCGGTCAGCAGGCTGACCTCGCGCAGCCGCTCCATGTCGAGGCCCTCCGACTCGATCGCGGAGAAGACGGTGTCGCCGCGTTCAAGCACGGTCTGGGCGCCCTGCAGGGCCGCGAGCTCGGCGGCCTCGCGCTTCTTGCCCTTGACTTCCTTCTCGACGCGCGGGATCACCTTCTCGAGGGTCTGCAGGTCCGCGAGGATCAGCTCGGTATTGATGGTCTCCATGTCCGAGGCCGGGTTGACCGCCCCGTCCACGTGGACCACGTCCGGGTCGTCGAAGGCCCGCACCACCTGGGCGATGGCGTGGGACTCGCGGATGTTCGCCAGGAACTGGTTGCCGAGCCCCTCCCCCTCGGAGGCTCCCTTGACGATTCCGGCGATGTCCACGAACGAGACGGTCGCCGGCAGGATCTTCTGGGACCCGAAGATGCCCGCGAGCTGATCGAGCCGAGGGTCCGGCAGGTTCACCACCCCGACGTTCGGCTCGATCGTGGCGAACGGGTAGTTCGCTGCGAGCACAGTCTGGCGGGTGAGAGCGTTGAAGAGGGTGGACTTGCCCACATTGGGCAGGCCGACGATTCCGATAGTAAGAGCCACGGTTGTCCATGCTACCGGTGCCCCGATAGCGTCGTGGACGTGAGTGACCAACCAGAACAGCCCATCGACCCATCCACCGACCCGGCCGCAGTCCCCGGAACCGATCAAGAGACGGATCCGAATCTCGTAGCCGCCGGCACCCCGTTGCCCGAGGGCCAGCCCCAGCCGCCGTCCGAGCGCATCTCCCCGCTGGTCTTCCTCGCCATCGAGCAGGCCCTGGAGTTCGCCACCGAGGACGGCGACGCCGTGGTGCCCTTCCTCCTCGGCTACATCGACGAGGAGCAGAAGGGCATGTGGAAGCTGCCCGGCGCAGACGAGGACCAGATGCGCGCCCAGATCGCCCAGCTGGAGCCGCGCCCCGAGATGGCCGTCTCCGTGTTCGACGCCCGGCTCGAGGTCGAGGGCCAGCCCCACGACGCCTTCGTGCTGGAGGCCTTCGACAACGCCGAGCAGTCATCGGCCACCGTGATCCAGCTGTACTCGCCGGCCGGTGAGGACACCGAGGCCGAGGCCGTGGGCGCCCCGCAGCTGTTCGCCAACGGGGAGAACATCCTGCGCGCCTGAGCATCCCCGAGGTTCAGAGCATCCCCGATGTTCAGAACACCCCGACTTTGAGGGCAATCCCACCGGTGGGATTGCCCTCAAAGCGCTGGGCGGCGGTGGGATTGCCCTCAAAGCGTTGGTGCCGCCGGCGTCAGATCGCCGGGGCGCGGTCCGCGTGGCGCGTCGCCTCGTCGTAGGCGCGGGCCACCCGCAGCAGGTCCACGTCCCGGCCCGGTGCCCCGACGAGCTGCAGCCCCACGGGCAGCCCCGCCGCGGTGAACCCGCCCGGCACCGAGATCGCCGGGCAGCCGGTGGCGGAGATCAGGGTCACCGAGCGCATCCACTCGATGTACGTCTGCATCGGCGTTCCCGCCACCTCGCGCGGCCACGTCCACTCGGCGGGGAACGGCACCAGCTGGGTGGTCGGCGCCAGCAGCACATCGACGCCGCGGTCTCCGCTCCCCTCCGCAGGCCCCGCCCCGAAGAACCGCCCGATCTCCCGGTCCAGCCGGCCCCGGGCCACGGCCACCTCCATCAGGTCCACCGATGTCAGGGCCAGCCCGCGCTCCACGTTCCAGAGCACCTCGTCCTTCACCTGCCCCGGGTGAGACGCCACCACGTCCCGCAGGGCCAGCGCCATGTCGAAGGCCCGCGTGGCATCGAACACCCGGTCGGCCTCGCGCAGCCGGGGGCACCCCTGGACCACGCTGGCCCCAAGCCCGGCCAGCACCTCGGCCTGCCGGAGCACGACGCCGGCCACCTCGTCTTCCACGGGCACGTCCAGTCCGAAGTCGGTCGTCACCGCGACCCGCACCCCGGCCAGCGGCCGGTCCGGAGTGCCCCGGCCCACCGCCTCGGTGAGGAGGTCCGCGAAGGCCCCGGCCGGCGTCGGGCACCAGGCAGGCGAGCGGGCGTCCGGGCCGGCGATGACGGACAGCGCGAGGATCACGTCCTCGACCGACCGGGCCATGGCGCCCTTCTGGCCCAGCCAGGCCCGCGGATCCCGGGCCGGCGCGTTGGGGACGACCCCGGGGGTGGCGCGGAATCCGACGACGTTGTTGAATGCCGCCGGGTTGCGCAGCGAGCCGCCCATGTCCGAGCCGTCGGCCAGCGGCTGGATGCGCGTGGCGAGGGTGACGCCCGCACCTCCCGAGGAGCCGCCGGCGCTGCGGGTGAGGTCATAGGGGTTGAGGGTCGTGCCGAAGACCTCGTTGTAGGTGTGGGAGCCGGCGGCGAACTCCGGGACGTTGTTCTTGCCGGTGGAGATCACGCCGGCACGCTGGAACCGCTCGATCACCGCGTCGGACTGACGGGGCACGAGGTCCGCGAAGAGCGGGGAGCCGGAGGTGGTGCGGATGCCGGCCGTGGCGTGGGTGTCCTTGTGGGTCATGGGGATCCCGTGCAGCACCGGCAGCTCCTCCGGGGCGGTGGCGGCGGCGAGCTCGTCGGCGGCGAGCGCCTGGGCCCTGGCCTGCTCGCGAACCTGGGTGACCACGGCGTTGACGGCGGGGTTCACCGCGTCGATCCGCGCGATGTGGGCTTCAAGGACCTCGCGGGCGGAGATCCGGCGGTGGCGCAGGGCGGCGGCGAGATCGCGGGCAGACAGGCTCAACGGGTCCATGCCCGCATCCTAGACGGCCGCTATCCGTCGAGGGCCTCGCGGAAGGCCTGTTCGGCCGCCTCCGAGAACGGGACGAAGACGACCGAGGCGACCGGGCCGGCGTCGGGACCGACCTCCGCGGCCATGGCACGGCAGGTCTGCACCGCGATGCGCGCCGCGTCGTCCATCGGCCATCCGTAGACACCGGCGGAGATCGCCGGGAAGGCCACGCTGGCCGCGCCGATCCGCACCGCCACCCGTAGCGACTCCCGGTAGCAGGACGCCAGCGTCTGGGACTTGTCGATGGTCTTCGCATAGGTGGGTCCCACGGTGTGGATGACCCACCGTGCCGGCAGCCGGCCGGCGGTGGTGGCGACGGCCTGGCCCGCCGGCAGCCCGTCCGGCAGCTCCTCCTCCCGCAGCAGGCGGCAGGCGGCGAGGATCTCGGGCCCGCCCCGTCGGTGGATCGCCCCGTCCACACCCCCGCCGCCGAGCAGGGTGGAGTTGGCGGCGTTGACGACCGCGTCGGCGGTGGATCGCGTGATGTCTCCCGGTTCGATGCGCAGTTCCATGGCGCCACGGTACGTCTCCCACGTCGATCGGCACATCGGCTGGCCGGCACCGGGCGGTGCGCATCCATGACGGATGTCATGCGCACCAGGTGACGCCCGGCAGATCCGCCGGGAGCCGCGCCGGAACAGACTGGAGTCATGAACTCGACAGCCCCCACCGCCACCGCGTCCCCGGGCGCCACCACCGACAACCCAGGCCCTGCGCCCTCCGCCCTGCGGGCCTCGCAGGTCCACCAGCAGTTCGGTGGCGGCGCCGCCGCCGTGCATGCCGTCAACGGCGTGGACCTCGAGATCCGCCGCGGGGAGATCGTGGCCCTGCTCGGCCCCAACGGCGCCGGCAAGACCACATTCCTGGACCTGGTGCTCGGGTTCGCCCACCCCACCTCCGGTTCCCTGTCCGTCCTCGGCAGGACGCCGCGGCAGGCGGTCCTGGAGGGTCGCGTCGGGGCGGTGCTGCAGACCGGCGGGCTGCTGCACGACCTCACCGTCCGCGAGACGGTCTCCATGGTGGCCGCCTGCCACGCCCGCCACCTGCCCGTGGCCACGGTCCTGGAGCGCGCCGGGGCCACCGCCATCGCCTCCCGCAGGGTGCGCAAGTGCTCCGGCGGTGAACAGCAACGCCTGCGCTTCGCCCTGGCCCTGCTCACGGAGCCGGACCTGCTGCTGCTGGACGAGCCCACGGCCGGCATGGACGTGCGGGCCCGCAAGGAGTTCTGGGAGACCATGCAACTCGAGGCCGAACGCGGCCGCACGGTGGTGTTCGCCACCCACTTCCTCCAGGAGGCCTCAGACTTCGCCGACCGGATCGTGCTGATGCGCGCCGGCCGGATCGTGGTGGACGGCCCCGTGGACGAGGTCACCGACACCGGCCACCGCACGGTGTCCGCCCTCTGGGACGGCCCCGGCACCCCCGAGGAGGCGGCCGCGAAGCTGGGCCTGTCCGACGCCGTCACCCACCAGAACGGCCGGGTGCGGTTCACCGCCCGGGACACGGACCGGCTGGCCCATCTCCTGCTCGCGGGCGAACTCGCCCACGACCTGACCATCACCGCCGCCTCCCTGGACGAGGTCTTCCTCGACCTCACCGCGGACGGCCCGCCGGCTCCTGCGGCCGGCACCGCCGATCCACGCCATGATTCGCGCAGCTCGCGCAAGGAGAACTGACATGACCACCCCAACCACCGTCCCCGCCAGCACCACGGGCCACTCGAGCCACCGGAGGCGATCCACCCTGCGCATCATCACGGGCTTCGCCGGCTGGGAGTTCCTGCGCAACGTGCGGATGATCGAGTCCACGTTCTTCATCGTGGTGCTGCCCACCGTGCTCTACGTGATGTTCGGGGCCCTGTCGTCCTTCGGCGACTCCCCCGCCGGCAACGGCAACGTCTCCGCCTACAACATGACCGCCATGACCGTCTACGGCGCCACCATGGCCACCAGCGTCATCGCCGGCTCAGCCGCGCTGGAACGCCAGCAGGGCTGGGGCCGGCAGCTCGGGCTGACGGGGCTGACCGGGTCCGGCTACATGGTCGGGAAGGTGCTGGTGGCCCTGGGCATCGCCGTCATGCCGATCATCGTGGTCTTCACCGTCGGCGCCCTGACCGGGGCGCGGTTCGACGAGGCCTGGATGTGGCCGGCGTCCGGGGCCCTGGCCCTGCTGGGCGCCGTGCCGTTCGCCCTGTACGGGCTGGGCGCCGCCCTGCTCTTCCGCTCGGAGGCAGCCGTGTCCGCGGCCTCCGGCATCCTCGTGGTGCTCGCGTTCTTCGGCAACCTGTTCATGCCGCTGTCCGGGACCCTGCTGGACATCGCGAAGTTCACGCCGATCTACGGCATCGCGGCCCTGACCCGGTGGCCCCAGCTGGAGGGCACCATCGTCAGCATGGAGGAGGGCGCCCTGTCGAGTGACCCGCTCTGGACAGTCGTGCTAAACGTAGTGGCATGGACCGCCATCTTCGCCGTGATCTGCCTGATCGCCTCGCGCCGCACCACCCGGCGCAGCTGAGGGCGGGGCAGGGATGACGGATCCCGCCAGCGGCGGAGTCGGCAGCACCGTCTCGGCCGGCAGTCAGGGGGCCTACGGGCCCGGGGAGTGGCCCGAGGTCCCCCTCAGGCCCCACGAACGGGCCCCCGTCCTCATCACGGCGGGGGTCTGGCTGGTCTTCCTCATCCTCCCGCTGGTGGCCATGATCAACTCCGATGCCCCGCCCGGTCTCAAGGTCCTCGGGTTCTGTGGCCTGGCCGCCTTCGTGGCCCTCTACCTGGGTCACTTCGTCTGGCCGTGGCCGTACCACCCGCTGCCGCACTGGCTGAACACCGTCGTCGTCACGCTGCTGCTGTGCCTGTGCGTGGTGGCCACGGCCCCGGCCGGAGGGCTCAACGTCTTCAACTTCCTGCCCTTCACGCTGGCGATCTGGATCTTCCCGCACCGGCTCAGGATCGGCATCCCCGTGGCCGTGGGCCTGGCGACGACCTGGCTGGCGGCCGCCCTGCTGGTCGATGCCGGCGAGGACCGCTTCTGGCTGATCATCCCCACAGGCCTCGCCCTGTTCGTCATGATCGCGCTGCGCCTGGCCATGGAGCGCGAGGAACGCTCCCGGATCCTCAGCGAGGAGCTCGCCCTCTCCCGCCAGCGGGAGCGGGTCGGCCGGGACGTGCACGACGTCCTGGGCCACTCCCTGACCGTGATCACCCTGAAGACCGAGCTGGCCCGGCGGCTCGTGGACGCGGATCCGGCCCGCGCCCAGGCCGAGCTCGACGAGGTCCTGGCGATCTCCCGCCAGTCCCTGGCCGAGGTCCGCAACACCGTGGGCGGGCTGCACGTCCCGGAGCTGGGCGCCCAGCTCGCCTCGGCCCGCACCGCGCTGGACGCCGCCGGGATCACCACCCGGCTGCCGGACCCCGCCACCGTCGCCTCCCTGCCCGCCGACCGCCGCGAGCTCTTCGCCTGGTGCCTACGGGAGGCCGTCACCAACGTGATCCGCCATGCCGGCGCCTCCCACTGCACCGTCACCCTCACCGCGGACCGGCTCACGGTGTCCGACGACGGCCGGGGACTCCCCCGTCCCGCCTCCTCGGAAGGTGCCCGGGTCTCGGAACAGGCCCGGGTGACGGAACAAGCCCAGGTGACGGAACAGGCCCAGGTGACGGGGCCGGCGTCGGACGCCTCCCCGGCGCCGCCGGGATCCGGGACCGGGCTGCGCGGCATGCGCCACCGCGTCACCGAGGCCGGTGGCATCCTGAGTGTGCGCCCGGCGCAGAGCCACGGGGACCGCCCCGGCACGATCGTGGAGGTGGTCCTGTGAGCATCCGGCTCCTGCTGGCGGACGATCAGGCCCTGGTGCGCGGCGCCCTGGCCGCCCTGCTGGCCCTGGAGCCGGACCTCGAGGTGGTCTCCGAGCTCGGCGACGGCACGCAGGTGGCCGCCGCCGTGGCCGAGCACCGGGTGGACGTGGCGCTGCTGGACATCGACATGCCGGGGCTGGACGGGATCGAGGCGGCCCGGGCCATCACGGCGGGCGGCACGGGGTGCCGGTCCCTGATCGTCACCACCTTCGGCCGGCCCGGCTACCTCCGGCGCGCGCTCGAGGCCGGGGCCAGCGGATTCGTGGTCAAGGACACCCCCGCGGACCAGCTGGCCGAGGCGGTGCGCACGGTGCACGCCGGGCAGCGGGTGGTGGACCCCACGCTCGCGGCCGAGACCCTGGTGTCCGGCTCGAACCCGTTGACGGTCCGCGAGCGGGACGTGCTGCGGGCCGCCCAGGACGGCTCGAGCGTGCGCCAGATCGCCGCCGCCCTGTTCCTCTCCCCCGGCACGGTGCGCAACCACCTGTCCTCCGCGATCGGCAAGACCCACACCGCCAACCGCACCGAGGCGGCCCTCGCGGCACGGGACCACGGCTGGCTGTAGCCGCAGGAGGGGACCTCGGTGCGGACGGTCAGAACACCAGGCCGAAGGCCCAGACGCCGAGGGTCATGGTGGTCAGCGTGATCAACACGATGCCGATGAGGTTCAGGTACAGCCCGCCCTTGACCATCTGGCCGATCGTCACATAGCCGGAGCCGAAGGCGATGGCGTTCGGCGGGGTGGCCACCGGCAGCATGAACGCGCAGGTGGCCGCCAGGGCCACCGGGATGGCGAGCATCATCGGATCGACCCCCACGCCGACCGCCACCCCGCCGGCCACGGGCAGGAAGGTGGCCGCCGTCGCCGTGTTGGAGGTCAGCTCCGTCAGGAAGAGGATGGCCAGCGCCAAGATCGCCACGAGCAGCCAGACCGGGATCCCGGACAGCCCGGAGACCTGCTCGCCGATCCAGTCCGCGAGCCCGGAGTCGCTGAACCGTGCCGAGAGGGCCAACCCGCCGCCGAACAACAGCAGCACGCCCCACGGCAGCTTCACGGCCGAGTCCCAGTCGAGCAGCCGGACGCCGCGGGCGGCCCCGGCCGGGAGCAGGAACAGCAGCAGGGCGGCCACCATGGCGATCCCGGCATCGCTGATGAGCCCCTCGAAGGCCAGCGGGATGGTGATCCACGAGACGGCGGCCAGCACGAAGACCACCAGGACGCGGACCTCCCCGGAGTTCATCCGGCCCAGCTTGGACAGCTCCTCGTTGATGAGTTTGCGCCCGCCCGGGATCTCCGTGATCTCCGCCTTGAACAGGACGCGGGTCAGCAGGAACCACACGATGACCAGCATCACCAGTGACAGCGGCAGACCCACCAGCATCCACTGGCCGAAGCCGATCGTCACCCCGTGCGCGTCGGCCATGTAGCCGGCGAGCAGGGCGTTCGGCGGGGTGCCGATCAGGGTGCCGAGCGAGCCCACGGAGGCGGCATAGGCGATGCCGAGCATCAGGGCCGTGCCGAAGTTGGACTTGATCACGGCCTCCTTGACGTCACTGGAGTTCGGGTCGGAGGACTCCTGCACCGGGTTGGACCGGTCTGCGGCGACCACGAGCGTCAGCACGGAGACGCCGATGGGGATCATCATGACCGCGGTGGCCGTGTTGGACACCCACATGGACAGGAACCCGGTGGCGATCATGAAGCCGGCCACCACACCGCCCGGCTTCGTGCCCATGGCCCGGACCGTGACCAGGGCGATGCGCCGGTGCAGGTCCCAGCGCTGCATGGCCAGCGCCAGGATGAAACCGCCCATGAACAGGAAGATGATGTCATTGCCGTAGGAGGCCCCGACCGCCCCGATCTCGATCTCCTGGCCGAACACCGGGAACGCGATGAGGGGGATCAGCGAGGTGGCGGGGATGGGGATGGCCTCGGTCATCCACCAGACCGCCATCAGGACGGCGACGGCGGCCGTCAGCCGCGCGTTGTGCTCCACGTCCGCGGGCATCACCAGGAACACCAGGGCGGCGAGCACCAGCCCGGCACCGAAGCCGACCCAGCGACGCCGGTGCTGACGGCGTTCCTCGGCCGGGGCCTGTTCCCCCGGGGACCGGTGGTCTTCCGGCGGGTCCTGTCCTGCCGGGCCCGAGGGGTGCTGGGCGGTGGATTCCGAGCGTGCCTGTCCGGAGGTGTCTGACATGGTGGACCGTCCTTTCGTGGTCTGGTCCGGCCGGTGGTGACAGACCACACACTAAGTCCGAGGTCAGGGTGAAATCGATGCTTGGCCCGCTCACGGCGGCGGGGCGCGGCCTAACGGGTCCGTCACCTTTGGCAGGCTGGAGGAATGGAGACTTCAGCAGTGGTGTTGGTGGCCGTCGTGTGCGTGGTCGCGGGCCTGGGGGTGGGAGCCGTGGCCGGGGCGTGGCTGGTCTGGTCGCGCGGCCGGGGCACCTGGGAGGAGGCTGCCGCTGAGGCCCGGGAGCAGGCCCGGTCGTCCCGGGAGGAGCTGGCCGAGGCACAGGCCGCGCTGGCGGCCGCGGAGGCCGAGAGCCGGGTGCTCGCCGCGGAGCGCACCGCGGACCGGGACCGCTCCGCCGCCGAGTCCACGGTGCTCAAGGCCCTGGCACCGGTGGGCCAGCGCCTGGAGACCCTGCAGCGCCAGGTGGGGATGCTGGAGCGGGACCGCGTGGAGCAGTACGGGCAGCTCTCCGAGCAGCTCAAGACCGCGGCCGCCACGGACACGGCGCTGCTGGTGAACACGCGCTCGCTCGTGGCCACCCTGAAGTCCACCTCGGCACGGGGCCACTGGGGTGAGGTCCAGCTGCGCCGCGTGGTGGAGGCCGCCGGCATGCTGGCGCACACGGACTTCTCGGAGCAGGAGGTGCTGCGCGGCGAGGAGGACCGGATCCTGCGCCCGGACCTGGTGGTCCGGCTGCCCGGCGGGAAGGCGCTGGCGGTGGACGCCAAGGCGCCGCTGGCCGCGGTCCTGGAGGCCGAGGAACTCGCCGGTGACGTGACCGCGGAGGCGGCCAGCCGTCGTCGGGAGTTGCAGTTGGCCCACGCCCAGGCCGTCCGCGCGCATGTGGACGCCCTGTCCGCCAAGCAGTACTGGCAGGGATTGGAGGACTCCCCCGAGCTGGTGGTCTGCTTCCTGCCGGCCGAGTCCTTCCTGGCCGCGGCGCTGGAGGCGGACCCCGGCCTGCTGGACCACGCCTTCTCCAAGGGTGTGGCCCTGGTGGCACCGGTGTCCCTGCTGGCGGCACTGAAGTCCGTGGCCTATTCCTGGCGGCAGGAGACCCTCACGGAGAACGCCCGTGAGCTCTTCGTGGCCTCCCAACAGCTCTACCAGCGGCTGGGGACCCTCGGCGGGCATGTCACCAAGCTGGGCGGCTCCCTGAAGTCGGCCGTGGAGAAGTACAACGCCATGGTCGGCACCCTCGAGTCCCGCGTGCTGCCCTCGGCCCGCCGGATCGGAGAGCTGGATCCCACGAACGGGGAGGCGATGGCGCCGCCGAAGCCGGTGGAGTCCACCCCGCGGGTGCTGTCCGCGGCGGAACTGCTGGACGGGGGATTCCCGGCGGATCCCGCCGGAATGTCACGGACATCACAGGACCGGCGGGAGGCCTGACGGAATAGACCCGGAGTGAACACGGTTGTGCAGGTATGAATCCTTGAATATTCAAGGAAATTCCCTGAATCGTCTGGAAGGACACCCATGCGCATCGGTTACATCGTCGGCTCCCTCGCCCAGAACTCCATCAACCGCCGCCTGGCCAAGGCGCTCGAGGCGCTGGCCCCGGAGGGTGTGGAGCTCTTCGAGATCTCCATCAGCGAGCTGCCCCTGTACAACTGGGACTTCGATGCCGACTACCCGGCCGCCGCCCTGGACTTCAAGGAAGCCGTGTCCTCCGCGGACGGCATCCTCTTCGTCACCCCGGAGTACTCCCGCTCCGTTCCGGCCGCTCTGAAGAACGCCATCGAGTGGGGCGCCCGCCCCTGGGGCCAGGCCGTGTGGGGCGGCGTCCCCGCCGCCGTCATCGGCACCTCCCCCGGCGGCACCGGCACCGCCATGGCCCAGCAGCACCTGCGCAACATCCTGGCCCACCTGGACATGAAGACCATGGGCCAGCCGGAGTCCTTCATCCAGTCCCGCGAGGGCGCCATCGCCGAGACCGGTGAGGTCCAGGACGAGACCCTGCTGCCGATCCTGCAGGGCTTCGTGGAGGCACTGACCGCCCACGTGGAAGCCAACGCCCGCGTCTCAGCCTGATCCCGGCACCGCCTGAGCACGGCACCGCCTGAAGACAGCGGACCCCTCGACCCGATCCGGCGTCGAGGGGTCCGCTGCCTTCCGGGGCGATGACGGCGGTACCGCCCCGATGCCGTAGACTGGGCGGTAGCCAACCGGGCAGGACCCTTCCTCTCCGGTGCCGGCCAGCACCGCGTTGAGTGGCTCTAGTGAGGCCGCCCCGCCAGTGCCAGGGCCGGGTCTTCTCTTCCACCCGGACGGATTCCACTTTCGTGACTTCTCTTCAGCCTGCCGCCGTTTCCGGCGGTACCACCACCCTGCCCTCCTCCGCCACGGGCGGCGACTCGGGCTTCACCGAGCTGGGCGTGCCCGCCGGCCTGGCCGCCGCGCTGGCGCCGCAGGGCATCACCTCCCCCACCCCGATCCAGAAGGCGACCCTTCCGGATTCCCTGACCGGCCGTGACGTGCTCGGCCGTGGCCGGACCGGCTCCGGCAAGTCCTACGCGTTCCTGCTGCCGCTGGCCTCCCGGCTGGACGACGGCCGCACCGCCCAGGCCCGCCGGCCCCGCTCCCTGGTGCTGGCCCCGACCCGCGAGCTGGCACTCCAGCTCGAGGACTCCTTCAAGCCCCTGGCCGCCGCCACGGGCCTGGTCTCCCACACCATCTTCGGCGGCGTGGGCCAGAATCCGCAGGTGAAGGCGCTGCAGCGCGGCGTGGACGCCCTCGTGGCCTGCCCGGGCCGCCTGCTCGACCTCATGGGCCAGGGCCACGTGGACCTGTCCGGCGTGGAGATCCTCGTGATCGACGAGGCCGACCACATGGCGGACATGGGCTTCCTGCCGATGGTCCGGCGCATCCTGGACAAGGTGCCCGCCCCGGCCCAGAAGATGCTCTTCTCCGCCACCCTGGACGAGGGCGTCGGCGTGCTCGTGAAGAAGTACCTCAAGAACCCCGTGGTGCACGAGGCCGACTCGGCCGTCTCCCCCGTGGCGAAGATGGACCACCACGTGGTGTCCGTGGACGGCGACGACAAGCTCGGCACCCTAGCCGACCTGTGTGCCGCCCCGGGCCGGACGATCGTGTTCACCCGCACCAAGTACGGCGCCAAGAAGGCCGCCAAGCAGCTGCGCCAGCGCGGAGTCACCGCCCTGGAGCTGCACGGCAACCTCTCCCAGAACGCCCGGACCCGGAACCTGGACGCCTTCCACAACGGCACCGCCGGCACCCTGGTGGCCACCGACATCGCCGCCCGCGGCATCCACGTGGACGACGTCTCCCTGGTGATCCACTCGGATCCGCCCACCGAGCACAAGGCCTACCTGCACCGTTCCGGCCGCACCGCCCGCGCGGGCCAGGCCGGCACCGTGGTGACCCTGGCCGGCCGCGAACAGCGCAACGAGGTCCGCAGCCTGATGCGGGCCGCGAAGATCACCCCGACCGTGCACGCCGACGGCGCCGACGCCTCCCTGCTGGAGATGCTGGCCCCCGGCGAGCGCATCTTCCTGGAGACGGCCGAGCTCGAGAAGCTGCTGTCCGTCTCCACCCCGAACGGCCAGCAGTCCGGCCAGAACGCCGGCAACGGCGGCGGCCAGGGCGGCGGACGGTCCCGCAGCCGCGGTGTCCAGGGCGGTGGCGGGCGCTCCGGCGGCCGCGGCGGCCAGGGCGGCGCGCGCTCCGGCAGCCGCGGCGGCTCCCGGTCCGGCGCTCCGTCCGGTGAGCGCTCGGGCCACGATCGCACCGGCGACGGTGGTGGCAGCGGGGGCGGTCAGGGCGGCCGCGGGGCCGGGCGTCCCGGGAACCGCCGCGCGGGCACCTCGGCCGGCGCGCCGTCGTCGGGCGGGCGGGTCTACTCCTCCGAGACCGGCGGCCGCAACACCGACTACCGCCAGGGCCAGAACGACGAGGGCGGTCGCGGGGGCCGCGGCGGTGGCTCCGGCCGCACCCGCAACGGCCGCAGCCGCCGCGCCTCCAGCGGCCAGGGCTCGCCCCGCGGCTGACGGTCCGGCCGAGTCGCGACACCGACCAGACGGAAACACCCCCACCTCGGTATCGAGGTGGGGGTGTTCTCGTCGGGCCGCGGCCCGGCCCCGGGCACACAGTGACCGGACCACGTCACGACGGTGGGGGTCAGGTCACTTTGCGCCTAGAGGGGGCTGGGTCAGCCCAGGGCGCCGGCCAGGGCGAAGATGATCCAGGCGATGGCGAAGCCCATCACGCCGATGAGCGTCTCCAGGACCGTCCACGTCTTCAGGGTGGTCTTGACGTCCATGTTGAAGAAGCGTCCCACCAGCCAGAAGCCGGAGTCGTTGACGTGGGAGGCGACCACGGAGCCGGCGGCCACGGCGATCACCATAGCGGCCACCTGGACCGGGTTGTAGTCGGCGGCCGCCACCCCGGCGCTGACGAGCCCGGCGGCGGTGGTCAGGGCCACGGTCGCCGAGCCCTGGGCGATGCGCAGCACGGCGGCGATGATGAAGCCGGCCAGGATCAGCGGCACACCGAGGTCGGACAGGGAGTCCTCCAGGGCGTCGCCGATCCCGGAGGTGCGCAGCACGGAGCCGAACATGCCGCCGGCGCCGGTGACGAGGATGACGGAGCACACCGGGCCCAGGGCGCCCTCGAGGGTCTTCTCGATGACGGACTTCTCGGTGCCCCGGGCGGTGCCCAGGGTCACCATCGCGACGAGCAGGGTGATGAGCAGGGCCACGGGGGTCTCACCGAGGGTGCGCAGGACCTGGAACCAGGTGGCCTGGCCCACGGCCTCGTCCAGGACGCCGCCGCGGGCCAGGGTGTCCAGACCGGTGTTGAGGAAGATCAGGACCATGGGCAGCAACAGCACGAGCACCACCACGGCGAACCGGGGCGGGTTCTTCTCCTGCGCCTCATCGGCGTGGCCGAGGATAGAGGGGACGGGCAGCTGCCATTTCCTCCCGGCCCAGCGGCCGAAGAGGTAGCTGGTCACGTACCAGGTGGGCAGGGCCGCCACCAGGCCGAGCAGCATGACCAGGCCGACGTTGGCCTCGAAGAACGCGGCCGCGGAGACCGGGCCGGGGTGCGGGGGCAGGTAGATGTGCATGACGGAGAACGCGCCGGCCACCGGCAGGCCGTAGCTCAGCACCGAGCCGCCCAGGCGGCGGGCCACGGCGAACACCACCGGCAGCATGACCACCAGGCCGGCGTCGAAGAAGATCGGGAAGCCGAAGAGCAGCGAGGCCACCCCCAGGGCGAAGGGGGCGCGTTTCTCCCCGAACCAGCTGATCAGCGTGTCCGCCAGGACCTTGGCGCCGCCGGACATCTCGACGAGCCGGCCGAGCATGGCGCCCAGGCCGACCAGCAGGGCCACGGTGGCCAGGGTGCTGCCGAAGCCGTCCGTGGCGGTGGACACCACCAGCTGGGGCGGGATCCCGGCGGCGAAGGCGGTCAGGATGCTGACCAGCACGAGCGCCGGGAACGCGTGCATCTTCAGGTACATGATGAGGAACAGCAGGACGAGGATCGCGGCGGCGGCGATGCCGAGCAGCGGTCCGGCCCCCAGGGTCGGGGTCCAGTCGTCGATGGTCATGGGTGGGCCTTCGGTTCGGGGCGCGCCCCGGCGGCCCGGTCAGGGCGTGGGGCTACGGCGCGGTGGATGGTGCCCGCCGGCCCGCGTCCCGGCCGCGGTCCGGATCAGAGTCCGGCGACGACGGCCAGGGCCCGTTCGACAAGCTCGTCCACACTACCGGAGTTCTCCAGCACCCGGCCGTCCTCGTCCTCCTCCAGCGGCTCGAGGGTGGCGAGCTGGCCGGGGACCATGGACGCCGGCATGAAGTGCCCCGTCCGGTGCTCCATCCGGTCGACGATGACCGCGGGATCACTCCGCACGTGCAGGAACACCACGCGCCCCGCGGCCTCGCGCAGCAGGTCACGGTAGGAGCGCTTGAGCGCCGAGCACGTGCAGATGGTGCCGCCGGCCGCGGACTCCCGGTCCATCCAGTCGCGCAGGGACCGCAGCCAGGGCCAGCGGTCCTCGTCCGTCAGCGCGGTGCCGGCGGACATCTTGGCGATGTTGGCCGCCGGGTGGAAGTCATCGGCCTCCGCGTAGGGCCGGTCCAGCCGTGCCGCCAGGCGTTCGGCCAGGACCGTCTTGCCCGAGCCGGAGATCCCCATGATCACGAGGTGGAGGGGTCCGGGTCCCATCAGCTGGTGGTGCTGCGGTGACGGCCGCCGAGGGAACGGTCGTTGTCTCCGACCTTCTTCATCTCGGCGCGCAACTCCTTGGGCAGGGAGAAGATGATGTCCTCCTCGGCCGTGACGACCTCCTCCACGGAGCCGTAGCCGTACTGCGAGAGCAGGGCCAGCACGTCCGTCACGAGGGTCTCCGGCACCGAGGCACCCGAGGACAGGCCCACGGTGGCCACGCCCTCGAACCAGGACTCATCCACCTGGTGGGCGAAGTCCACGCGCTCGGCGCGCTGCGCGCCATACTCCAGCGCGACCTCCTTCAGGCGGACCGAGTTCGAGGAGTTCGCCGAGCCCACGATGATCACCAGGTCGCAGTCCGGGGAGATCTTCTTGATGGCCGCCTGGCGGTTCGAGGTGGCGTAGCAGATGTCATCCGAGGGCGGATCCTGCAGGTTCGGGAACCGATCGCGCAGGATGGCGACGATCTCCAGGGTCTCGTCCACGGACAGGGTGGTCTGGGACAGCCAGATCAGGTTGTCCGGGTCGTCCACCTGGACCGTCCGGGCCTCGTCCGGGTTGTTAATGATGGTCGTGTGGTCGGGGGCCTCACCGAAGGTGCCCTCGACCTCCTCGTGGCCTTCGTGCCCGATCAGCAGGATGCGACGGTCCTGCTTGGAGAAGCGCACGGCCTCGCGGTGCACCTTGGTGACCAGCGGGCAGGTGGCGTCGATGGTCTGCAGGCTGCGCTCGGCGGCCTGGGACACCACGGCCGGGGACACCCCGTGGGCGGAGAAGACCGTCAGGGCGCCCCGGGGCACCTCGTCCAGCTCGTTGACGAAGACCACGCCCTGGGCCTCGAGGGTCTCGACCACGTGCCGGTTGTGCACGATCTCCTTGCGCACGTACACCGGCGCCCCGTGGTGCTCCAGGGCCTTCTCCACCGCCACCACGGCGCGGTCCACTCCGGCGCAGTAGCCGCGGGGGGCGGCGAGCATGACCTTCTTGTCCCCGGGCACGACGACGGCCGCCTCCACCTCTTCGCGGCTGCGGCGGGCGCGGGGGATGTGGGGCATCCCCACGGAGACGGGGGCTGCGGAGGCTGCGGTGGTACCGGGGGCGGCAGCGGCTGCTGCATGAACGGTGGACATATGTTCCAGTCTACCGGCGGACCCGCCACTGGCCACCGGACGTGAGGGACGCCTCAGCGGGCTCCGGCCTCGCTGCGCCGCGTGCCGTCCGTGCCGGGGCGGGCCCCGGAGACGAGGGCGGTGATCAGGCCCAGCACGGCGACGACCCCGCCTCCGACCACCAGCAGCAGGGTGTCCGGCATGGCGTACCCCCGGACCCCCTCCAGCAGGGAGGCGGCCGCGGCCCGGGCGATGCCGTCCAGGTCCGCGGCGGGGGCCAGCCGCTGAAGTCCCCACCGCGCGGCGGCCCCCAACGCGAGGACGGTGACCCCGGCCACGATCAGAGCGGTGCCCTTGCGGCGCCGGGGCGCGGCCATCAGCGCCAGCAGCACCAGCACCGCGGAGGTGCCGGCCAGCCACGGCCACCGGTACAGGTTGCCCACCGTCCACGCCACGGCGTCCATCGGGACCGTCTCCGGGTCCGGAACGGTGAGGTCGACCGCCAGGGGTGAGGCGCCGCCGTCGGGCCCGGCGCCTGGGTCCGTCCCACCCTCCGAGACGATCCGGTCCGCGCCCTCGCGGACGGCCGGGGCGAGCACGGAGCCGCCGGGCAGGGTCTCTGCGGATGCGGCGATCCGGTCCACCCCGAGGTCGAGGATCGGGGCCAGTTGCAGGTGCAGGGTTGCGGCCTCTGCGGGCACCTGGCCCTGCTGGAGCGCGGCCAGCCGGCTCACCCAGTCCGTGCGGGTCTGCTCCAGGGTCTCGGCCCAGGCCCCGGGGAACCGCTCGTCGGTCACCAGGCCGTCGGCGGCGGCGCTGACGAGGTCGCCCACGCCGTCCCGCAGGAAGGAGGGGACGGCCTCGGGCAGCTGCTCCGAGACGATGCGGTCGACCTCCTCCGGCAGTGCCGCGCGCAACTCCGGGTCCTCGGACATCGGGCCGGCGATCCGCTGCAGCGGCTCCGGGGTGTGGACCAGCGCCTCCGCGCGGGCGCCCACGAGCGACAGGGCCGCCAGCAGCCCGGCCAGGACGGCGAGGAGGATCGACAACGCCGTGCGCATAGTGGCTCCGTTCGTGGGGTGTCGGGGCCTAGCCTAGATGGAGACGAGCACCCGCACCGCGAGAGGACCACCGAGGCATGGACGAACCGCAGCCCCCCGGCACGCTCCCGGCCACCGCCGCCGGCACCGCACCGGACTCCCCCTGGCCGCTGCGCGTCCTCTCGGAGAACCTGAAGGCGTACTTCGAGCGGGCGCCGGAGGCCTGGATCGAGGGCCAGTTGATCGAGTTCAAGGTGATCCGGGGCAACGCCTGGATGACCCTGCGGGACCTCGACGCCGACTACTCGCTGCCCGTGACGGCGTGGCGGAACGTGGCCTCCACGCTGGAGGGCACGGTGGAGCAGGGCTCCCGCGTGGTCGCGTGCGTCAAACCCAGCTTCTACACCAAGACCGGGCGGCTGAGCATGATCGCCTCCGCCATGCGGCCCGTGGGGATCGGGGACCTGCTGGCCCGGGTGGAGAAGCTGCGCCGCGCCCTTCAGGCGGAGGGGCTGACCGCCGAGAGCCGCAAGAGGCCGCTGCCCGTGCTGCCGAACCTCATCGGGCTGGTCACCGGCAAGGACTCGGACGCCATGAAGGACGTGATGCGCAACGCGCACCTGCGCTGGCCCGCCGCACGGTTCGAGGTGCGCGAGGTGGCCGTGCAGGGGGCGAACGCGCCGCGGGAGGTGATGGCCGCCGTCGCCGAACTGGATGCGCACCCGGAGGTGGACGTGATCGTCATCGCGCGCGGCGGCGGGGCCCTGGAGGAGGTCATCCTGCCGTTCTCGGAGGAGGCCCTGGTCCGCGCCGTGGCCGCCGCCCGCACGCCCGTGGTCTCCGCGATCGGCCATGAGGCGGACCGGCCGGTGCTGGACGACGTGGCGGATGTGCGCGCCTCCACCCCCACGGACGCGGCCAAGCGGATCGTGCCGGACGCCGCCGCCGAGCGCGAGGCCATCTCCGGGGCCCGGCTGCGGCTGGCCTCCGGGGTGGAGCGGCTCGTCCTGAACGAGGCTCAGCACCTGGCCGCCCTGCGGTCCCGCCCGGTGATGGCCCAGCCGGAGCGGATGGTGGACGAGCGCGCCCAGGACCTGGACCGGGTCCGCGAGCGCGCCCGCACTGCGCTGGGCGGTCGGCTGGACCGGGAACACGACGCCGTGGGGCACCTGCGGGCCCGGGTGCGGTCCCTCTCCCCGCAGCGGACGCTGGACCGCGGCTACGCGGTGGTCCAGCGCCGAGGCCAGGTGGTCCGTGACGCCGGACAGGTCACCGCCGGGGACCGGCTGGACATCCTGGTGGCCGCCGGCCGGATCGGCGCCGCCGTCACCGAGACCGAGACCATGGGTACAACAACCACCGAGGAGAACGCATGAGCGCCACCGACCCGAAGACCACCGGATCCCCCGCAGCAGCCACCGTGGACGGATTCTCCGCCGCGGACACCTCGGATATCGCGACCATGAGCTACGAGCAGGCTCGCTCCGAGCTCGTGGAGACGGTCTCGCGCCTGGAGGCCGGCGGGGCGGGGCTGGAGGAGTCGCTCGCCCTCTGGGAGCGCGGCGAGGCCCTGGCGGATCGCTGCGAGGCCTGGCTGGACGGCGCCCGCGCCAGGCTCCACGAGGTCCGGGCGAAGGTCGCCGGTACCGGTCCCGACGCCGGCTCCGGCACCGGCCCTGAGACCGGTGCCGGCCCAGACGTGGGCTAGGCGGTCTGGCCGGAGTGCCTGCCCTCCGCGAACTCCTCGACCATCTTCGCGTTGAACGCGTCCAGGTCACCCGGGTTCCGGCTGGTGGTCAGCCCCTCGTCCACCACGACCTCCTCGTCCACCCAGGTGGCACCGGCGTTCTTCAGGTCCTCGGACAGGGAGTGGTAGCTGGTGAGCGTCCGGCCCTGGACCACGCCGGCGTTGATGAGCGTCCACGGGGCGTGGCAGATCGCGGCCACGGGCTTGTGTGCCTCGAAGAAGCCGCGGACGAAGGCCTGGACCCCGGTGTCCACCCGGAGGGCGTCGGCGTTCAGGGTCCCGCCGGGCATGACGAGGCCGTCGAAGTCCGCGGCGGACACGGAACCCGCCGCGTGGTCCACGGTGAAGGTGTCCGCATGCTCCCAGTCGCCGTTCATGGCGGTGATGGTCCCGGTCTCCAGCGAGACGAGCCGGGGCTGGCCGCCGGCGGCCTGGACGGCCTCCCACGGTGAGGTGAGCTCCACCTGCTCCACCCCGCGGGTGGCGAGGAAGGCGATGGTCTGTCCTGCAAGCTGCTGAGTAGTCATACCCCCACCCTAGGCACGCACCCCCGGGGTGCTGGCAAGCTCGCAGGGCCAGCATCTTCAGATCGATTGACCTCGTGATACCCCGCAGATACGCTCTCCCCCAGCTGGCGAATCACACATCAAACCAGCATCTGGCATGCAAGTTCAGTGCCGACGGCCCAGTGAGACCTGCTGGTCGGCCGGTGATCACAAGAGGGGACCGCACCACACCATGCCCAGCATCCTTGATCGAGAGGCCATCGTCGCCCCGCGCACGTTCAACCGGTGGCTGATCCCCGCCGCCGCGCTGGCCATCCACCTGTGTATCGGCCAGGTCTATGCCTTCAGCGTCTTCAAGATCCCCATGATGGGCCACTTCGGCACCGGTGACGTGGCCGTCGGCTGGATCTTCTCCGTGGCCATCGCCATGCTCGGCCTGGCCGCGGCCTTCGGCGGCACCTGGGTGGAGCGCTCCGGCCCGCGCAAGTCCATGGTGGTGGCCGGCGCCTTCTGGGTGGTGGGCTTCTTCGTGGCCACCCTGGGCATCGCCACGGGCCAGTTGTGGCTGGTCTACCTCGGCTACGGGGTGATCGGCGGCATCGGCCTGGGCATCGGCTACATCTCCCCCGTGTCCACGCTGATGAAGTGGTTCCCGGACCGTCCGGGGCTCGCCACCGGTCTGGCCATCATGGGATTCGGCGGCGGCGCGCTGATTGCCAGCCCGCTGTCCAACAGCCTGATGGCGCTCTACGGCGGCGGCACCCAGCCGGAACAGCTCCAGGACGGGCTGATGCAGACCTTCCTGACGTTGGCCGTGGTCTACGCCGTGGTGATCGCCCTCGGCGCCCTCGTGATCCGCGTCCCCCACCCGGACTGGACGCCCGCCGGCTTCAACCCCTCCGAGGCGGCCGCGAAGCCGATGCAGACCACCGCCAACGTCTCGGCCGACTCCTCCCTCAAGACCCCGCAGTTCTGGCTACTGTGGATCGTGCTCTTCTGCAACGTGACCGCCGGCATCGGCATCCTCGAGAATGCGGCACCCATGATCCAGGCCTACTTCAGCGAGATCACCCCGGCGGCCGCCGCCGGCTTCGTCGGGCTGCTGTCCATCGCGAACATGGCCGGCCGGTTCGTGTGGTCCACCACCTCGGACTACTGGGGCCGGAAGAACAACTACATGATGTACCTGGGCATCGGGCTGGCCATGTACCTGGTGATCGCCCTCATGGGCGGGGCCAACCTGGTGGTCTTCATCGTCGCCACCATGGTGATCATCTCCTTCTACGGGGGCGGGTTCTCCACGGTCCCCGCCTACCTGAAGGACATGTTCGGGGTGTTCCAGGTCGGCGCCATCCACGGCCGTCTGCTGACCGCCTGGTCCGCGGCCGGGGTCGCCGGCCCGTTGATCGTCAACAGCCTGCTCGAATCCCAGGAGGCCGCCGGCAAGACGGGGGCGGACCTGTACACCCTGTCCCTGTACATCATGGTCGGACTGCTGGCGATCGGCTTCATCGCCAACCTGCTGGTCCGTCCGGTCGCCGCCAAGCACCACGTCCCCGAGGACAGGATCAGCGAGAAGGAGAACGTCGCATGAGCACCTCCCCACGGAACCCGCAGAGCCCACGGCACGGACAAGACCCCGGCCGGGCCGCCGGCGGCCACGAGGCGGCGGATCAGGCCCCCGATGTCCAGGTCTCGGAGGGCGTCGCCGCCACCAGCGGCACCTACAACGCCGTGGCGGTCCTCCTGGCCCTGATCGTGATGGCGGCGCTGGTCTACGGCCTCGTCCAGACGGGGCTCAAGGCCTCGGCGCTGTTCACCGGCTGACCGCGCCGGGCCGCGCAGTTCAGCTGACCGCGCAGTTCAGCTGGCGGCGCAGTTCAGCTGGCGGCCAGTCGCCTCTTCTCGGCGTCGACGTCGAAGTCGGCCGGCGGCCATTCGAGGTCCAGGTCCTCGAGGGCCCCGATCAGCAGCTCCTGAACGGCGATCCTCGAGTACCACTTGCGGTTCGCCGGGACGATGTACCACGGGGCGTGGTCCGTGTCCGTCTGGGCGATGGCGATCCCGTAGGCCTCCATGTACTCGTCCCAGTAGGCCCGCTCGTCCACGTCGGTGGGGCTGTACTTCCAGAACTTGTCCGGCCGGTCGAGGCGTTCGGCCAGCCGGCCCTGCTGCTCGTCCTTGGACAGGTGCAGCATGACCTTCAGGATGCGGGTGCCGCCGGCCACCAGCTCCTGTTCGAAGTCCCGGATCTCGGCATAGCGCTGCTCGATCTCCGGCAGGGACGTGAGCCCGCGGACCCGGTGGATCAGCACGTCCTCGTAGTGGGACCGGTCCCAGACGCCCACGAATCCGGCCTGCGGGACGTGGGGGCGGACGCGCCACAGGAAGTGGTGTGCCTTCTCCTCGTCGGTGGGTGCCTTGAAGGCGGCGTCCTGAACGCCCTGCGGGTCCATGGCGCCGACCACGTGGCGCATGATCCCGCCCTTGCCGGCGGTGTCCATGGCCTGGATCACGAGCAGCAGGGAAGGGTCGTGTCCCGCGGCCGTCCCGGTGCCCGCGACCCCGTTGGCATAGAGGAGTTCCTGCAGCTGAGCCAGCCGCTCGGCCCCGGCCGCCAGGGTCGCCTCCCCCTCGGCCTTGCCGCCCGGGTAACCGGGCTTGGCATCCGGGTCCACCTCCGCCGGGCCCAGCAGCACGCCATCCGGGGTCCGGGCCCGCAGCAGGGTCCGCGGGTCCTGCCGGAAGTCCGTCACGGGCTGCTCAGCGCTCACGGTAGTCCTCCAGGAAGTCGGCGATCCGGCCGATGCCCTCCTCCAGGTCCCGCACGGAGGGGAGGGTGACGAGGCGGAAGTGGTCCGTGTCCGGCCAGTTGAAGGCCCGTCCGTGGGAGACCAGGATCTTCTGGGCCCGCAGCAGGTCGATCACGAACTTCTCGTCGTCCTCGATCCGGTAGACCTCCGGGTCCAGCCGGGGGAACAGGTACAGGGCGCCCTGGGCCGGCTGGACGCTGACCCCGGGGATCTCGGAGAGCAGCCGCTGGGCCAGGTTGCGCTGCTCGAGCAGCCGCCCGCCCGGCAGGATGAGGTCGTTGACGGACTGGTAGCCACCGAGCGCGGTCTGGATGGCGTGCTGGGCCGGGACGTTGGCACACATGCGCATGTTGGCCAGCAGCGTCAGGCCCTCGATGAAGTCCGTGGCGCGGTGCTTGGGCCCGGAGATCGCCACCCAGCCGGAGCGGTACCCGGCCACCCGGTACGCCTTGGACAGCCCGGAGAAGGTCAGGGTGACCACGTCGTCGGAGAGTCCCGCCACGTTGATGTGGCGGGCCCCGTCATAGAGGATCTTCTCGTAGATCTCGTCGCTCATCAGCACCAGGTTGTGCTTGCGGGCGATCTCCACGATCCCGCTGAGCACCTGGCGCGAGTAGACGGCGCCGGTGGGGTTGTTCGGGTTGATCAGGACGATCGCCTTGGTCCGGTCGGTCACCTTGGACTCGATGTCCTCCAGGTCCGGGGACCAGCCCTCCTCCTCCACGCAGCGGTAGTGCACGGCGCGTCCCCCCGAGAGGGTGGTGGCGCCGGTCCACAGCGGATAGTCGGGCGAGGGGATCAGCACCTCGTCGCCGTCGTCCACCAGGGCCTGCAGCACCATGGAGATCAGCTCGGAGACGCCGTTGCCGATGAACACGTCCTCCACGTCGATGCCCATGATCCCGCGCGACTGGTAGTACTGGCTGACCGCGGTGCGGGCGGAGTAGATGCCCTTGGAGTCGGAGTAGCCCTGGGCGTGGGGCAGGTGGGAGACCATGTCCTTGAGGATGGCGTCAGGGGCCTCGAAGCCGAACGGCGCCGGGTTGCCGATGTTCAGCTTCATGATCCGGTGGCCGGCCGCCTCCATCCGCTGGGCCTCCTCCAGGATGGGTCCACGCACGTCATAGCGCACATTGAGGAGCTTGGAGGACTGCTTGATCTGACCGGACCGTGTCTTTGCCATGGGCTCCATCCTAGAACCGCGCGCCACCGGATTCCGTCAGGCCGTCCAGCTCCCGGCCGGGGTGCCGGTCAGAACCAGCCGTCGGGCGTCTGTTCGAGACCGGCGGTCACCAACCAGTACTGGGCCGCCTCCTCGCGCGGCAACCGGTCCGGCCCGGTGGTGAGTCGCTGCAATTCCGCGAGCATCTCCCCGTCCAGCCGATCGGCCACCTCGCGGAGGACGCCCTCGGTGCCGTCCGGCAGGGCCTCCTGCTCCGCCACCAGCAGCACGCGCCCCTCCGGCAGCACCCGGGCCGGGTCGCCGAGGGGCTCCAGGGCCCGGTCCGAGATGGCCGGGTCCGTCCCGTACATCAGCACGACGTCGGCCCGACCGGTGACGAGGTCCCCCACGACTCCCAGCTCGCCCGGCTCCACCCACCGGGACGGCTCGCATCCCGCGAGCGAGTCGAGCCGCTCGCCGTACACCGCCGCCTCGTCCTGTGGGCTGAACACCAGCCGGTCGCACAGCCCGTTCAGGTCGGAGAGCTCCTCCATCTCATACAGCCCGGTCAGCGCCGTGGTGGCCACGGCCTGCAGGCGCATGGTGCCCGCCGAGGCCCCCACGACCTCCGCGTCCTCGGGGAAGTACTCCGTGACCATGGCGGTGGTCCCCTGGGCGTCCGCGGCCGGCCGCCCCTCCGGCAGCGAGGTAGGCGAGCCGGTGGACGTCGGGTGCCCGGTGGGGGTGGCCGGCGCCGGATCCGAGGCCGGCGCGCTGGCCGAGGCCTCCGCGCTGGGACCGGCGCCGGAGGAATCGGGTGACGGGGCCGGCGTCGGGACCTCGCCGGCGAGCATGTCCGGGATGAGGTGCGAGGCCATGGCCAGACTGTCCACCACGGCGACCTGGTGTTCCCCGGCGGCACCCCAGGGCTCCGCGGAGGGCTCCCCGACCTCGGCGGCGATCCCCTGGTTCTCCAGGTGCCGCTCGAGCACCACGGCCAGCAGCTGCTCCTCGGGGCGGGTGCCCGAGATCAGGGAGACGGGGACAGCGTCCGGTGTGGCCGTGCCGGCGGCGCCCGGGGCGGACTCCTCGGCACCGGGCTGCGGCGTGCAGCCCACCATCAGGGCGGCGGTCAGGGCCCCGGCGGCCAGCACGGCGCCGGCCCGGCGTGGTGCCGCGGTGGCTCCGGGTGCGCCCCTCATCGCGGCGCACCGAACAGTTCGAGGGCCCGATGGACGGTCGGGGACGTGCGGTGGCGGTGCAGCTCGTCGAGCGGGATCCAGGCGGCGTCGATGGAGGAGCCGTCCGTCTCGGGCCGCAGCTCGCCGGAGACGACGTCGGCCCGGTAGAGGACCTGCACCGTCAACAGCGGGCGGCCGGGGTGGGAGAGCCGGCGGCCGGCCTCGATGGTGCGGCTGGTGACGCCGAGCAGGTCGCCGAGCACGGCGTGGTATCCGGTCTCCTCGAGGATCTCCCGCACACAGGCCTCGTCCGGCTGTTCGCCCAGTTCCACCTGTCCCCCGGGGAGCGTCCAGATGTTCTCCGTGGGGCCCTGCCACAGGCTCATCAGCAGGGCGTGGTCACGGATGACGACGCCGTAGGCGCCGACGCGGCTGTCGAAATCCATGTGGGCCAGTCTAGGCGGTGGGATCCCGGCCCCGACCCGCACATGTCGGGTGGGTCCGACGTCTGGAATACTGGATGGGTTGCGGCACTGGCACCCTGCGCCCTGCACCGTGCACACCGCCGCGACTCGCGAACGACCGGGACCAGTAGGACCAGAAGGGCTGGCATGACCGAGCATGACGGCTCCGAGGCGACCGGCGGGCTCCCGGAGGATCTCGGGCCGCGGCTGAACGCGGTCCTGGCCCGTCGGTCCCTGGCGGGCGGGCCGCAGGGCGCACCCGAGACCGCCCGCGGCTGGCTGGACATCTCCTACGAGGCCGCCTACGCGGAGGACCTTCCCCGCGCATCGCGCGCGGCCCGCACCGGCCTGGACGCCCCCGGTGGCCAGGACCCCGTGAACCGGGCCGGCCTGTTCCGGGCGCTGGCGTCCGTGGCCGAGCTGACCGGCGATCACGCCGCCGCCACCGGATACATCGCTGACCGCGCCCGGGTGCTCGAAGCCGCCGGCTACCCCCACCGGGCCCGGATGGAGGTCGAGCTCGGCGTCATGCTGCTGCGCGAACCCGAGTCGTTCGAGGCCACCGTCCTGGAGGGCGTCCTGGAGCAGGAGCGGCGCCGGTCGGCCCGCTCGGTGGACACCGTGCTGCCGGACGTCCTGGTGGCGCTGGCGGTGCGGCACGTGGAGGACGGCCGGCTCGATTCCGCCGTCGGGCTGCTGGAGGAATGCCTGACGGTCCAGGAGGCGCGGGCCACCGCGGGACTGCCGCTGGCGCCCGAGTCCCTGTCCTCCACCCGCATGTTCCTGGCGCACGTGCACCTGATGAGCCACGAGCCCGAGCTGTCCGCGGAGGTGGCGGACGAGGTCCTGGCCGGTCAGTCCAACCGTGCCGTGCGGGCCGCCATGTGGATGCTCAAGGCGGTGGTGGCCCAGGAGCAGGGAGACGGGGTCAGCGCCGTGCTGCACGCCCTGCGGTCCGTGGAGCTCCACTCCGCCGCCGGGGTGCGCAAGGGTGCCGCCTCGGCCGCGGCGCTGCTGGCCGGCCTGGCCGCCGACGCCGGCGATCAGCAGGCCTCGATCCTGGCCTGGAAGGTGGCCGTGGCACAGGCCGAGCAGGGAGAGGTGCCGGAGGCCTCGGACCTGACCCTGGCCCTGGGGCACCAGTTGCTGGAGGCCGAGGAACATGCCCTCGCCGAACGGGTCCTGGCCGGCCTGGTGCGCCGCGAGGAGGCCGCCAGCCGCCTGCCCGGACTGGCGCGTGCCCTCGTGGACCTGGGTCATGCGGCCCGCCACCAGAACCGACCGGACGAGGCACTGGAGCACTGGGACCGGGCCGCCGCCCTGTTCGAGGAGGCCGGGGCCACGGACGAGGCCGCCCGGATGCACCTGGCCGCCGGGGCCCTGTTGAACCGTCAGGAGAAGGCGGAGCAGGCCGCCGAACGGTTCTCCCGAGCGGTGGACCTGGCCCGCGCCGATGAGGAGGACGGGGGCGAGGATGCCGTGGACCACGACCCCGCGGTGCTGCCCCAGGCCCTGCACGCCCTCGGTCACGTGCTGTGCGAGCTCGGTCAACAACGCGGTGTGGCCCTGCTGGACGAGGCGATCGCCCTGGCCCAGGACTCCTCCGCGGCCTGGCACGAGGCCGACTTCACCGACACCCGGGCCCGCGGGCTCTGGGCGCTGCGCCAGGGGCCGGCCGCCGTGTCCTCGGCCCTGACGGCGGCGGACCTGTTCGCCGCCTCCGAGGACACCACGGCCTCCTCCAACGCCGAGCTGTTCGCGGCCTATGTGCTGTTGGAACAGGAGCGGGCCGAGGAGGCGGCGACCCTGTTCCGGATGATCACGGAGCAGGAGGGCACCGCCCGGTACCTGCGCATGGCGGCCTGGCTGGGGCTCGCCCAGTCCCTGGACCTGTCCGGGGACGAGGTGGGCGCCACCCGGGCCCGGGTCGAGGCGGACGCCGCCGCCCAGGCGGAGGACCAGGGGGACGACCGGGACGGCGAGCGGTGACGGCGAGCTGTTTATCATCGGATCCTCATGCTGGCCGGGCCGTTTCTCATCTTCGGTTCATGATGACGCGGGACCATGGATGGCATGAAGAACACCGGTAAGGGATTGAAGGCCACGGTCGCACTGATGGTGGTCGCGGTCATGGCCGCCCTCGGCGTCGCGGTGGTGTCCGCGCAGCCCAGCAACGTGGACCTGGGGCCGATGATCGCCGTCACCGATGCCCCCTCCACCGATGCGCGCAACGCCCCGTCCTCGATGGACCCCTCCCCGGCCGAGACCGATCCGTCCAGCCCGGCACCGGAGTCCTCCCCCGCCGCCACCACGCCCCCCGCGCCGTCGTCGGCCTCCGGCACCGACACCTCGGATTCCTCCCGCGTCAAGATCAGCTCCAAGCCCGCGCCGGAGACCAGCGCGCCGGCACCGGCCCCGAAGCCGAAGCCGAAGCCGGCGAACACCGCTCCGGCCCCGCCGCAGTCCGTCCCGAACCCGGCACCCCAGCAACCGCGCTACAGCGACGATGACGGGGATGACGACGACTGGGATGATGATGACGACTGGGACGACGATGATGACGATGACGACTGGGACGACGACGACGATGACGATGACGACTGATCACGGGCGCACCCGCGGGACCGGCCGGTGACGGCTCCCCCGGACCCACGCAGTGCCACGCCGGCCCGGGAGCATTCCCGGGCCGGCGATCGTCTGCGGGTTCGGCGGGGTCTGCGGAACCTCATCATGAACTGGAGCGCACTGCCGGTGCGCACCCGGGTCATCGGGCTGCTGGTGTTGCTGACCTCCGTGGCACTCATCCTGTCCGGGGCCACCGCCTACGTGCTGCAGCGTGGCAGCATGATCCGGCAGATCGACGATTCCCTGACCCGTTCGGTCCAGGAGTTCCGCATCCTGGCCCAGGAGGGCATCGATCCGGCCTCCGGGGAACCGTTCTCCGCCTCGGATCAGCTGGTGTTCACGGCCATGCAACGCACCATGCCGGCCGAGCACGAGGGCATGCTGGGCTTCCGCGACGGCGAGATCAGCTGGACGGCCTCCACCGCCGTCGAGCTGCGGCTCGAACGGGATCCGGAGATCGTGCAGTGGGCGTCGAGCCGTCTCCACAACGAGAGCGTGGCCATCGAGACGATCACCACCGCCCAGACCACGTACCGCGCGGTGACGGTGCCCATCCAGTTCGACAACGACTCGGCGCCGTCCCTGATGCTGCTGGCCTACGACTTCTCCGCTGAGGCACAGGAACTCGACACCGTCTTCGTCACCTACGGCCTCGTGGGATTCGGTGTGCTGGTCCTCGTGGGGGTGGCTGGCTGGGTCCTCGTGGGCCGGCTGCTCCACCCGCTGCGGACCCTGCAGTCCACGGCGGCGGAGATCTCCGGCACGGACCTGCGCCGGCGGGTGCCGGTCTCCGGCCAGGACGACGTGGCCGAGCTGGCGATGACCTTCAACGAGATGCTGGACCGACTCCAGGAGGCCTTCTCCTCCCAGCGGCAGCTGCTCGATGACGTGGGCCACGAGCTACGCACCCCGATCACCATCGTCCAGGGACATCTGGAGCTGCAGGACGCCGCCGATCCCGCCGATGTGCGCGAGGTCCAGGAGATCGCCATGGATGAGCTGGACCGCATGCGCCTGCTGGTGGACGACCTCGTCACCCTGGCCAAGTCCGGCCGGCCGGACTTCGTGGCGACCGAGCCGGTCGACGTCGGCTCCCTCACCCGCGACGTGCTGAGCAAGGCCTCCCCGCTGGGTGCCCGGATCTGGACGCTGGACCACGCCGCGGACGTCACGGTGCCGTTGGACGCCCAGCGCATCACCCAGGCGTGGCTGCAACTGGCCTCCAACGCGGTGAAGTACTCCCAGGAGGGGGCCAAGGTGTCCATCGGCTCGCAGGCCCTGTCCGGCACCTTGCGCCTGTGGGTCCGGGACCAGGGCATCGGCATCCGGCCCGAGGACCGCGAGCGGATCTTCGCCCGTTTCGGCCGGGGCGCCAACAGCACGCGGGCCGAGGGCTCCGGGCTGGGGCTGAACATCGTCACCGCCATCGTGGGCGCCCACGGGGGCACCGTGGACGTGCAGTCCGCCCCGGGGATCGGCTCGACGTTCTACCTCGACCTGCCGCTGGACCCCCAGAACCCGGCCGAGCCGGTAGGTTCTACTCTGAGCACAACGACACACTCCAAGGACGGTGCGGCGTGAGCCAAATCCTGATGATCGAGGACGAACCACGGATCAGTTCCTTCGTGGCCAAGGGCTTCAAGGCCGAGGGACTGGCGACCACGGTGGCGGCGACCGGGCGCGAGGGCCTGGTGCTGGCGCTGACCGGGGGCTTCGAGCTGGTCATCCTGGACCTGGGCCTGCCGGACATGGACGGCTTCACGGTGCTGGAGAAGATCCGCGCCCAGGAGCCGGACCTGCCCGTCATCATCCTCACCGCCCGGGCCTCGGGTGAGGACACCGTCCAGGGGCTGACCTCCGGGGCTGACGACTACATGCCCAAGCCGTTCCGCTTCGCCGAACTGGTGGCGCGGGTGCGCCTGCGGCTGCGCCCGGAAGGCGGATCCGCCGCCACCCCGCCGGATCCCGTGTTGCGGCATGTCGATCTCGAGCTGGACCCGGTGCGGCACGTGGCGGCAGTCGGCGGCGTCGAGGTGGACCTCTCGGCCCGGGAGTTCTCCCTGATGGAGACGTTCCTGCGGCATCCGGGACAGGCCCTGAGCCGCGAGCAGCTGCTCTCCCGGGTGTGGGGCTATGACTTCGACCCGGGGTCCAACGTGGTGGACGTGTATGTGCGTTATCTCCGCAACAAGCTCGGGGCCACGCGTTTCGCGACCGTGCGCGGGGTGGGGTACCGACTGGTGGAGGAGAAGGACTACCAGCCGGCGGCGGACTGAGGCAGGGCCAGCAGGGATTCGGCGATGTCCAGCCGTTGACGGGCGGAGGCCTGCCAGTCCCTGCGGCCCGAGTCCCGGGCCCCGGCCACCAGGGACAGTGCCACGGCGGAGGACCGGCAGGCCAGTGCCGCGGGATCCACCCCGGCGACGAAGGACGAGTGGAAGCGCCGCAGGGCCTGGTCCACGTACACGTAGCGGTGGTCCACGGCGGGCAGGACGGCCAGGTGGCCCAGGAAGCAGGCCAGGTCGTCCACGCGGTGCCCCGGTCCCGCCCCGTCGATGTCCAGCACGCCGCTGATGCGGTTCCGGCTCACCAGGAGGTTGGCCTCGTAGAAGTCGCCGTGCGTGGGCACCACCGGCCCGCGGTCCGTGGTGTCCAGCTGGCGTCGGAGGTGCTCCACCAGTGACCGGATGCGCTGGGCCTGGCCCGGCAGGGCGGTGGCGGCGGCGTGCCCGTAGTCCACGATCCGGTCCGACCAGGCCTCCCGGCGCGGCAGCTCGACCAGCTCCTGCGGCATCCGGTCCAGGACGCCCAGCACGTCCGCCGGCTGGATGTGGCGGGCGCCGTCGGCCATAATCGCCGTGGCCAGGACGGCCCCCTGACCCTGTTCCAGGGCCAGCACGTCCGCCACCGGGGGTCCGAGCACCGCCGGGACGGGCACCCCCGCCGCAGCCAACAGGGTGTGCCGGTGATGCAGGCGGGTGGCCAGGCCGGGCCGCATGACCTTCAGGAACAGGGTCCGCTGTCCCGTGTCCCCGGAGACGACCGCGCGCAGCACCGCCCGGCGCAGCGGACGGTAGCTGATCGTCTGCAGGTCGACCAGGGCCCCGCCGCCGCCCCAGAGGGAGACCACCGAGTCCGGATCCGAGGCCAGGGCGAGGCCGGTCAGCAGCGGGTCGTGCGGGTGGAACCAGGCGGACCAGGTGGCGTCGGCGTCCTGGCCGGCCACGATCACGCCGTCCTCGGGGACAGCCTCGGCCGTCAGCGCAAGGAACAGTTCCTGCGGCTCCGGGCTCCCTCCCGACTCTACGGGGGTGGCCCGGACGCGGAAGATGCCGGTCGCCCCCGCGCCGGGCCGGTGCTGGAGGTCGACGAGTTCGGCACGAACCAGGCGGTGGCCGTGTTCTTCCAGGACCTGGCCCAGTCGGGTGTGGACGGTGGTCGAGGTCAGGTATTGGACCTGCCGCTGTTCCGCCTCATCCCGGTGCGCGCCGTTGCGCATCGGCAGCAGCCTTCTGCCTCAGACGGCCCGGCGCCGTTCCAGGACCCGGTCCAGGTCCAGGGGGCGGTGGGCGGTGGCCTCGAGCCTGGCGCGGTACTCGGCGGAGACGCCCGACTTCAGCTTCACGCCGGGGCTGGCCATCGGGGCCTCCGGCGTCACCAGCGGTGCCGGGGCCGGACGGTGTGCCTCGCCGGCGTCCAGGTAGGTGGGGCGCGGCACGCTCGGGAGGGCGGCGGCCTCCGGTGCGGCCGACTCGGCCGGGCCGGCGTCCTGACGCTCCGAGGCCGGTGCGGCCGGGCGATCGGAGGGGGCGGGGGTCCGGTCGCTGGTGCCGCTGCCCGAGGCGGCGTCGAACACCGGGGTGGTGCCGGCGCCGGAGACCACGGGGTCTGCTGAGGCCACGGTGGGGCTCATGGCCTCATCGAAGGCGTGCTCGATCCGGCGGTCCGCACGCTTCTTGCGGTCCCGCACGGCCAGGGCGCGCAGGCTGGCCACGGCGACCACTGCCACCACGGCGGACACGCCCGCGATGACCAGGGTGCCCGCACCGAAGGCTGCGGCCACGCCGGTGCCGATGAAGGTCAGGGCGGCCACGAGGGCGAGCGCGGCCAGTGCGGTGCGGTCCCACTTGACGCGGAAGCCGGCCTCCGGGGTCGTCTCGTGCGTGGTCGGGGTCTCGGCGTCCCGGGGCGTGGACTGGGCGGTGCGCGACATGGTCTTCCTCCGGTGGCTCCTGGACAGGGGCTGCTTCTTGGCCCTCCGGTAGATGGCTATCAGCCACGCGACCACCAGTGCACACAGCACCAATGATCCGTGCAGGTGGATGTCCGGAAGGAAGCCCAGTGCAAGGCTGAGCGACTCTTCAAGACTACCCGTGCCTGCATCCACCCACCTAACGGTACCGGCCGAAAACTACACCGTTGTGATTCGACGCGGTGTGTCCGCCGGATCACCCGCGAAATCAGCGAGAACACCCCTCCCACCGGGTCAGCAGACCCCCGGGGACCTCCGGCGCCGTGAGAGCGAAGGACTCGTGGTCCCGCCAGTCGCCGTCGATGTGCAGGTAGTCCCGCCGCAGCCCCTCATGGCGGAATCCGAGCTTCTGCACCACCCGCAGGCTCGCGGCGTTCTCCGGCCGGATGTTGATCTCCATCCGGTGCAACCCCAGGGTGTTGAAGCAGTAGTCCGTGGCCAGCGCCACGGCCGTCGGCACGATCCCCGCACCCGCCCGGTCCCGGTCGATCCAGTAGCCGAGGGACGCCGAGAGGGCCGAGCCGCGCACGATCGAGGAGACGCTGAGCTGTCCCACGATCACCGGCTGCCCTCCGGCCGAGGCCCGCAGGCAGATCAGCCAGGGCAGGGCGGTGCCGTCCCGGCCGGAGCGGTTGAGCACCCTGACCATCTCGAAGTAGCTCTTCAGCGCGCTGTCCGGCTCGGGATTGGTGGCGTCCCAGCGGCGGAGCCAGTCACGGTTCCGGGCCCGGAGGGACATCCACTCCTCCTGGTCCCAGCGGCGGAACGGGCGCAGCACGATCTCCCCGTGTTCCAGGGTCACGGGCCAGCGGTGGGTCGCGGCAGGCGGCATGGTCCGATCCTAGGTCCACACCATGGGCCAGAATGGGAGGGTGTCCTTCCATCAGCACTCCCCCGCGCCATCGCCGGACCCCGCCGAGGGTCAGGCCCAGCTGCAGTACTCCGAGTCCCTGACCGGGAACCGGGGTGAGACCCCCGAGGAGGTGCTCCGGCACCGGAAGCAGGACTTCCGGACCCTGTGGCGGGCCCGCCGCCGGGAGTTGGACCCGGCCGATCGGGCCGAGCAGTCCGCGGTCCTCACCCGGACGGTGCTCGACTGGTACCTGCCGCGCGCACACCACCGGCGCGCCGCCGTCGTGATGTCCTATGGCTCGGAGCCGGACACCGGGCCGCTGCGCACCGCGCTGCACGAGGCGGGAGTGGAGGTCCTGGTCCCGATCACCGAGCCGGAGCGCCGCATGTCCTGGACGGCCTGGCATCCGGGCGTGGAGGTGGCCCGGAGTCCCGTGGCGCCGATCGACGAGCCGGTCGGCGAGCGTCTCGGCGTGGACACCTTCGCCACCGTGGACCTCGTGCTCGTGCCCGCCCAGGTGGTGGACACCCGGGGCCTCCGGCTGGGTCAGGGCGGCGGGTACTACGACCGCTTCCTGGCCGGGCTCGAGGGATTGGGGCGGCGGGAGAACACGGGGCACGACGCCGGCCCGGCGCCTTCCGCGGTCCCCCTCACCGTGGCGATGGTGTTCCGGCACGAGTTCCTGACGCGCGGCCAGGTCCCGTCGGACGAGCACGACCGGCCGGTCGACGGGGTCGTCACCCCGGACGGCTTCACGTGGTTCGGAGCCGGGCCGTCCTGAGCACGCGCCGGTGTAGACTTGGCACTCGAATCCTGAGAGTGCCAGAATCTCAGTGCCCTGACGAGAGGACCGCCCGGTGCCCACCTACGCCTACGCCTGCAAGGACTGCGGCCACGAGTTCGACATCGTGCAGTCCTTCACGGACGACTCGCTGACCGTGTGCCCGTCCTGCGAGGGCACCCTGCGCAAGAAGTTCAACTCCGTGGGCGTGGTCTTCAAGGGTTCCGGCTTCTACCGCAACGACTCCCGATCCGAGGGCTCGGGGTCCACGGGGTCCGGGTCCAAGGGTTCGGGGGCCAAGGGTTCGGACTCCACGAGCGCAGGCTCCGGCGGCTCGTCGAGCAGCTCGTCCGGCGGCTCGTCCGAATCGTCATCGGGTGGTTCCACCTCGGGTGATTCCGGCACGTCTTCTTCTCCGTCCTCCGGCTCGTCGTCCTCCGGGTCTTCGACGGGCGGTTCCAGCTCGGGCGGCTCGTCGTCCGGCAGTTCTTCCCAGGGCTCGGCGGCCTAGCAACCTCCTCCACAGCGGCACACTCTCGCCGACCTGTCCACGGTCGGCGCGGTCGCCGTGGCACCATCCTGCCGACGACTGTTCTGATCGGGGCATGCCATCCTCCCCGCCCCGCCATCACCGCCGCAGCGACTCCTCCCGAGTCTCCTCCTCTCGGGCACCCTCCTCTCAGGCACCCTCCTCTCAGGCACCCTCCTCTCGGGCACCGTTGTCTCGGGCCGCCTCCTCTCGGGCTGCTTCCTCCCGGTCCGCACGCCGAGAACAGCGGCGAGCACTGCGCCGGCAGCGACGGGCGGTGCGCCGCCGGATGGCCACTCCCCCACCGCCCCAGCTGACCGAGTACGACGACGGACCGGCCGGCTCCAGCGTGAGGTCTGCCCGTGGCACGCGGCGCGGGCGATGGAAGCTGGCGGTCGCCGCCCTGCCCCTGCTGTTCGCCGTCGCCTTGTTCCTGGTCAACGTCCTCGGCGACACTGACGGTGGTGCCGAGGACGGGCATGCGGCTGGCGAGGGGGCGACGGACCGTGGTGCCGTCGACACAGACCGGGTTGACACAGGCTGGGTCGGCAGCGGCTGGGTCGACGGGGGCCTGGCCGGCGCCGCCGGAGCCACGGCGGAGGTGGCGGCGCCCGCGGGGATCCCGGTGCCCGCGCCATCGCCCCTGCCCGTGCCCGTGCCGGCCTCAGCCGCCGGTGCCCCCGTGCCACCGGACGGCCACCGTGCCGTGGCCATCCGCTTCGCCGCACCGGACGCCGTGGACCTGGTGGCCGACGGAGACCGGATCGACGTGGTGGGACTCGACGGCGACGTGCTGGCCGCCGGCCTGGAGGTGCTCCAGGACCGCTCCACCGCTCAGGCCCGGGTCCTCGTGGTGGCGGTACCCGCAGAACAGGCCCCGGAGCTGGCGGCGGCCGCCGCGGCACGAGACCTCACCCTGCTGCCGGTTCGCCCCGCCGGCTGAGAACGGGATTCACCTGCCACCTGACTCCGGACACCGGAGACCGGAGACTACGCGGCGTACCGGTAATGAGGCTCGTACTCAAGGAGTCGACGGGGCCTGAGGAACCCGATGTCCACCGGGCCGGTGATTTCCGGCGGGGACTCCGAGGTCTCGGCAGTCTCCGTAGTCTCGGCAGTCTCCGCGGTCTCGACGGTCTCGGCGGCTTCCGTAGTCTCCGTCTCCACCGGGTGCGATCGATGAAGCGGCACCGTGGGGCGCGTGTACCGGTGGCCGGTGGGAGTGGTCACCGTGAGCGACTCAGCCGTGGCCTCGTGGCTCCAGCCGGGGTGCTCCTTGGTCAGGTTGCAACGCACACACAAGCCCGAGCCGTTCTGATAGCTCGTCGGGCCACCCTCCCGGAACGGGATGGCATGGTCCAGGTGCCTGATCGGCGCGCCGCAGAACGGCGTCCGGCAGGTGCCGTCCCGGATCACGATCATCCTTCGCAGCCCTCCCGTGAAGGTGCGACGCTGCGAATCCATCGCGACCAACTGCCCGGTCTCGGGGGCGGTGTAGAGGCGTCGGAGGAAGACCTCGGCCTCCGTGCCCGCCACCAGCCGCCGCGCGGTCGGAGCCGGGATCGGACCGAATCCAGGCAACCACGCCGCTCGAGAAGCCGCAGCACGACCGCCCGGAGGGGCACCCGCCTCGGGAGCGTCCGTCGGAGCATTCGTCCCTGTCTCGGGCAGACTGGTCCCCGTCGGTGAGCTCGGTGGTGGTTCAGTGCCGGGTGCGGTGCCGGATGCGGTGCCGGATGCGGTGCCGGGTACGGGGCCACCGAACAGGCTGGCCTCCGTCATGACGAGGTGCACCTCCACGGGGACCGCTCGTGCGCCGGGCTGGCCGGTGAGTCGTTCGACCAGGGTGTCCGCGAGGACCTGCCCCGGGGTGCGACCACCGTGCTCGTCATCAGCCCCGCCAACATCCCGGCCAACATCCCCGCCAACATCCTGGACACGCTTCCCACCATCGCCTCGGCGCCCGCCCTGCTCCCTCGGGCCGTCGGTGGGATCCGCCACGTGCTCCTGCCGGGCTTCGCCCTCGGCGATGAGGCGGGAGGCGGTCTCGACGAGGTTCTGGTAGCAGGCCGCTGCCTGTTCGATCGGCAGGAACGCGGTCAGATACGCCATCCCGGGGGTCGATTCAGAGGGCTTGACGGACACGTGACGGTCCCGCCGCGCCTCGTCGTAGCGTTCGGCGGCGGCCTCCGGGTCTTGGGCGGCGGCCTCGGCCTGGGCGGCGCGGGTCAGGTCCCTGACCCCGCAGCGGCCGAACAGGTCGGCCAGATGGGAATCGACCGCTTGGCGGGAGTCCGAGTCCAGCCACTGCGTCTGGCGTTCCACCGCCGCGACATGGGCTCCGTTCAGGACCCCCGACTGCAGGGCCGAGAGGGTGTTCGGCAGATCCGCCGCCACGTTCACGGCCTTGCGCAGCTCCGTGGACCCGCTGTGCGGGCTGATCCTGCGTGCCAGCCCGATCTCACCGCCCAGCCCCCGCCCCCGACGCTTGACCGGGACACCCCGACGCGCCTCGGCCGTGGTCCGGTGGGAGTGCAGGGCGGCGGTCTCCCGGATCTGCGCCGCCGTGATCGCGGCCTTGAGCTGCTCCAGCACCGCGATCCGGTCGATGGCCTCGGCCTCGACCCCGTCCGGCGAGGCGATCGCCTCCGGGCCGGCCGGGTGCGCAGTGTCCGGGGCGTCCGGATCCACCGCCGCGGCGGGGATCATCAGCGAGAAGGCCTCGCGGAGTGACATCAGCTCCAGTGCGTTCACCGGGGCACGGCTGTGACCGGCGACGGTGCTGGTACCGTGCCGGCCGGCGTCGTGCCCGGGTGCCGTGTCCATGTCTTCGACCCTACGGAGGGGCCAGGACAGGATAAGGATCTGGGCCGCCGGCTGTGGATGATCGGCGTCGCTCGGCCTGATACCTCGCGCGGCGCAGCCCGGCCAGGTCTGGTCAAGCCAGGCCAGCCCAGGTCAAGTCAGGCCAGGTCAGCCCCAGTGGGGCGGCCGCTGCTCCAGCAGCCACCGCTCATGCTCGGTCAGCCGCGCGTTCTTCCGCGCCTTCTTCCGCGCGGCCTCCGCCGATGGCTGCTCCGCCCGGACCGGTTCCGGCCGGGGCGACTCCGACGAAACCAGCCCCGGCTTCAAGGCCTCGAGCTGGGGTTCGGGGCCATCCGCGGAGGCCGGCCCGGTCCCGGGGGCATCCGCCCGGCGGGGTCCGCGGCGGCGCGGCACTGGGGACGGGGGCGGAGACGGGGACGGGTCAGCGCGACTCATTGTCCGGCTGCTCGGGGCGGTCGTCGTCCTCGGAATACCCCGGGGCGCCGGGGCCGTCCTCTGCCGCGGGCAGGCCCAGGAAGTCGGCGACGGTCTGGGCGCAGCCGGCCGGGTCCGCGAAGACGTCGATCGTCCACAGGGCGTGATACCGCCAGCCACTGCGTTCCAGCTGCTGGGGCTGCTGACGGGAGCGCTGGCGCACGCTCATCTCGCGGTACACCTCCGAGCCGTCCGAAATCATCGCCACGGGCACGGCCTGCTCCGGGGAGGCCTGCCCGTCCCAGTCGGGAAGGCCCAGCGGGTTCCAGACGGCCAGGTCGATGCTCCCGGCGAAGTTCGGCAGCACGGTGGCGTGACGCTGGCCGAGCCGCTCGGAGAGGTCGGCCACCAGCGGATCGCGGGGCTTCGCGGAGGGGGTGTGCCCGGTGTCCTTCAGGTAGGCCTCCAGCAGACCGTAGAAGTCGGATGCCCCGTTGCCGAGCCGGTCCGGATCCAGGTCGTCCGGATGCACGCAGGTCAGCACGTGCAGGTGCTTCCGGGCCCGTGTCATGGCGGTGGCGTAGAGCTCGCGGCCCCCGGCCTCGGAGAACGGGCCGAAGTGGTGCACCACGCGGCCGTGCGGGGTGCGGCCGTAGCCGAGGGTGAAGACGATGTGGTCCCGGACCACGCCCTGGGCGCGGGACATCGGGGCCACCACGAACGGCTCGCCGTCCCGGGTGAAGAAGGAGGCCGCCCAGGGGTTGTTCGGCAGGTTCAGCCGGATCGCCTCGGCCACGCGGCGGGCGTGCAAGGCGGTGGCGGTGATGACGGCCAGCGAGTGCTCCGGCCGGTGCCGGATGTGCTCGAAGACCAGGTCCATGGCGCGGTTGACCTCGGCCACGGTGGACTCCACACCCTCGTCCCCGGCCCCGGGCATCCCGGTCCCGCCTGGCAGGAACTCCACGCGCACCGGATGGTCCGTCCCGGTCAGCTCGGAGGCCCCGGGCAGCATCTGCAGCGTGCCCTCGTAGAGCTGTTCGCCCAGCAGTCGCGTCAGCTTGCGCTCCAGCCCGCGGTGCATGGTGGTCAGGGCCACGTCCGGGAGCACCCGCATGAGCGCGCCGAAGGCCGAGTCGACCTCCCGCGGCAACATCGCCGAGGCGGTCGGATCCACGGAGACGTTGAAGGTCTTCGGGGACCCGGAGGTGCCGTCGCCGAAGGCCACCACCTGCTTTCCTCGGCTGATGGCGCCCAGCGCCGTGCTCAGCGCCAGGGACTCCGCATCCAGCAGCAGGACGGCGTCGAAGCCCATCTCCGCGGGGAACTCGGCCAGCGCCAGCGGTGAGGTGGTCCACACCGGCACCAGGGCCTGGAGCAGCTCCGGCTCCAGCCCGGACAGGGACTCCGGGTCCGGATGACCGTCCTTGAGCAGGGAGCGCAGCACCCGGGCGGAGGCGCGGTGCTGGCCCGAGGTCTTCCGCCAGGTCTGGGACAGGGCCCAGTTCAGCCGCTGTGCGCCGGCCTCCAGGTGGGTGGTGTCCGCCAGTCGGAACTCGGCCTCGATCTTGCGCAACGAGTCCGCGTCCATCATGGCCAGGTAGTCGTCCCCGGAGATCATGGCCTCCAGGGCGGACTGCCACCACGCCAGCTCCAGCTCGGAACGCAGGCGGTCCGTGGGAACCTCGCGGCGTTGCAGGTCGGTGAGGAGTTCCTGCAGCCCCTGCTCCCGCAGCTGGTCCCCCACGAGGGTGCGCTCCGGCAGGGTGGTCAGCGTCTCCTGGTCCGCCACGAGGCGGTCCAGGACCTCGCTGAGCTCGTCCACCGCCAGGTTCTCCAGCCGCCCGGAATCGTGCCGCGGCTCCGCGAGCACCCGCTGCAGCCGGTCGATCTGCCCGGCCACCTCGGCGCCCTGCGTGGAGAGGGCCTCGAGCCCGGCGGGCACCGAGGGGTGGCGCTTGGAGGTGGCCCAGCGGGTCCACTCGGCACGCTGGTCCTGCACGTCCACGAGGGCCTCGTGCAGGTCCGAGACGTGCACGCCCGGGCGGATGTACTCCTTGGCCACGCGGCGCAGCCGGGAGCGGGTCATGGAGGACATCTCCACGCCCTGCTGCTTGCGCCACTGGCCGGACGCCGTGGCGGAGATCAGGTCGGTGACCGGCCGGTCGAAGATGTCCGGGGTGAACTGGTCCAGGGATCCGCGCACGGCGGAGAGCAGCTGGATCTGGCCCACCCACTCGGCGAAGGTGCCGCCGGTGGCCAGCTGAGCCTGTTCCGTGGCCGCGTCCAGCTGTCCGCGCAGCACGGGCAGCGCCGCGGCCAGGTCCTCGGCCAACCCGTAGGCGTCCTCCGTCTCCTGGACGTTGCGCAGCCGTGCCCCGTACCAGGGGCTCTCCGCCGAGGCCCGGGAGAAGGCGCCCAGCTCTCCGGCGCGGACGAGTTGGGATGCCGTCTCCTCCCGGTTCACGGTCGCATCCAGCACGGAGCGCTTGAGCCGCACTGTGGTGGACGGGGCCGGGTCCAGGCCGGTCAGGGCCGCCAGGGACTGCATGGCCTGGAACGGCGAGCAGCCCCAGCGCTCCCGCACGTTGTGCAGGCTGCGCAGGTGGTCGCTGAGCTGGTGGCGCCGTTCCACGAGGGTGGCGTTGAGCCGGCCGGTGGCGGGCTCCTGGGCGCGTTCCACCCGCAGCAGGGCCTGGATCAGCTGGCGGCGCATCAACCCGGGGGTGGCGGCTGCGGGGATGTCCAGCACGAGGGAGTCCAGCTCCACGGAGCCCAGGCGGCGGCGGAAGTCCTCCAACGTGGCGGTGCGTTCGGCCACCACGAGCACGCGCTGGCCGGCGCTGGCGAGCTGGGCCACGGCGTTGGCCGCGGTCTGCGTCTGGCCGGTGCCGGGCGGGGTGACGACCACGAGGTCGTGGCCGGCGGCGATGTGGTCCAGGGCCCGCTGCTGGGACGGGTCCGCGTCCAGGATGAGGGTCTCGGTGGCCGGGTCCCGCTCATCCAGCGGCGGCAGGCCGGTGTCCTGCAGCTCGGCGCGGCGCGGGACCATGCCGGTGCCGGCGTCGTACAGGGCGGAGACCACCGGGTGGGTGGAGTCCACCACGTCCACGGAGGCCGTGTCCGCCAGGTCGGCGAAGGTGGAGATCATCAGCCGGTGCTCCACCACGAGCCCCCGGACCTCGCGTCCCTGCGAGCGGAGCATCTCCATGGCCGGCATCGGTTCCAGCTTGGCGGTGGCATAGGCGGCCCGCAGGTAGTCGTCCGCGTCCAGGGTCACGCCATGGTGGTCCCGGAACCAGCGGGCCAGGGCGGGGTTGAGCCGGGCCCGGTCCGAGATCTGCAGCTCGTAGTCGTCCTGCTCGGCGCGCAGCGTCAGGCTCAGCCGGGCGAGCATCACGGGAGCCGACATCTGGGTGGAACGGCCGTCCTCGATCACGCGCCACGTGGCCAGGCCGGTGGCCAGGTAGCCCACGTCCACGCCCCGGTCCTCGGCCAGCTCCTGGATCTTGCCCCGCAGTTGGCGGGCCGCGCCCCGGGCATGGACGAACGCGTCCTGGTCCCGCAGCAGCGTGGACAGCCGGGTCTTGCGGCCGGTCATGAACTGGGACAGGCCGGAGGGGTGGGCGTGCGAGATGTCGATGCTGTTCGCCCCGGAGGGGGCGAAGCGCAGCATCGTGTCGTTCTCGGTCCCGGAGCCCAGGGAGGCCAGCCAGGCCGCGAAGGTGAGACGGGAGTCGGACTCGCCGGGGCCGCCGTCGGGCATCTCCGCATCCTTGCGGGGGTCCGCAAGGCCCTGCTGGGTGTCCTGCTCAGTCACAGTTGTCCTTCCTGCTTAGCGCCCGCTGGCCCGGACCGTCCAGTGCGCCGGTCGGCACGGTGGGGCAGTGCGGCACCGATGCTTTCTTCCACGGTACACAGGGGCGCCGCGGAATCCCCCGAGGCGGGGCTCACTCCCACTCGATGGTTCCCGGCGGCTTGCTGGTCACGTCCAGCACCACCCGGTTGACCCCGTCCACCTCGTTGGTGATCCGGTTGGAGATCCGCGAGAGCAGGTCGTAGGGCAGCTGGGCCCAGTCAGCGGTCATCGCGTCCTCGGAGGTGACGGGGCGCAGCACCACGGGGTGGCCGTAGGTGCGGCCGTCACCCTGGACGCCCACGGAGCGGACATCCGCGAGCAGCACCACGGGGCACTGCCAGATCTGCCGGTCCAGCCCGGCCGCAGTCAGCTCGGCCCGGACGATCGCGTCCGCCTGGCGCAGCAGGTCCAGGCGCTCCCGGGTGACCTCGCCGATGATGCGGATGCCCAGGCCGGGGCCCGGGAAGGGCTGGCGCCAGACGATCTCGTCCGGCAAGCCGAGCTCGGAGCCCACCGCGCGGACCTCGTCCTTGAACAGGGCGCGCAACGGTTCCACCAGCTCGAACTCGATGTCCTCCGGCAGCCCGCCCACATTGTGGTGGCTCTTGATGTTCGCGGTGCCCTCGCCGCCGCCGGACTCCACGACGTCCGGGTACAGGGTCCCCTGGACCAGGAACCGCACGTCCTTCGCCTCCGGATCATGCCTTGACTCGGCGATGATGTCCGCCTGGGCCTTCTCGAAGGTGCGGATGAACTTCTCGCCGATGATCTTGCGTTTGGCCTCCGGGTCCGTGACCCCGGCCAGGGCCGCCAGGAACACGTCCTCGGCGTCCACCATGATCAGCTTGGCGCCGCCCGTGGCCGCGCCGAAGGCCTTCTCGATCTCCTCGGACTCGTCCTGGCGCATGAGCCCGTGGTTGACGTAGACGCAGGTCAGCTGGTCCCCCACGGCCCGCTGGACCAGGGCGGCGGCCACGGCCGAGTCCACGCCGCCGGACAGGCCGCAGATGGCGCGGTGATCCCCGATCTGCTCCTTGATCAGGGCCACCTGCTCCTCGATCACGGAGGTGGTGGTCCAGGTGTCCTTCAGGCCGACGCCGTGGTGCAGGAAGTTGCGCAGCACCTCCTGGCCGCGCTCGGAGTGCCCGACCTCCGGGTGCCACTGCACGCCGTAGATCCCCTTCTCCGGGCTCTCGAAGGCGGCCACGGGGGCGCCGGGCGTGCGGGCCGTGACGGAGAAGCCGGCCGGGGCCTCGGTGACGGAGTCCGCGTGGCTCATCCAGACGACCTGGTCCACGTCCTGGCCCTCGAAGAGCACCGAGGTGGAGCCGATCGCCTCCAGCCGGGTGGAGCCGTACTCGCGGGTGCCCGTCTTCGCCACGGTGCCGCCGAGCGCCTGGGCGATCGCCTGGAAGCCGTAGCAGAGCCCCAGCACCGGGATGCCGGCCTCGAGCAGCGCCGGGTCGAGGGCCGGGGCGCCCTGCGCGTAGACGGAGGAGGGGCCGCCGGAGAGGATCAGGGCGGCCGGCTGGCGGGCCAGGATGTCCTCGGCCGAGAGCGTGTGCGGGACGACCTCTGAGTAGACGTTCGCCTCGCGCACGCGGCGGGCGATCAGCTGCGCGTACTGGGCGCCGTTGTCCACCACGAGCACGGTCGGGAAGTCGGCGGCGATCTGCGGGTTGTCCGGCTGCTGGGGGTCCTGGGAATCCTGGGGGGAAGTCACCCGTCAAGGATAGTGCAGTCGTGGGAGGGTCCGCGGCGATGCGGCTCGGGCACAATGTGACCTATGTCCGATGCCCCACCGCCCGGTCCCGCGGCCGATCCCGCCCTGCTGCCGCGGGCCCGCCAGGTCCAGCGCCGCGCCGTCCGGGTGCTGGGCACCGCCCAGGTGTTCTCCGGGCTGGGCAACGGCGCCACGCTCTCCCTCGGCTCCATCCTGGCCGTGGACCTCTCCGGGGCCGAGTCCAGTGCCGGTTTCGCGAACACGGCCATGACGCTCGGCTCCGCCGCGGTCTCCATCCCGTTGGCGAGTGTGGCGGCCCGGCGCGGACGCCGGGTGGCGCTGGGGCTCGGCCTGGCCGCCGGGCTGGTCGGGCAGGGACTCATGGTGGCCGCCGTGATCAGCCGGGCCTTCCCGCTGTTGCTGCTCGGGGCGTTCCTCGTGGGCTTCGCCGCCGCCGTGAACCTGCAGGCCCGGTTCGCCGTGACGGACCTCTCCCAGCCTCGGCACCGCGGCCGTGACCTCTCCGTGGTGGTCTGGGCCGTGACCGTCGGCGCGGTCCTGGGCCCCAACATGGTGGGGCCGGGCGCCGTACTGGCCGGCTGGCTGGGTATCCCCGCCCACGCCGGCCCGTTCCTGATCTCCGCCGCGGGGATGGCGGTGGGCGCCGGCATCATCCTGGTGGGGCTACGCCCGGATCCGCTGCTGCTGCGGCGTGAGCTGGACACCGTGCCGGGGGCGGAACAACCGGGCACGACGACGGCCGGTCACCCGGGCGGTCCGGTCCCGCCCCGCTCGGGTGCCGGGTGGGGTGCGGGGTGGCGCATCGTGCGCGCCCAGCCCACCGCGCTGGCCGCCGTGGTGGCCGTGGCCAGCGCCCATGCGGCGATGGTGGGGCTGATGTCCATGACACCCCTGCACCTGCAGCACGAGGCCGGGGTGGCCAGCCATGAGCTGGGGATGCACCCGGACACCGTGGTGCTGATCGGCTTCACCATCTCCCTGCACGTGGCCGGGATGTACGCCCTCTCCCCCGTCATGGGGCTACTCACGGACCGCTACGGGCCGGCCCGGGTGGCGGGAGCCGGGCTGGGGTTGCTGCTGGCGGCGGCCGGGCTCACGGGGTTCTTCCCCCACGTGCACGCCGCCGTGGTGATCGGGCTGGTGGTGCTGGGACTGGGCTGGTCGGCGGCCACGGTGGCCGGGTCCACGTTGCTCGTGGCGGCGCTGCGGCCGGATCAGCGGGTTCCGGCCCAGGGCTTCTCCGATGCCGTGATGTCCCTGGCCGGGGCGGTCGGATCCCTGGCGGCCGGCCCCCTGATGGGCGGGGTGGGCTTCTCGGGGCTCTCCGCGGTGCTGGCCGGCGTGGTGGTGCTGTGCGGGCTCGGCGTGGCCGCGCTGCTCAGGGCCCCAGCAGCAGCGCCACCCCGAGGATGACGGGCAGGCCGCCGCTCAGTACCGGCCTCAGTACCGGCGCAGCGCCTCGGGGTGGTCGGCCAGCTCCTGGACGGTCTCGCGGTGCACGCGCTTCTCCACGATGAAGGACAGGAACGGCACCACGCCGCCGCCGGCGATCAGCAGCAGGCGCATGCCGTGCCAGCGCATCAGCGACCACAGCCGGAAGGCCGCCACCAGGTAGACCACATACAGCCAGCCGTGGGCGATGAGCACGGCGATCGAGAGGTTGAACCCACCGGTCACAGAGTCCTCCGGCTGCAGGGAGAGCCCATTGGCCGAGCCGTCCACGAGGGTGCCGCCGGCGTAGAGCTCCGTGCCGAAGCCGTACTTGAAGATCATCTCGAACACGAGCAGCAGCAGCATGATGCCGGTGATCCACGCGCAGATCTTGTACATGGTCAGCGCGGAGCGGATCTGCTGGTGCGTCCCGGCGAACCGCCGCGGGGCCTCGGTGCCCGGACGCGGCGGCGGAGCGGGTAGGTCGGCCTCCGTGATGTCCTCGGGGTCGGGCAGGGTGTTCGGGTCCACCGGGGGCTGCTGGTCCGGGCTGGTCACTGGTGCTCCTGGGATCGCTGGGGTTGCTGGGGTGATGTCTGGGTCGGGGAGGCCGTCACGGGCTCCCCGTGGACGCGTTCGTACTCCTCGACGGCCTTCCGCTTGGCCTCGCGGGCCTCTGCCCGGCGGCGCTCGAGCTCGGCGGCCTTCCACTCCTCGGCCCACTGGCGGTCGAGTTCGGCCTCCTCCTGGTTCCGCAGGTGGTCATCGCGCAGGAACCGCCACCAGAGGTAGATCGCGAAGCCGGCGAACACGACCCACTCGATGGCGTAGAAGATGTTCATCCAGTTGTAGGTGGTCTCCTGCGGCTGGGGGCCGATGATGACCGGCTCCAGGGTGCTGTCCGCCGCGGTGGCACCCACCACGGTCCCCTGCCCGGTGGTCATCTCGAAGGGGGCCACGTAGCCGGCGTAGGACCGCACGTCCCACAGGTTGATGAGCTCGGCCGAGGCGAGGCTGGCCAGCACGGTGCCGTCCGGGGTCTGGTCGATCCCCTCCGGGCCGGGCCCCTCGGCGGGCAGTAGCCGGCCGGTGACGTGCAACTCGCCCTCCGGGGCGGGGCCCGACTCACCGGTGCTGTCCGTCCAGCCGCGCACCAGCGGGATGACCTCGTCGTGCGGGGCACCCTGGACGCGGAAGGCGCTGACCACCCAGTACCCCTCGTCCTCACCGTTGAGGCGTGGGTGGATGAACACGTCCGTGTCCGGCAGGAACTGCCCGGTCAGGGTGACGACCTGGTCCGCCTCCGTGCCGTACATCGCCTTCTCGGGCACGAAGTGCTCGGTCAGCGGCACGGGCGTCTCGGTCTGGGTCAGGGGCGGCGGGGCGGAGGCGGCGTTGTCCATCTGCCACTTGCCGAGGAGCACGAAGACCCCGGACACCACGAGGGCCAGGATCAGTCCGGCGATCCAGGCGGGTTTCAGGGCGGTTCTCAGCACCCCACCAGACTACGCGGTTCTCTACCGCACGTAGAACTCGGGAGGGCTCAGGAGGATCCGGGCAGTCCGCCCCGGGCGAGGTCCCGGATCGAGCCCCGGGCCGCCTCCAGGAGCAGCCGCTGCGCCTCCGCATCGGTGGCGGCATCCTGCGTGGCCCGCTGGGCCAGGGTCCACTGCCGGTAGCGCTCGGCCTCGGCCGAGGCCCGCTCGGCGTCCCAGCCGATCAGGGGGGCCACCAGCCGGGCGACCGCCTCGGCGGCGGCAGCGCCGGCGTCGTCCGCCTCGAACACCGCGCGGATCCGCCGCGCCAGCACGTCCTGGACCGAGCGCGCCCCCTCGTGGGTGACGGCATGCACGGCCTCGGCGGCGAGGTGGCCTGGCAGCCCCGGCAGGTCCTCGGCGAGCTCGGGCTCGGCCACGGCCATGGCGATCACCTCGGGGGCGACCGAGCCGTAGCGGTGCAGCAGGGACTCGATCGTGGCGGCCGGCAGGCCGGACTCGCTCGCGAGCAGCAGGCGCCGGTTCCAAGCCGGCGTCCAGCCCTGGGCTCCGAGCAGCGGCAGCTCGGCGGTGCAGGAGGCGGGCACCCCCTCCCCGGATCCCGTCTCGTCCTGGCCCGTCAGCGGGTCCGTCCCGGGTGCCCCGGCGGTGGAGACGGAGGCGTCCACGGCGTCGGCGGCCATGGTCCGGTAGGTCGTCAGCTTGCCGCCGGTCACCACCGTCAGGCCCGGCAGCGGCGTGGCGACCACATGCTCCCGGGAGACCTTGGCCGTGGACGCTGCGTGGGCGGAAGCCGTGGTCTCCACGGGGGCTCCCGTGTCGCCGAGCGGCTCGTCCTCGCCGGCCGGCGTCACGAGCGGCCGCAGGCCGGCGAAGACCCCCACCACGTCCGCCCGCGTCAGCGGTTCGGACAGCACCGCGTTGGCACGCTCGAGCACGTAGTCGATGTCCCCGCTGGTGGCGGCGGGCTGGTCCACGGCCTCGCGCCAGGGGGTGTCCGTGGTCCCGATGATCCAGTGCCGCCCCCAGGGGATGACGAACAGCACGGACTTCTCGGTGCGCAGGATCAGTCCGGAGGTGGACGTGAACCGGTCCCTCGGCACCACCAGGTGGATGCCCTTGGCAGCCGTCACCCGCGGCATCCCCGCGCTCACCGGCGCCTCGGTGCCGTCCGGGTGCCGCACGGGGATGGATCCGGTCCACACCCCCGTGGCGTTGATGATGCGCCGGGCGTGCACGGTCAGCCGCTGGTCGGTCTCGCGGTCGAGGATCTCCACGCCGGTGATGCCCGCGCTGGCGCTGCCGGCGCCGCCGCTGCCGAGGTAGGCCGTGACCTCGCTCCGGGTGGCGCAGTGGGCCCCGTGGGCGGCGGCCGTGCGGACGAGTTCGATCACCAGGCGGGCGTCATCCACCTGGGCGTCGTAGTAGCGGATCGCCCCGATATACGCCTCGGGCCTGAGCCCCGGCGCCATCCGGGCCACGGCGGCGCGGCCGAGGTGCTTGTGCACGGGCAGGTGCCCGGTGCGCCCGGCGGCCATGCCGTCATAGAGGGCGACGCCGGCGCCCACGTAGGGCCGCTCCCACGGCTTGGACAGGGGGTAGAGGAAGGGCACGGGCCGCACCAGGTGCGGCGCGATGTCCTCCACCAGCCGGCCCCGCTCCCGCAGCGCCTCGTGGACGAGGGGGAAATCCAGCATCTCGAGGTAGCGCAGCCCGCCGTGGACCAGCTTGGAGGACCGGGAGGAGGTGCCCCAGGCGTAGTCCGTGGCCTCCACGAGAGCGGTGGAGAGCCCGCGGGTGGCGGCGTCCAGTGCGGTCCCGGCACCGACCACGCCCCCACCGATCACCAGCACGTCCAGCGGGTGCTCCGGCGTGGTGGCGCGCAACGTGGCGAGCGCGCGGTCACGGCTGGCGGGGCCGAGCCGCCCGTTGCCGCCGGTGGTCGTCATGCCGGTCAGCGGTCCTGGGTGGGGGCCACCAGGACCTCGACCTTCTGGAACTCCTTGACGTCCGAGTACCCGGAGGTGGCCATGGCCCGCTTGAGGGCGCCCATCAGGTTGGAGGTGCCGTTGGTGTGGTGGCTCGGGCCCCACAGGACGTCCTGCAGGCTGCCGACGGTGCCCACGTGGGTGCGGTCCCCACGCGGCATGTCCGCGTGGGCGGCCTCCCCGCCCCAGTGCCAGCCGCGGCCGGGGGCCTCCTGGGCGCGGGCCAGGGCGGCGCCGAGCATGACGGCGTCCGCACCCATGGCCAGGGCCTTGACGATGTCGCCCGAGGTGCCCACCCCGCCGTCGGCGATCACGTGCACGTAGCGTCCGCCGGACTCGTCCATGTAGTCCCGGCGCGCCTCGGCGATGTCCGAGATGGCGGTGGCCATCGGCACCCGGATGCCCAGGGCGCGGCGCGTGGTGGAGGAGGCGCCGCCGCCGAATCCTGCGAGCACGCCGGCGGCGCCGGTGCGCATCAGGTGCAGGGCCGGGGTGTAGCCCGCCGCGCCCCCCACGATCACGGGGACGTCGAGCTCGTAGATGAACTGCTTCAGGTCCAACGGCTCACGGTTCTGGGAGACGTGTTCCGCGGAGACGGTGGTCCCGCGGATGACGAACATGTCCACCCCGGCGGCCAGCACCGTCTCGTAGTACTCCTGCGTGTGCTGCGGGGTCAGGGAGCCCGCCACCACCACGCCTGCCTCACGGATCTGGGCCAGGCGCTCGGTGATCAGATCGGCCTGGATGGGCTTCGAGTAGATCTCCTGCAACCGCCGCGTGTTGGCCGGTGAGTAATTGCTGGGCTCGAAGGCGGCGATCTCCTCGAGGACCGGGTTCGGGTCCTCGTAGCGGGTCCACAGGCCCTCGAGGTTGAGCACGCCCATGCCGCCGGCCTGTCCCAGGGCGATGGCCGTGTCCGGGCTCATGACCGAGTCCATGGGCGCGCCGATCACGGGCATCTCGAACGTGAAGGCGTCGATCTGCCACGTGATGGACACGTCTTCCGGGTCCCGTGTCCGGCGCTCCGGAACCACTGCGATGTCATCCAGGGCGTACGCCCTGCGTCCCCGCTTGCCGCGGCCGATCTCGATCTCGTTGCTCACGCGGTCCAGCCTAGTGCAGGTGCCGGACGCGCTAGTCCGCGCTACCGCGTGCGGTAGTTCGGCGCCTCGACCGTCATCATGATGTCGTGCGGATGCGACTCCTTCAGCCCGGCCGGGGTGATGCGCACGAAGCGGCCGTGCTGCTTCAGCTCCGCGATGGTGGAGGCACCGGTGTAGAACATGGTCTGGCGCAGGCCGCCGACGAGCTGGTGCACCACGGCGGAGAGCGGGCCGCGGTAGGGCACCTGACCCTCGATGCCCTCCGGGATCAGCTTGTCCTCACTGGGCACGTCCGCCTGGAAGTAGCGGTCCTTGGAGAAGGAGCGCTGCCCGTTGCGGGTCTGCATGGCGCCCAGGGAGCCCATGCCGCGGTAGGCCTTGAACTGCTTGCCGTTGTAGAACACCAGGTCACCCGGGGATTCGGCGGTGCCCGCCAGCAGCGAGCCGAGCATCACGGAGTCCGCGCCGGCGACCAGCGCTTTGCCGATGTCACCGGAATGCTGCAGGCCGCCGTCGGCGATCAGGGGGATGCCTGCGGGGATGGTGGCCTTGGCCGCCTCGTAGATGGCGGTGATCTGCGGGACCCCGACGCCGGCCACCACGCGGGTGGTGCAGATCGAGCCCGGGCCCACGCCCACCTTCACGGCGTCCGCGCCGGCATCCACGATCGCCTTGGCCCCGGCATAGGTGGCGGCCTGGCCGCCGATGATGTCCACGTGCGCGGAGGCAGGGTCCTTCTTCAGCCGGGCGATCATGTCCAGCACGCCCTGCGTGTGCCCGTTGGCGGTGTCCACCACCAAGACGTCCGCGCCGACCTCCACCAGGGCCATGGCGCGCTCGTAGCCGTCCCCGAAGAAGCCGACGGCGCCGCCCACGCGCAGCCGGCCGTCCTCGTCCTTGGTGGAGTCCGGGTACTGCTGGGCCTTGTCGAAGTCCTTGACGGTGATCAGGCCCTGGAGCTTGTTGTCGCCGTCCACGAGCGGCAGCTTCTCGATCCGGTGCTCGGAGAGCAGCCGGATGGTGTCCTCCCTGGAGACGCCGACCTGCGCGGTGACCAGCGGCATCCGCGTCATGGCGGAGGCCACCGTGCGGTGCTCGTACTCGGCGCCGGGGATGAAGCGGGTGTCCCGGTTGGTGATGATGCCCAGCAGGGTGTTCGAGGCGTCCACCACGGGCAGCCCGGAGACGCGGAACTGGGCGCAGAGGTCGTCCCACTCGGCCAGGGTGGCGTCCGGGCCCACGGTGACGGGGTCCGAGATCATCCCGGACTCGGAGCGCTTGACGCGGTCCACCTGGGCGGCCTGGTCCTCGATGGAGAGGTTGCGGTGGATGATGCCCAGCCCGCCCTGGCGGGCCAGCGAGATGGCCAGCGGCGCCTCGGTGACCGTGTCCATGGCGGCGGAGACGATGGGGGTCTTCAGGGTGATGCGCCGGGTCAGCCGCGTGGAGGTGTCCGCGTCGGCCGGGATGACATCGGTCATGTTGGGCAGCAGCAGGACATCGTCGTACGTCAGGCCGACGAAGCCGAAGGGATCGGCGGCGGTGGCCACCGGGTCTGCCGAGGGGCCGGGGATCTGTGCACTCACGGGCGTGGGGCCTTTCAGTCTGCGGAATTGCGACCAGTCTAGGCCCGCCACGGGCGGGTGGGTCGCGAGGCGTCGTTGGCTGTGAAACACCGTCCGGCCGCCGGTCTATTCCGGGCGTGGCGCGGGTCATACCCCAGCCATACCTTTCAGGCAGGGGTACGACGCCGGCCCGGCCAGTGACGCTGTACGGCATCAGAACCCAAAATCACGGGCCCGGGACAGCGCCTCCTGCGCTGAAGAGGCGCCGAGCTTGGCGTAGAGGCTGCTGAGCTGTGCCTTGACGGTGTTCTCCGAACGAATGGTCTGCCCGGCGATCTGCTTGCGGGTGAGGCCCTGGCGCAGAAAACCCAGCACCTCTCGTTCCCGGGGCGTCAGCTGCGGCCGCAGGTCCGGCAGGGTGGTCCGCAGGGGAACGGCGGAAAGTCTCCGTGCTCGCACCTCGTCCACGACCCCCGCCGACCGCAGCAGGGGTAACAACCCGAGCTGGACCGGTGCCAGCAGGTCGATCGTCGCGCCTTCGGTGCCATGGACGGATGCCATCCTGCGCAGGGCGTCACTGTCGGGCTCCGTCAGAGGCCACCCCTCCACACAGATCTGCAGGAGCGCCGCCTCCTGCTGGTCCCTCAGTCTGCTGCGCGGTGGGATCTGCAAGGCGGCGATGGCCTCGTCTGGCGATCCGTTCCGAAGTCTCCGGACGGCCTGCACATTGGCCAGGGCCGGATTCCGCTCCCATCCGGGAACCTCTGAGGTTCTCCCCATGAGCGTTGCCGCCCGGTGGGTCACCTCGGTCAGCAGCCGATCGGCCATCGGTGCTGCAGCCGCAAAGGGCCGTTCCAGTCGCCAGGCAGCGACTCGTCGGATGGCCCGCTCGCCGCGGCCCTGAAGCGCATCGATCGTGGCCAACAGCGCGGCGTGGACAGACCAGTATTCGTCCGTGTCCGGTTCCGGCGGCAGATCACTCAGGATCTCCTCGGCACGGGCGAGGTCCAGGTCCTCGACGGCGGCCCATGCCTGGGCGAGGTGTCCGGCCCGACCTACCATCTTGCGACCCCACCCCACCCGGGACAGCGGTGCCGTCATCTCCTCCAGCAGCCCAGTGGCCATCCGCGTCTCCCCCAGCTGCACCTGCACCAAGGCCAGCTTCGCCAGGGCGTCAGCCTCCTGAGCGTGGTTGTCCCCGCTCCGTGCCCAGTCCAGGGCGGCACGGTAGGCCGCCTGTGCCTCGGGGAGGCAGTCCGCCAGGTGAAGGCAGATTCCGGCGTGCAACTCGGCGATGCTGGCCAGAGCCGGGGAGATGGGCCGGGTGTACAGGCCGGTCTCCAACGCACGGCGGAGCCGGACGGCGGCGTCCGCGGCCGCCATGAAGTGCCCGGAGAGCCGCAGGTAGCTGATCTCCAGGAGGCCGTAGGTCACGGCGAAGGCGTCCGGCGAGCGATACGCCCGGCTCGAGCGTTCCCGCAACCGGTGAGCGGTCCGGTCGTGTTGCAGCTCCGGTTCCACCGAGGGCAGTGGCAGCACCATGCTGTCCGGCCCGGCCAGGCTGAGGATCCGCAGGGCCACATTGAGGTCGCTTTGCCGGGAGCGTATCGACGTGGGGAATCGGGACGCGAACGCCCTCAACACGCGTGCGTCCGAGGTGAACAGGTCTGCCCAACGGTTCACCAGCACGTCCCGCAACACCGTCCAGGTCCGCCCCGTGGCCGCGGTCTCGACAGCCTGCTCGACCCGGTCGGCCGCCATCAGCGCATAGACCGCTTCCCGCGCCAGGACGTCGACGCGATCCGGGTTGCTCTCCCGGACCCATTCCTGCAGGGCGTTCCGGATCTGCACCGGCATGAACGGATGTCCTCGTCCATCCCGGCGAAGGATCCCGGCGGCCGTCAGGTCCTCGAGCGTCGGCGCATCCGGTCCCCCCTCCGGTTGGAACTCGTCCAAGATCTGCGCGGAGAACTCGGGCAGGAAGGAGGTCTCCGCCATGGCACCGCTCGGGTCACGGGCCCGCAACCACCGTGCCAGCGGTCCCACGAGCGGACGGTGAGCCGCCTCTTCTCGGACCGGCCCGTCCAGCATGGCCTGCACGGCCATGAGCCACCCACCGGTGCTCCCGTGGACCTGCCGGGCACTCAGTCGTCCTGCACCCAGACTCGCTGTCGGGTGGTCCCGGCACAGGTCCCCGACTTCATCTTCCGTCAGCATCAGCTCCTCCGGCCCCGCGGTCCGACATTCGAACACGGCGGCCAGGTCGAGCACCGGGGCACTGCCCTCAGCCACCACGGCGATGCGGTGCCCAGGGTCTTCCGCGAGGAGCCCGTCGAGGCGGCGGATGATCTGGTCCGAGCTCTCAGTGTCCGGGTCCCAGTCCACCGTGGTCCCCTGCCCGCCATGGCGCTGCAGCCACCCGGAGGCGAACCACCGACGCCCCGTGCCGGCCGGAGCGCGGATGATCAGCAGGCGTTGCCCGCCGTCGGGAAACCGGAGGTACCGAGGCAGGGTCGGATGAAGCGTGGCCGGCCGGCTACTGGGACCCGGTTCGGTCTGTCCTTCGACCCGGAGATCCTGTGGAACCCGTGGTTCCAGCTGTTCAGCCGCGCTCAACTCAGTCCTGCTCATCGCCGGCCGGGCCCTCGGCCAGGGCGGGCGGGATGCCCTCGGACTTCGGGGTCCAGTAGTCGGCCTCGGCCCAGATGATGTAGCGGTCGGTGATGCCGAAGATGGGGTCGCACGTGGTGAGGGTGAGGTAGCGGCCCTGTTCTGCCCCGTCGAAGGGCGGGATCGGGTCCAGCACCTCGGACTGGTGCGGCTTGACGATGTCCCGGGCCACCACGCGGTAGACGAGCCAGGCGTCCGCGGACTCGACCACGATGGCGTCGCCGTCCACCAGCTGGTGGACCTCCCGCAGGGGTTTGCCGTGGGTGGTGCGGTGGCCGGACACCCCGGCGTTGCCCATCGCGCCGATGGACTGGCTCTGCGTGTAGTGGCCGAGCTGGCCGGAATCGAGGACGTCGTCACCGCTGCCGGTGCCGATGGGGACCTCGTACTTCTCGGCGTCGCCGCTGCCGTCCCACCGCGGGACGTGCAGCATGCCCAATGTGCCCTCGCCCTCGACGACGGGGAAGTTCTCGCGGTGCTCGGAACCGACCTGCGGGCCGACCGGCTCTTGGCCGGCCCGCCATTCCTCGGCGATCTCCGTGCGGTCGGACTCAGCGATCACGTCCGTGATGAACAGTTCGTAGACCCCGTACAGGACGACCGCCAGGCCCGCGGTGACGAGCAGCCGGCCCACCCAGGTCAGGACCGCGGACCGGCGCCGAGGACCACGGCGGGCCGGGGCACCCTGCCGGCCGGGCCGGCGTCGTGCTTCCCGACCCCTGGGATCGCTGGAGGGCGGGCCGCCATCCGCCGCGCGATCAAGGGTATGGGTCATGCCTCGAGGATATCCTTGCGCTGGCGGGGGCGGGTCGCGAAGACGGCAACCGCCGCACCGCCCACCAGGCCCAGGGCCCACCAGGGGAACCCGGGGTCCTGGGTGTCTGAAGGCAGCGTGACGACGCCGGCCTGCTCGGCCGCCGGGCCATCCACGCGCTCGCCCCGGACCAGCAGCCGGTGCGAGTTGACGCCGATCGGCGTACAGGTGATCAGGGTGAGGTAGTCACCGCCTGGCTCCTGGCGCAGGGATTCGGTCTCGTCCGGCTCGACCGTGAGGAGCTGATCCACCTCGTAGTACAGGACCTCGTCCAGGACCTGGACGGAGAAGACGTCTCCCTGCTCCACCTGATGGAGCTCGGTGAACAGGGTGGAGTTGACCAGGCCGGAGTGTGCGGTCAACACGGAGTGGTTGCCCACTCCCCCGACGGGCAGCCCTGAGCCGTAGAGGTGTCCGACTCCCTCCGTCAGGGTCTCCTCATCAGTGCCGTGATAGATCGGCAGGTCCGCGCCGATCGTCGGGATGCGGATGCGGCCCATGATGCCGCCGGATTCCCCGTCGGTGCCGTTCAAGGTGTTGAAGTAGGCCTCGGTGCCGTCGCCGACGGCCGTCTGCTGGCCGTTCGGATCCAGGGCCCAGGGGTCACGCAGCGGCCCACCGGGCAGGTTGCTGTTGTAGCGGCGGGCCTCGGCGAGTTGTTCCTGGGTCTCCTCCGGGTCCATCGACTGGATCTGCGAGACGTAGCCGTTGACGTCCGTGGCGTGCTTGCGGTCCGAGAACCAGGAGGCGGCGTCCGGGTACAGCAGCACACCGATGCCGAGGATCGCGACGACGACGATCGCCACGCGCTGCCGGCTCCACCGCGCGCGCCACCCGGGCCCGGAACCCACCCCTGGCTGGGGCCGGTCCCGGGTCCGGGTAGGTGCGTGGTCGGGCATCAGGCGTGGTCGGATCCGTGGCCAGCGCTCTGGGCGGCGGCCTGGCGGCGGGAGCGGACCGCCATCAGGACGGCCCCGCCCACCAGGAGCAGTCCTGCCCCGTACAGCAGCGCGGTGCCGTTGCCACCGGTCATCGGCAGCTCGAAGCCGGCGTTGGAGGGGACGTTCTCCACGTTGAGGTCGATACCGGCGTCCGTGGTGTCGGCCGTGACCTCGAACTTGATCGGTGCAGCGAGCAGCTCGTAGCCCTCGGGGGCCTTGGTCTCCACGAGCCAGTAGCTGCGGTAGCCCTCCTCGCCCTCGGCGACGGTGGCTCCATTGGCCCAGTCGGAGTAGCGCAGGCCGGACAGCGTGAGCTGTCCTTCATCGTCCACGGAGAAGGTGGTCTCCCCTCCGAGGGTGACCTGGTTGGTCTGCGCCCGCGCATCGGCCGCGGAGGTGAAGACCTGGAACTTCGCGCCCTTCAGGCCCTGGCTCGCCCCGTTCTCACCGTGCTTCAGAAGGGTGAGGCCACCCCACTTGGTGACGGCCGGCGGGGTGGTCGTCGGGCCGCCGGGCTCGCCCGGCTCGATCTCGAAGCTCGGTGCGTTCGGGTAGACGAGGGCCTCGTTCTCGATCTCACCGACCACGTCGACGGTGGTCTGGATGTTCACGACGACCTCGGCGGCGTAGTTGTCCGCCAGGACCCCACGGCCAGCAGCGGTGAACTCCACCGTCACGATGCGGTCCACGTGCTCGACGGTGTAGTCGACCCCCTCGACGATCTCGGTTCCGTTGGAGAGGGTCACCGTGGTGTTGTCCACGTAGGACAGTTTCGCATCGAGGTGGTCGACGATCTTGTAACCGTCGATGATCTCCTCGTTCGGGATGCCGGCGTTGATGGTGAAGTCGATCGTGTCACCCAACTGGACGTCCTCGGCATCGGTGACGGTCTTTGCGATCTCCTCGCCGCCGGGGCCACCGACGTTGGAGTTCTTCGGGTAGACATTGACGTTGTAGATCCACGAGTCGTTGTTGGTGGGATCCGTCAGCGGCACGGTCACCAGGAAGGGCGCAGACGGCGTGACACCAGCCGGGTAGTTGGTCTCGGTGATCAGGTACTGGCCCACAGCCAGGTCGGTGAAGGTGGCGACTCCGCCGTTCGCGGTGACCGCTGGGGCCAAGGACGTATCCAGATCATAGGTGGCGGTGGCGAAGAAGTCCTCGGCCCGATCGGCATAGCGGATGTTCGCGCCTTCGAAGGCCCCGGCGAGTGAAGCAGCCTGCACCCATCCGTCATTGGTGGACAGGTCGATGCCCTGGACCCGCTGGGCCGTGAACTCGATTCCATCCAGAGGCTGGGCATCAGCCGGCACATTGTTCTCATCGGTGACCATACCCGTGCCGGGATCGCCGGCCGGCGCCACCTTGTCGTACTTGTGGATGGTCAGGTTTCCGGTCTCCTCGTCGACGACCGGTGCGGCGTGGGCCGGGGCGACCAGGCCGGTCATGGCCACGGTGGCGGCAGCGGTGAGTGCGGCGGCCCGGAGCAGGCCCTTGCGGCAGGACAGGGTCTTCATCGTGTTTCTCCTCATGAGATGGGTGGAATGGCGAAGCAACGCCGGGGGGATATGTGGGATAGGTGGTCGTCGGCAGAACTGCGGGGTCAGCCCGTCGTGTCCTGTGCCAGATCGCGTCGGCGATGATGGAGGGCCAGTGCGGCGCCGAGTGCCAGCAGCCCTCCGCCGGCAGCCAGGAACCCTGCGGTCCCCGCCCCGCCGGTCTCCGGAAGGCGCATGGCGGGAACGTCGCGGACGGTGACGGTGTGGATACCGTCTGTGTTCCCCTCGGCGTCCTCGTCGGCCACCGTGACTACACCGTCGCCAGCGCCGGCACCGAGGGTGACAGAGCCGTCGTCGGCCACGGTGAACGCCACCGGTTCGGCCAGCAGGTTGAAGCCCTCGGGGGCCCGGGTCTCGGTCAGCCAGTAGTCCCCGGCGGGGATGCCCTCGACCTGAAACAGGCCGGTCTCCGGCGACGCAGGATCCGTGCCGGGCACCGGGACCACTGCGGGGGTCTCGAGGACCGCGCCGGGGGCGCCGCCGTCGTCGTGCCGGATCTCCCAGGCCGAGCCGTCCATGCGGATCCAGCCCTCCGAGGCCTCGCCGATCTTCTCGATCAGCAGCTTGGCGTTCGTGGGGTGATGGGTGGCGCAGCTGGTGGAGTCGGTGCACTCGATCGGATCCCGCGGCACGTCAGGAGTACCCGGATCATCCCAGGTTCCCGTCACGACGTTGCCGATGGTGGCGGACCAGGCGTCGTCGTTGACCGTGACCTCGTAGGTCAGGGCGGCCGTGGAGTTCGCCGGCAGCTCGAAGGCCGCCGTGGTCAGCAGGCCGTCCACCGGGTCGGCCACCGCCTCGCTGGAGAGGAACGCGCCGTCGGCGCCGGTGATCCCCAGCTGCGCGGAGCCCGGGACGAAGGTCGCGTCATCCAGCACATCGGTCAGGTCGTCGGAGAGCACGACGCCGGCCGCGGGCCCCACCGGCGCGGTTTCCGGCCCCGGCGTGGCTGGCTGGTTCGTGGTGGTCACCGCGTAGGTGATGCTGTCCCCGGGCATCACGGCGGTGCCGGTGTCCGGGTCGGAGGACTTGTCCAGCAGCAGGTTCGGTGCGTAGTTGACCACCGGGTGCTCGGTGCAGTGAGGGGATTCGGGATCGCAGCCCTCCGGAGGGGTGCTGCCGCCCGGGACCACCACGTTGCCCACGCGCTGGTTTCCGGCATCGGAGAGGTCCTTGACCGTCACCGAGTAGCTCACGGTTTCCGGGCCGGCCCCCGCCGGCAGCACGCCGGAGATGTCCAGGGTCTGGGTGCTCTCCGCGAAAGCAGCAGTCAGCCCACCGGTAGTGGTGATCGATGCCACGTCCAAGAGGGCGTCGTCCAGCACATCAGCCAGGTGGTCAGTGTGGTCGACGATGGCCGGGGCTGTCGGATCGCCGGTGAAGGTCAGGGTGTAGTCGATGGTGTCGCCCGGGTGGACCTCGGTGCCGCTGACCGGATCGGAGGACTTGACCACGGTGGCCAGGGGTTCTCGGGTGATGGGCAGAAGGTAGTCCTCCACCTCACCGTCAGTGGCCAACCCGGTGGGTTCAACGATCTGGGAAGGATCACTGGCGATGCGGAAGCGGGAGCCGAGCCCGTCCACGTCCCGGGGGACGCTGATGCCGGACCATCTCAGCGGGGCACGTCCGTCCGCCACCGTGGCGGTGGTGCGTTCGTCAGCATCGAAGGCGCCGTTGTTGTTCCAGTCGATCCACGCCGCGACGGTCTGGCCCTCGGCGTTGCCTGCGGCAATGTCCACGGAGTAGTCATCGGTCTGCCCGCGGTAGAGCACGGGCGGTGTCGCCTCGCCGATGAGCTGCTGCCACCCTTCGTCTGGTTGCGCACCTTCCGGCGTCGAGTCGTCGTCCCCGGTCCAGCCGGTGAGGTCGCCGCTATCTGGATCCGCCGGGACATCGCCCAGGTAGGGGATGCCCTCCCAGTTGTAGGCAATGGCCGGGGCGTTCGCCGTGCCGGGTGACCCCATGGGGGTGCCTGTAGCGGACCAGTCGATGAAGTGGGATGCCTGCCCGTAGGATTCCGGGGCGTCGCCGAAGTCCGTCGGCAGCATGAAGCCGATCATGACGTTCTGCATGCCGGAGGCGCTGATCTCCACATCGAGGGTGCTGGCCCCGCGGGAGACGCCGATGGGGGCCATTCCCCCATTGCCACCACTTATTTCCGTCTTCCACGGCCCCATGGTCTGGGTCCCGAATCCACCGTTGGTCTTGCTGGACGTCCACATGGTGGCACCGGTGCGGGTGGTGTTGTCGATGTTCTGCCAGGCGTCGCCGTCGGTGGTGAAGATATTGGACTCGCTATTCCAGTGCCCCGCACTCTCACCATCGGCCGCGATGATGTTCACGGGCGCTGGATCGCCATTGTCCAGCGTGGCGGTGAATTTCAGCCGGAAATTTGCGTCCGTCGCATTGGTGTTGGGCGTGATCACGCTGTACTGCGATCCGGTGTCATAGCCGTTGCGTTTCAACTCCGACCACTGCGGGTCTTGCTGCGTGAGGTGGAGTTGACGGTCGGACGTGCTGGTGGATCCCCTGACGGTGGCGGAGACCTGCTCGAAGGTTGCCGTCACGGTGACGCCCCCGACGGGCGTGGCAACCATGGAGGTGCCTTCTTGAGCCCGGAAGTAGGGACGGCCGTTGTTGGTACCCGAGCCATTGGTGTTGATCGCCGTAGACCAGTCCAGCCAGTAGATCGACCCCACGTGGTTTCCGGTGCCGGTCGCCATGCCGGCCTGCGCCAGCTGCTGGCCGGAGAACGGCATCGCCACGAGCCCGACCAACACCAGCATCCCGACCACGGCAGCGGACAGCCACCGACGAACTCTCGACAAGACAACCCCTTACCGGTCCGGTCGGGGGAAGACCGGATCCATGTCGCGACCGATGCGTGGCCGCACTACTGCGGCCCTGAGAATCCGCGGCAGCGCGGTTCCACAGGGCCGATCATTGAGACGACGCCCAGTCAACACACAGGCAGTGGTCATTTACCTGGATTCCGTGGCGGATGCACCCGAATTCACCCTTTCCTTAACCCTTTTCACCCGGCGCACGTGCAGCCGCCCGCCCGTCATGACGCCTGGGTCACAGAGTCGTCATCTGCCGCAACACCATTCCCGAATTGTGGTATCGGCGGGCTAACCTCTTCCGGTGAACTCCTCGACCCACACCGCAGCCCACACCCCGGAGCCGCAGGCAGCACCCCGCCGGCGTCTGCCCGGCTGGATGACCAACTTCGGCACGCAGATCCTCGCGGCCCTCGTGCTCGGCCTGATCCTCGGCCTCGTCGCCCGCTCCGGCGGCCACACCGCCGAGACGCCCACCGGACTCGGGACCACCCTGGAGGTCCTCGGCTCGAGCTACATCTCCCTGCTGCGCGCCGCCGTCGTGCCCCTGGTGTTCTTCGCCGTGGTCGCCTCGATCGCCAACCTCGCCCAGGTCACCAACGCCGCCCGCCTGGCCGCCAAGACGCTGCTGTGGTTCGCCATCACCTCCCTGATCGCGGTGGTCATCGGCATCATCATCGGCGCCGTGATGCAGCCCGGCGTGGGCACCGGCCAGTCCGCCCCGCCCGAGTACGAGGGCAAGACCGGCAGCTGGTGGGCCTTCCTGCAGGGGCTGATCCCCTCCAACTTCCTGGGACTGTCCGCCTCGACCAGCGCCGGCGACGACGGCACCCTGACCACCTCGGTCAGCTTCAACGTGCTGCAGGTGCTGGTCATCTCCATCGCCGTGGGCGTGGCCGCCCTGAAGCTCGGCGAGAAGGCCAAGCCGTTCCTGGACTTCTCCGCCTCCATGCTCGAGGTCATCCAGAAGGTGCTGTGGTGGATCATCCGCGTCGCCCCGCTGGGCACCGTCGGGCTGATCGGCAACGCCGTGGCCTCCTACGGCTGGGACACCATGGGCACCCTGCTGAAGTTCGTGGTGGCCATCTACGTGGGCCTGGCGATCGTGCTGCTGGTGGTCTACCCGGTGCTGGTCAAGTTCCACGGCCTCTCCGTCCGGCAGTACTTCACGGGCATGTGGCCGGCCTTCCAGATGGGCTTCGTCTCCCGCTCCTCCATCGGCACCCTGCCGGTCACCCAGCGCGTGGCCGAGCGGAACTTCGGCGTCCCCCGCGGCTACGCCGCCTTCGCCGTGCCCCTGGGTGCCACCACCAAGATGGACGGCTGCGCCGCGATCTACCCGGCCATCGCCGCGATGTTCGTGGCCCAGTTCTTCGGCATCGACCTGGCCTGGAGCGACTACCTGCTGATCATCCTCGTCTCCGTCCTCGGCTCCGCCGCCACCGCGGGCACCACCGGCGGCGTCGTGATGCTCACGCTGACCCTCTCCACGCTGGGGCTCCCGCTGGCCGGCGTCGGGCTGCTGCTCGCCATGGACCCGATCGTGGACATGGGCCGCACCGGCGTCAACGTGGTGGGCCAGGCCCTGGTCCCCGCACTCGTGTCCAAGCAGGAGGGCATCCTGGACGAAGGCAAGTACAACGCCTCCCGCGCCGGCGGCAACCTGCTCGCCGAGGACTTGGCTGCGGAAGCACCCCTCGAGACCAACAACGACGGCGGCGCCGGCACCGGTGCGGAGCGCGGCAGCGAGTCGGTCCGCACCTGACCGGCGCGTGGCCCCGCGGGCCCCGCTTCAGCGACCGGCCACGGGCTGCTGGAACTGCTGCGAGATCAACCGCTGATAAGTCTCGTGGTCCTGCATCAACTCTCCGTGACGGCCCGCCCCCGTCACCCGCCCGTCTTCCAGCACGAAGATCTGGTCCGCGCCCACCACGGAGGACAGGCGGTGGGCGATCAGGACCACCTGGATGTCCTCGGCCAGCCTCTCGATGATGCTGGCGATGCGGGCCTCGGAGTCTGCGTCCAGGTGGGCCGTCGCCTCATCGAGCAACAGCAGATCCGGCTGGTGGAGGAGCACGCGGGCCAAGGCCAGGCGTTGGCGCTGGCCGCCCGAGAGCCCCGCGCCGTCGTCCCCGAGGACCTGGTCCAGTCCTTCGGGGAGGCTGTGGACGGCCTCCGCGAGGCCTACCTCACCCAACGCGTCCCACACGGCCTCCCGGGTGGCGCCGGGGGCCCCCAGGGTGAGGTTGTCCCAGACCGAGCCGCGCATCAGGCTGCCGTCCTGGCTGACGAACCCCATCCGTCCGCGGAGCTCCTCCAACGGCATAGATAGGATGTCCGCACCGTGCCAGAGGACCGCGCCGGCGTCCGGCTCGTAGAACCGCTCCAGCACCCTGAAGAGAGTCGACTTCCCGGCGCCCGAGGGGCCCACGATCGCGGAGAGGCCCCGGGACGGCAGGACCAGGTCAACCCCCGCCAGGGCCGGCGCCTCGCGCCCGGGATAGGTCAGCCGGACCCCATTGAAACGCACCAGCTCATCGCCGGCACTGCGCGCGCCGGGCGCCGGCACCCCGTCCTGCCGGGAGCCCTCGGCCTGCAGCTCGGTCAGTTCACCGACCCGGTCGAGGGCGGCCCGCCCCTGCTGGAACTGCGAGACCGACATGAGGGCGACCACCAGGGGTGAGACGAGGTACAGCAGGTAGAGGATGAAGGCCACCAACGCATCCACCGCCATCAGGCCCTGCCCCGCGCGGGCGGCGCCCACGATGATCACCAGGGCCAGGGACAGCTGTGTCCCGACGTTCATGACCGGCGTCAGCAGCGCGGCGATCCGGGCGACCTTCAGCCCGGACCCGCGGGCGCGGGACGCCTCCGCAGCGGAGCGGTTCAGCTCTGTGTGCTCGGCCCGCAACGCCTTGACCGTCTCCAGGTTGGACAGCTGGGACAGGACGACGGAACCGAAATCGGAGTTGTGCTGGCGGTTCTCCACCGCGGACGTCCGGATGGCCCTGACCAGGGCGACACAGGCCAGGGAGGTCACGCCGATGGTCGCGACCGTCAACAGGGCCATCCAGAGGTCCAGGACGAACATCATCACGAGGCAGCCGACCACGGACAGGAGGGAGGTCGCCAGCTGTGAGACCGAGGAGGACAACGCCACCCTGGCCAGAGAGGTGTCCGCCGAGACCCGCGTGAAGAGGTCTCCACGGTCCCAGGAGGACACCGCGGGAATCCTGGCCCGGAGGATGCGCCTCATCACGGCGGTCCTCAGGTCCAGGACGATGTTCTCACCCGCACGCGCCACCAGGTAGCTGCCCACGGCTCCGCAGAGCACGTCGGCCGAGAAGAGGACCACCAGGGCGGTCACCTCTGCCACGGCGGGCTCGCCGGACACCAAGGACGAGATCAGCGCGGCTACGAGCACCGGCTGGACCAGCATGGCGACGGTACCCACCAGGGACAGGACGATCCCCGCGCTGAGCAGGGGGCCCTGGGCCGCGGTGAGCGAGCGGAGTCTCACCCTTCTGTTCTACCGGTCGTCGTGCGCGCAGCGATGGCCACGGAGACCCCCGCGATGACCGCGATGATGATCGCGGGGATGAGGTCCATGAATTGTGCCAGCACCAGCCCGGAGACGATCCCCAGGGCTCCGCCGATCAAGACGTCGGTCAGCTTCACCGCGGTGTTCCTTCCCTCGAGGCCGATTCCGTCGGCCGACGATAGCTTCTGATGTACAACGGGGCCTCGTCCCCGTACGGTGTGCCCGTCCAGGTGGCGAACAACAACTCCGGAACCAGCCCGGCCTCTGCCGCCATCCGGTCCATGACCTCCACGGGTGTCAGAAGTGACTGCTCGATCCCCGTGTGGAGGGTGCCGTCGCTTTCGATCCAGACCTGACGACACCGCCACGTCTGATCTCCGGCCTCGGATTCGGTGACGTGGGAGTAGGTGGTCAACCATCCTCCCTGCGCCTCCAGCGGGACCGTTGTCACCGCCGGGTTCCGGTCCCCCATCAAGGTGTGCACCTGCAGGGGATTGCCGGTCTCGACCACGAAGATGCCCCCGGGGACGAGCGCCTGAGCGACCCGGTGCATCGCGCGGCGTTGCTCCGCCCGGCTGCGGACCATCGACATGGTCTGGCAGACCGCGAAGACCATGCCGTACCGCCGGTCCGGCAACTCGTGGACGAAGTTGCCGTGCATGGCGTGGACGGGTTCACCCTTGCGGTGCCCCTCGAGGGCGGACAACATCTCCACCGAGGAGTCGATGGCATCGACGGGGCCGATGCGCCGCGCCAGCGGCAGAGCGATCCGACCCGTCCCCACACCGAGCTCCAGGGTTCCCCGGGAGATGTCCGGATGGATCCTGGCCAGGCCCTCCGCAGTCACCTCCGCGGACTCATCGTGCTGGAAGATCCGGTCGTAGAACGGGGCGAACTCACGGCCGTAACCGGTGTCCTCGACGTCCTCCCGGATCAGCATCCCGGCACCGGGGTGCGTGGCGGTCATGGATGCATCGGTCATACGTTCCTCCTCTTCGGCGGGTGCCCCGCAGGCCGGGTGACAGGCCGTCCCGCCCTCGGGGCCCCGTGGCTCAGTAGCTGTACAGCGACTTCGCGGCGTCGAACGGCTCCGTCATCGAGACGAAGACCGGGCGGGGGTCCTCCGACTCGTCGTAGCCCGAGGACTCCACGATGGCGAACTGGAAGTCAGTCACCGCCGCGCCGGGATGGTCTTCCCGGATCTGCCGGCGGATGAACTCCGTCATCAGCTGATACTCGGGATAGGTGCTGACGTGCCCGCCACTGGGTTCGGAGACCCTGGTCATGAGACTGCTGCAGATGTCGAAGACCGCCTTTCCCGTCCGGCGGCTCGCAAACCAGAGTGCATGGCGGAGTTGACGGGGGACCACGAGGTCGACCTCCTGCCAGAGCTGGGTCTCCCCCTCAGCAGTCCGCACCCGATAGGTGTAGTGGTAGTCCTTGGTTGCCGGATAGGGGGCGAAGAACTTCCAGTTCGGGATGGAGGAGAAGACATCCCACCGTCCGCGCGGCCGGTTGAAATTGGCATGCGGATGCTGGGAGGCCAACGTCAGGAGCGTCGCACCGGCCACCACCAGGCGGGGTAGCAGCCCCTCCTCCTGGATGCTCCTGCGAACCGGTTCCATCAGGCCGTGCATCGCGTTCATGACGCCACCACCTTCGAAGTCGTCAGTTCCCGCGTGAACTCCACCACGTGGCCCACCACCCTCTCCGCGACCTTGCTGTCGCTGAGCATCGAGTCATGGTTGGCGTGGACGAGGATCCGGTACTCACGATCCCGCCTGGACTCGATCTCACTGCCCGGCACCAGTTCCCCGTACAGGATGCCCTGCTCGGGGAAGCTGTTCAGGGTGTCGTCGGCGGCGATGAGGAGCGCGGGGACATCCGGCACCTCCAAAGTACCGTCGAAGGACAGCATCTCCTCGTAGACCGCGTGCCATTCCCGCAGCGCCGCCTCCCAGAGTCGGGAATCCGTGTAGTGCGCCAGGTGGCGCTCCTGATAGTTGTGGGGGAAGGAGTTGACCCACTGCGGCCGTTTCATCAGGAAGCCCGTGCCCCACCGCAGGTAGCGGACCATCTGCTGCAGCGAGTCCGTCATCTTCTCGGCGCCTTCGCGCTGCTGCGCCGAACGGCTGAGTTCAGCGGGGTGGGTCGGGTCCAGGTAGACGACGGCCTGGACCTTCGAGGAGCCCAGCCGCAGCGCCAGACGTCGCATGAGCTCGCCGCCCAGCGAGTGTCCCAACAGCACCACCTTCTGGTCCTCGGCGACCGTCTCGGCCACCAGATCCTCCAGGTCGTCGAGAGCCTCGTCCAGGGTGAATTGCTCCGTCGCGTGGCGCAGGCTGGCCCCATATCCGGGGCGGCTGGCCATCACGACCCGTTTGCCGTGGTTGTAGGCCAGGCTTTCCGTGATCCAGGCGAAGTGCTCCGCCGTCGCCGCCATGGCCGGGGTGAAGAGGTACACCGGCTCGGAGGCATCCCCGCGGGGCCCGCCCCATTCATACCGGTACGTGTTCCCCCGCCGGGTGGTCATCGAGACCGTATGCGGCCAGCCCTCCATCACGATCTTCCGACGGTTGGCCTTCACCAGTGCGGCGTAGACACCGACCCCGATCGCTCCCAGCGCCAGGAGCGGCAGCACCGAGTCGTCCCGCTCCCGCCCCACCGGCTGGTCCTTGGGCACCGTGACATAGGCCAGGGCCGGATACATCGCGGGGAATGCCAGCAGGAACCGGCCCAATCCCATCAGGACGGCGTTGACCCCGTGGAACCCCAACCCGGCGATCAAGAACGGCCTCGTCAACCGGCCTCCCGTCACGAGGACCACGGGGAACAGCGCCTCGAAGACCAGGGCGAGCTGGGTCACGGCCCGGGCAAGCCTCGGAGACCGCTGGGTCCAGCGGAAGAAGGGTTCAGAGCCGTACGTCTTGGTCCGCATGATCCCGGCGAGGGCGCTGCCGTCACGCCACAGCGGACCGGCCATCTTGACCCAGCCGGACAATCCGTAGGCCATGCCGGTCTGGAGCGCGAGGCCCCAGAGGAACGTGTCCTTCGACCGAGGGGACGCGGAGAGCCGGGCCAGGCCGTTGAAGGTGTGGACCAGGGTCCCCACCTGGTCTGAGCCATCCGTGCCGAAGCGGTGCCTGGGGGTCAGGAGCGCATACGACACGGAGTTGTAGAGATTGAGCATGCCGCGGACGGTGGACCATGAGGAGGGCAGGGCCAGGAGACCTGCGCTGGCCACGAGCCGCCCGGCATGGATGCCCAGGGACACCCGCTTGCCGCTCAACCTCGAGACCACGGACCGCAGCACACGGTTGTCGATCTCACGCGCCTTCTTGATGCTGTCCCAATCGTTCAGGCCGCCGGGGTTCATGTGCCGGTGCTGCACCAGGTATTCCAGGGAGGAGATGGTGGTGGCGATCGAGACGATCCTCTCGGAGACCACCATCGCCTGGTCCCTGCCTATGCCGATGGGACGGAAGACCGATCTCAGCGCGTCGGAAACCTTCACCTGTCCTGCTTTCTCAGAGTGTGGATCCATCAGGGGGCCTGGTGCGCGCCGGAAGCCTCCGACGCGCACCAGGCGGACCGGAAGCGGACGGGTGTCCGGCTGCTCCCGGGAAATCAGCGTGAACCGACTAGCTGTCGGCCGTCACGGTGTAGGCGGCGATTCCGGCGGAGACGATGGCACCACCGGCAGCCGCACCCTTGGCAAAGGCCGCACCGAAGGCCACCAGGCCGGGTGTGGCGAGAACCGGGTTGATCCGTGCAGCGGAACTCGGTGCCACCACCCCGTGGGCCAGGTCATAGGAGGCCTGCTCGTTCATCACATCAGTTACGGTCTTCATGAATCGGGACCCTCTCGCAGTTCGGTGTCGATGTCGTTGGACTAGTCGCCGTTGGCCACGGTGAACAGTGCTGCGGCGGCCCCCACGACGGCGCCGAACCCGGCGACACCACCGGCGACCTTCCAGCACGTGGCCACCGCCACGGGGGCCGCGGCGGCAGGGGTACCGAGGACCGGAGCACCTGCGGTGGACATGGAACCGCCCTCGAAGTTGATGTCCTGCGCGTTCATGAACTCGGCTACAGAAGTCATTTTCACCAATATCCTGTTCTTTTCTCTGGGTGCCACGTGATTCGAAGACGATATTTGTTGGCGCGACAAAGTGGGAGCAGAAAATGATTTGGTGAGCCCCCTCCTCCAAACCCGCTACGCCTCAAAGCAAATTACCAACGGAATCAACTGTCATGGCGTGAACGATCTCACGGTAACAAGAACGCAGTAGCCGATTCCACAGCTTCTGCCGAAACCGGCCAAGTCTGGACAAAAGTACCGGCTCCGAGATTGGCCAAAAGTACCGGCTCCGTACCGGATCACGGTCGATAGGCTGGCCACCATGGTCACCCAGCACCGCCCCAGGCCTGACGACACGCCGCAGAGCACCGCCCGTGAACCCCTGTCGCTCCGGCGGGGAATCGCCCGGTGGCAGACCTGGTGGGTGCGCCTCTTCATCCTGACCGTGCTGGTCATGCCCTCCGTGCCCGTGCCCCGGACGTGGGCCATCGCCGCCATGCTGGCGCCCCTGCTGCTGTTCCTGGTCCGCCCGCCGGCGAGGAGGCCGGAGCCCCTCGGCCTGCACGCCCCCGTGCGTGGCCGGTGGGTGGCCTTCAACAGCCCCGGCTCACGGGTCCCCAGCCACCGGGTACGCGCCCACGGGCAGATGTACGCCGTCGACCTCTCCAGGGCGGACACCGAGGCACCCCAGAGCGTGGGCGGGTCCCTGCGCGGGCGCAGCCCGGCGGCCTACCCGAGCTTCGGGGCCCCTGTCGTGGCCATGGCCGCCGGAACGGTGGTCCACGTCACCGACCGCCACCGGGACCATCGGGCCCGAGACTCCTGGCCGGGGCTGATCTGGATGTTGACCCTCGAGGGCTTCTTCCGGCTGCTCGGCGGAGCCGACTACATCCTGGGCAACCGGGTGATCATCCGGCACGACGACGCGACGTTCTCGCTGTCCGGTCACCTGCGCCGGGCGTCGGTGACCGTCAGCGCCGGCGACCGCGTGGACGTCGGGCAGACCGTGGGACAGGTCGGCAACACCGGCAACTCCTCCGAACCACACCTCCACGTCCAGCTCATGGACCGGGCGCGGCCGGAGTCGGCGGCGGGGCTGCCCATGTGCTGGCACGGGGTGGACATCGACCCCGAACAGCTCAGCCTCCGCTGGGCCACCGGGTACGCCAGGCCCAGCGCCGTCCCCGGCTTCCCCGCGAACGGGCAGTATTTCGAGGCCGCCGACCCGGCGCACGACCCGGCCTGAATCCCGCCCAGACGCAAAGTGACCCCACCCCGTCACGACGACGGGGGTGGGGTCACTTTGTGCCTGGAGGAAGGAGGGCTACTTCTCGTCCTCGTCCTCGCGCTGGTCCGCGACCAGGGTCTCGGTGGTCAGCACCAGAGCCGCGATCGAGGCGGCGTTGAGCAGGGCGGAGCGGGTGACCTTGACGGGGTCGATGACGCCCTGGGCCAGCAGGTCGCCGTACTCGCCGGTCTTGGCGTTGAAGCCGAAGTTCGGCTCCAGCTCGGCCACGTGGGACGTGACCACGTAGCCGTCCTCGCCGGCGTTCTGGGCGATCCAGCGCAGCGGCTCCACGAGCGCCTTGCGGACGATGCCCACACCGAACACGGCGTCGCCGGACAGTGCCTTGACGGCCGCGTCCTCGTCCAGGGCGGTCAGGGCGTTGATCAGCGCGGTACCGCCGCCGGCCACGATGCCCTCTTCCAGAGCGGCACGGGTGGAGGACACTGCGTCCTCGATCCGGTGCTTGGACTCCTTCAGCTCCACCTCGGTGGCGGCGCCGACCTTGATGACGCCCACGCCGCCGGCCAGCTTGGCCAGGCGCTCCTGCAGCTTCTCGCGGTCCCAGTCGGAATCGGTGGCCTCGATCTCGGCCTTGATCTGCGCCACGCGGCCGTTCACCTCATCCGAGGAGCCTGCGCCCTCGACGATGGTGGTGTTGTCCTTGGTGACGGTCACGCGACGCGCGGTGCCGAGCACCTCGACGCCGACCTGGTCCAGCTTCATGCCGAGGTCCGGGGAGACCACCTGCGCACCGGTGAGGGTGGCGATGTCCTGCATCATGGCCTTGCGGCGGTCGCCGAAGCCCGGGGCCTTGACGGCCACGACGTTCAGGGTGCCGCGGATCTTGTTGACCACGAGGGTGGACAGGGCCTCGCCCTCGATGTCCTCGGCGATGATGAACAGCGGCTTGTTGGCCTGCAGGACCTTCTCCAGCAGCGGCAGGAACTCCTGCACGTTGGAGATCTTGCCGGAGTTCAGCAGGATGTACGGATCCTCGAGGACGGCCTCCTGACGCTCCGCGTCGGTGACCATGTACGGGGACAGGTAGCCCTTGTCGAACTGCATGCCCTCGGTGATGACCAGCTCGGTGGAGGTGGTCGAGGACTCCTCGATGGTGATGACGCCGTCCGTGCCGACGGTGTCGAAGGCGCGGGCCAGCAGCTCGCCGATCTCGTCCGACTGGGCGGAGATGGCGGCCACGTTGGAGACCTGGTTGCCGGAGACGTCCACGGCGTTGGCGGCCAGGCGGGCGTCGATGGCGGCCACGGCGGCCTCGATGCCCCGCTTGATCTCGTTCGGGGCGGCACCGGCGGCCACCTGGCGCATGCCCTCGTTCACGAGGGCCTGGGCCAGCACGGTGGCGGTGGTGGTGCCGTCGCCGGCCACGTCGTTGGTCTTGGTGGCCACTTCCTTGGCCAGCTGGGCGCCCATGTTCTCGTACGGGTCGTCCAGCTCGATGTCACGGGCGATGGTCACGCCGTCGTTGGTGATGGTCGGGGCGCCCCAGGACTTGTCCAGGACCACGTTGCGGCCCTTGGGGCCCAGGGTGACCTTGACGGTGTCGGCCAACTTGTCGATACCGGCCTGGAGGGCGCGTCGCGCCTCATCGTTGAAGGCAAGCTGCTTCGCCATGAACGAAGCTCCTTTCGTAAAGGATCTGAAGGATCAGAAGGATCAGAAGAAGGGTGGGTGGACGCGTTCGGGCCCGGCCGGCCGAGTGCCCGGCCGGGCCCGAACGCGTCAGCCGGACCCCCGTGGCGGGGGTCCGGCGGAAGATCACTTGGTGACGATGGCCAGCACGTCGCGGGCCGAGAGCACGAGGTACTCCTCGCCGCCGACCTTGACCTCGGTGCCGCCGTACTTGGAGTACAGCACCACGTCGCCCTCGGCCACGTCGACCGGGACGCGGTTGCCGTTGTCGTCGACACGGCCGGCGCCGACGGCCACGACCTGGCCCTCCTGCGGCTTCTCCTTGGCGGTGTCCGGGATCACCAGGCCGGAAGCGGTGGTCTGCTCGGCTTCCAGCGGACGGACAACAATACGATCCTCAAGGGGCTTGATGGAGACAGACACGTCTGTACTCTCCTTCGTTTCGGGTGGGCCGGGCCCGTGGAGACGGGCCGGCCGGCGTTATGGATGGTGTTGTGCGCCGGAGGCTGGCCAACCGTCGTCGCGGGTGCCGGATGGCAGGTCCTTCAGGCTTAGCACCCGGTGCCCCGGAGTGCCAGAAATGACTCTATGCGGGCTTTAGCACTCGGTCAAGACGAGTGCCAAGGGGCGTCACGGACTCAGGTGGGGCCATACGGCCGCCAGCAGAGACAGTACGACGACGGCCGCACCGGCCGCGTAGGGCCACCAGAATCCAGTGACGGTTCCGGCGACACCGGCGTTTTCGACCTCGTGAGGGTCGAGCTCGCCCGGAAGTATGGCAGAACACAGCACCACCACGGAGTACAGGCCGATCAAGGCCACCAGCAGGCCGAAGTACATGTCGCCGACCCACTCGGTGTTCTCGATGCTCAGGTCTGCGAAGCCGGCGAACTCGCGAGTCCCGTTCCGCCAGACGCCCACGGGCCAGTAGTGACCGATGAGGCCCACGAGCATGAAGGCCGTCACCGCGATGCCGAGCCCCATGCCCACGGTGGCCAGCAGGCGCCGCCTCGGGGGGATCGGGCGCCCGGGCCAACCGACCCATGCCACCAGGTAGAAGAGGAAACCGGCGATCGCCGGCGACATCACCAGGAGCGATCCCGCCGTGAGTCCGATCCATTGACCGCTGGTCAGCGCTGCGGCCCCTGCATGGGCATCGGCCAAGCCGGTGACGCTGAGCAGGGTGCGGACGAACCAGCCTCCCCAGATCAACGTGTAGCTGAGGTAGACCACCAATCCGGCGACCGCCCAGAGGAACCGTCTCTTCAGGAAGCGCACGTAGGACGGCACGGTGGCCGTCAGGCGTTTCGCCGGGCCCGGAAGATCCCGACGGCGGCCACGCACAGTCCCGCGAACGCGGCGCCGAGCGCGATCAGCGGCCCGGCGAGGGGGACCCAGACCACGTCCCGGCGGATGGCGTCCGCCGTCTCGGAGTTGGAGAGCATGTCCCCTCCCCCGAGCGTGAAGGTGCCGGCCACGAACACCTGGGCGATCACCGTGATGATCAGCAGCAGCGCCGCCACCACGCCCACCGCCATGGAGGCGTACAGCAGGATCTTGCACCACAGCGGCGCGGACGCCGCCTGTCGGGAGGCGCGGGACCCACGCCCGACGTCGGCCCGGCCCGCACCCGGGGCGAGGTCACCGGGGTGGTGGGGGCCGTCGTCGTACCCGTCCTGCCGGTCCCCCGTGTCCGGGCGGGCCTCCTCGAAGCGCCCGAAGAAGTCGAATCCCGGCTCGCCGTCCCCGTCCTGGTCCGGGTCCAGGTGGTCCTGGTGGCGGCGCGCGGAATCGGGCAACGGCTGGCGCGGGGCGGGACGGCTAGGCATGCTTCCAGCGTACCGTTGAGCCGTGGCCACTTCCTCTCCCGTTCCCTCTTCAGCCGCCGCATCCACGCAGGACGACACGGCGCTCGCCCCGGTGCTCACGCCCGGGGGCTGGCGGCTGCTGAACGCGGTGGGCGCCTCACTGGGGGCTGCGGGGTACCGGGAGTCCGAGGCCTTGGCCCTGTCCACCCGACTGCGGGCCGAGGGCCACGCGCCCGAGCTGGTCTCCGCCGTGCTGACCCAGCTGAAGTTCCGGACCCAGGCCGCTGCCAAGCTCGGACCCTTCGCCGCGAACATGCTGTTCACCCGGGCGGGCCTGGAGCAGGCCACCCGGATGAACGTGGCGGCCCTGCACGCCGGGCGGTTCGCGTCCGCGGGGGTGCGCAGCGTGGCCGATCTGGGCTGCGGGATCGGCGCGGACGCCATGGCCCTGGCCGCCCTGGACCTGCAGGTCACGGCCGTGGAACGGGACGAGACCGTGGCCGCCGCCGCCACCATCAACCTCATGCCGTTCCCGAACGCCACGGTGGTGGGCGCGGACGCCGTCCAGTGGCTGGCCGCGATGGACGGCGCGCCGGGTGCGGCTGGCGATGCGGCTGGCAGTGCGTCGGGCGCGGCTGGCGAGGCCCGGCCCGAGGGGTTCTGGCTGGATCCGGCGCGGCGCATGGTGTCCTCCTCCGGCTCCGCCCGGGTGTTCGACCCGGAGGCCTTCTCCCCGCCCCTGTCCTTCGTGGAGCGGCTGGCCGAGACCGGGGCGCCGGTGGGCGTCAAGCTCGGACCGGCGCTGCCCCACGCCTCCGTCCCCGCCGGCTGTGAGGCCCAGTGGGTCTCCGTGGCGGGTTCCCTGACTGAGGCGGTGCTGTGGTTCAACGCCCTGGCGCGCCCGAGGGTCCGCCGCTCGGCGCTGGTGCTCGGCGGCGGGGAGGCGGGGCCGGCCGAGCTGTCCTCCGCCGCGGACTTCGGCGACTCCCCGACCGTCGACGTGGCCGGGGTCCAGGGACTGACCGGATACCTCTACGAGCCGGACCCCGCCGTGATCCGGGCCGGGCTGGTGGCGGACCTCATTGATCGGGAGTTCTCCGGTTCCGGCGGGCGGCTGCTGGACGAGCACATCGCGTACTTCTGCGCAGACTCGGCACGGGACTCGCGGTTCGCCACGGGTTACCGAGTGCTGGACGTGATGCCGTACAAGGTCAAGGGACTGCGGCGCTGGGTGAAGGAGACGGGCGTGACGCGGCTGGACATCAAGAAGCGGGGCGTGGACGTCACGCCGGAGGAGCTGCGGCGGCTGCTGATGTCCGGTCAGGGCAAGTCGGGCAAGGGCTCCGGACGCCACACCACCCTGGTGCTGACCCGGATCGGCGAGGACCGCGTGGCGGTGGAGGTCGAGCCCCTCCCCTGAGCCACACCCCCAGACACACGCCCGAGTTCTGGTCGGGAGTTACTGTGGCCGTAGTTTCGAGAACGGCACAGCAACTCCCCACTCGATGTGAGGACAGCCGAGAGCTCTGCGCGTACCCAACCTCGCGGGTCAGTACAACGTGCGTCAGCCGTGCTGGCGTGAGGCGAAGGCGAGGCGCAGGTTCTCCCTGAACTCGGCCCAACCCGTATCGGTGAAGACCTTCTTCGTCACCCTGATCACGATCCAGCCGTCGCGCTGCATACGCAGATCACGTTGGATGTCCCGATCCCACTGATCGGCGTCGCTCCGGTGGTGTTCCCCTTCATACTGGAGGCAGATCTTGAGTTCGGCCCAGACCAGATCGGGCGATATCCTCTCTCCGCTGGTCAGCACCACCTCGGGGTTCACCGGAGGCTCGGGATAACCCGCCTGGACGACCCTCACCCGTAGCCGGCTCTCCTGGGCCGAATGAGATCCGCTGCGTAGCCAGGTGAGGGCCTCCCGTGCACGGCCCAGCCCCCTGAATCCCGGACGGTTGGAGATGGCGTCCCCCATGGCCTGGATGGAGGAGATGGGGTGCACGCCGGGATTCCTCTGAGCTGCGGGCCCGTCCTCGCTCTGCAGCAGACTGTCTCCGGCTGCCACGAGGTCGTCGAATTCCATGCCTGTCGCAGCCAACTCGACCCACGTCCAGGATGGCCCGGTGACCCGTACACCCTGGTAGCGCTTGATGGTCGCGTGGACGGGCAGCACGTGGCCCTTGACCTGCAGACGCCGTGGCGGCCCCCCGGCCTGCGGCGCCTTGGAGAGGTGGACAGGATGACCTCCCGTGGTGCCTGCCGGCAACCAGATCCCCCACAATGCGGCCGCTGTCTCGTGGGAGAACACCCCCATGGGATGAATGTGCTGCAAAGCCACCAGGTGCTCCAGGAAATCGACCTCGTGGTCACGGCGCTGGCGGACTCCCCGGCTGACCACCCGGAGTTCGGGATGACGTAGGTGGTGGGGCGTGAGCCCGCCGGCCAGCTCCTGCTGGGTGGAGAAGCAAGTCGTGGGGAGGGCATCGGGCAGCGGGCGTTTACGAGGCGGCATGATCCCACCCTGTCCGGACGACGGTCAGCATGGTGGCCTCCCGCCGTGGATTCTGGGCAGAGGGCGCGATGTGGTCGCCTGTGGAGTACAGGCCAGCAGTGCACACGTGCAGTGCAAGCCTGCAGTGCACACGTGCAGTGCCCACATGCGGTGCTCATCCCTGGGCCGAGGCGGTTGCCGGCCGGGGCGGTTGCCGGGGGCGGACCCCTCCATGAAATTCTCCTGGGGAGATGTGGTGGCGATTCACCGCCTATTGGCACCACAACTCCCGAGCAGAAATCAGGACGGCAACTGACCAGCCACGGTGCGGGGTCTGCGCAGGGCCTCGTGAGTGGTCTGATCGTGCGGCGATTCACCCAGTGACCGCCACGGGAACTGACCACTCACCGGAGGGGGGGCTCAGTAGGAAGGGGGGGCTCAGTAGTACGCGGCCAGCCGGCAGTCGGGGCCGTCGATCACGCGCACGGGCGTGGAGAACACCCGCGAGAGCACCTCGTCCGTGATGATCTCCTCGGGGCGGCCGAACTCGGTGACCTGGCCGTCGTTCATGGCGAGGATCCAGTCGGCGTAGCGGGAGGCGAAGTTGATGTCATGCAGCACGATCACCACGGTCCGGCCCAGCTCGTCGGCGGCGCGGCGCAGCTGCTTCATCATCTGCACGGAGTGCTGCATGTCCAGGTTGTTCAGCGGCTCATCCAGCAGCACGTAGTCGGTGTTCTGCGCCAGCACCATGGCCACGTAGGCACGCTGCCGCTGACCGCCGGAGAGCTGGTCCAGGTACCGGTTCTCCAGCGCCCCGAGGTTCAGGAAGTCGATCGCCTCGTTGATGTAGCCCTCGTCCTCGGCCGTCAGCCGCCCGCGCGAGTACGGGAAGCGCCCGAAGCCCACGAGCTGGCGCACCGTCAGGCGGGTGACGAAGTGGTTCTCCTGGCGCAGGATGGACAGGATCTTGGCGACGGCCTTGGACGGGGTGTTCACGATGTCCTGCCCGGCCACCTCGATCCGCCCGGCGTCCACCTTGAGCAGCCGCCCGATCATGGTCAGGATGGTGGACTTGCCGGCCCCGTTCGGCCCCACTAGGGCGGTGATGCCCCCCTGTGGCAGCTGCACGGAGACGGGCCCGATCTGGACCTCGTCGCCATAGGATTTCTGGACGCCGTCGAGCGTGATCACAGCCGGCCCTTTCGCAGGATGACGAGGAGGAAGACGAGCCCGCCCACCAGTTCGATGATGATGGTCACGGCCCCCTCCGCATAGAAGATGTTCCGCAGCACGAAGTACGCCCCGGACAGGATGGTGTAGCCGATCAGGACCGCCACGGGCAGGATCAGCCGGTGGTCGTAGGTGTCCGTGAACTGGTAGGCCAGCGTGGCCACCAGGAAGCCGAGGAAGGTCATGGGGCCCACCAGGGAGGTGGTCATCGCCATCAGCACGGACACCAGGGTCAGCACGATCATGATCTCGCGCTTGTGGTTCAGCCCGAGGTTGTTGGTGGCGTCCGCGCCCAGCGCCAGCACGTTCATCCGCCGCGCGCGGATGAACAGCACCCCGGCGCAGACCAGCGCGATCGGGATGACATAGGGCAAGTACTCGGTCTGGGCGTTGGAGATGTTGCCGAACAGCCGGGCGGTCAGCACGTCGAACTCGTTGGGGTCCAGCACGCGCTGCATGAAGGTGGACAGCGCCCCGAGCCCGCCGCCGAGCACCACTCCCACGAGCAGCATGATGTGGATGTTGCCGAAGCGCCCGGACAGCAGCCACGAGTACAGCAGCACGGCGAAGACCACCATGAGCCCGGCCTGCAGCGCGAACTGGCCCAGCCCCACCACCATGGTCACGCCGGCCACGCCGAAGAAGAACACGGCGGCGGTCTGCACCAGCGTGTACAGGGATTCGAAGCCCATGATGGAGGGCGTGATGATGCGGTTGTTCGTGGCGGTTTGGAAGCTCACGGTGGCCACGGCCTGGCAGAGCGCGACCACGGCCATCACCACTACCGACTCCACGCGCATCCTGGCGATGATCCAGAAGCCCTCGGAACCCGGCGGCATGGGGTTGTCCCACGCGAGGTTGCCGTAGGTGGTCAGCGCGGCGAGCACCAGCAGCCCGCCCACCAGCCACAGGTAGCGGTTGCGGTGCCTGCGCTCGGCGAACGGCCCGGACTGGCGCCGCGCCGGCTGGTCGCCTCGCCCTGCTCGCCGGGGACCACCGGAGGGCACGACGTCGGCCGGGGCCTTGGCCTGCCCCGCACCCGGGTGCCCGGTACGTTCCAGCGTGGTGTCAGACATGCTTGCGCCTCCGGACGAGCAGGGCGATGAAGACGACGGCGCCGACCACGCCGAGGATCAGGGACACGGGGACCTCGAAGGGCATGATGACGGTGCGCCCGATGATGTCGCACACCGTGACCACCGCGATCCCCACGAGGCAGACCCACGGCAGGTTGGTGCGCAGGTTGTCCCCGCGGAACATGGACACCACGTTGGGCACGATCAGCCCGAGGAACGGCAGGGACCCGATCACCACGGTGACCACGCCGGTGACGATCGCGATCATGGAGACCCCGGTCAGCAGGACCACCGTGTAGTTCAGGCCGATGTTGGTGGCGATGTCCTTGCCCAGTCCGGCCACGGTGAAGCGGTCGGCCAGCAGGAAGATGAGGACACCGATGACCAGCACGATGAACAGCAGCTCGTACCGGCCGCGCACCACCCCGGTGAAGGAGCCCGCGAACCAGATGCCCAGCTGCTGGAGCATGTCGGTCTGCAGAGCCAGGTAGGTGGAGAAGGCCCCCACCACGGCTCCGAGCATGATGCCGATGACGGGCACGATCAGCGAGGACTTCAGGGTCACCCGCTGCAGGAACGCGAAGAACACCATGGTGCCCACGAACGCGAAGAGCACGGAGCCGACCATCCGGTCGAAGACCGAGGCGTGCGGCACCACGAGCATGGTCACCAGCAGGCCGAGCCCGGCCCACTCGGTGGTGCCCGTGGTGGTCGGCTCCACGAACCGGTTCTGCGTCATCAGCTGCATGACCAGACCCGCCATGGCCATGGTGGCCCCGGCCAGCACCAGGGCGATGGTCCGCGGCACCCGGGTGATGAAGAACATCTCCCAGCCGCCCTCGCCGCCCGTGATGTCATAGACCCCCACGAACAGCGAGGTGACCACCAGCCCGAACACCACCACGACACCGATCAGCAGCGGCCAGACGGTCCGCCAGCGGGACGACTGCACCGCCCGTCCGGAGACGGCCGGGGGCAGGCCCTCATGACCGCCCGGGTGGACGGTCTGGTAGTCGGATCCCAGCGGAGCCGTCTGGGCCTCCGGGTTCCGGTGTTCGTATGATGCGGTCACGGTGATTCCTGACGGGGCCGCCGTGCTGGACGGCGGCCCCCGTTGGTGCAATGGTGGAGCGCCGGGGATCAGGCGCCGAAGGCCTCGGCGAGCTCGTTGAGGAAGGTGGTGTAGTTCTGGATGTCCTCGTGCACGTAGAAGTCCTCGGGCAGGTAGACGATGTTGCCCTCCTTGACGGCGGTGACGTCCTTCAGGGCCTCGGAGTTCTCGATCAGCTCGGCGGCGGGCTGGTAGCCCTCCTCATCCGAGGCGGACACGGCGGCGTCGCGGTCCATCACCAGCAGCCAGTCCGGGTTCGCCGCGGCGATGGCCTCCACCGAGATGTCATCGCCCTGGTGGTTGGAGGAGCCCTCACGCTCCAGCGCCGGGGTCAGCTCGAGCATGTCGAACACCGGGCCGATGGCGCGGCCGGTGGACGGAGCGGCGTAGGACAGGTCCCCGCCGGTGGCGATCAGCCCGACGACGCTCTGCTCCGGGTCGTAGGCGCCCTGGGCGTCCTCGATGGCGGCGTCGAAGTCGGAGACCAGGGTCTCGGCGGCGGCCTGCTGGCCGAAGACCTCGCCGAGCAGGCTGGTCAGCCGGCGCAGCTCGCCGTCCAGGGGCTCGCCCTCCACCACGTTGGTGTCCACGAACGCGGCCTCACCGATCAACGGCTTGATCTCGTCGACCATGCCGGAGAAGCGCTGGCCGTTCAGGACCAGGTCCGGCTGTGCCTCCACGAAGCCCTCCATGTTGGGCTCGCGGTGGCTGCCCAGGTCCAGGATCGAGTCATCGGAGGGGTAGTCCACGGTGTCCTCGTTCATGAGACCCAGCGGTGCCGCGGTCAGCTCCACGCCCCAGTCCTCGAGGGTGCGGAAGATGCGGTTGTCCGTGGCGATCACGGCATCGGCCGAGGCGATGCTCACGTCCGTGCCGGCCATGTCCGTCACGTCCACCGGGAAGGACTGCGCCTCGGCGCTGGCCGATCCGCCGGCCGCGCTGGCCGAGGCGGAGGCGGGGGCGGTCTCACCGGTGGTGCCGGCTTCGGCGCCGCAGGCGGTCAGGGCGAGGGCCGCCGTGGTGACGAGGGCGGCCAGGCCGAGGCGTCGCTTGGTGGTCTGCATGCGAGTGGTACTCCTTGGGGAAGTGCAACAAGTGACAGTGCGCAGGGCCGTGCAGGACTCATCCGCAGCCCCTCCGCTGTTTGGTAAGCCTTACCTTAGACGAATACGCCAGTCGGATGGTCGCTTATTTCGGTATTGCGTCGAAACGTGACGCACGCCTCAGCAACCGGTGCCGGCCGGCCACTCCCCCACGGACACCGGCAACGCCCCGGGCGCCTCGGCCTCGCCGGTCAACACGTCCACCAACGCCTCGAATGCCCCCGGGGTCCGGCCGTACAGCGCCACCAGGGCGCCGTCGTCGGGCGCGGTGGATCCCGCCAGGCCGAAGGGGGCGTCCAGGGCGACCACCACGTCCCCCCGGCCCGGCTCGCGGGCCCCGCCCAGCAGGGCGACCTCGGGACCGGAGCCGAGGCTCAGCCCGGCCGCCTCGGCCGCGGAGGCCAGTCGCGCCCGGTCCTTCGCCGCCCCGCCGGTGATCTGCAGCGAGTCCTGGACGAGCGGCGCACCGCAGATCCCCTCCACCACGGTGATGGCCGCGGCGGACACCGCGCGGGAGGTCTCCGCGGGGTCTTCACCGGCGGGCACGACGCCGGCCGCGGCCTTCTCCTCCTGGCTCGCCTGCTCGAGGGCCTCGGCCACATGATCGCGCCACATCAGAAGGGTGACCACCCGTTCGGCGGCCTCGGTGAGTCGCTCGTCCGGCACCTCGCCGGAGTCCACCGCTTCCACGATCGCGTCCCGCGCGCCGGCCAGGTCCGAGGGCATCAGCAACAGGTCGGCCCCGGCCGCGAGCGCCTTCACGGGGGCCTCGTGGGCGCCGTAGCGCTCCACCAGGGCGCCCATGTTCAGGGCGTCGGTGACCACCACCCCGTTGTACGCTCCCCCGGCGGCGGCCGCCGCGTCGGCGGGATCGGCCGGCAACGCGAGCCCGCGCAGCGCCTCGTAGGCGGCCGGGGACACCGAGGACGGCACCTCCGGTTCCAACGCCGGCACCACGATGTGCCCCATCATGACCATCGGCGTGTACTGTCCGCCGCCCAGCAGCTCCCTGAACGGCTGCCAGTCCCGTGCCTCCAGCTCGTCCACCGAGGCCTCCTGCACGGGGGCGGTGACGTGGGAGTCGGCGGTGACGGAGCCGTGGCCCGGGAAGTGCTTGGGGGCCGGCAGCATCCCGGCGTCCAGCAGGCCGCGCGTGCCCGCACTCCCGAGCGTGGAGACCGCGGTGGGGTCCGAGGAGAAGGAGCGCGCCCCGATGGCCGGGTCGTCCGTCCCGATCGTGACGTCCACGCTGGGGGCGAAGTCCAGGGTGAAGCCGAGCTCCGCCAGCTGGCCCCCCATGGCCGCGTGTCCGGCGCGGGCCAGCTCGGCGACTTGATCCTCACCGGCGCCTCCTGCGGCGATGGCCCCGTAGCTCATCGGGGTCGACCACTCCACGAGTGGCTCCTGGACGCGCGCCACCAGCCCGCCCTCCTGGTCCACGGAGACGATCCCGGTCCAGTCCCGCCCGGCGGACAGGGCCTGCTGCGTCTCGTCCAGCCGGGCGGCGAGCGCCTCCACGTCCGCCGTGCCGTCCGCGGCCAGGGGCACGGCGTCCCCCATGGCGATCACCCCGCCGAGGTTCAGCTGCCGGATCGAGGCCGGGTCGGTCCCGGCCGCGCCGAGCTGGCCCACCAGGACCTGCCCGGCCTGCTCGGCGGTGTCCATCCCGGCCACGGCCTCGGCGGCGGCCTCCTCGGTGTCCACCGAGGGGCCTCCCAGGGCCAGCTCCAGCTCGCTCGGCTCGGGCTCCACGCCGACAGACCCTTCGGACCCCGGCCCGGCACCCCCGGTGCCGTCCGTGCCGGAGCCGGGGGCCGGCGTCGTGCCTCCGCCGTTCTCGGGCCCCGCGGTACAGGAGGTCAGCGCCAGCGCCGCTGCCAGAAGGGCGGCCATGGACACGGCGGCGGGCAGGTGCAGGCGGGAGGAGATCTTCACCCGTCCATCGTAGGGAGATCCGGCGGCGTCGGGTCAGGGCAGTGCGAGGAAGTCCCGGAGCCAGCCGTCGACATCGCGCATCGTCGCCGCGTCGACGCTGCCGGCCATCTCGACGAGACGCTCGCGGGTGACCGTTCGGGGCTGTTCCGTCATCGCGAACGTCGGGAGGGCCAGAGAGAGATCCTCCCCCCTCAACGCCACGTGATTCGGCCAACCTCGGTCGGTGGTGGTGGCCGGGACGATGATGGCGAGTGTGTCAGCCTGCTCGAGGTAGAGGTCGCTGGCGATCACGAGCACGGGTCGGCGGACGGCTTGCTCACGTCCGCGGACGGGGTCGAGTTCGGCCCACGCGACCATCCCCCGCCGCAGGTCACCGATCATCTGGCCCGTCCCCCAAGGCCACGTCCCAGTCCCGGAATTCATCCCAGTACTCCTGGTCAGCGCCGCGGAACGCGCGGCCGAAGGACTCCATCCGCCGACGCCGCTCATACCCGTCCAGCAATCCCTCGATCAGCCCGGCCGCGGTCACCCCTCGATCCTGCGCATCACGATTGATGCGGTCGCGGAGCTCTGCCGATACCTTGATCGTCGTAGCCATGCCGATAGTATACCAATCGGTATATACTCGCGTCTACGCTCCGTCCTGCACGGGCGTCACGCCCGGTACTTCTAGGATGGACCCCATGACTCTTCCCTTCGCGCGGTCCGAGCAGTCCACCCTGGGCCTGGAATGGGAACTGGCCCTGGTGGACGCCTCGGACGCCACGCTGCAGCCGGTCGCAGACCGGGTGCTCACGGAGGTGGCGGACGCCGCGGAGCTGCACCTGGGCCAGGAGCACCCGCACATCAAGCCGGAGCTGCTGCTGAACACCGTGGAGCTGGTCACGGACGTGTGCCACACGGTCTCCGAGGGGATCGGCCAGCTGCGGGACTCCGCCCGGACGGTCCGGCAGGTCACGGACCCCATGGGCGTGGAACTGTACTGCCAGGGCTCGCACCCTTTCGCGGAGCCCACCGATGAGGCCGTCACCCCAGCGGATCGATACGGCAAGATGATCGACCGCACCCAGTGGTGGGGCCGGCAGATGCTGATCTACGGGGTGCACGTGCATGTGGGACTGGATGACGTGCGCAAGGCGATGCCCGTGGTGGACGGCCTGGTCAACTACGTGCCACACTTCCTGGCACTGTCCGCCTCCAGCCCGTTCTGGGCCGGCGTGGACACCGGTTACCAGTCCCAGCGCACCCTGATGTTCCAGCAGCTGCCCACCGCCGGGCTGCCGTTCCAGTTTCCTGAGTGGTCCGGCTTCGAGCAGTGTGTGGCGGACCTGACCAAGACCGGCGTGATCGACGACGTCACGGAGTGCCGTTGGGACGTGCGCGCCGTGCCCCGGCTCGGCACCGTGGAGATGCGGGTGTGCGACGGCGTGGCCACCCTCGAGGAGATGGGCTCGATCGCGGCCCTGACCCAGTGTCTGGTGCAGGATTTCTCGGACGTACTGGAGGCCGGCGGCACCATTCCCACCATGCCGCCGTGGCACGTGCAGGAGAACAAGTGGCGGGCCGCCCGCTACGGCCAGGACGCCATCATCATCCTGGACGCTGCCGGCGAGGAGACCCTGGTGTCCGAGCATCTGCGCGCCGAGCTGGACCGGCTGGCACCGGTGGCCGAGCGCCTGGGCTGCTCGGCCGAGTTGGCCGGGGTGGAGGACATCCTGGCCGGCGGCGGCGCGGCCGCGCACCAGCGGCGGGTGGCTGAGGCGGTGGCGGCAGCCGCTCTGGCGGGCTCGGGCCCGGGGCACGACGCCGGTGCTCCCCTGCGCGCGGTCGTCGCCGATGCGGTGGCCCGGACACGGGTCTCGATCGGGGGTTAGGGTCGCCCGCCCCGCCACTCCCCGCCCCGCCACTCCCGATCACGGCCGCGCTACACGTCGAGACTCGCCGATGAAGTCGACAGTTGTCGCTCTCGTGATCGGGGTGGAGGTCAGGTCCCGGGTTCAGGCTGGGCCACGGGCGGCAGCCGCCGGGCGCATCGGTCCGGAGCATCGGGCCATGAGCGCGGTGAACAGGGAGGAGGTCGGCGTGGGGACCAGCCGCACACCATCCCCTCCCTCTCCCTCCGGACGCAGCACCACGTGGTTTCCGGTGGGGCCACCGCTGAGGGCCACGAGAGGTGGGTGGCCGTCCGTCCTCAGAGTCCACAGCGTCCAGTGGCCGGCCCAGAGGTCCTGCCAGGCGTCGGCGCCGTCCGCCGGAGATCCCCCGTGGGCACGCAGCCCTGCGGGCAGGGGCAGACTCGGATCCAGCGCACGCCGCACCAGGCTCTCCCAGGAGACGGAGTCCGGGGTCAGCTGCCGAGAGCCCGAGGGCTCCAGCCCGGCCGCACGGACCACCATCTCAGCGGACCGCTCCACCGGGTACAGGCCCAGCAGGACGACCCCGTCGCCGGCGGCCCGGCTCTCTGCAGTGTCGCCCCCTGCGGGGACGAGCACCACCACGAGCCCGCCCTGACGGGCCAGCGTCAGGACGGTGCGCGATCCGAACGCATCCGTGATCGTCAGGGAAGATGTCTGCTCGGGGTCCTGGAGGATGGTGGCGGCCTGGGCGGCCCGCTCAGAGAGCCTGCCCCCCTCCGGATCTGCCAGGCCGGCGTCGACCACCGGACGTGCTGTCTCCCGGTCAAGGCGGCCCCAGGCACGGTTCGGGTCTGTTCCGCGCAGGGTGTCAACGACCGATGACGCCACGGGTACCAGCCCGGTGCCCTGCCACCGGTCCGGAAGGCCACCCGCCGGGACAGAGGCCGCGTCGGACGGCCCGCCTGTCCCGGCGGACGCCCCCTCCCCACCCAGCGGTTCGTACTGCAGTCCGAAGCTCTCCTGGCGCGTGGGTGTCCCTGCCGGAAGCCGGGGTGTGAAGTCCCGGGGAAGGTCCGTGGCCAGTCCGTCAAGGACCGGCTCGAGCAGCAGGAGATCGGTGAGATCGCAGGTGGCCGTGGCCTCCAGGACCGGATCACTGTGCTCCGGGTCAGGCGCGGGGTCTCCAGCAGGCCAGAGGAGCCAGCGGATCTCGGCCACGGCGCGACCACTGCGGCTGCGGCTGAGTCGCAGGAACCGCAGTCCGGTCCAGGCGCCGCCGCGCCAACGGTCCCTCCCCACAGCCAGCCCCTCCAGGACGGAACCGGCCCGGGGATCGGGCGCGGCCACCGGTGAGGTCCCGGGGACCCGCTGCGAGACCATGAATGTCGGGTTCCCACGCCCCTCCACGTTCAGCGGAAGGGCCACCAGGTCGGCACCCGCCAGAGACGCCGGCATCCAGCCGGACGGCACCTTAATCGACGACGAACTCACCAGTCTCCTCGTTGTAGGCGTCCTCCATCTCATCGATGGTCCACGTCTCCTTGCCGACCTCGGTGACGACGAATTCCGTGACGCCGGTACCGACCTCGGTGATCAGGAAGCCCACCACCGTGCCGCCCGGCCCGAACACGGTGGTCAGCACCACGGTGCCGGCGCTGAGTCCGATGTTCACCCCGTCGACGATGAGGTTCTGGCCCGAGTACTTGCTCACCAGGGACTGGTAGTCCTCCTCGGAGAGCATGGGGGCGCTCGAACTGAGCTCACTCTCGTACCGGCGGATGTCGAACCCGGTCCCCACGAGGGAGACGATGGCCGCGGCCCAGCCGGCGATGACGGACTTGCCGATGGTCAGGTCCGTCAAGTCGCCGATCTTGCCCAGCCCCTGGCCGACGGCGAACTCCGCGATGGTCTGGACCCCCTCCGGGAAGGGCAGTTCCGTGTTCTGGAGCTCCTCGTCATCGGCCAGGAGCGCCAGGATGAGGGCGTTGACATTCGGGTCCATCGGGGAACCGGAACGGACCATCTCCCCGTCCGGGCCCACCACCCAGTCCACGCCGTTCGGGTCGGTGAAATCGGATGGCAGGCCTCCGTACAGCTCCCAGGCCTGCTCGGCGATGCGTTCCAGGTCCTGGGCGTCCAGGTGCCCGAACATGTGGCTGTCCTTCAGTGCCTGCAGCAGCTCTTCCTCACTGCCGTACTGGGTCAGCGCCTCCGGCCGGTGGGAGAACTCGAGGGCGCTCATCTCCGCCAGGTCGATGCCCTGGATCGCGGCCAGGTAGACCTCCCTGGCCTCCCCGACGGTGTTCGTGACCCCGAAGGCCCGGTCTGCATAGGGGATGCGTTCCAGGTGGAGGTCGTTGGCGACTGTGTTCTCGTCCTTGCCGTACTTCTCTTCGAATTCCTTCGTGGACAGCGCACTCTTGTCATTCAGGAACGCCTGGTATCGGTCCTCGAACCCGCTGGCCCAGGTGTCGTTGACGACCTTGTCACTCTCCAACGCGCCGTTGTCCACCTGTTCGGCGTAGGTCTCGTGGGCCGTCTGGACCACGGCGCCCACGTCGGTCAGGGCGATCGCCGGCCCCACCAGGTCGTTCATGGCGCTGTGGACGATCTCGGCGTCTACGGCCTGATAACAGTCTTCGAAGCGGCGCCAGGTGTCGAAGAGCGTCTCGAAGCGTTCTCGAGTCGCGCCGAGGTCGGAGGCGATGTCCTGTGCCGGCCCCACTCCGCGCTGAGCACCGGGATTGATCGGGGTCCAGGGCGCGAGCATGTTCCAGGCGCCCTCACGCTGGTGATAGGAGGGCAGAACCACATGGAAGGTGGTGGATTCGTGCTTTCCCATGCGCCGGGCCTACTTTCCGTCAGGGGCCGAGCCCCAATGGTGATCTGAGGCGAATTCATAGGGATTGGGGACTGCCGTGCCCTCGGTCAGGGGCTCGGTCTCGTCGTAACCGCCCTCGAATGCCGGGTCCGCCGGGGAGTCCACGTATCCGGTCGCCGGATGTCCCGGGGTGTACTCCGTCTCGGTGAAGATCTGCGGCATCTCGTCTTGCTTGTTCTGGGACCGATGTGCCATCTCCGCGTCGCCGGAGAGATAGTAGTTGATGACCTCCTGCATGGAGTTGATCCGGTGCTCCACCTTGGCGATCATGTCATCCACGTGGTCCAGCAGCTTGGTGCCGATCCGGTCCGTCAGGGCTCCGTCCAGCTGACCACTGACCCGCTCCACCTCATTGTTCTCCGCCGGACCGTTCAGGCTGGACCGGAGGTCCTCCAGGTGTTCCGGGACACGGTCGACGTCCGATCGCAGGTCCGCCAGCTGGCCGTAGAGGTCGTTGACGATCGTCTGGCAGGCGTCGACGTCGATCCAGTAGTCGGTCATGGAGCAGAGGCCCTCCCTTTGTCTCGTCTGTCGAGCCAGTCTCGTCTGTCTCGTCCGGCGCGTGCCCTTCACCCTATGTCGGGTGTCCCGGAATCTCGATGGGGACAACTCCCCATGCCAGTACCATCACGGCACCAGTAGACGTCGGGAATCGCCGGGAACTGACAGTTATCGGTGCCGTGATCGGGTGCCGATCGGGGATTGAGGTGTGTCGCCTGGTCCGGTCCGGGACCCTTCTCCATCCGCTGAGACAGAACGTTCCAGTGAATCCAGAGTCGGCTGGTCCAGGACCTTCGAGATGAGGTCGTGGAAGAGATCGGACGTGGGTCGTTCAACCAGTCGAATCCGGCCCGGGTCCCCTCGGTCTCCCATCAGCACGTAGTTTCCGCACGGCCCGGCAGTCAGAACCCGCATCGTGACAGGTGCAACCCCGTGGTCGTCAGGCTGCCCCACCGGATCGGCCGCCGTGCGCGACATCTGTTGCAATCGCCACACGGTCCAGGACGAGGCCCACAACGATCTCCACGTCTCGTCAGCGGCGAGGTCGGCAGGCAGGGGCGTCAACGGGTCCCGCAGTCGCTCCAGGAACACCTGGCGAGAGAGCCCGTTGACGGTCAGCCGTTTCGTGTCCGAAGCCCCGATCCCCACGGCCCGGACGACCAGCTCAGCCAGGTCCTCAGCACGGACCACCGACATTCCGACCCGACCTGCCGAACCGTTGCCCGCGGCTGGACCGGGCGGTTCAGCCACAGACCAGTCCGGAACCTCCGCCACCGCCAGCTGAGGAGCCAGCCACGCCTTCAGTCCCACCCGGTCACCGTCAGATCCACTAATCACCAGTTGCAGCTCGGCATGACTGGTCTGAAGGGTTCGAGCCACGAGCCCACCGCTGCAACTGAGAACCGGCGATCCGGTGGCGGATGCCGCCAGATCAGCCTGTACCAGAGCCTCCCCCAGGCGGGCGGGTATATGTGTGCCGGATCCCGCAGCCGCCAAGGCTTCGAGGACCCCGGCCTCAAGGGGCCGCCATCTGAATCCGGTCCACGGCGCGGGGGCAGTGGCCGGAGTACCCCGGCTGGCAGTGCCTGCCGGATCCGGCCGGCTGATCGGGCCACCGGTCACGCGCTGGCCGTCGGCTGGAGAACGAGCGATCTGCGACCGCCACCCCCGCGGTAGGTCATGGACCTTGGCGTCCATCAGGGGGACCATCAGGGGAGACCAGGCAACGGCACAGCTGCCCTGTACATCCACTTCTGGTACATCCGTATCCGTGGTGACGCGACGGTCGTCCTCGAGATTCCACAACAGCCACCTCAGGTGCATCAGGGCCAGGTCCCCCGGCCCCCGGATGATCTTGCTGAGGCGCAGTCCGAACCAATGCCGGCCGACCCATCGGTCCTTGGCCAACGGGATCCCCCGCAGGAGGATTCGTTCCGGTGAGGCGAGGTGCGCTCCGGGGTCCGCCGCGTAGTCCACTGTGGGGGACCCGGCCTCCGGCTCCGGACCATCCACCCACCGCCGGACCACGATGGACGGGATCACGGTGCCGGCGCCCAAAGTCGGTGCCCGCCAGAGGTCGGCCCCGGGGATTGCATCGAGCCTCCAGTGCAGCGTCCCCGGATCCCGTCTCTGCTCCGGCACAACGGATGCCCGGCCGGCGGCCTTCTCAGCCCGCCATGTCACCTGTCGTTGCCGTCGTCGGACGGGACCGTGACCGTCATCGGGCCAGTGTCCGCTACCCCGGCGGCTGGGGCGCCGGGGTCCACTTCGACGACCTCGATCCCCTGGGCCGGGCCGGAGGCCGGCTCCACCACGTTGTACTTCGCCCGGGCCGCCTCGGCGTATTCCTCCGGCGTCATCTCCTTCTTGATTTCGTCGTACTCAATGGTCCTGTACATCCTCCGCTCACTCTGGGTGTCGTCATAGAGATGGTCCACCACCGTGCCGATGACCTCCCCGGTTCCCTTGTCCACGACGTAGGCGATGATGTAGGAGGTTCCGTAGGTCGGTGCCGCAGCGGCAGTCGCCGCCGCACCGATGCCCACCGAGGCCACCGTCTGGGCTCCCGCCTTGGTCCATTCCCGGTCGTGGTAGAGGTCCTCCAGGTACACGACGTCGTCATCAGACATCAGCAGGTATTTTGACCGTTCGGCGTTGGTGGCGTTGAGGGTGGCGTCGTTGACCTTGGGCACCAGGGCCACGGTCTGCAGCACGGTCAGGCCTACCCCTGACACGGTCCCGGCCACGCCGGGGATCTGGTCGCCGTAGGCACCCGCCGCTCCGAATCCCAGTTCCTCGAGGCTGGCTGTCACCGGATTGCCATCGGCATCCTCACCGAGGACCGGCTCGATGGCGGACAGTTCTGGGTCATCCGCCATGGCCTGCAGGATCGCCGATTCCAAATACGGGTCCATGGGGCTGCCGCTGCGCACCATGGTCCCGTCCTCGGTCATGACCCACCGCCGGCCTTCGTCGTCCTGGAAGTCGTAGGGAAGGTTGTTGTAGTCGATATCCTCGGACAGCCGCAGGACGTCGTTGTAGTCGAGCTGGCCGCCGAAAGCGGCACTGTTGGCCAGGACATACTGGAGTTCCTCCGAGGAGTCCACGACATTGAGCCCAGCGTCCCGTGTGGTGAACGCGGATTCTGCCAGTTTCTCGATGTCAATGGCTTTGAGGGAGTCCTTGAGCGTCTCCTGATGCATGGAGAACTCCTCCTGCAGGTCCTCGCCCCGCCGCTTCACCCCATCACGCAACCGGACATAGTCAGCGAAGAGGTTCGGGCCGGATGGCAGGTCCGGTACGTCCACTCCGGCGTTGTCCAGCTCGTAGGCGTTTCGGGTCTCGAACGGCAGGCTCTGGTACTGGGTATACGCCTCGACCACCGATTGGGCGTCGGTCAGATAGTCGATTCGCCGAGGTGAATAGCCGTCCACGTAATCGGCCCACGAGTTCAGGGCCATGGCGATCAGGTCGCCGGCCGTTCGCAAAGCGCCCAGTTTGAAGGGGACGTCTTTGAGTGCGGTCAGGGCCACCTCGGTATCCGCCGTGTCGTAGGAATGCTCCAATGCGGTCCACTGGGCGAAGACGGGGTGGATGTCGTCATAGGTGCCCTGCAGCAGTCGCTGGATGTTGCTGGCATGACCGCGGATCTCTGCAGTGTCAGGCGACGAGGAGGGGTATGGGCACAGGTTCATGAAGAACTGGGTGCTTTGCCCGGGGACCGTGGTGGTCTTCAGTTCCATGATCAGTCCTCCGGAGAGATCGAGAACGGGCTGGTCGAGGGATTGTTGGGACCGTCGCCCGTGTTGTCCGGGTCAGGCCCTTCCGGTGATCCCACGGTCGGCTCCTCATTGCCGTAGTAGATGTAGCCACCGTCGTGGACGACTTCACCGTTCTGGGTCACTTCCGGCGCAGTGAGGACTTCAACGCTCCTGCCACCCGTGCTGGCCGACATCTCCATGAGGTGGTCGCCCTCCAGGAAGTAGTTGACGGCGATCTCGAAGCGGTCCACGTTCTCATTGATCGTCGTCGTGATCCCCCGAAAGGCCGGGGAGAGTTGGTCTTCCCACAGGGTGTCCTCGGCCTTTCCGAGCTGGTCCACGTGTGAGGTGGCATGGCCGCCATCCGCGGTGATGGAACCAACGCACGATTGGACACCCGCCCAGACGGCACCCATCACCTCCATGAAGTGCTCGTTGCTGCCGTCCATGGTGTCTCGGCACGACTGGATCACCGATTGGCACCCACTGACGTCGACTGCGTAGTCAGGCATTCTCCCCCACTCTTACCCCGCCCCATTGGACCAGCACGAACATCCGAGAAGGACTCAATGAATATTGACCTATCCCTTGCACGGTACTGCCGCAGTGATCGTCCGGCGATGGGGAGTTCTCCCCATCACGAGAGCGCCTACGGTCGTCCGCGTCGGCGAGCCTCGACCTCTATCGATGCCGTGATGTGCAGGTGGTGAGGCCGACCGGCGGAGTGCCCGGGGTCGACGACCCGGTCAGGCCGGCAGCGAGATCCGCTCCACCGGCTGCCCCGGGTCTGCGGCGAAGTCCAGCCCGCTCGGTTCCACGCCGTCCGCCACGAGCTGGGCTCCCAGGGCCGCGACCATGGCTCCGTTGTCCGTGCACAGCCTCACGGGCGGCACGGTCAGCCCGATCCCGGCGGCCTCGCAGCGCTCGGCCAGCAGCGAGCGTAGCCGCGAGTTGGCGGCCACGCCCCCGCCCAGCATCAGGTGCTCGATCCCGTGCTCGACGCAGGCCCGCACGGCCTTGAGGGTGATCACGTCCGCGACCGCCTCCTGAAAGGAGGCGGCGATGTCCGCCGTCGGGATCTCGCTGTCCGGCACCCCGGCGGCCTCGAACTGCTCGACGCAGCGGGCCGCCGCGGTCTTCAGCCCGGAGAAGGACCAGTCGTGGCGGTGCTTCCCGGGCTCCTCGGCCGTCCCGACGAACTTGGGCGCGCTCAGCCCGCGCGGGAAGCGGAAGGCCTTCGGGTCCCCCTGCTGCGCCAACCGGTCGATCACCGGGCCCCCGGGGTAGCCCGCGCCGAGCAGCCGGGCGACCTTGTCATAGGCCTCGCCCGCGGCGTCGTCGATCGTGGAGCCCAGCAGTCGCACGTCCGAGGTCAGGCGGTCGACCCGCAGGATCTCGGTGTGCCCGCCGGAGACGAGCAGGGCACCGAGGTGCTCCGGCAGGACCGTGCCGGCTCCGCCAGGGTGCACGACGCCGGCCGGCCGAGTTCCGCTGCCGGCCTGCGGTTCCGCGTCGCGCACCCCGTCCAGCACCCCGACGCCGACGTGGGCCACCAGGTGGTTGATCCCGTAGAGCGGCTTGCCGGTGGCCAGGGCCAAGGCCTTGGCGCCGGCCACCCCGACCATCAGCGCGCCGGCGAGTCCGGGCCCGGAGGTGACGGCGATGGCGTCGAGCTCGTCCAGGGTGACCCCGGCGGTGTCCAGGGCCTGCTGCAGGGTGGGGGTGAACTCCTCGAGGTGGGCGCGGGCCGCAATCTCGGGGATGACCCCACCGAAGCGAACGTGCTCCTCCATGGAGGAGGCCACCGCGTTGGCCAGCAGCTCGGTGCCGCGGACGATCCCGAAGCCGGTCTCGTCGCAGGAGGACTCGATGCCGAGGACGAGGGGAGCGGACGGCGAGGCGGTGGAGGCAGGCATGCCCTTCAGTCTACGAGCGGTCCGTCCCGATCAGCTCGGCCAGCACACCGAACAGAGCCAGGCCGTCGACGGACTGTAGGCGGACCACGCTGCCGGTCCCGCCCGTTGGGGCACCAACCGCGCCATCGGCACCATCAGCACCGGAGGCGTCCCACAGGTAGTGGCCGAAGCCCCGCACGGTCAGGACGCGGATCCCCTCGGTCGGCTGCCCGGCTCCGGCCTCACGGTACAGGGTCCACCAGGACCAGTCGGCCGTCCACCAGCGGTAGATGTCCTGGGGGTCCATGTGACTGCTGACCACGGCGCCTTCCGGCAGTTCGGCGGGCAGTGGCTCGGCGGGATCTGCCAGCCGGGCCGCGAAGGCGTCCGCCGGAAGCACGTCCACCGGTACATCCGACGGCCCCTCGGCACGGTGACCGACCATCCGCAGGACCATGTCCGGGGCGTCGTCCCGGCGGTAGCGGCCCAGTTGCGCGAGCCCGAGACCGCCGGTTGCGCTCTGTTCGATCAGGCACTCGGTCCCGGCGGTCCACAGACGGCCGAGGGGTCCGACGGCGGCCGCACCGGTCCTCGTGCCCCCTGCGGTGATCTGCCAGCCCGGCCTGCCTCCGAAGCCGGCGACGATCCGGTCCCTCGCCGCGAGGTCGAGGGAGGTGGGCTTCAACAGTCCGGTGGGTACGTCCCCGGCCAGGCGCGCCCGGGCTCGTTCGGCTGCGTCCACGGCCGAGTCGAGGTCCGCCGCGAGCTCACCGCCGAGACCGGCGGGGGCGGGCGTGATTCCGGCCACGAGACCGTTGAGTACCGGGGTCAGATACCGGGACAGGTAGGCGTTGTGCTGGGTGACGACCTCCACCTGGCCCTCGTCGCCGCCGTCGAGGATCCACCGCCGCCGGATCACGGTGGAGGCGTACCGGGACAGACTCCACGCACCGTGGATCCCCCGCCAGGTGCCGGCCACCCACGGCTCGACCCCGAGCGCGAGGCTCGCACCGCCGTCCTGCTGGAGCAGCGCCTCGACGGGGTCAGCGGACCGGACGCGACGGAGCGTGATCTGGGGCATGACGCCGGCATAGTGGGCCCCCTCGGCCCAGTAGAGCACCTGGTCGAACCCGGTCACAGGGATGCGGACCCAGCCCTCCGGCATCGGCAGATGCGGGCCGTCGAGGGGCGGCGAGGGCAGCGACGCCGCCAAGGCCGTCCAGTCCATGTGCCCCGTCCGTTTGACGGGCATGGGGACGATGGCCACGGGGTTCTCGTTCACGGTCGTCTCGAGGGGGAGCCCGTCCGGGTGCGATGCGCCGGATTCCGTCACTGGTTGGCCAGTTCCTTATCGGACATGTCGTTGATCTCGTCCTGAGTGGCGCTGGTCTGTCCATCGCTCACCGTGTCCACGATCCATCCGACGACGGCACCGGTGATCTTGTCCACCACCGCGGCGACGATGAACCCACCGACGCCACCCGTGGGGGCGCCCGCTGCGGCAGCCACGAACAAGAGGCCGCCGCCCAGGACCACGCTGCCACCGGCTTTGGCCCCCTCGACCAACAGTGCATGCTGGTGGCGATCTTCGAGGTCTCCGTCCGACATCATCGGATAGAGCATGGACTGCCCGGTCTTGTACTCGTCTGCCGAGGCACCGATCGAAAGGATCGTGATCCCTGCGCCGATCAGACCAGTGTTCACCTTCATCCCGAGGATGTTCGCGTCGTCCCCCTTGAACTGTTTGAGCCCCCATTCCTTGAATTTGGAGTTGCCCTTGTTCAGCCCGTAGACGAGGGCTGCCACGGTGATCCTGTCACCGTTGTCCATCCCCGGGTAGTCGATCTCGCGCTGACCGACCACCGGGTCCTCGGCGATCGCCTTCATCGCGGCCGCATTGAAACGTGGGTCCATGGCGGATCCGGCCCGGACCATGGTCCCCTCCGGCGTCATCACCCAGTCCCGTCCCTGTTCGTCGGTGAACTGGCCGAAGGTGTAGTCCTCACGGTTCGCCCAGATCTCTGCGGCGATCCGTTCGATCTCCTCATCGCGGAGGTCGAGGCTGTCGAAGGCGCCCGCCTCGCGCAGCATCTCCTCGACGTCTTCCTGGGACGCGACGGTGGTGGTGGCCTCGTTGCGGGTCTCGAACCGGATCCGGGACAGCTCCTGCATGTCCACGTCTTTGAGGCTCTGCGCCAGGGTGCGCCGGTGCGTGCAGATGTCGAAGACCAGGGTGTTGATCTCGTCCTTCTTGATGATTCGGTCCTCACGCAGCGCGTTGATCGCTTCCAGGACCCTCATCTTGTCCTCGTCGGGTGTGCCCATCTCACCCCACAGATGATCGGCGGTGCCGTACTGGTTCCTGCACCATTTACCGAGGTATGGCTCGTACTGCGCGCTGGCACTCACATGGCCCGGCGCCCAGCCGATGTAGTCGTCGCGGCGGCCCTTGATGTCAGAGTCCAGAGTCGCGTCGTTGATGGCGTAGGCGTTGTAGAGGGACTCCCCTGCCAGCCGGATGGCCGAGATCTTCTCGATGCGCTGGTTGAAGGCGGCATACACGGCCTCCTGATCGGGGCCCTCATAGTAGTCGCGCAGCTGGTTCCAGGCGTCGACGGCCGCCATGAAGCGGTCGAAGGTCTTGCCCAGGTTGTCGTTGATGCGGGCAGCCGCCGCCAATGCGAAGGATGAGTTCGGCAGGTTCGGGACCATCGGTGCGCTGCCGGAGTACATCTCGTCTGTGGTCCCGTCACCCCGGTATCCGAGGTTGTTGACCGTATCGACACTAGCCATGGTGAGCCGCCTTCGCCGCCGTGTGGTTGTACTGCGCCACGTCGAAGTTGGTTGAGTTCCCGTCGCCGAAACTCATGGTCCCGGGGTTGCCCTCCCACATCTCGCGGGTGTCGTACGCCGGTGCCGGGTCGCCCTCGCCGGAGGTGGCCAGCTCGTAGGGGAACTCCACCCCGGGACTGTTCGACCGGTGCTTCATCTCGGCGTCCCCGGACACGAAGTAGTTCAGCACGTCCTGCATGGCCAGGTAAACGGTGCCGAGGTCCTGCCGCAGGTCTTCGAAGAAGGTGTCGACCTCCTCGTAGTAGGCCGTGAGCGCCTCGTCGAGGTCGTTCTGGTTGGAGGTCTGATCGATCCGTTCCGTGCCGCCGCAGACGTTACTGCGCAGCACCTCGATGTCATCCTCCACGTGCTGATAGTCCGTGCGGATGGCGAATAGCTCCTCCTGGACGAGGTTGAGTACCCGCTGGCACTCATCGGTGACGATATTGTAGGAGACCATCCCAGTCCTTCCTAACGTTTTCCCTCAGGCTATCGACGCCCCCGTCAGGGGTCCATGGGGACAACTCCCCATGCGGGGCCTGGCAGCGTCAGTCGCGGGGAACCGGGTACCACTGCAGGTCGGCGGCCAGCTCACCGGCACCGAGGCCGGAGGCGAGGGCGGCCGCGGAGTCCACGGCCGGCGTCGGGAAGACCAGTTCGGGTGCCTCGGACCAGGTGCCGCAGGGCTGCAGCACCTGCCACGGCGACCCGGCCTCGCGGGGGGCCAGGACGGAGCCGACGCTGGCGAGGACCTCGCCCGCCCCCAGCTGGACCAGGTCCGCGACCAGCCCGCTGACGCGCACGGTGCCGGGGCCGGTGACCACGGCGTCCTCGAGCACCCCGTGGATGTCCACCGTCACGCCGGCGGGCACCTCGAGCAGGCCGCACACGGAGCCGAAGTGGGTGGTGGATTCCGCCGGGGCGCCGTCCAGGACGGTCACTCCGCCCAGGGCGTTCTCGGCGTTTCTCCACATGCCGTCCACGCTAGGGAGCGCACCGCGCACCCGCCACCGGCGGGGATGGGGACCTCTACCCATCGACAGACCAGAAGGTCCGTGGTAGGGGTCAGAGATCGGGGCCGACGGTGTCCCACTCGCCAGCGTCACTCCCACCATAGACACTGGCGGCCCAGGATGCATAGTGGCTCAGGGCCACGATCTCGCGGTGCCAGGCGCGGCCGTCCTCGCCCTCGTACAGCCAGGCGGGCGCGCCCAGCTCCAGTGCGGAGGCGGCCATCTGCGCCTGGGAGACGGTCTCGGCCAGCGAGTACAGCTCATGCACCCGGCGGCGGTGGCGCTGCGTCCGGCGGGCCAGGGCCAGCTCGCCGGACCGTGCCTCGCGGACGGCGCGGTCCGAGAGGGCCTCGGCCAGTTCCAGCAGCACCTCGTCCACGGCGTCCAGCACCGAGTGCGGCCCGCGGTGGTCCGCGCGGTATTGGCAGGCGATGTCCTGCCACGTCTCCGTGGTGCCGCCCGTGACGTCGTCGGGGGCAGGGAGGTCGTGCACCGTGGCCTCCTGGGGACTCTCGGTCCGCGTGCGGTTCATACTGCGGTTCATACCCAGTGACATGCGCAGATCCCCGGGCCGGGCGGTCGGTTCTGCACCCGCACCGGTCACCGGCGCAGGATCTCGGCCACCTCGCCCCGGGTGTGCAGCCGGTATCCGAGGTCCCGGATGGCGGATTCGGATGGTCAGCGCAACGGTAGGTATTCGGCCAGTGTCTCATCCGGGGTGTTGTAGTCGAGTCGTTTGCGGGGGCGGCGGTTCAGTTGTGCCGCGACGGCGTCCAGGGTGGCTTGGGTATGGATGCTCAGGTCGGTGCCTTTGGGGAAGTACTCGCGTAGCAGTCCGTTGGTGTTCTCATTCGAGGGTCGTTGCCAGGGCGAGTGTGGGTCGGCGAAGTAGATCTGGATGCCGGTCATCTCGGTGATGTGGGTGTGCTGGTGCATCTCACTGCCCTGGTCCCAGGCCAGGGAACGCTTCAAGTCCTGTGGCAGGGTGCCCAGTCGGGCTACCAGGGCCTGGGTGGTGGCCTGGACCCGGTTCATGCCGGGCTCGAGACGGACCAGGATCAGGTAGTTCGAGTGGCGTTCGACGATGGTCGCGATCGCGCTGGCCCCGTTCTTACCCACGATCAGGTCCCCCTCCCAGTGACCGGGGACCTGCCGGTCAAGGGCCTCCTCGGGGCGGTCGTGGATGGAGACCATGTCCTTGATCCGGCCCCGGCGCTCATCAGAGGCCCGCTTGGGGTGGCGGATCGTCCGGCCGGTGCGCAGGGAGGCGTTCAGCTCGCGTTCGAGCCCGCCGCGGGCCTTGAGGTACAGGGTCCGGTAGATCGTCTCGTGGTGCACGCGCATGGCGGGGTCCTCGGGGAAGTCCTGTACCAAGCGGCCTCCGATCTGTTCCGGGGAGAGCCGGTCCTTGAGTCCCTGCTGGACGTAGTCGAACAGGGCCTGGTTGTCGGTGATCTTGAAGGCCTTGGGCCGGCGGCGGTTGTTCCAGGCCACCCGTTGGCCCTGGGAGACACGGTAGCTGGAGCGGGCACCACCGGGCTTGGACTGGCCCTTCGTGATCTCCCGTCCGATGGTGGACCGGTCCCGACCCAGCCGGGCCGCGATCTGGGCATTGGACTGTCCAGTTCGGATCCCGATGCTGATCTCGATGCGGTCCTCCAGGGACAGCCGGTAGTCCGGTCTCTTCCAGGACGCCGGGGCCAGCCCGCCGGTCAGATTCAGGTACTTACGGATCGTGACCACGCCCCAGTCCAGGTCCCGGGCGATTACTTCAGCAGATGCTCCCATCCTGCGAGCATCCCAGAGTCGGTCCAGAACCGCTGGAGACCCCATGAACTTCGCAAAACGCTGACCTCGTTCCAACATCGCAACACTCCCAAATCAGAGGATGTTGCACTGACCATCCGAACCCAAGCCGGTGAAGTCGACAGTTACCGCTCTCATGATCCAGAAGGAGGGGGGCCGTCGATGGGGAGGCGGACGGTGAAGGTGGAGCCCACGCCCTTCTCCGAGTCCACGAGGATCTCCCCGCCGTGCGCCCGCACGAAGCCCTGGGTGATGGCCAGGCCCAGGCCGGTGCCCGGTATGGCGGCATTGCGCACGTGCTCGGTTCGGTAGAAGTTCGAGAACAACTGGCCGAGCTCATCCTCGCTCATCCCGAACCCGGTGTCCCGGATCGTCAGCTCGGCCCAGTCCCCGCAGCCGTCCACGCCGGGCAGCTGGCGGAGCGCCACGGAGACGGAGCCACCCTCGGGCGTGTACTTGATGGCGTTGGACAACAGGTTGTCCACCACCTGACCCATCTTGACCGGGTCCACCTCCGCGTCCATCCGGTCCGGCAGGTCCGCCGTCAGGCTTAGGCCGGCTTTCCTGGCCTGCACCTGCACGGATTCCACACTGTGCCGGACCAGGCGGGCCAGGTTGGAGTGCTGCACGGTGACGCTGGAACTGCCGGCGGCGGAGTCCAGCAGACTCGTGACCAGCCCCAGCAGCCGCTCCGCGTTGCGCTGGGAGGTGGTCAGGAACCGCCGGACATCCGGATTGACGGCCTCCTCCTGTGCCAGGTCCAGGTAGCCGATGATCGAAGTCAACGGGGTGCGGAACTCGTGGGAGACCTCGGCCACGAACCGCTCACGGCTCTGGACGGCCTCCATCAGATCTGTCACGTTCTGAAAGACCACCACGGTGCCGTCGAAGTTGTCGTCGTCGTCGTACATCGGCGAGGCCGAGACGGAGAGGTGCTGCTGGGCGCCGTCCGTGCCGATCGCGACGATCCGGCCTCTGTAATCCCTGCCCTGCAGCGCCTGGGTCACGGGACGCTCGTCCGCCGGGATGGGCGTCACCCCGTCGGCCTCGAACAGCAGCAACTCGTGTTCCGGACCGTCGTCCCGGCCGGGCGGCAGGCCGAGGAAATGGGTGCGCCGCTGGGCCTGGTTCATCAGGATGTCATGGCCCTCGCCGTCCACCACCAGGATCCCCACGTCCGAGGTCTCCACCACCGCCTGCAACAGCCGGTTCTGGCTGGCGGCCCGGTCCAGGGAGGCCCCCAGTTCCAGGCGTTGCCGGTCCATGCTGCGGGTCAGGATGCTCGCGGCCAGACCGAGGGCCAGCATCAGGAACGGCACCATGACCGGCCGGGCCAGATTCGACTCGATGAGCTCATCCTGAAACGGAGCCACTCCGGGCAGGTACGGCCACCACGTGACGGCGGCTGTGCCGATGAACCCGACGGACAGGGCGAGCACGGGGTAGATCCCGGACCAGGCCAGCCAGAAGACGGGGAACGCCGTGAGCAGGGACATCCCGTCCAACACATATCGTGCCGCGGACCACAGCGGTGCGATAGCCACGAAGTCCAGCAGCGGGATCACCCAGTAGACCACCGGATGGAAGCGCTGCCACGGGATCACGCCGGCCAGCACCGTCAGCAGCAGGACCCCGCCAACGCCCAGGAAGAAGTGTGGCGAGCCGGTGGCCACGCCGGGATCGATCAGCAGCACGGCGATCGTCACGAAGAGGGTGGAGATCGTCAGCGGCAGCTGGGACAGCAGCACCCGGCGCTTGAGCGAGAACTGTCCGAAATGACGGCGCCCCTGGTCCCTCTCGGGATCGGGCAGCGTCGTCGGGGTGGCGAGTGTCACGGCGTGGCTCCGATTCGTTGCGGGGCATGAGACGCCCCTACTACACGATAACCTTGGACCAAACAAAGCTTTGGGGGTGTTTCGTGTGGAGGATCGTCGTGTCGCCGTCGTCGTCGAGGATGACGATGACATCCGAGGGCTCATGGTGGCCCTGCTGGGTCAGTCCGGGTTCGAGGTGATCGCCACCTCCAGCGGCACGGACGGTGTCACCGCGGTCCGCGAGTTCGATCCGGTGCTGATCACCGTGGACCTGGGCCTGCCGGACATCGACGGCTACGAGGTCACCCGCCGGGTACGCCGGTTCACCGACGCCTACGTGGTGATGCTGACCGCCCGCACCGAGGAGATCGACACGCTGATCGGCCTCGATGCCGGCGCCGACGACTACCTCACCAAGCCCTTCCGGCCGCGCGTGCTGCGCGCCCGGATCGAGGCCATGATGCGCCGGCCCCGAGCCGGTCAGGTCCCGGCCACGGCCATCAGCACGACGCCGGCCACTCCCGCCCCCGGCATAGCCGCGGTTCCAGCGGCGGCCGAGGGGCCGGCGTCGGGCACGGTCTCCGCACCCGGCGCCGAGACTGACGTCCGTCTGGAACTGGACGGGCTGGAACTCTTCCCCCACCTGCACCAGGTGGAGGCCGAGGGCCGGGAGATCGCCATGACGCCGACCGAGTTCCTGCTGCTGGAGACGCTGATGCGCAGCGGCCGGGTGGTGCGGTCCAAGGCCGAGCTGTCCAGGGTCATCCGCGGCGACGAGCCGGACAACGGGAGTTTCGTCTCCGCCTCGGACGAACGCACCATCGAGGTGCATCTGGGCAATCTGCGCCGCAAGCTCGGGGACAACCCGAAGTCGCCGCGCTGGGTGCAGACCGTGCGCGGCGTGGGCTACCGGATGGCCGGCAGCCCGCAGCTGGTCGGCTAGCAGCCGTCAGGTGGCTGCCGTCAGGTGGCGGAAACCACCTGCTGGAGGAAGACCCTCAACTGTCGCGCAGTCTCCGCGGCCAATCGCCGCAGGCACTCCATGATCTCGGACAGCCGCTCCATGGCGGGCCATCGCACGGGCGTGGGCGGACGGCTGGCGAAGTCCTCCTGGAGGTCTGCGGCCAAACGCGACAAGGCCTCGGCCCCGGCCATGGCCGAAGAGGTCTTCAGGGAGAGGACGGCGTCCATCCAGTCCTCGTGGTCCCGGGCCGTCAGGGCACGCTGAAGGCGCATGACGCGCTGGTCCAGCATGGCCTCATAGCGGCGGATGAATCCGCACAGCACATCTGTATCGCCGAGTTGTTCCCCCAACCGGCCCAGCGCATCAGTATCGAGTACCGGTGCAGTGGTCATAGGCCCATGATCGTCTGCCTCCCGCAGGGGCACGCCCGGCATTCCCCAAAGGTTTCCCAAAGACTGGCCCGGGCCGGCGTACCTCAAGAGACCCTCAAGGCCGGTCGGCGAATCTTGTGGAAACCTTGTGCGGATTCTCTGAAAAATCCGAAGTTGCGCTTGAGGACCCCCGCTTGGAATAGAGCCATCGGAAGCGAGCAACGGTCATGACATCCCCGTCTGGCAGGTAGCTCGGGTATCCGCCAACCGTCTCTCCATCAACGTCGGTGCTGGCATCCCCGCCAGCTCCGGCGAAGATCGTTCTCAGCAAGGGGTATTGACTTTGAAGAAGATGACCAAGGGTGCAATCGTGAGCGGCCTGGGCGTGGCCCTACTCCTCGGCGGCGGCGGAACGCTGGCCGTCTGGAACGCCGACCAGGCGTCGAACGCGGGAGCCATCACTGCCGGCGATCTCAACCTCACCGCCCACAAAGGCGTCTGGACCTCCAACGTCACCGGCCAGATCGGTGACGTCAACGACTACCGTGTGGTTCCCGGCGAGACCCTAACCTACGAGCAGCCGGTCACCGTCGCCCTGGTGGGCGATGGCATGAAGGCCAAGCTGTCCGTCACCGGCTCCGCAGCCAACGAATTCGTCGCTACCGACGGTGTCACGGTCTCCGATGTCAACCTCACGAACAAGGATGGGGTCTCCGTCTCCGACGAACTGACGCCCGCGGTCGACGGTGCCTTCACAGCTTCCACGACATTCGCCTTCAGTGCCACCGATTCCCATGGCCGGGCGGGTGTCACCAAGTCCTACGACCTGTCCGAGATCCACTACTTTCTCGAGCAGATTGCCCCCACCACCAACTGATCTCCCCCGGGAATCGGACGTCCGTCGGTAATCTCTGAGGGGCCTTCCGCCCCGTTCAGACCCGTCACCACCGTCACGCGCATCAGGAGTTGATCATGCGTTTCAAGACCATGCTGCAGACCACTGCGGTCCTGGGGCTTGCGGTGGTGGCGGGTCTGTTGGGTGTCACCGGCACCTGGGCCCTCTGGAGCACATCGGCCTCCGCCGGGGCCGGCACCGTCCAGGCCGCGGATTTCCAGCTGGAGCTCGACGGAAAGGCTGCCTCGTCGGGAACCATCGCACTCACTCCACCCGGCGGACAGTTGATGCCGGACCAACCGATCTACTCCTCCTTCAGTGTCACGAACTCCACCAACGCCAGTGGTGACTTCCGTGTGCAGGTGACGCTCGGGACTCCAGTGGTCCGGCCCGTCGGTGGGAACGCGGCGCTTGCCGATCACCTTGTCGTCGAGACCACCGCCGCGCCGGCGTCCGAAAGTTGCGGGACTGCCGACTACGGAAATAAACCTGCCACCGCCGCAGTGGACAAGAACCGCTCCGCGAGGTTCTGCGTCCGGTTCACTCTTCCGGCTGACGCGCCACCGGAGCTCTCGGATGCATCGGCCACCGCGGACATTCCCGTGACCGCAACTCAGATCCCGCCCACCAGCCAGCAGTGAGGAGCCCCCGGTATGACATCACCCGTTGAGAAGACCCGCCGCCGGGTTCCTGCCTGGATGCAGTGGATCGGCCAGGGGCTGTCCTTCCTGGTGCTCTGCATCTTCGCGTTGGCGGCGATCATCCTGATCATCGTCCCGCTGGTGACCGGCTCACAGACCTATTCCGTCCTGACCAGTTCCATGGCCCCGTCGTATCCCCCGGGCACCTTCCTGGTGGTCAAGCCGACCGACTTCGATTCCCTCCGGACCGGTGACGTGGTCACGTTCCAGCTGGAGTCCGGCCGTCCGGAGGTGGTGACCCACCGCATCGTCTCCTTCTCCGCCGGGCAAGACGGAGAGCGGCAGCTCATCACCCAGGGCGACAACAATGACGTTGCCGACGAGAGCCCCGTCATGGAGATCCAGGTCCGCGGCAAACTGTTCTACGCCGTGCCCTATGTCGGCTTCCTCGCCAATGCGCTGGGTCAGACCGACCGCAGCGGGATCATCACGGTACTTGCCGTCGCGTTGATCGGGTGGGGCCTGTTCACCATGGTGCGAGGCATCATCAAGGACCGGCGGGAGGCCCGGGACCGAAAGCTCATCGAGGAGGCCTCCGAGCAACTCGACGCATCGGCCACGCATGAGAAGGCCCTGACGTGAGCGCCGGCCACAGCACCGGGCGCGTCTCCCGCCGGAGCTGGCGCGCCGCCGTCGTGCTGTTCCTGGTGGTGTTCCTCGGCGGACTCGGCGTGGTCAGCGCCAACGCCCTGTGGTCACAGCAGGGGTCGGTCCAGGCCACGGTCACCACCGGCACCTGGGGGCCGGATCCGAGCCCAACGCCGACGCCCACACCTCAACCCACGGAGCCGGTCACTCCCCCAGCTCCGTGGGACTGGGGCCTCACGCTCCTCGAGGGTGACAAGGTGAAGGGCGAGGGGGTCGTCATCCTGGCGTGGACGCCTCCGGCGGAGGGACGCGTCACCGTCACGGTCGACGGCGCGGCACGAGTGAACATGCTCTCGAAAAACCGGGCCGAGGTGGTCCTGGGCCGTGGCCCGGGTTGCTACCCCCTGACGATCTCCGCCGCGGGCACCTCGCAGCGCCTGTCCGGCACCGTGACGTTCCACCCCGGCGGTGGCAGACACGGCACCTTCACGTTCACCGAAGGCGCTGCGCTCTGCGGCTGACGGTCTCCAGCTGAGGGCATCGTCAACCCACCAGGTGCCGCCGCATGATCAGCGCATCGACCCGGCCCGCTCCGGGCCCTCCGCCGGCCCCGGCATCCCCCGGGTAGTATCCCGCCCGCGTGTGGATGTGCTCGAATCCGTGCCGGGCGTACAGCGCCTGCGCCCGCGGGTTGTCCGCACGCACCTCGAGCAGCAGGTCCTTGGCCCGGCGCCGGCCGGACTCGGCCACCATCCACTGCAGCATCGCGGTGCCCAGACCCAGCCCCTCGGCCTCGGGCACCACTGCGATCGTCTGCACATCGGCCAGCGGCGGCACGCACATCAGTCCGCAATACCCCAGCACGACGCCGGCCCCCTCCCCCGCGTCCGTCTCGCCTTCCGTGTCGCCCGGATCGCCGTCCCCCTTCACGTTGAGGGCAGAACGCACCGGTGCGTTATGCCCTGAAAACGCGGGGCCTGGGACCCGGCCCGGCACCGGGCCGGTGATGACGCGGTAGGCGCGGGTGCCGCCGTCGTGCTCGGGACCCGCCTGGGCGAGCTCCTCCTCGAAGAAGGCCAAGGGCCAGGCGTCCAGCGGGAACAGCCGCTCCTCGAGGGCATGCACGGCGGGCAGGTCCTCCCACTCCATCGGGCGCATGGCGTAGCCGGCGGGCAGGACGGGGTCCGGGGGAAGGAGCATGAACGCCAGTCTACGAATCCACCGCCACGGGCCGTCGCGCCGGCAGAGGCCGCCGGTGATCACCGCTGGGCCCTGATCGGCATTAGTGTGACGAGGTGATCACGAGAAAGGCGGGGTGACCATGGGGACAGCTGCAGGCGCCGGCCCGGCACCGGGTACCGGCGGCCGCTTCGGCGGGGTGTGGGAGCGGGTGCAGACGCCGGGTTTCTTCACGGCCACCTCACAGACCATCAAGGGCGTGATCGCCGCGACCTTCGCGTGGTGGTTCTCGATGTTCGTGCTGGAAACCGAGTTGCCGTTCCTCGCACCGTGGACGGCGTTGCTGACCGTGCACGCCACCGTCTACCAGTCACTCTCGCGCGGCACTCAGTCCGCGGTCTCCTCGGTCATCGGCGTCGGACTGTCCTTCGTCATCGGCAACTACCTCGGCGTCTCGGTGTGGACCTACGCGCTGGCGTTGCTGGTCGGGCTCGTTGCGGCCTACATCCGCTGGATCCGAGATGAGGGGGTGGCCATCGCCACCACGGCCATCTTCCTGCTCAGCAGCGGATTCGAGGACCAGGAACCCCTGCTGATCGATCGCATGGTGGAGGTCGGCGTGGGCGTCGCCGTGGGCGTCGCCGTCAACTTGATCATCATCCCGCCGCTGCGGGACCAGCAGGCGGCCAGCCACGTCGATTCCATCAACCGCCGCATGGGAAAGGTCCTGGTGGACATGGCAGACCAGTTGGCGCAGGACTGGGACACGGACAACGCCGATGAATGGATCAGCGAGGCCCAGTCCATGGCTCGGGATACGGCCACGGCGTGGGATCTGGTGCACTCCGCCCGCGAGAGCCACCGGGCCAATCCGCGGGCCTACCTGCATCGATCGGGCCTGTCCAGGAACAACCATCCAACGGCCGCCACGGAGGATGGTGGCGGCTACGCGGACATCCTCGCCCGCGTGGACGAGGGGATCTCGCACCTGCTCAACCTCGCGCGCACCCTGCGCCAGGCCTCCTATGTGGAGGGCCCCTGGAACGACCGGTTCCGCAGCCAGTGGGTGGACATCGTCCGGGACTGCGGCCGCGCCATCGCCGACCCCGATGCCGAGGTGGAGCCGATCGACGACCGGTTGATGGCGCTGGCCAACGATCTCTCCGATGACCAGGACCTGCCGCAGTCCGCCTGGCCCATCTACGGCTCCCTCATCACCAGCGTGCGGCACATCGCCCTCATCGTGGATGATGTCGCGTCCTCCCGCGAGGCCCGGGAATCCGACTGACCCTTCCCGATCACGTGCGCAGCATTCCCGATCACGTGCGCAGTTGAGGTAGGGAAACGCCGAGCCGGTCGACAGTTATCGATGCCGTGATCCGGAGGGGCGGGGCAGACCGGACGCCGTGACCTATCCTGTGCACATGGGCACCCGCATGTTCGTGGCCGTATATCCGCCCCAGGATGTCCGCGCGGAGCTGGCAGAGTTCCTCGCCGTCCGCCCGGGCCTGTCCTGGACGGATCCGGAGCAGATGCACCTGACCCTGGCCTTCTTCTCCTCCGTCCCGGACCGTTCGCTGGACCGGCTCGTGGAACACCTGGCCGACGCCGGCCGCTCGGTTCCCGCTTTCGTCTGCGGCCTGCACGGGGCCGGGGCCTTCCCCCACCCGGACAGCGCCGCGGTGTTGTGGCTGGGCGTCGAGGACGGGGCCGAGGACCTCTCCCAGCTGGCACGCAAGGCGCGGGCGGCGGGCAACCGGGCCGGCGTCGCACCCGACGGGAAGGCCTTCCACCCGCACCTGACCCTGGCCCGCCCGGGCCGCGTCAACGCGACCCGGTGGATCCGCGTACTGGAGACGTTCAGTGCCCGGATGTGGGCGGTGGACGAGGTGCACCTGGTCGAGTCGACCCTGCAGGGCCATGGCCACCGGCCCCGGCACCGGACCCTGACAACGGTACCTTTGGCCCCCTGACGGGGCAGGCCCCGATCGGTACCGTGGGACAGACGAAGCCGTTCGCGGCCCGCGTCCACACCACCGGTCAGCTGCAGCGGCGCAAGGAGAGGGATCACCATGCTTCAGCACACTGCCCGGAAGACCACCTTGATGCGCACGACGGCGGCCCTGCTCGGCCTGGGTGGGCTGCTCGCCGTGAGTGCGTGTTCGGATGCCGGCACCGAGGAGCCGAGCGGCCCCGAGGGCGGCGTCCAGTCCCTGAGCCCCGGCGCCACCGCGGGCGCGGAGACCACGGAGGCGATGGCCGCTGCCTTCACCGCCACCCTGCAGGACGCCGACGGCGACGAGCTCGGCACGGCCGAGTTCAGCGAGGCCGATGGCTCCTTTGAGATCCGCGTGGAGGCCTCCGGCCTGGAACCGGGCTTCTACGGCCTGCACGTGCACGGGATCGGCGAGTGCGAGCCGGACAGCGCCGCGCCGGACGACCCCGCGGACACCGGGGCGTTCAAGTCCGCCGGCGGCCACCTCGGAGCGGAGCATGCCGAGCACCCGGACCACGCCGGGGACCTACCGGTGTTGCTGGTCCAGGAGTCCGGTGACGCCCTCCTGACCTTCCAGACCAACCGGATCAGCCTCGACGACTTCGAGGACGAGGACGGTGCCGCCCTGATGCTGCACTCCGATCCGGACAACTTCGCCAACATCCCCGAGCGCTACGCCGCGGACGGACCGGACGAGGACACCACCGGCGCCGGGGACTCGGGCGACCGGCTGGCCTGCGGGGTCATCGAGCCGGCCGCCTGATCCCTCTCCCCCGCCCCTGCCCTCCCCACCCACCCACCCACCCACCCAGGATCACGGCCGCAGTTGAGGTAGGGAAACGCCGAAGAAGTCGACAACTATCGATGCCGTGATCCTCGGTGATCGTCTGTGATCCTCGGTGGCCGGCGTCAGAGCAGGGCGATGACCTCATCCAGCATCGGCTCCGTTAGCCGGCCCGTGAAGGTGTTCTGCTGGGAGACGTGGTAGCAGCCGACCACCCTCACGCTCCGGCCGCTGGGCGCGCCGAACACCGTCTGCGCCCCGTGCCCGAACTTCGCGCGCGGGCGCGGCACCGTCCAGCCCACCCGCGACGCGGCGGCGTGCACCGACTGCCAGCCGATGCCGCCGAGCACCAGGATCGACTCCACGGACGTGGCCAGTTGAAGTTCGCGGTCCAGCCAGGGCCCGCACGCGGCGCGCTCGGCCGGCGTCGGCTTGTTGTCCGGCGGGGCGCAGTGCACCGGCGCCACCATGCGCACGCCCACCAGCCGCTGGCCGTCACCGGCGGCGTACGACGTCGGCCGCTCGGCATATCCGGCCCGGTACAGCGCCGCGTGGATCCAGTCCCCGGACTTATCCCCCGTGAACATCCGGCCGGTGCGGTTGGCCCCGTGGGCGGCCGGGGCGAGCCCCACCACGAGGACCCGCGGGTCGGCGTCCCCCAGTGAGGGCACGGCCCGTCCCCAGTACGGCTCCGACGCCCAGGCCCGGCGCTTGTCCCGTGCCACGCTCTCGCGCCAGTCCACCAGCCGCGGGCAGGCACGGCACACGGAGACCCGGGCGTCGACGTCGGCCAGGGACTGGGCGGTGCGCGCCGCCTTCCGGACCTGCGCCGGGGAGGCCGCGGCCGTCGTCGTGGGCTCCGCCGGGTCCTCCGGCCACCCGGTGCCGGGAGGCACGGGCGAGACGAAGAGCTGTCCGGTCAAGGGGTGCGGCAGCAGGGGTCCGAGGTCGGTGATGTCCACCCCTCCATCCTCCCAGCCCATCCAACTGAGTCTCACGAATTGCCCCTGGATCGGCAGTCCAAGGGCCAATACGTGCGACCCAGTTGCCGGGTCCAGCACCGTCACGGCCATACAGTGGGCTGAGCAGAGACGCCATGAAAGCACCACCACACCAGGAGCACCCGCATGAGCACCGTGGAACACCCACCGGAAGCCCGGCATGACCGGCGGCAGACCGGCCAGAACCGTCAGGCCGGACCGTGGTCGGACGCCCTCGGCCGGGCCGGCGCCCGGGCGGGCCAGACGCTGCTGATCGCCGCCGTGGCCGTCGGGGTGATCGTGATCATGCTGCGCGTGAGCGTGGTGGTGCTGGCGGTCCTGGTGGCGCTCATCCTGGCCTCGGCGGTGGCCCCGCTGGTGCGCTGGCTCGTGGGCAAGGGCTGGTCCCACCTGTGGGCTACCCTGATGTCCTTCCTGGTCATCCTGGTGGTGGCCGGCGGCGTGATCACGGGCGTGGTGCTGGCGATCCGCAACGAGTGGCAGGGCCTGGTGGACTCGGCCCTGCAGGGCTGGCAGCAGCTGCAGGACTGGGTGACCAACGGGCCGCTGCCCATCGACGCCTCCGTGATCGACGACGCCACCCAGCAGGTCACCGACTTCCTGGCCAGCGGCGACTACGCCAGCGGCCTGGCCAGCGGCACCCTGACGGGCATCTCCGCGGCCACGAACTTCCTGACCGGTCTGGTGCTGATGATCGTGGTGCTGTTCTTCCTGCTCAAGGACGGGCCGAAGATCAACAGCTTCATGCTGCGCTGGTTCCGCGGCGAGACCCGGGCCAAGCTGGCCGAGTCCGTGGACCGCTCCTCCGAGGTCCTCGGCGGCTACGTCCGCGGCACCGCCACCGTGGCCGCCGTGGACGCGGTGCTGATCGGCATCGGCCTGCTCATCGTGGGCGTCCCCCTGGCCCTGCCGCTGGCCGTGGTCACCTTTATTGGCGCGTTCATCCCGATCGTCGGCGCCACCGCGGCCGGCATCCTCGCCGCCCTGGTCGCCCTGGTGACCACCGGGCCCGTGGAGGCGCTGATCGTGGTGGCCATCGTGGTCGGCGTCAACCAGATCGAGGGCAACCTGCTCCAGCCCGTGGTGATGGGCCGGACCCTGAGCTTGCACGCGCTGATCGTGCTGCTGGCCCTGACCATCGGCACCATCGTCGGTGGCATCTTCGGCGCCATCCTCGCCGTGCCCTACACGGCCGTGGCCTGGACGCTGATCCAGGTCTGGACCCACCGCTACCAGGCCGGCGACGACCCCGTGCTCGGCCCGGACCCGCTGAACCCCAAGGACCGCGCCTCGAGGAAGGCCAACGCCGCCCAGCGGGAGAAGTACCGCCGGATCCGCCGGGGCACCGGCAAGGGCCAGGACCTGGGCGCCGTGGAGGACGAGGCCGCCCCGTCCGATCCGGCCGAGCAGCAGGCGATCGAGTCCGGGCTGCCGGACTCCTCCACCCCCTGACGATCACGCCACTGACAATCACGGCCGCGCTACACGTCGAGAATCGCCGAAGGAATCGACAGTTCCCGCGGCCGTGATGTGGGTTGTGCGGGAAGAACGACGCCGGCCCGGTGGCTACCGCTGTCCGGTCCCGGCGCGCTTGCGCGGACCCGGCACCTTGGCGTCGGATTCGCGCAGGTACAGCGGCTGCACGGGCATCAGCCCCCGGCCACGACGCAGCGCGAGCTCGCCCACCAGGCCGAGCGAGCCGGCGTCGGGCACGGTGTGGGTGAAGGACTGCACGGCGGCCAGGGAGTCCGGGTACAGCCCCGCTCCGGCGCCGTAGGCCGGCAGCGGGGTCACCTCCCCGGGAGCGGTGACGAAGGGCCCATGCAGGCGCTGGAACTGGCCGCCGACCTGGGAGTAGTGCGCCCAGTAGACCTCGCGGCGCCGCGCATCGGTGGCCACCACGAACTCCTCCACGCCGGCGCGGAAGGCCTCCTCGGCGGCGGTGAGCGCGATCGCGTCCAGGCTCATCACGCCGTGCACCTCGATCCCCCACGCGAAGGCGAGCGAGCGGGCGGTCACCAGCCCGGCGCGCAGCCCGGTGAACGGCCCGGGCCCGACGCCGGCCAGCACCGCCCGCACATCCCCCGCCTCGACCTGGGCCTCGGCGAGCACCCGGCGGACCGCCGGGGCGAGGACCTCGGCGTGCGTGTTGGTCTCGGTGGAGGCCCAGTGGGCGAGGATCTCACCGTCGGCGACCACGGCCGCGCTGGCGGTGGCAGAGGCGTCGAGGGCCAGGAGGGGACGGAAGGACTCGGAGGGGTTGTCAGGCACGGGAACCATTCTACGAACCGTCCGTACCCGTCCTCCCATCCCGCCCCCAGATCACGGCTTCGATAGTCGTCGAAACACGCCGGGCAGATCGACGATTACCGCTCTCATGATCAGAGGCATGGGCATTAATCCCCATGTCCCCCACGGCGGTACGCGCGAGATGGGTGGTCCGGCCGACGCGCCACCTCCCCTCGGATTCCTAGCGTTGAGACATGAAACGCATCGACCCCGCCCCCACCGCTCCAACCCCACAACTCCCCCGCCACACCTACGACGCCGTCATTATCGGCGCCGGCCAGGCCGGGTTGTCCACCGCCTACCACCTCCAACGCCGCGGCCTGGACTGCGTGGTCCTGGAGGCCGCGCACCGCGTCGGCGACCACTGGCGCCACCAGTACGACTCCCTGCGGCTGTTCACCGCCAACAAGTTCAACCGTCTGCCCGGCTACGGCTTCCCTGGGGAGCCCTGGGGCTACTCCTCCAAGGACGAGGTGGCCGAAGCCCTGCAGGACTATGCACGGCGCCACGAGATCCAAGTACAGCTGGACTCCCCCGTCGTCCGCCTCACCCGGACCTCCGAGGGCTTCCGCACGGAGACCGGCCCCACCCCCGAAGCCACCGAGTCCTACCTCTCCCGCACGGTCGTCCTGGCCACCGGCCCCTTCGGCCAGAGACCGGCCCTCCCGGATTGCGCCGGAGACCTCGATCCGTCCATCCTGCAACTGCACTCCAGCCAGTACCGTCGGCCGGGACAGCTCCGCCCGGGCCCTGTGCTGGTGGTCGGCGGCGGTCACTCGGGCTGCGACATTGCCCTCGAGATCGCGGCCGCGGGGCACCCGACCACCCTCTCCGGCCGCGACCTCGGCCAGATCCCGGTGCGGTTCAGCAGCCCGCTGATCCACCTGATCATGCCGCTGGTCATGATCCAGCACGCCTACGTCTTCCGCCGCAACACCCCGATGGGCCGCCGCAAGCGCCCAGAGGTGCTGCACCACGGTGCCCCCAGGCTGAGGGTGCAGGCGCAGGATCTGGACGGGGCCGGCGTCGTGCGCACCGAGGCCCGGGTGACCGGGACGCGGGACGGCCAACCGCTGCTCGCGGACGGCACCGCCGTCCCCGCCACGAACGTCATCTGGGCCACCGGCTTCCGCCACGACTACTCCTGGCTGCAGCTGCCGGCGCTGGATGCCGAGGGCTGGCCGCGGGAATACCGGGGCGTCGCCCAGGACGTCCCGGGCCTGTACTTCTGCGGGCTCGCCTTCCAGACCTCGATGTCCTCGATGAACTTCTACGGGGTCGGACAGGATGCGGACTATGTGGCGGGCCGGATCGCCGCGGAGCAATCGGCCAGCCGCGCCACGGCCCCGTCCACCACCCCGTGACCGGCCCCTCCCTGGGCGGTATCCTCCGGTCAAGGAGGCACCGCCCATGGCCACTGACCCATCCGTGGCCGACCTGGTGGCCCGCGGCACCGCCAACCACTTGGCCGGAGACTATGAGCGCGCCGTCCAGGACCTCCAGCTCGCGTACCGGCGGACCCTCGACGACGGCGACCCGGCCCGGGCGTTCGCCGTCGCCTTCTCCCTCGCCATGGTCTACGGCACCACCTGCCAGCCGGCCCTGTTCAACGGCTGGGCCGGCCGGGCCGAGCGGTTGCTCGGCGAACTCGTCGAGGCACCCACGGAACGCGGTTACCTGGCGTTCCTGCAGATGCACGGGGCCATCCTCACCGGGGACTTCCCCGCCGCGGCGCAACTGGCACCCCAGGTCGTGGCGATCGGACGCAGTCAGCACGAGGAGGACCTGGTGGTGCTCGGCGAGGTCGCGCTGGGCCGGGCCGCGATCTACTCCGGCGACGTGCGGGGCGGGCTGAACCTGCTGGACGAGGCCATGGCCGGGATCCTCGCCGGGGAGACCGGGGCACTGGCCACCGGACTGGCATGGTGCGCCGCGGTGGAGGGCTGCCAGGAGATCGGCGCGATCGACCGGCTCTGCGAGTGGACCGCCGCGCTGGTGACCTGGTGCGGCTCCACGCCCGGGCTCGAGCTGTTCACCGGCCACTGCTCGGTCCACCGAGGGCAGGTGCTGACCCTGCAGGGCCACTGGGGCGAGGCGCTGGTGGCCCTGGACGACTCGCGGCGGCGCCACCAGCGGCGCGGCGACCTCGGAGCCGCCGGTTGGGCCGAGCGCTCCCGCGGGGATGTGCTGCGCCTGCGCGGGCAGGCGGACGAGGCCGCAGCCGCCTACCGCACCGCCGCAGATCTCGGGTGCGACCCGCAGCCCGGGCTGGCCCTGCTATGGCTCGCGGAGGGCCGGGCGGAGGCGGCCGTCGCGGCGGTCCGCCGGTGCCTGGCCGAGACCCCGCTCCCGGCGCACCGGGTCGCCTTGCTGCCGGCCGCCGTCGAGGTCCTGGTCAGGGCCGGCACCGCCGGGGACTCCGTGGAGGAGGTCGCGGGGCTGGCGGCCGAGCTGGATGAGCTGGCGACCCTGACCGAGTGCGCCTCGGTCTCCGCCGCGGCGGCCTACGCCCATGCCGGCGTGGAGCTCGCGCGCGGTGATGCCGCCGGCGCCCTGCCCTACGCTCACAAGGCCGTGCACGAGTGGGGCGGGGTGGGGTGCCCCTTCGAGCAGGCCCGCTCTCGGGCGCTCCGGGCGCGGGCCCTGGCGCGTGTCGGCGATGTGGACACCGCGGCCGACGAGCTGGCCGCGGCGCGTGAGACCTTCGTCCGTCTCGGGGCCGCGCCCGCTGACGCGGAGGCCGGGACGCAGTGGGCTGAGATGTCCGGTGCGGCGCTTGGTGGCGTTGTCCCGCCGGAGCGGGTCACCGAGGCCCCGGACGGCCTGACCGGCCGCGAACTGGAGGTGCTCGCCCTCGTGGCGGCCGGCCACAGCAACCGGCAGATCGCCGCGGAACTGGTCATCAGTGAGAAGACCGTGGCCCGGCACCTGAGCAACATCTTCACCAAGATCGACGTCGGCTCCCGCACCGCAGCGGCCGCGTACGCCTTCCAACGAGGCCTCGCCACGTAGTCAACGGATCACGGCATCGCTACACGTCGAGAATCGCCGTAGGAATCGACAGTTGTCGATGCCGTGATCCTCGAGGCGAGGCATGCGATGCGACGTCTACCGCGGGTTCCGGCTCTGGACACCCCACTCGAGCACGGCGTATACCTGACCGCACCATTGGCTCGACGGCGGGGGTGGACATGTCTAGGCCGCGGCAATGTGGTCGATGGGTGGCAGTAGCCCTTCTGACGCTGTTCGTGACCGTACCGCTCTCCGGGTGCGGTCCGGCAGCCCGGGAATCAGCGAACGCCGCCAAGACGAGCACCGACGACATCGCCCGGCTACTCGGCCAACCCACACGCCACCTCGATCTGGAGACCAGGATCTCAGAGCTGGATGACCACCTCCGTCAGGTCCCCACGGGGGCGCCGCTCAGTACGGCAGCGCAAGTCGACCTCGATGCGGCCGTTCGGATCTCTGCCGAACTGAAGAGATTGCGGGTGGCATGGACTGAATCGGACAGGGTGCTCGCGGAGATTGTCGAAGACTCCGAGGACCTGCTCTCGACTCACCTGACGGTTGTTCCTCGCCCGGATTTCAGGGCTCACATGGAGGATCAGATCCAGCAGGTCGGGAAGGAGATTGTCTGCACCGTCTTCGCCGAGGGGATGACCGCCGCGCAGGAAGAGTCGGTACGCCATCAGTACGCAGTCACGGAATCCGTCCTGGGGCAGCCGGCCCCAGAGGACGTCGTGACGATGTTCCGGGCGTCCGTCACGGACGTCGGGTATCAACTGGAGGAGGTTGACGAGGCCCTCGACCTCTACGGGCTGTCCTCAGAGCTACTCACCCAGGCCATCGACTCCGTGGGGAAGGTCGAAGACGTGATGGGTGCCGCCGAGTGGGGGAACCACGGCGCGTTCCAGATGTACCTGCGTCACTGCGTTCTGTGACCCTCGTTGTTCTATAGACCCCACCGACCCGCCATCTCTTATTGCAATTGATTCGCAATTGCGTTTAGAGTCACCGGCATGAACCCATCACCACCGCCCCTGCCCACCCCTGCCCGCTTGTCCTCGAACTCAGAAGTCCACGCCCGACGGCGGCGCACCCGCCACCTCGGTTCCCTCGCCTCGGTCGCTGCGTTGGCCCTCGCCCTCTCGGCCTGCGCGCCCGACGCGCCAGGTGCCGGTTCCGGAGGAGGTGAGGGGCCGGCGTCGGGCTCAGCCGGAGGCTCCCCCAGCGCCACCGCCGCCGATCCGGCCGAACCCGTCAACGCCGCTCAGCGGGACTCGCGTGCGGAGGTCGCCTCGCTCGCACCGCGGGTGGTGCTGGCCCACGAGGGCGGCCTGGTCACCCTGGATGCCGAGTCCGGCAAGGTGGTCCACGAGGAGGAGCTGGAGGCCTTCCTGCGGCTGAACAACGCCGGCGACGGCCAGCACGTGCTGGTCACCCACGGCGATGAGTTCGAGGTCTACAACACCGGGATCGATGCGCAGGGCCACGGTGACCACTTCCACTACTACGAGTCGACGCCGGGGCTGAGCGGCATCACCTTCGAGGCCCCGCACGCCGGGCACGTGGTCAACCACCGCGGGCTCACCACCCTGTTCGCCGACGGGGACGGGTCCATCCAGACCTTCACCTCGGAGCACCTCAAGGACGGCCAGCCGCGCACCGAGACCAGCTCCACGGATGCTCCCCACCACGGCGTGGCCCTGCGCCTGGCGGACGGCAGCCTGTTGACCACGCAGGGCACTGAGGAGGAACGAGACACGGTGCAGGTGCTGGGCGGCGAGGGCGGAAACACCTCCGTCGCGGAGACCACCGACTGCACCGGCGTGCATGGCGAGGCCGCGGCGGCGCCGACCGAGAACGGGGACGTGGTGGTGCTGGGCTGCGAGGACGGCCCGGTCATCTACCGGGACGGCGCCTTCCACAAAGTCGACGCCGAGCACGACTACCAGCGCACCGGCAACCTGGCCGGCTCGGAGGACTCCCCCATCGTGCTCGGGGACCTGAAAACTGAGGCTGACGCCGAGTTCGAACGGCCCACGCAGGTGGCCCTGATCAACTCGCTGACGGATGAGCTGCAGACCGTGGAGCTCGGTTCCTCCTACTGGTTCCGCTCCCTGGCCCGCGGCCCGGCAGGCGAGGCGCTCGTGCTGACCGACGACGGCGAGCTCACCGTGATCGACGAACAGACCGGCGAGGTCACGGACGAGATCGCCGTGATCGAGCCCTGGGAGGAGCAGGAGGAGTGGCAGCAGCCCGGCCCCATCCTCAAGGTCGCCGGGTCTATGGCCTACGTGACGGATGCGGAGAACCGGCAGCTCGTGATCATCGACCTGGAGTCCGGCGTGGTCGTGAAGGAGGTGGACCTGGAGGTGACCCCGGTGGAGATGGCGGTCGTCGACGGCCACCCCGAGGCCCCCTGATCACGGCCGCGCCACGCGTCGAGAATCGCCGAGCGGATCGACAGTTATCGATGCCGTGATCCTCTGCGGGCGACGTCAGCGGGGCGCAGGTCAGCGGGGCGCAGGTCAGCGGGTGGCGGGCAGGTCCGGCGGCGGTAGCTGGTGGGTGCCGGTCTGTGGCACGCCCAGCACCTCGCGCTGTCCGCCCCCGGCGCCGGTTGCCCCCTCAGCGGGATCCTCGCCGCCGCCATGGGTGAGCACCCACATGGTCTCCCACACGGTCCGGGCGGTGACTGGTGCCAGCCGCAGCAGCAGCCGCCCGTCCCGCTCGGAGGCCTCGGCGTCCGCCCCGAACACGTAGTTCCCGGCGCCCTGCGCGCTGATGAACGCCAGGTTCACGCCGAGCGCGGAGGAGGTCGCCTCCCAGACGAACCAGGGCTGGGCCCACAGCTCGGTCAGCTCCGCGGACGAGCCGTCCGGCGCGGGGTGCTGCGGATCGATCACGCGGGCGGTGAACTCGTCCTCGTCCACCAGCAGCTCGCCGGTCAGCAGCGCGGGCGCGGCGCGCACGCCGGCCCACGTGCAGGCCTGGGAGGCCAGGGCGCCGCGCTCCGCCAGCGCCACGGTGTACCGGGCCCGGTTCTCCGGTACGACGCCGGCCATCACGTCCGCGCCCGGCGCACCCGAGACGGTGGAGACCTGCTCCCCCGCCAGCCAGGACTGCATCAGGGTGCGCTCGGTACCGCATCGACCACGCAGGGCCAGCACGTCCTGGGCGGTGGCGACGGGGCGCATGAAGTCCTCGCCGGCCGCGTCCAGCACCCCGTCCAGGGTCAGGAAGCCCTCCCGGACGAGCCGGCCGAGGGCACTGCGGTTGCGGACCGTCGCGAAGCGACCGAGGGAGCCGAGCCGGTGTACGGACTGGAGCACCTCGAGGTCGGCGCTGCGCAACCGGCCGGGGTCCTCGGGACTGGCGTTCCGACGTCGATCCTCACCGCTGAGATGGCGCTGCAGCGCCTCCACGTCATGGATGGGCTGGTGGTGCCGGGAGGTGGACGGCATCAGGCGACGGCCCGGAGCGGGGCCGGCCGGGCCGCCGGGTGCTCCGGGGCCGCGGTGAAGCGGGCGCTGGCGATGACCGCATCGAAGACGCGGGTGAGCTGCTGGTAGTCGCTGATGAGGCAGCTGGCGGTGATCTCCAGGGTGGCCCGGCCAGCGGCGAGCGCCTCCTGGACCAGCCAACGGCGGGTGAAGATGTTGTTCCGGCCGGTCCAGCGGGTGAGGTCCATCCTGCGGGCTGGCAGCCCGCCCACGGTGCAGGTGACGTCCTCCACCACGTAGAGGCGGTTCAGCCCGCAGAGTCCGGCGGGTTCCCCGGCGTAGGTGGTGGCCACGATGTTCGCGGCGAGCTCGGGTTCGGGCAGGGGGCCGCCGGGCTCGAGGCCGTCCGTGAACATGCGTTCCGCGGCCTCCGTCACGGGGGCGGCCGCCACCAGGTGGAACCCGTCCACGGGGTACCTGACCCAGTGCTCCGGCAGGTCCATGGCCAGCGTCCGCATGCGATCTCCTCCTGCCCCTCCGGTGCCGAGAGCGCCAGGTGCGGCCCCACCGGAAGGTGAATTCCTCGTGAACCACGCTAGTCACCGGGCGCCGGAGCCGCGATGGGGAGAACTACCCATCGCGTCTGTGTACCTCACGCCGAACCCGGCCGGACGTCGCTGTCCCACCCCTCCTGGGGCGAATCGCAGGTTTCCCGGAAGACGAACTGGGAGGGCCGGCGTCGTTCCCGGCTGGACCAGTCGATGGCCGGCCGGTGGGTCTTCTCGGGCAGGTAGCCCAACCGGTAGACGGCCATCAGCTCCAGCTCGTCCGGCACGTTCAGCATCGTCACGATGCGCTTCCACTGGTGCGGGGCCTCCATGGGGAAGGAGATGAACTGGATGCCCATCCCCAGCTCCACCGTGGTCAGCCAGAGGTTCTCCATCGCGGCACCCATGCTGAAGACCGAGTAGAAGCCGGACAGCTCCCCGGGCCGGTACTCGCCGCGCTCCAGCATGACGCCGATCAGCAGCGGGGAACCGGCCACCAGCCGGCGGTTCTCCTCGCCGAGCTTCTGCGGCACCTTCAGCCGGTTCATCAGCTGCTGCCCCGAAGGGGTGAACGCGCGTGAGGTGAAGGGCCGCAGCAGCGCCGGCAGCTTGTCGAAGAGCATGCCGCTGCGGGCGGTGTCCATCTCCCGCTGGCTGAACCGGAAGTACTTCTTGTACCGGTCGAAGAAGGTCCCCGCGCCCATCACCTCGGTCATGCTCTCACCGCTGATGTCCGCCACGGTCTCGATGGTGTCCCGGTCCTCGATGAGCACGAACCGCCACGGCTGGCTGTTGAACTGCGAGGGCGCGGCCGCCGCGGCGCGGATCAGCAACTGCTGGTGCTCGGCGCTGACGGGGTCCGGTCGGAACGGCCCGTTCGTGGTGCGCCGGTTGAACACGGCATCGAGGAATTCCATGGCTCACCTCCAGGCCAGGACGAGCCCGGCCACGTAGCAGGGGGCCGCCCACAGGGCGTCCCGCAGGTGGCGGCGCCGCGGCCGGGCCCCGTGCCGCTGCAGCAGGACCAGGGGCACGGCGGCCGGGGCCAGCGCGAGGGCCGCCGGGGATCGGCGCATCGAACCGACGACGACGGCCACGGCCGTCGCCGTGAGCGTCACCGCATACAGGGCGTGGTGGAGCCAGCGGGTCCCCGAGGTGTCCACCCACCTCAGCGCCACCGCGGTACCGAGGGCGCAGTTCGCGGTGTAGGCACCGGCCGCCGCCGTGACGAGGGTGCGGGACTGCATCAGGCTCCTCCTCGTCAGCTGGTCAGCCGGTGGTCTTCATGCACATCGTGCCACAGGCCGTGGCGCCGGCCACCTACTTGCGCCTTCAAGCACGGGTCGGCCAAGCGTCACGGCGATCTCGCCGCCGTATACCTTCCCGTGGGCCGCTGTTCACAGGTGGGTCTCAGGGTGGAGAGCGCCAAACGGTTACCCCCGGCCGGACCACTCCTCCATCGGAAGGTATTTCGTGAACGCGTTCACCCGCCCCACCCGCCATCGATCGGCCCGCCTGGCAGCGGGCGCCCTGGCCCTGGCCACCACCGGCGCCCTGCTGAGCCCGGCGGTCACCGCCGCAGCGGCCACCCCCGTCACGGCTCCGGCCTCCCACACCACCTCGGCCGCCTCGGCCACCGCAACCACCGCCGCCACCACCGCGGGTGCCGTCTGGGACGAGACCGCCTTCCGCGGCTCGGTGCAGGTGGTCGACGGCGCCGACGAGACCCCGGAGGTCCTCGAGGGCGTGGTCTTCGACGACCTGAACCAGAACTCCCGGCAGGACGAGGGCGAACCGGGCGTCGCGGACGTGAGCGTGTCCAACGGCCGGGACATCGTCACCACGGATGAGGACGGCGCCTACGAGCTGCCGGCCTTCGAGAACATGACGGCGTTCGTCACCCAGCCGGCCGACTACCAGGTGCCGGTGGATGACGAGAACGTGGCCCAGTTCCACTACCACCACCTGCCCGAGGGATCGCCGGAGCTGAAGTACGGCGGACTGGAGCCCACCGGTGACCTGCCGGCGGCCGTGAACTTCCCACTGGCCCAGGACGAGGGCGCCGCCGCCTCCACCCAGGAGTGCCTGGTGGGCGGTGACGTGCAGACCTACACGGAGGAGGAGATCGAGTTCGCCCGGGCCGGGGCCTTCGCCGATATGGCGGCCCGCTCCGGTTATGAGGACTGCGGGGCGCTCTTCGTGGGGGACGTGGCCGGCGACGATCTCTCCCTGTACCCGGGGATCCGCACCCTGACCGAGATGATCAACGGCCCGGCCCGCTTCCTGCCGGGCAACCATGACATCGACTTCGACGCCACCGAGCAGGAGCACGCCTTCGACTCCTACCGCGCGGGCCTGGGCCCGGAGTACTACTCCTATGACGTGGGCGAGGCCCACTTCGTGGCGCTGAACAACGTGGAGTACCCCTTCGCCGGTGACACGAAGTACAACGGGGCCATCGACGAGGAGCAGATGGAGTGGCTGCGCCAGGACATCGCCAACACCCCGAAGGACAAGCTCGTGGTGATCGCCGCCCACATCCCGTTGCTGGGCTTCGCTGACCAGAACGGCACCCAGCACCAGACGGACCAGGTCAAGGAGATCCACGAGCTGCTCGAGGGCCGCGAGGCCATCTCGCTGGCCGGTCACGTGCACGCGATCGAGAACATGCGCGAGGGCGACAGCCTGGCCTCCTGGAAGGAGCTGTTCGACGTGGACGAGCTGCCCTTCCCGCACCTGACCGTGGGCGCGATCTCCGGTGACTGGTACTCCGGTGAGATGCTCGACGGCGGCTACCCCACCGCCCTGCAGCGGGACGGCGCCTACCCGGGCGTGCTGACCATGGACCTGGAGGGCAATCAGGTCACCGAGCGCTTCACCCGCACCGGGGACGACGGCACCGACCAGATGGCCCTTGGCCTGAACACCCCTGCCTACCGCGACTGGTTCGCCGAGCACATCGACGCCGAGGGCGCCGCACCGGCGTTCGAGGACCCGCTGACGGTGGGCCAGGACGCGTTGGCGGACACCTGGCTGACGACCAACTTCTTCATGGGCGCCACCGGCTCCACCGTGGAGGTCTCGGTGGACGGCGGCGAGCCCGTGGCGGCCGAGCGCACCCAGCCGATGGCGGGCGAGGAGCAGTTCGTCGGCGCCGAGTACTCGGACCCGGTGGCCGTGCAGGAGCAGCTGGTGCACGGCGGCTCGGTGGCGGACCGCACCTCCCACCTCTGGCGCCTGCCGGTGCCCGAGGACCTGGCGGCCGGTGAGCACACCGCCGAGGTGACTGCCACGGACGTGCACGGCCAGGTCTCCACCGAGACCCTGACCTTCCAGGTCGAGGAGGGCACCGCCGAGCCGGTCGAGCACTTCACGGACAACCAGCCGGGGTCCAAGCACTTCGCCCCGGTGCGGTGGATGCAGCTGGAGGGCCTGACCAACGGGTACTCCGATGGGTCCTTCGGCAAGTACCGGGAGATCTCCCGCGGTGAGTCCTTGGCGTTCGTGTACCGGTACCTGGATCCGGAGTTCTCCCCCGAGGGTGCCCCGTTCCCGGACGTCACCGGCGAGCACACCCACTACGCGCCGATCTCCTGGGCGAAGGCGAACGAGATCACCCAGGGCTACGCGGACGGCGAGTTCAAGCCCACCCGCGAGGTCACCCGCGGCGAGTTCGCCTCCTTCCTGTACCGGGCCGTCGACCCGGAGCACCTGGGACCGGAGGACACCGAGTTCACCGACGTGCCCACCTCGGACGCGGCCTACCAGGCCATCACCTGGCTGGCCTCCGAGGCCCTGTCGGTGGGTTACCACGACGGTTCCTACCAGCCCGACCGGCAGATCACCCGCGCCGAGGTCGCGACCATCCTCTACCGCTACGAGACCATGATCGCCAACGAGGGCTGACGCCCGCCGGCTGACCTAGGCGCAGAGTGACCCCGCCCCCACCGTTGTGACGGGGCGGGGTCACTCTGCGCCTCGGCTGACCCTGCGCGACGAGCACCAAGAGGCCATCAACGCACGTCAGACGGCGGCTATGAAGACCGTGTGCGCGGACGGCCCCTACCAGCGGACGGTGATGTGCAACCCGGCGCACAGGTCGGTCAGCCACTCGCGATCGACCTGGCGGCGGAAGATCTTCGCCACCCCGTCATCCTGCTCTAGATCGGCGGCATCAACCCGGTCGCCGAAGATCATCACTGCGACGTCAGAGTTGCACCGGTGGCTCATCCACGCCACCCCGTCGAAGCCTGCCAGATGGGCCGATTTGGCCCACGACACGGTCTCCTCATAGCGATCCGGCCCCGTTTCCGAGACCTCAGTCTGGTCGGTGCCGAGCGCACGCAGACCAAGGCCTTTGAATGATGCCAACCTGAGGGCGCGCAGTGGCCGCACCCCGCCCAGCACCATGGGCTCATAGTCCCGTCGCAGCAGCTCTCCGCCGGCCACCGGCACGTAACGGAGGATGGATTCGGCAATGGCCGCCTCCGCGGTCAGCGCCGCGTAGAGCACCGGAATCGTCTCGCCATGGGCGCCGGTGAAGAATGCGAACCGGGTCGGCGATCCGAGACCTGGGTTGAATGCGGTGACGGAGCGTCCCGAAGTTCCGTCGAGGACTCGGTAGAGCAGGCTCCCCTGCTCCACGGTTTCATCGTGAGCGACCGCGAACTTCCCGCTGGGCCACTCGACCTCTCTCACCACTGGGCTCCGAATCGGCCGTTGAAGTCCGCCAAGACTGTCTCGTCCTCGATGAGGATGTCCACCGGCCGCACGCCGTCCAGGCCGGCGCTGGGCAGGCAGAACCATTGGACCACCGTGTCGGCGTCGACCGCGAGGGAGTCAGCGGAGCGCAGGACCGCAAGAACGGTGGGGTGCACGTGACCAGAATCCGTGAACTGGAATCCGGGGTAGGCGAAGGTGTTGCGCACCGGAACGCCCAAGGCCTTGGCATTCTTCCTCTGGTCGTTGGCGTAGGCACCACCGGGCTGGGTTGAACCGAGCAGCCGGGATGCCTCGGTCGCGGTGAGCCATCCGAACTCGTCGCCGATGGCTCGTCTGGCCCGCGACGAAGCGGCAACACCGGCAGCCATCTGGGGTGACACCGGCTGGTCCAGGGAGCTGATGGCGCTGCCGAGAACGTCGATGGCCCCGCGCATGGCGGTGATGTCCGCCATTTCGCGGCGCTGCAAGGCCTCTCGTTCAACACGGTCAGGAATGTGGACAGACATCGTAAGAACCTCCGTTTACTGATGTTCAATCCTACCGCAGGTTTCGCGGGCGAATAAGAGTCTTCCTGGCCCCCAGGCGAGCGACCGACACGGCCGGGACACCAATCATTAGCACCACTGATTGATCATATTGAACTTAGTCATTAGACAGATGCGGAGAGCCAGCTCACACTGGACACATGCGCTCCAGCGTCAGCTGACTGCGGCACCTCGCAGCCCACCGGCCGCCCCATAGGCCGTCCGATATGCCGTCCCTCGACGGCTCGACGGCCCCGCCGCAGCCGGGCGCTCCCCTGTGGAAGGACCTCATCACCGATGAAGATAGTTGTTGGCCGTGCCTCCGAGTTCGCCCCCGGTGAGAAACGCATCATCGAGGCCGGCAACCGGTCCATCGGCGTCTACCGGATCGGCGACGCGTTCTACGCCCTTGCCAATTCCTGTCCACACCAGGGCGGCCCGCTCTGCCTCGGCCGCACCAAGTCTTGGGCGTACTCGGCGGCGCCCGGAGAGGCCTCACTCGACGAGGAGGCCACCTTCGTCGCCTGCCCGTGGCACGGCTGGGAGTACGAGCTCTCCACCGGCCAGTCCTTCCTCGGTCCCGGCGAGCCACCGGCCCGCGGCTACGGCGTGAGCGTGACGCCCGGCAGCGACCTGGACGAACCCGCCACGGGCCTCCCGGATGCCGCGGCCGGCCGGCGCACGCCGGGCCCCTACGTCGCCGACACCTTCGACGTCCAGGTGGACGAGGACTACGTGGTGATCGACACCAGCCCGCGCGCCCGGCCGAAGATCCCCGCGAGTGCACCAGCCAGCGCACCAGCCAGCGCACCAGCCTCCACACCAGCCACCGCCCCCGCCCCCACCTCAGGAGTGAGCGCCCCGTGACCATGACCAGCGATCCGTCCACAACCACAGCCCCGAACCCGTCCGCCCAGACAGCCCCAGCCCCGGCCTCAACCCCGGCCATGGCCCATGTGGACGGTGACATCCACCCCACCCTCATGCGGCACCAGATCGCCGAACGGATGCAGGACCCGGTGCACCGGGAGCAGTGGCTGCGGCACGGCCACCGCGTCCCCTCCCCTCCGGAGATGACCCCGCGGGTGCGCAACGGCGGCCAGCGGCTCGACGCCCGGCCCGAGGAGGGCCCTCCGGGCAGCTCCCTGGCGATGATGCAGGACCAACTGCTGGACCAGTACGGCATCAACCACGGCATCCTCATCCCCCTGCAGGCCGCCACCCTGGGCGTCGGTGAACCCGGGTTCACCGCGGACCTGTGCCGGGCCATGAACGAGGGGGTCAAGGAGCTCTTCCTCGACTCCGAACCGCGGCTGCACTCCAGCATCTGCGTCTCGCACGAGGCTCCCGAGCTGGCGGCCCAAGAGATCCGGCGGTGCGCCGATGACCCCCGGTTCGTCCAGGTCCTGCTGCCATCCAACGCCCTGCACCCCCTGGGCGAACCGCGGTACTGGCCCATCTACGCGGCCGCCGTGGAGGCCGGCCTGCCCGTGGGCGTCCACGTGGGCGGGCTGCCGCACATGGGGGCGGGCTGGCCCTCCTTCTACCTCGAGGAGCACGTGACCACCGGCAACACCATGGTGGCCCTGGCCATGAACATGATCCTCGAGGGCGTGTTCGAGCAGTTCCCCACCCTGCAGGTCGTCCTGATCGAGGGCGGCATCACCTGGGCGGCCCCGCTGATGTGGTCCATGGACTCCGCTTACTCGGTGCTGCGCCGGGACTACCCGAAGCTGCGCCGACTGCCCTCGGAGTACTTCCGCGAGCACTACTGGTTCACCACGCAGCCGATCGAGGAGTCCAAGGATCCCAAGGACGTGGCGGAGCTCTACGAGATGACCGGGATGACGGACCGGATCATCTTCTCCTCCGACTACCCGCACTGGGACTTCGACTCCCCCGCGCTGGCCCTGCAGCACCTGCCGGCCGACCTCCAGCGGATGATCCTGCACGAGAACGGGGAGCGCTTCTACCGATTCAACGACCAGAAGCAGCAGACCCAGGAGGCCACCCGATGACCACCATCAGTGACACCGCCGGTACCCACGCCCCGGGCGCGGCCGTGGACACCCAGACCGTGGACGTGGACGTCCACGTGGCGCCGGCCTCCGTCCAGGACCTGGCCCCCTACCTGAGCGCCTACTGGAACGAGTACTTCGCCGACGCCGAGACGGACCTGTCCCCCACCGCGGGCGCGTCCTACCCCGAAGGCTTCGCCACCTCGGGCGGCCCGCTGCCCCAGCGACTTCAGACGCTGCGCAGCGACTACCTGGACGTCGCCCGGCCGGCCACCGCCATCCTCAACTGCGTCAGCTCCTTCGGCGCCAACCGCAACCCCTACTGCCAGGTCGCGGTCACGAGCGCCATCAACGACTGGATGGCGCAGGAGTGGCTGGCCCAGGACAGCCGGCTGCGCGGCAGCATCGTCGTGCCCTCGGTGGACATCAAGGCCGCCGTCGCGGAGATCGACAGGGTCGGCGCGGACGAGAGGTTCGTCCAGGTGCTCCTGCCCGTCCGCGGCCACGACGCCCGCTACGGCCACGTCCGGTTCCGGGAGGTCTTCGAGGCGGCGGACCGCCACGGGCTCGTGGTGGGCCTGCACGCCTGGGGCCGGCGCGGCAGCGCCCCGGTCAGCGCCGGCTTCACCAACACCTACATCGACGACTACCTGCTCAACTCGCAGGTGTTGGTGCAGGAACAGCTCGTCAGCCTGGTCACCGAGGGGGTCTTCGACCAGTTCCCCCGGCTGCACGTCGCACTGCTGGAGTGCGGGTTCAGCTGGCTGCCCGCGCTGATGATGCGGTTCCAGAAGGACTGGAAGGCGATCTGGCGCGAGGTGCCGTGGATGAAGCACGAGCCCGCCCACTACCTGCTGGAGAATGTGCGGGCCTCCACCGAGCCCGTCCAGCTGCCCTCGGACCCGGTGCACGTCCGGCAGATCCTGGACCAGATCGGCGCCGGGGACCTGCTGATGTTCGCCTCGGACTTCCCGCACGACCACGGCGGCGAGCGCGATCGCCTGCTGAATGCGCTGACGGACGAGGAGCGGTCCGCCGTGCTGCACGGCAACGCCCGGGACTTCTACCGGCTGGACTCCTAGGCCACGGTGAGACCCATGACGCAGGTCGCCGGCCCAGCAGTCCAACACCCTGAGGTGCGGGAGCTGGTCCCGCGCTCGGTGGTGGAGCGCGCCCTACGCATCCTCGGTTCCTTCGACAACCAGCACGCCCAGCAGACCATCTCGGAGATCAGCCGCCGGACGGGGCTGCCGCTGACCACCAGCCACCGGATCGTGGCCGAGCTGACGGACAGCGGCGCCCTGGAGCGGAAGGCCAACGGCGAGTACCACGTGGGGCTGCGGCTCTGGGAGATCGCCTCCCACGCGCCCCGCTCCGTGGGGCTGCAGCGCGTCGCCTTGCCGTTCATGCAGGACCTCTCGGAGACCACCCACTTCCCCGTGCATCTGAGCATCCGTGAGCAGGAGGAGGCGGTCTTCGTGGAGCGGCTGGTGCCCGTCGGCGCGGCGGACGAGCCCCCGCGCATCGGCGCCCGGTACCCGCTACACGTGACGGCGGTGGGCATGGCCATGCTGGCTTTCGCGCCGCCGGAGGTGCAGGAGTCCGTGCTCGCCAGGCCGTTGCAGCGGTTCACCCCATATACGGAGACCGACCCGGACCGTGTCCGGCAGCTGTTGGCCCAGGTCCGCCACGAGGGCCTGGCTGTCGGCGACCGGCAGATCAACGTCCGCTACGTGGCCGTCGCCGTGCCGATCTTCGCTCCCGACGGCTCGGCGCGCGCCGCCCTGTCCCTGATCATCCCGCACGAGCAATCCGACCGGAAACCGCTGGGCTACATGCTGCAGGCAGCCTCCCGGGCCATCTCCCGGGGCCTGCGCAACGGTGGTTACCTGATCCCGGTGCCGGACTAGGGGAATCCCACGCCCGACGCCGGCCCCTCGCCTGTAGGTGCCTCGCGCCCGGCGTCGGCCCTCGCCACTCAGAGGCCTTCTTCCGATATTCGGAAAGTGACCTGTATCACGCAAGCCGCTGATGGGATCGTCGAGGTCATCGCAGCACCCCCACACCCAGCTCCACGTCAAGGAGACATCATGTTGAATCGCCTCACTCGCGCAGTCCAAACCACCGCAGCTCCCCACAGCGACCGGATCAACCGGCGCGGCCGCCCGCTGGCCGCCCTGGCGGTGGCCGCCCTTGGCACCAGTCTGTTGGCCGGCTGCGGGGCGGGAGCCGGTGCGGAGACCGGTTCCGAGGAGGCCACCGGCGACTCGGCCGCCTCCGGCGAACTGCAGGAGATCACCTTCCTCAGCTACCTGCCCATGGAGACCCTGTCCATGGTCCCGGAGATGATGGCAGTCTCCGGCGGGTACTTCGAGAAGCACGGACTGGACGTGGAGATCCAGGAGGTCAAGGGATCCCCCCAGGCCATGCAGCTGCTGCTCTCCGGCGCCGGAGACATCACGCGGATCGATGCCCTCGATACCTACAACGCCGTCGGCGCGGAGGACATGCCCCTGAGGAACGTCGGCACGCTGACCCGCAATCCGTCCATCAAGCTCCTGCACTCCTCCGAGGCCCCGCTGGAGAGCCCAGAGGACTTCGTCGGCAAGACCATCGGCGTGCCCTCGGAGGGCGGGAGCAGCAGCAAGACCGTCTCCCTGATGTTGCAGAACGCGGGAATCGACCCCTCCGAGGTGGAGCAGCAGGTCGTCGGCCTGACGCCTGCCACGTTCCAGTTGGTCCAGAACGGGACCCTGGCCGGCTACATGGTCAGCCATGACAGCGCGCTCATCGCTCAGACGCAGAACGACGACGCTCTGATCTATGACTTCAGCGATGCCCTCACGGCCGGAGCCCAGGTCTACGTCACCACCCCGGAGTCCATTGAGGACGAACCCGAGAAGCTCAAGAAGTACCTGGCCGCCATCAAGGAGGCCACGGCGGCCATCGTCGCCGACGAGGACCTCACCGACACGATCGAGACCCTGCGCAGTGAATACGACTTCGCCACGCTCATGGACGACGACATCGCCCGGGCAGGCCTGGAGGAGCAGCGCCGGCAGTGGACCAATGGTGGCGAGTCGCCTCTGCTGACCACGGACGAGGCCGAATGGCAGGCCGGTTACGAGGAACTGGTCGCGGCAGGAGATGTTCCGGACGGCCTGGACTCAGCGGAGTGGGTGGACAACAGCCTGCTGCCCGAGTGACCGTCGCGGGACGACCCCGCCCGTCACCCCACCCACGCCGCCCGACCCGTCAGACCACCAGGAGAACCCTTGCCGCACAAACTCACCGAACTGAGGATACACACCGTCACCAAGGACCGCATGCCGGCCCCCGAGCAGCTCGAGGCGGACGTCTGCGTCGTCGGCGCCGGGATCGCCGGGATATCCGCCGCGGTGGCCTCGGCGAAGCTGGGCCGATCGGTCGTCCTGGTGGATGCGCTGCCCGTCCTCGGTGGCCAGTGCGTCAACTCGTTGATCGGGCTCTTCTGCGGCATCTACGGCATCGGTCCGGACTACCGGCAGCTCACCCACGGGATCTTCGAGCGCATGTTCGAGGATCTCTCACGCACCGGGGACATCGCCTTCAACCGCTCGCACACCATGACGGTCAGCTATGACGAGGTCGTGCTCGGGCGGTGGATGGAGAACCTGGTCTCCGAGCTGGGCATCACCGTGGTCCTGGGGGCTTCCGTCCACCGGGTCGAGCAGCAGGACGGTACGGTCTCCGCGGCCACCTTTGCCACCCGCCACGGCGACGTCCGCGTGGCCGCAGCCGGCTTCGTAGACGCCACTGGGGACGCCGCCCTGACCTGGGAGGCCGGGCTGCCGTGCCGGGTGCCCGAACGCACCGTGTGGGGTTCCCAGCAGGTCCGCCTGGCGAACCTGAACGAGCAGCAGGCGCCCACCCGGGAGGAACTGGTGGCCCGGGTGGAGGAGAAGGCCGAGCAGTACGGACTGGTGCGCCGGGACGGCCTGGCCTTCTTCTTCCCCGGCCGGAACACGGCGGTCATGAACATGACGCACATCGAGGCGCCGCTGGAGGCGGTGGCCGCGGCCCGGGCCCAGCTCGAGGGCCGCGCCCAGGCAGACCGCGTGGTGGACTTCATGCGCAAGGAGTTCCCGGCCGCGTTCGGTCAGGCGAAGGTCCGTGCCTACGGCTTTCCGGGGCGCCGGCAGACCCGCTGGATCGCGGCCGAGCACCAGCTGACGCTCGATGAGGTCCGCACCGGGCACGCCTTCGAGGATGCGGTGGCACGCACGGCTTGGCCTGTCGAACTGCACGACCGGGTGACCGGCTACGTGTGGGAGACCTTCGAATCCGACCACGTGCACTACGTCCCGCTACGCAGCCTGATCCCGAAGGGCGCCCGCAACCTGGTGGCCGCCGGGCGCTGCGTGGACGGGGATGCCGCGGCGCTGTCCAGCGTGCGGGTCATGGGTCCCTGCGCCGCCATGGGCGAGGGCGCGGCCCACGCCCTGGACCTGGCGGCCCAGACGCGGACGGGCAGCGTTCAGGACATCAACCACAGCGACCTGCGGGAGCGGGTGTACGCGAATGTGGCGTCATGAGAATCCACAGGAGAACGGAGGTCACCGGTGAGACTCACTGATGAGGAGAAGTCCATGCTGGACGGCACCCAGGGGCCGGCCGTCGCCGCCGCGATGGACCTGTTGGTCCGCTACGGTGAGGGACTCGGCGCGGAGCGGCTGTGCGACACCCGCAACGTGGCCGGGACCATGACACAGCCATCCCCGGTCAAGGAGCGGCTGGTCCGGGAGGGCGGCTGGAACAAGTCCTTCTCGGTGATCAACCTGGACTGCGACGAGGACATCGAGATCCCCCCGATGCGGGTGCCCACCTGCCAGCTCCAGCACGGCTTCGGCAAGGACGCGGTCAACATCACGCCGTATTCGCCGCACCTGGCCGAGCTGCAGGAGGAGGGTGAGGCCTTCGTCACGGATCTCGGGGTCAACGTCCTGGCCACCTGCACGCCGTACCAGGTGGGCAACCTGCCCACCCGGGACGAGCACTGCGCCTGGATGGAGTCCTCCGCCGTGGTGTACTGCAACTCCGTGCTCGGCGCACGCACCAACTGCGAGGGCACCGCCTCCACCGGCGCAGCCTCCCTGACCGGCAAGATCCCCTACTGGGGCAACCACCTGCCCCAGAACCGCTACGGCACCCACCACATCGAGGCGCAGGCGCCCGTGCGGGGTTTCCAGGACTGGGGCATGTTCGGATACTTCGTCGGCGATGCGGTCCAGGAGAACCGCCCCGTGATCACCGGTCAATGGGCACCCCCGCAGGATGAGGACCTCAAGCACTTCGGCGCCGCCACCGCCTCCTCAGGCGGGGTGGAGATCTACCACGTCCCGGGCCTCACCCCGGAGGCACCCACCCTGGAGGCGGCCTTCGGCGGGGCCCGGGCACCGGAACCGATCGTCTACGGCGAGCGCGAACGCCGGCTCATGTACGAGACGCTGAACAACCAGGGCTCCTCCACCGAGGTGGACTTCATCCTGCTGGGCTGCCCGCACGCCTCCCTGGACCAGGTGGCCCGCGCGGCCCGCGCCCTTGAGGGGCGCACCCTCCACGGGGACACCGAGCTGTGGATCATGACACCCCGGGCCCTGCGCACTGAGGCCGACCGTCTGGGGTACACGCAGGCCATCCAGCGGGCCGGCGGCAAGGTGCTGACCGATTCCTGTCCGGCGATGTCCAAGGTGGCCCCGGAGGGCACCCGCGTCTTCGCGACGGACTCGGCCAAACAGGCGCACTACCTGCCCGCCATCCTCGGGATCGAGGCGTGGTTCGGGACCCTCGAGGAATGCGTGGACGCCGCAGTCACAGGCCGGTGGAGAGGAGAACTGGCATGAGCATCCAGATCACCGGCCGGGGCATCGTGCCCGGCACCACCGAGGGCGAGGCCCTTGTCTCCCACGAGACGATCTCCGGCTGGGGCGGCATCGACCCGGCCCGCGGGGTGATCATCGAGTCCCGGCATGAGTTGTTCGACGTCTGCTTCACGGACAAGGTCCTGGTCTTCCCGGGCGCGAAGGGGTCCTCCGGCTGGTCCGGGTTCTTCCAGAGCACCCGGCTGATGGGCACCGCCCCACGGGCCATGATCTTCAGCGCCATGACCACCAAGGCCGTCCTGGGTGCCGTCGTCACCCGGGTCCCCACCATCTCCGAACTCGACCGGGACCCACTGGAGCTCATCCAGACCGGTGACTGGGTCGCCGTCGATGCCGACCGGGGCCTCATCACAGTCACCCCGAAAAAGGCGACAACAGAAGGAATCTCTCAAGGTGCGTGAAGACATGACAGTGACCGACAGACTCTCAAGCCAGCCCGCCACCGAGGTGACGGGCCCCTCCACCGTACCGGCCGCCGTCGGGCCCTCCGGGCCACCGGCAGGCTCGGCCGAGATCGAGATCATCGGCGTCAGCAAGGACTACGTCACCAAGCGGGCCACCACCCATGCCCTCTCGGACATCAACCTGAGTATCCGCAAGCGAGAGTTCGTGTCCCTGATCGGCCGCTCCGGTTGCGGCAAGACCACGCTGCTGCGGGTGATGGCCGGCCTGGTCAGCCCGACCTCCGGCGAGGTCAAGATCGGCGGGAAGTCCCTCTGGAAGGGCAACACGGTCGATTCCTCCGTGGTGAGCCAGCTGGGTGTCGTCTTCCAGGACGCCAACCTCTTCCCCTGGTACAACATCCTGGACAACATCTCGTTGCCGCAGCGGCTCCGCGGGGTGTCCAAGGCCAAGCGCCATGAACGGGCCCGGGAGCTGGCCGAGCTCGTGGGGCTCGGCGGCTTCGAGTCGTCGTACCCGCGCGAGCTGTCCGGCGGCATGCGCCAACGCGCGGCCATCGCCAGGGCGCTGAGCTGCAGCCCGGAACTGTTGCTGATGGATGAGCCCTTCGGAGCCCTGGACGCCATGACCCGCGAGCGGATGAACCTCGAGATCCAGCGGATCGCGCTGGCCACCGAGGCCACCGTCGTCTTCGTCACCCACGACATCGCCGAGGCCGCGTTCCTCGGCGATCGGGTGGTCCACCTGACGCCGCGCCCCGGCCGGATCCAGGACATCACCACGGTGGACATTGAACGTCCCCGCCAGATCGAAGTCCAAACCGGACGCGAGTTCGCCCGCGTCGTGGCCGGGCTCCGCACCGCACTCGACGCAGAGGAATAGACCATGACCCGCGAAAGACTGTTCAAGATCCTGCCGTGGATCAGCACCCCTGCACTGCTGTTCATCCTCTTCGCCGTCTGGGAGGTCTCCGTCCGGGTGCTGGAGGTTTCGGAGCTGGTGCTGCCCCCGCCGTCCCAGATCCTGCAGACCTTCATGGTGATGATCCAGGAGCCCGGCACCTGGGAGCACATCTGGGTGACCGTCCGGGAGATCTCCGTCGGGTTCGCCGCCGGAGTCATCATCGGCTGCATCGTCGGGGTGATCCTTGGCAAGTTCCCGATCATCGAGGTCACCGTCCGGCCACTGATCATCGCCATCGAGGTCATCCCGAAGGTCGCCCTGATCCCGCTGTTCGTCATCTGGTTCGGATTCGGCATGACCTCCAAGGTCATCATCGCCGCCGTCCTGGCCTTCTTCCCGGTCATGCTCAACGTCCTGTTGGGCGTCCGCTCGGTCGATGCGGGCCAGCGTGACGTCATGCGCAGCCTCAATGCCAGCAAGTGGCACACCTTCGTCCATCTGGAGCTGAAGAGCACCATGCCCAACGTGTTCGCCGGCATGGAATCGGCCATCGTGCTGGCCGTGATCGGCGCGATCGTGGGCGAGTACCTTGGCGGCAACGAGGGGCTGGGCTACCTCGTGGTGCGGACCCTGAACGAGCTGAATGCTCCGGGCTTGTTCGCCGTGATCATCATGCTCGCCATCCTGGGCCTGACCATGTACTTCATCGTCACGTCCTTCAAACGGGTGTTCATCCCGTGGCACGAGTCCGTCTACGGGCAGAAGAACCTGGGCTGAACCATGAGCCAGGACACCATGAACCGAGACACCGTGAACCCACAAGCCATCAACCAGGCCCCCACGGGCATCGAACTGCTGGACCTCCAGGTAACCGCCAAGGAGGCCATCGCGGACGGCGTCATCAGTATCACCCTCACCCATCCCCTGGGCGAGGCGCTGCCGGCGTGGACCCCGGGCTCGCACGTGGACGTCCACGTGACCGGGGACGACGGGGCGGAGCTGGTCCGTCAGTACTCGCTGTGCTCGGACCCGGCCAACCGCTCCGAATACCGTCTGGGCATCCTCCGCGAGCCGGCCAGCCGCGGCGGCAGCAGCTACCTCCATGACCGGCTCCAGTTGGGCCAGCGGCTGAGGGTCTCCGCCCCGCGGAACCACTTCGAGCTGCGCGAGGCCCCGCGGTACATCTTCATCGCCGGCGGGATCGGGATCACCCCGATCATCCCGCTGCTGGAGCAGGCTGAGCGCAACGGTGCCGAGTGGGCCCTGCACTATGGGGGTCGCACGCGCACGGCCATGGCGTTCGCCGACGAGTTCGACCGCTACGGGGACCGGATCAGCCTGGTCCCGCAGGACGTGCACGGGCTCATCGACCTGCCGGGGATCCTGGCCACCCCGGACCCGGAGACCCTCATCTACTGCTGCGGGCCGGGGCCGCTGATGGACGCCACCGAGGCCCTGACCTCCGCCTGGCCGGCCACCGCCCTGCACATGGAACGCTTCGTGAACGACGTGGACGCGAACCAGTCCGGCGACCAACCCTTCCAGGTCGAGCTGTCCCTGACGGGGAAGACCCTCACGGTCGAACCGGGGGTCTCGATCCTGCAGGCCGTCAACGCGGTGGGCGCCAACGTGCCGCACTCCTGCCAGGAGGGCACCTGCGGCACCTGCGAGACCATCGTGCTGGCGGGCGAGCCGGATCACCGGGACGCGGTGCTCAGCGATCAGGAGCGGGAGGAGAACGAGGTCATGATGGTGTGCGTCTCGCGGTGCAAGACCCCGTGCCTGGTCCTCGAGCTCTGAATGCAGAGCAGAAGAGGCCCGACGGCGGCCCTACCCTCCCGCGGTCCCCGCTGCCTCCCGCAGGCGCTGGGACACCTCCGGGTCCAGCCCGGAGTCGGCGACCAGGTCCAGGAAGTGGCGCGAGGGTGGGGAGCTCTGCCGGGCGGCCCGGAAGATGCAGCTCACCGAATACCCGATGCCCTCCTCCAGCTCCAGGATGGTGAAATCCTCCTGGCCGGCCGGCGGGCTGACGAAGCGCAGGCCGGCGGTGGAGACCAGCGCCGCCCCGAGCCCGCTGGCGGCGTACCGGGCCAGCTGGCCGGTGTTGAAGACCTCGATGGCGCTGGTCCGCTCGATCCCGGCCCGTTGCCAGGCCCCGTCCACGATGCTGCGCAGCCGGGTCTCGGGGGCCGAGTCGAGGATGGGGCCGGTGGCCGCCAGGTCCGCGAGCGTGGTGCTGGGCCGGCCCGCCAGGGGGTGCCCCGGGTGGCACACCACCACCAGTTGCTCGGTGGCCAGCCGGACGCCGTGCAGGCCGTTCGGCAGGCCCAGGGTGGCGTCATGGGAGACGAAGGCCACGTCCAGCTCGAAGTTCGCCACGCCCGCCGCCAGCTCCTTCAGCGCGGTGTGCCGGTCCCCGATCACCAGCCGCACCCCCGGGTAGGTCTCGTGGTAGCGGGCGAACAGCTGCACCAGGTCCAGGGCCGCGTGCGCGCCCTGAGACAGGCCGACCCTGAGGGTGCCCTTGACCTCCTGCCCGAAGGTCCCGACCTCCTGCTCGATGGACTGGGCCATCCGGGTGAGGTCCTCGGCCCTGGTGCGCAGCAGCTGGCCGGCCTCAGTGAGCACGACCCGCTTCGAGGTCCGTTCGAAGAGGCGGACGCCCAGTTGGGCCTCCAGCTTGGCGATCTGCTGGCTCACGGCAGACTGGACCACGTACAGCTCCGCGGCGGCCCGGGTGAAGCTCAGCGTGCGGGCGAGGACCAGGAAGTACTCCAGCTGCCGGAATTCCATGCCCACGTCCCCCTTTCGTTCATCACGATGACTGATGGTCATAATCCTACCGATCCCTCTGGCGCATGAAAGGCACTATGAGCACTCCGACGTTCCTGGTCACCACGCCCCTGCCCGCGCCGGGGATGCAGATCCTGGCCGAGGCCGGCCGGGTGGTGAGCCCGGCTGCGCCACTGAGCCGGGAGGAGCTGCACCGGGAATGCTCCTCCGGCCGCGTGGACGTGCTCGTCTCCCAGCTGGTGGACCCCGTGGACGCCGACCTGCTGGCGGCGGCGACCCTGACGGGCGTCTCCAACTACGCCGCCGGCTACAACAACATCGACGTTCCGGCGGCCACCGCACGATCGATCATGGTGGCCAACACCCCGGACATCCTCACCCGCGCCACCGCCGACCTCACGCTGCTGCTGATCCTGGGCACCGCCCGCCGGGTGGTGGAATCGGATCAGTTCCTGCGCTCCGGGGCCTTCACCGGCTGGCAGCCGGACCTGCTGCTCGGCCACGACGTCTCCGGGCGGACCCTGGGCCTGGCCGGCTTCGGGCGCATCGGCCGGGCGGTCGCGCAACGGGCCCTGGCCTTCGACATGACGGTCAGGTTCTGCCCCCGCCCACCCACAGGCCGTCCGGTGGACCCCGCGGAGTACGCCGGCCTGGCCGGGGACATCGCCCCCGCCGGCTGGGACGAGGTGGTCTCCTCCAGCGACTTCCTCTCCCTGCACGTGCCCCTGACCGTACAGACCCGCCACCTGGTGGACGAGGACGTGCTGCGGCGGATGAAGGACTCGGCGATCCTGGTCAACACCGCCCGTGGACCCGTGGTGGATGAGGCCGCCCTGGTGCGCGCCCTGGTGGCCGGGGACATCGCCGGGGCCGGACTGGATGTCTACGAGCACGAGCCGGCCCTCTCCCCGGGCCTGGCCGAGCTATCCAACACGGTACTGCTGCCCCACCTGGGCAGTGCCACCGAGGCGGTCCGGGCGGACATGGCCCGGGTCTGCGCTCACAACGCCGTGGCCATGGCCCGCGGTCAGCTCCCGGCGCACCCGGTCAACCCGGATGCCTGGGCGTAGTGCGGTGAGGGTCCTCATCAGCCCGGACAAGTTCAAGGGCACCCTCACCGCGGCCCAGGCCGCGGCCGCCATGGCCGAGGGAGTGCGGCGGGCGCATCCCCACGCGGACATCGCCCTGTTGCCCATCGCCGATGGTGGCGACGGCACCCTCGAGGCGGCCCTCGCTGCCGGATTCACCGAGCAGCGCACCCGGGTGAACGGCCCGAGGGGAGCTGAGGTGGAGGCCCGGTGGGCCCTGCGGGGCGGCACGGCCGTGATCGAGACGGCGGCGGCCTCCGGCCTGCTGCTGACCACACCGAGCGTCGAGTCCGCCCTGTACTCCCACTCCTACGGCTCCGGGCAGCTCATCGCCGCGGCCCTGGACGCGCGCGCCACGCAGATCGTGATCGGTCTCGGCGGCTCCGCGATGACCGACGGCGGCGCCGGCGCCCTGCAGGCCCTGGGCCTGGCGCTCTACTCCGGAGACGGCACCCCGCTCCGCCCCGGAATCGATGTGCTGTCCGAGGCCGCCCGCCTCGAGGTGGGCCGTCTGGATCCCCGACTGGCCGGCGTCGCCCTCCGGATCGCCACCGACGTGGACAACCACCTCTACGGCCCCGACGGCGCGGCCTGCGTCTTCGGACCGCAGAAGGGTGCCGACGCCGCCGCCGTCCGCCGGCTCGATGAGGCCCTGAGGCACTGGGCGGCTGTGCTGTCCTCGACCTCCGGGCGGGACGTGAACGTGGCCGGTGCCGGCGCCGCGGGAGGTTTCGCGGCCGGCTTCCTGGCCTTCACCGGCGCCCGGCTGGAACGCGGCTTCGACCTGGTGGCGGACCTGGTGGGGTTCGACGCGGCCCTGGCCGAGGCCGAGCTGCTGGTCACCGGAGAGGGGCGGGTGGACGCCGGCTCGGCCCACGGCAAGGCACCCCTGGCCGCGGCCGGGCGGGCCCGGGACCGGGGCGTGCCGGTCGCGCTCGTGGCCGGGGACATCACCGTGCCGCGGGAACAATTGACCCAGTACGGCATCGTCGCGGCGGCCAGCCTGATGGACCTCGCCGCGGACACCGAGGACGCCTTCGCCCGGGCGGCGGATTACGTCACCCGGGCCACCCAGCGGGCCCTCGAGGCGATCCAGGCGGCCCGGGGCGGAGGACCAGCATGATCGGTCGGGAGGAGTACCAGCACTTCTGCGACGCCGCCCTGGACTCGATGGCACGCATCGTCGAGGACCTCGGGGACGAGCGGGCCAACCGGCACCCCGCGCTGGACGGGGCGAACTCACCCTTCGCCCTACTCACTCATTGCCACGGCGTGGTGACCTTCTGGGTGGGCCACGTGATCCTGGGCCGTGCGGCGCACCGGGACCGGGACGCCGAGTTCGCCGCCCGCGGACCGGTGGAGCCGCTGCTGCATGCGGTCCGCGAAGTGCAACGGCAGTTCGCCGCGGACCTGCTGGAGGTGGAGCCGGCTTCCCCGGTGCGGAAGTCGCCCCCGGCGACTGTTCGGCCGATGACCCAGGGCTTCGTCCTCCAGCACGTCCACACGGAGCTGGCCCAGCACCTGGGCCAGATGGAGGTCATCCGGGACCTCATCCTGGCCGCGGAGTCCGGCACCACCACCGGCAACTGAGTCGCACGAATTGCCCGAGTTCCCCCGGATCCGCCGTCAATTCGTGAGACTCAGATGGCCGGTCCGCGGCGGTACGTCACCCCCGGCTGGGCCACCCGCCGGTGAACAGCCGACAGGATCGGCGGCGCGTGTCAAGATGATGGTCCCCGGTCCAGCGGGGCGTTCGGCATCCCCCTGTCGTCACTCGCAGAAAGCAGTGCCCCGCCATGCCGTCTCATCCCGATTCCCCGCTGTGGCGCCGCCCTCGCGCCCTCGTCCGCACCCTGGCCTCCACCGCTGTCGCCCTCGTCGTGGCCGTCTCCCTTCCCGCGGCAGCCCTCGCCGCCGCTCCCGCCGGTAACCACCGGGGGCCGGAGGTCTCCATCAGCTCGGATCCGTACCCGATCACGCTCGTCCCCGGTACCGCGGGCAAGGACCGCGGCCCGGACTCCGGACCGGATGCCGGACCGGACAAGACGCCCGGCACCGATGACGCGGGCAGCTCTCCGACCGCCAGCAGTCCCTGTCTGGTGGACTTCAGCGACGTCGCCCCGCGCCACACCTTCTACCTCGCGGTCACGTGGCTGGCCTGCGCGGGCCTGACCAACGGCTACTCGGACGGCTCCTTCGGAGTCGGCAAGGACATCAACCGCGGCGAGGCCATCACCCTCCTGTACCGGATGTCCGGCGACAGCCACCAGGCCGGCGCCAGCATCGACTACCCGGACGTCCAGCCCAGCCACTTCGCCTTCACCGCCGTCTCCTGGGCCCGGGAAAAGGGCATCACCCAGGGCTACTCAGACGGCACCTTCGGGGTCGGCCAGGACATCAACCGCGGCGAGCTGGCCACGTTCATGCTCCGGGCCGCCGGGATCGATGACTACACGCCCCCGGCCACCAGCCCTTACTCGGACATGCAGGACCAGAGGCACCGGTACTTCTTCGGGCCGGCGGCCTGGCTCCAGCAGACCGGCATGATCACCGGCTACGCGGACGGTTCCTTCCGCCCCGGCCGGCCGATCACCCGTGGCGAGTCCGCGAAGTTCCTCTACGCCCTGCAGACCTATCAGAACGGTGGGACGCCCCCGGCTCAGCCGGTCACCCCGCCCAAGCCCTATGTGCCCCCGGTGAAGCCCACCGCGGTCTATTTGAAGGTCACCACGTCGATCTACCAGTCCAACAGCTTTGAGTCCCGCAAGCTGAAGACCCTGCCCGCCCAGGCCGCGCTCACCAAGGTCTCCGCCCAGGGAGCCATGACGAAGGTGACGTCCGGGACCACCACGGGCTGGGTGAACTCCGACTTCCTGACCGCCGGCCAACCGGGCACCACGGCCAAGCGCTACCCGAAACCGAAGACCTACCTCCAGCACGCCAACAACAACATGGCGAAGTGGTGCTGGGACGTCCCGCTCTCCACGATCGCCGGTTACGGCGGCGGCTTCGCGAGCTACCGGCTGAGCCTGGTCGGTGACAACGATGATGCGCTGGACGTCCAGGAGGCCATCGAGCTCGGTGACCTGTATGCGGCCAACAGCGGTCCCAGCGTGGCGACCCAGCTCCACGAGTGCGGCCACATCCTGCAGTTCCGCGCCTACAAGTACGACTACGAGGCCCTGGTGAACGGCATGGATACGGCGTACCCGAACAACGGCAGCGGCATCCCCACCAGCGAATACCACAGCGGGGTCGAGCACATGGCGGACTGCATCGCCGACGCGATGGGCGCACAACGGACCGGCATGCTCGACCCGTACACCACGTACTACTCTGGCTACGGCGGGAAGTGCACCTCAGCCCACCTCGCCAAGGCCCGCACCATCATCGCCGGCAAGCGTCCGTAGGGAGGGAAGCCTCTGACGCTTCGCCCTTCGCCACCACCCACGAGTTCCTGGTCGATGGCGGCATGGCCGAGCTCGTCGCGTCACGGCTTGCGGTGGAGCTTTCGCGGCGTCGGCCCACTCGGCGTGCGTGACAGCATCGGCACCGTACGTTCGAGTGCGCCTCGCAGCCACTCGATCGCCGGGTCGTCTTCGTCGCGTGGATGCCAGTAGACGTGCTCGGCCATCGGAATCGACATGCCGTCGGGCAATTCGAAGGTGGACAGCGCCAGCGTTCGTGAAGCTTTCGCCGCGAGCATCCGAGGAACAAGTGCCACCATCTGAGTGCCGGCCACCAGCAGCGGAAGGGTCGCGAGGCCGAAGAGTCGAGCACTGACGGCGTTGTCGATCCCAGCTCTGCGGAGCAGATCCTGAATAGCGTCCTGGTCCGGATCGTTGAGGTAGGCCACTGCGTGCGGCAGCGTGGCGAGGTCATCGATGGAAGGGCAGCTGCCTGCCAGGACCTCGTTGTCCGGCGATGCGATGAGCACGAAGTCATCGGTGAAGAGCTCGCTCGATCTCCCGGGGATGCCGAAGCCTTCTGGGCCGACAATGAGGTCAAGTGAGGCGAACGCACCGAGTGTCCCGTCACGGGAAGGCTGGGGCGCAAAGTCGATGGATGTGCCCGGCGCCTCCTGGGCGAACGTCTCGAGGAGAGGACCGGCGAGGATCGCCGTCATGTAGTCGGTCGAGGCGATCACGAATCGGCGTTCACTCTGCAACGGGTCGAAGGTCAGCTTGCGGTCGATGACCGGCTTGAGTTGCGTCATCGCGTGCACCACGGCAGGCAGAAGGTCTCGTGCGAAGGGCGTGAGCTGCATCGTGCGACCTGCCCGGACGAGCAGCTCGTCGTCATAGTGCCGCCGAAGTCGCGACAACGCAGCCGACGTCGCCGGTTGGCTCAGGTGTAGTCGGCTGGCAGCGCGAGTCACGCTGCGCTCGTCCAGCAGTACGTGAAGCGGAAGCAGCAGGTTGAAGTCGAACCGCGCCATGATCCCTCCCATATCTGTCTCATGGATATGCGCCATTTCAATTTAGCGCTTGTACGAATATTAGTCTGATGTGACGATCATCTCGTGCCTTGCCTCAAGCAATGCGATTTCAATGAAGAAGGAAAGCGAGATCGATCATGACTATGGTCACTGAGACGCCCCGGCGGCCGATTCCCACAGGAGAGATCCGACGGGGATGGCCCGCGCTCTTGTTCTCGACCATCGGCGCCGGCGTCGGATTCAGTTCCCTCGGGTACATCCTTGGCACGCTCGTGGTGCCACTCCAGGATGAATTCGGGTGGGGCCGCGGCCAGATCAACCTCGCCAGCCTCGTCAGTTCGCTCGGGCTCGCCTTCGCGTTGCCGTTCGTCGGCAAACTGCTGGACCGATTCGGGGTCAAGCGGGTGACCCTGGTCTCGGTCCCCTTGCTCGTCATGACACTCGCGATGCTGGGCCTGTTCACGTCGAGTCTTGCAGTGTTCCTGACGCTCTACGCGGTCGCGGGCCTGCTCGGGGCCGGCACCTCGGCCGTCACGTACTCCAAGGCGATCGTTGAGAAATTCGACACTCGTCGCGGCATCGCGCTCGGCATCATGGCCGCAGGCCTTGGCTCAGCAGGTCTGCTGCTTCCGCCGCTCATGGGCATCGTCATCGCCGACTCCGGCTGGCGGGGTGCCTATCTGGTGATGGCAGCCCTGGCGGCGCTGCCCTTCGTGCTCGTCTTCTTCGCGCGGCTCAACTCACCATCGGCCCCTGCCGCCCAACCCCTCGAGCCCCTCGAATCCCCCGAATCCCTCGACGCGGCGGTCACCAAGCCGGCACACATTCGCCACGCGATGCAGCGTCGCGAGTTCTGGATACTGTGCGCCGCGTTCTTCCTGCTCGGCTGGGCCCTGCTCACGATGGTGCCGCACTTCGTGCCCCTGCTCATCGATTCCGGGGTCGCTCCGGTGCAGGCGGCCTTGCTGTCCTCACTCATCGGCGTCGGGACCGTGATCGCCCGTCCGGTCATCGGCTGGCTCTTCGACCGCTTCTATGCCACCCATGTTGCCGTGCCCATGTTCATCGCCGCGGCGATCGGCTGTCTCCTGCTGCTCTGGGGAGGCCCCGCATTGGCCCCCGTGACAGCGCTGCTGATCGGCATCGGCTTCGGTGCGGAGATCGATCTCATGAGCTACCTGAGTTCGCGATACTTCAACCGTCGGGCCTTCGCCTCGCTGTACAGCTTCGTCTACAGCGTCTTCATGATCGGCAGCGCGCTGGGTCCGGTCGTCGCTGGATTCCTCTTCGACGCTCAGGGGAGCTATTCGAGCCCGTTGGTGATCGCCGCCTCCATGATGGCTATCGCCGCCGTCCTCCTGCTCACGTTGCCGAAGTTCACGAAGGTGGAACTATGACCAACCAGCCGATGCTGCAGCAGCTTGCCAAGGACGTATGGGCCTACATCCAGCCCGACGGCGGCTGGATGATCAACAACATGGGGCTCATCGCACGCCCCGACGGCCTGACGAGCGTTGACGTCACCTCCACCGAGCGACGTACCCGCGACTACCTCGACGCAGTCGATCGGACCGTGGGTGGACGTGTTCACCGCGTCGTGCTGACGCACGCGCATCCGGACCACTGCAACGGCGCCTCACTGCTGCCCGAGGCGGAGATCATCGCCCACCGGAGTGTGGCCGATGAGCTTCGCGCACCGCATGCCCTGGCGCCTCATATCTTCACGCCGTTCACCCAGGGCGCGGCCGAGCCCCGGCTCCCGACCATCGTCTTCGACGATTCCCTCACCATCGCTCCCGGCGACCGCCCCATCAAAGTCCGGCATCCTGGCATGACAGCGCACACCTCCGGCGATGCCTTCGTGTGGCTGCCGACGGAGCGTGTGCTGTTCACCGGTGACCTCGTCTTCAACGGCGGCACTCCGTTTGCGCTGTCCGGCTCACTGCGTGGCTGGATGCACGTGCTCGACGAACTCGCCGCACTCGATCCCCTCACCGTCGTACCGGGCCACGGGCCGGTCGGCGGACCGGAACTGTTCGAGCCGGTGCATTCCTATCTCTCGTTCGTCATCGAGGCAGCAGCAGATGCCAACGAGCGCGGACTCAGCCCCTTGGAAGCAGCCCGTGGCCTCGATCTCGGTCCGTTCGCGAACTGGCCTGAGCGAGAGCGCATCGTCGGCAATCTGCACCGCGCACTCGCTGAGCTGCGCGGCACGGAGGTCGACATGCCGAGTGCGTGGCAGGACATGTACGAGTACAACGACGGTGCATCCCTCGACTGCCACGCCTGACCCATCCGGCCCCTGAACCAAGAGTGAAATGAGAACAACGTGAGACTAGCCCGATGGACGCATCACGACGGAGCCCACGGCGAGGGCTTCGTGATCGAGGACGCAGTGGTGCCGTTCCCAGACGGTGCGACCGTCACCTCAGTGCTTGAGTCGGGGATCGACGGGGCGCGGATCCTGCTCGACCGCGTGCTCCATGAACCTCGAACCCCGCTGAGCCAGGTCCAACTCCTGGCCCCGCTGCAGCCGAGCACGGTTCGCGATTTCGTGGCCTTCGAAGAGCATGTCGAGGGCGTGAGCGCGGGCGTCGAGGGCAAGGGCGACGTGGCAGCCGAGTGGTATCAGGCACCCACGTTCTACTTCACCAATCCCCATACGATGTCGGGAACGGACGCCGTCATCAGGCCTCCGGTCTCCGACCGGCTCGATTTCGAGCTCGAGCTGGCGGCCGTCATCGGCGGCGGCCCGGGGGCACCCGAATCCAACCTCGATGTCGATCAGAGCGCGTCAGTCATCTTCGGGTATTGCATCATGAACGACTGGTCAGCGCGCGATCTGCAGGCCCGTGAGATGCAGGTGCGGTTGGGCCCCGCGAAGGGTAAGGACTTCGGAATGACGTTGGGGCCATGGATCGTGACCGCCGACGAACTCACCCAGTACCTCGACGAGGATGGATTCCTCGCCGTGCGAGCGGAGGCCTACGTCAACGGCGATCTGGTCGGTGAGGACTTGGTGTCGAATATGGGGTGGCCCTTTCCCGAACTGGTGGCCTACGCCTCCCGCAACTCGCGGGTGGTCACCGGTGACGTCCTCGGTTCGGGCACGGTGGGCAATGGCGGCTGCCTCGGAGAGCTCTGGGGTCGAAACGGCGGGCTCACACCGCCGCCACTGCAGCCTGGCGACTCAGTGCGCCTCGTGATCGAAGGCGTCGGAGAGATTGAGAACACCGTGGGCGATCCGGTTCCGGCTCCCCCGATTCCGGCTGCCCGCCCACGCACGCGACAGCGCTGGAGGTAGGGCTGCAGCCGCGGTCAGGGAATGGTGGACGGCGACCCCAGTGTTCAGTCATCTGCGGGGGCCACCCCGGAGACATCGACGCCATCCCAGCGCGGCCCGTAGGCCAGCAGGACGGCGGTGCGCACCTCGTCCGCTCCGGTGCCGTCCTCGTCGGAGAAGTCGGTGATGAAGGGCACGACGCCGGCCCCGGGCTCGGCCGGTCCGCCCGCCTCGGCCGGTGCGGACCCCACAGACCCCACGGCACGGACCAGTTCCAGGTCCAGCCAGGAGGCGTCCGGGTCGTCGGGGAAGCCGGCCAGAGCCTCGGCCAGTCCCCTCCCCCACTCGACCACGGTCACGGAGCGGTCCACGGTGGCGTCCAGGTCCAGGTCCATCAGCTCCCCGGCGGAGCCCAGCCGGTAGGCGTCCACGTGCACCAGATCCGGACCGGCGCCGCCATCGTCGGCGTCGCCCTCGTCCCGCACCGAGGGGTGGATCCGGGACAGCACGAAGGTCGGGGAGATGATGCCCTCGCGCACGCCCAGCCCGGCTCCGAGTCCCTGGGTGAAGGTGGTCTTGCCGGCCCCTAGCTCCCCGGTCAGGATCAGGACGTCGCCGGCCCGCAGCACCGCGGCCAGCTCTGCGGCCCATGCCTGGGTGGCTTCGGTGCCGTCCAGGGTCACCTCCACACGCCACACCGGCTCCGGCAGTCGCCCGGCGGCCCCCGTCAGGTCCTTCACGGGGTGGCCCCCGCGGCTCGGCCCGCACCCGGTGACTTTGCCCTCAAAACGGAGGGGGTAGAGCCCGCACCCGGTGGCTTTGCCCTCAAAACGGAGGGGGTGGGGCCCGAACTCGGTGGCTTTGCCCTCAAAGTGAAAGTGCTCACCGGCCGGGGCCCGTCGGGGCGCCGGTGTCCTCACCGGGCTGGGTGTCCACGTGGATGCGCGGCACGCGGGAGCCGATCCGGGTGACGAGCTCGTAGTTGATGGTGCCGGCTGCGGAGGCCCATTCGTCGGCGGTGATCCCGGACTTCGGCCCGAACAGCTCCACGCCGGCCCCCACGGGTGCCGCGGACTCGTCCATCGTCTCCAGGTCCACCACGAACTGGTCCATCGCGATCTTCCCGGCCACCTCGTACCGCCGGCCGCCGATCGAGACGGGGGCGGCGATCGCGGTGCGCGGGACCCCGTCCCCGTAACCGAGGGGTATCAGCGCGAGGCGCGTGGCCGCCGTCGTGCGGTAGCGGTAGCCGTAGGAGACCCCGTGTCCGGGGCCGACGGCCTTGTTCTGCGCCACCGTGGTGGTGACGGACATGGCGGGCCGTAGGTCGAAGTCGGAGGCGGGGCGGCCGGCGAAAGGGGTGAGCCCGTAGATGCCGAGGCCGGCGCGGACCAGGTCCAGGTGGGAGTCCGGGCGGTCCAGGATGCCGGGGGTGTTGGCGATGTGCCGCACGTCCGGGTGGAGTCCGGCGGCACGGGCGGTCTCCACGGCACCGTGGAAGACGTCGAGCTGTTCGTCCGTCTCGGCCTCGCGCTCCTCCTCGTCCGCCACGGCCAGGTGGGAGAAGATCCCCACCACGCGGATCAGGCCGGACTCCTGCAGCTCGGCGGCGCGGGCCACCACGTGCGGCCAGTCCTCCAGGGTGGCGCCGTTGCGGCCCAGCCCCGTATCGATCTTCAGGTGCACGCGGGCGGGGCGCTCGAGGCGCTGGGCCGCAGCGGCGATGGGCTCGAGCTCCCACCCGGAGGCCCCGAGGTCGATGTTCTCCTCCACGGCGCGGCCGAAGGGGGTGTCCCGGGTGTGCAGCCAGGCCAGCAGGGGCGCGGAGATCCCGGCCTCGCGCAGGTCGAGCGCCTCGGAGACGTGCGCCACGCCCAGCCAGGTGGCCCCGGCGTCCAGGGCGGCGCGCGCCACGGGCACCGCGCCGTGGCCGTAGCCGTCCGCCTTCACCACGGCCATCAGCGCGGACGGCTGCACCCAGGAGCGCAGGGCGGCCACATTGTGCCGGATGGCGGCCAGATCCACGACGGCGGCCCGCTCGGCCGGTCCGGTGTGCTTCAGCGCCACGGTGGTGCTGGAGGACCCGGTGGGACTGTGCCCGGGACGGGGGCGGTCCCTCGGAGCCGGGGCCTGGGGGTGGTCGGCGGTGCGATCGGTGCGGTGGCCGGTGTATTGGTCGGTGTGCTGGTCTGCTGACATGATGCCGTTCATTCTTCCACCTGTGGCGGACGTTCCTGGGGCAGGACGGGCTACAGGTTCATCAGCACCAGGAAGAATCCCACCAGCACCGCCACGACCACCACGCCCGCCGCGATCTGGGCGCCGGTGACGCGGCTGCGCCGGCGGACGTACTCGGTGCGGTATCTGACCGGCTTGTTGCTGTTCGGCATGGGGTTCCTCGGGGAGCAGGGACTGACGGGGCCGAGCTCAATCCTGTCCCGGCCGGCTCCGGCCCTCAACCGAAATCCCGGTGAAGTGCAGGTCGCGGGCAGAAGGCGAGAGGCCGGCGTCGTCCATCAGGTCCCGCCCACGTACCGGACGAGTAGGCCCCCGCCTTACCCGCGCCGCGCCGCGACTCTAGGTTCGAGTCCATGAAGGGCATCATCCTGGCCGGTGGCACCGGCTCCCGACTGCACCCGATCACCCTGGGTGTGTCCAAGCAACTGGTCCCGGTCTATGACAAGCCGATGATCTACTACCCCCTGTCCACCCTGATCCTGGCCGGCATACAGGACATCCTGATCATCACCACACCCCACGACGCCGAGGCCTTCCACCGGCTCCTCGGGGACGGCTCCCGCTTCGGCATCAACCTGAGCTACACCGTCCAGCCCTCCCCCGACGGCCTCGCCCAGGCCTTCGTGCTCGGCCAACACCACATCGGCACCGACACCGTGGCCCTCGTGCTCGGCGACAACCTGTTCTACGGGGCCGGCATGGGCGACCAGCTCACCCGATTCCAGGACCTCGACGGCGGCGCCGTGTTCGGCTACCAGGTCAAGAACCCCTCCGCCTACGGCGTGGTCGAGTTCGACGAGGACGGCCGGGTGCTCTCCCTCGAGGAGAAACCCACCGCCCCCAAGTCCACCTACGCCGTGCCCGGGCTGTACTTCTATGACAACGACGTCATCGACATCGCCCGCGACCTCAAGCCCTCCGCCCGCGGCGAGCTGGAGATCACCGACGTCAACCGCACCTACCTCGAGCAGGGACGCCTCCAGGTCTCCATCCTGCCCCGCGGCACCGCCTGGCTGGACACCGGCACCTTCGACGACCTCACCGACGCCTCCGACTTCATCCGCACCGTGGAGAAACGCCAAGGCCTGAAGGTCTCCGCCCCCGAAGAGGTCGCCTGGCGCCGCGGCTTCCTCACCGACGACCAACTCCGCCGCGTCCCCGAACCCCTCGTCAAATCCGGCTACGGCCAATACCTGCTGGAACTGCTCGAGAACGAACGCCGCATCCCGGAGCTGAGCCTGCGCGCGGCGTCCTGACGTCTGCATCGGACCGTGTGGACGAGCAGACGATCCCGTTGCAGAGGGGCGAGCAGGCCGGCTGAGGTGCCGCCTGGGCTACCCGGTCCTTCCGGCGAGCTCGTCCTGGGGCACACTGCGCGTCTCCACTGCAGCAGACCACTGGTCGCAGTGGGCCTGCACCCGCGTTCCACGGCGTCACCGTTGGCCACGAGTGCACTCGCGGCGGGCGTCATGGCGTTGGCCTGGTCCAGAACGCGGTACGTTCAGCCCTACTTTGCGTAGAAGATCCAACCGACCCATCTGGTCCCACCAGGATTATCGGGAAGGCAACGCGTCCTGCTCGTGATCCGCGCCCCGGATTGCCTCACCGCCACATAATGCGCCGCATGCAACATGGTGCAAACCTGCTGATTCGGCGCTTCTGCCTTCTTGTAATAATGCCGTTCGGCTGTCGCAGGCCCCGCCGTGACAAGACCCGAACCACCAAGCAATCCCACGGCCAAAGCAGCCCCCGCAACGCGCTTCGCAATCGTCTTCATTGCCCCTCCAAGAGTCACTCTCCAAGACCCATCGATCTGACGAGCCCATGCCGGTGAACCATTCCACAAGATCCCACGTCGGCCAATCACCGTCGGCCGATAGAGGTACCCATTCCGCGAGCTCCACCCATGAAGTAGCCGAGTCCGCCGGCGGCGAAAGCGGTCTGGACCTGGCACGCACCTGTGTGGACCTGATGGCCCAATACCTGCACGACGGCGACGCCGGCCTCCTCCAGCTGGGAAACCTCACGCAGGCCGAGACGATCGCCGCCTACGTCGCGGAGCAGACCGGCGGGCGGCTCACCCTGCTGGAGACTCGGGAGCACGAACGCAGCGCCCAGGAACTGAGCCGAGGCGCGGCAGTCTCACGGCACCTTGCTGGTGGCGGTCACCCCTACTTCTCGTAGACGTCTTTTCGATGCCCGATGGCCACCACCACCACGATCAGCCGGTCGTTCTGAACGGTGTAGATGATTCGATAGTTGCCGACCCTGACACGCCATCCGTCACGACCCTTCAGGGGCGTGGCGCCTGGGGGGCGGGGATCGGTCGCCAGAAGAGATATCGCCCCTCGGATCCTGGCGTGGTCTTGCCGGTCGATCCGCTTCAAAGCCCGCAGCGCTGCTGCAGTGAGCTCGATCTGATAGACCACCGAGGTCAGGTCCAGCCGAGGTCAGCCTTGACCTGATCCCAGGGGATGTTCTCCCCCTCCTCGGCCATCACCTCGTCGAAAGCGGCGAGATCCTCAGCCTCCTCGGACGCTTCCATCAAGGACTCGTACCGCGCACGGCTGATCACCACGGCCTCCGTCACGCCCCGCTTCTCTATGAAAACAGCCTCGGACTTAGCCTGCTCGACAACATCCGCGAAGGACTTCCTCGCTTCGGAGACACTCAGGATAATCATGCTCAAACCCCCTGTCTGTACGATTGGGCACTGCGTTTGTAGTTATTGTCGCTAGGTCTGAGCGCCGGCCGTGAGATTCAAGAGCATTGGTGGCTCAGCTTCTTGCGAGAAGCCTTCTTTCTCCAGTGTTCTGCGACGCCGGCGGTACATTCGTTCCAATAGCGGCACCGCGGAGTCACGAAAGTCATGCACCACAGCGGCCCCCTCTCCCCCTACCGCACCCCGGGTGACCCGACCTGCCTGTTGGATGATCCTGCCTTTGAATGACACGGGCATGGTCAAGAACAGGGTGTCCAGCGCCGGGATGTCGAGTCCTTCTCCGGCCACCTTGTCAATGGCGATGGGAACGAACGTCTTGCCACCCTGAGTAGTGGCCGCGATCGCCTCCCGTACTTCACGCCGTTCGTGTGTGCTGAGTTGACCGTGCAAGGCGAACACTTCACATGGCGCTTCAGGCTTCAGCAAACCGTAAAGGGCTTTGAGGTGGTCCACTCGGTTGGTCAGCACCATGCACGTGCGTCCTGCGGCCGCTGCTTTCATAATCACGTCGGAGATCAGCGCATTGCGATTCTTGTCCACACTGAGTTCCGTGTAGATGGCCTGGATGGAAGGCCCGTCCGTACCAGGTTCATCCGTGGTGAATGACGTCTGGTGGACAACAAGTCTGCGATCCTCGTCTACGCGTGCTTCCATCTCGTACCGGATCGGCCCGCATTGCATGGTGATCAGTCCGTCCATCTGGTCAGCCCGGAAGGGCGTCGCAGTCAATCCGACCCAGTACTTGACGTTAACCTGTCGGATGGCAGCTTCAGTAGAAGGCGCTGCGATGGCATGGCATTCGTCGACGATGATCTGCCCGTAGTCGTCCAAGATGCCCGGGTCGGAATCCCGGCGGCTGACGGACTGCATCATAATCAAGTCAACCAGTCCGTGACGCTTCTTACGGCCGTTGCCGAACTGGCCAATCTGCTGATCTTCGAGGTTGAGGAAAGTGGTGAGCCTGTCTCGCCATTGATCCAGCAGTTCCGCACGGTTGACCAGTACAGCAGTGGCCACGCGACGCTCGGCGATGAGCGCGCATGCCATGACCGTCTTGCCGGCTCCAGGCGGAGCCACCAAGACCCCCTCCTGATGTTTCAGCAGTGCCTGAACAGCCTGTCGCTGATCAGTCCGCAGTTCCCCGGCGAAGGCGATGTCCTGCTTCCGACGACGCGGGCCTTGGTGCTTGATGGCGACTTTCGCCCCCGCCTTGACCAGCAGCTGGCGAACCTCATCGGCGAGCCCGCGGGGGAGCCGGAGTTCGGACGTTTCATGTTCGAAGCAGGTCACCACACGGGGGACGCCGAAGGTGCTGAAACGCTGGGCTTGCCTGCGGTAGAACTCGGGGTTAGCCAGCGACGCCCTGTGCTTGAGCTCGGTGACGAACGCACCAGGCAGACCCTCTGTCGGAACGTGCAACATCGAATCCCGACGGATTTCGAGAACCGTACCGTTCAATCCGGATCTGAGTTCAGACCGTAGTGGGCGCTTCGGAACCTTTATCGATGCGGCGGGTCCCAACTCCAGCAACGTCGTCTCCGCCGCAAGGCCGTCGATTACCTTGCGAGGAACCGTCGTCACGGACGAGAGCGCCTGGAACTGGTCTTCATAGGGTTTCCAAGTCGTCGGATCAGCGAACACCGTCGTCCCGCGGCGCCGGCAGTCCCCCTGGAGTGGCAGGGCGATCAGGTTACCCAGCCGCATGCGCCCCGGAGATTGAGTAGGCAGCACGTCCTGAGCCGGGAAGAACCGGTCATAGCTTTCCAGTGACAGTCCTTCGCTTTTCTGCATTGCGCGTCGCAGTAGCACCATGCCGGCTTTGCGGACGGTTGCTGCGGGGAGCCACTCATCGAGAAAGACCCAGATATGAGCACCGTCGCCGGAGCGGGAGATTTCGGCGATGCTCTGAATCCTCGCTTCCAAGCAGACGTGTGCATACGCTGCCGCGTCGTCGCGCCACGTTCGCCCGTCGAAGTCACAGACGAGGAGCTTGCACCGATCATCGACCCTCAAGGGATAGAGCCCCACATGAAACTCCCTTGAACCGTCCTCTCCCGCTCCCCGAAGATGCCGTTCCATGTCCGTTGAGGTCAGAGGCAGAAGGTCTGCGTCCGTCTTCTGGTCCGTGTAGAAGCCACCTTTCACAGCCGGGCTCCAGCCGGATTTGCCCGTCTTCCGGCTTACCCAGCGCGTGGCATGGGCATCCGGCCTCCCCACGAATCGCTGCTGAAACAGGTTCAGCTTTTCCGCAGGTGTCGCCGACGCATTGACCAACCCAACGGAGGGAACGCGGGCGGCAGTTGGGTCGAGGGTGTCAGGAGAGTGGCGATGAGCTACCTGTATCTGCCGTTCCAGCGCGGCTAATTCAGTCCGGGCCGTCCAGAGCTCGTGCTCAAGGTGCTCGACTCTCTCGCGAGCGCGAAGCACCTGATGATCAAGTTCACTAAGGGGAGCTTCTGGCTTCTCGGCACCCATAGCCCGAGTCTACGCACCCCCGGACATCAATCACTCGTCAACAGAATTCGTGCCAGGTATGCTGGGGGTGTAACTACTTCCGTTGAATCAGGGATGGCATGAGTAGCAAGACCTTGCCCGATCTCTTGCAGTACCGAGAACTCAAGAACCTGGGCCTGACACGTCACCATTTGGATCTCCTGGTTCAGAGGGGCGAGTACGAGCGGATTGCCCCGGGGACCTTCATGCGCACTGACGCCGTCGATGACACAACGGCAGCGTGGATGGCGATTGCTGCCAAGAGGCCAGAGGCAACGCTCTGTCTGCTCACGGCGCTCTCCCTGCACGATTTGACCGATGAGATCCCGCGGAAGAGCCACATCGCCATCCCGCGTGGAACTCATCCGATAGCGGTCCTCCACGCGCCGGTCAGCTGGCACCGCTTCTCGGTGGATACATTCCTCGTCGGTCGAACTGAACATACGCTTCCGGGCGGTATGACCATCGGCTTGTATTCAGCAGAACGAACGATCATCGACCTCTTTCGGCTCCGGCACGAGTGGGGCACTGACCTCGCTCTCGGAGCACTTAAAAGGTGGCTCAAAGTACGTGGAAACTCGGCCGGCACGTTGCTGAGCATGGCGCTACCGTTCGCAGAGACCAGACCGGCCCTCCACAACGCATTGGAGATTCTCCTGTGACTCCAGCACCCGATGACGGAACACCGGCCGGAACTGCGAGACTTGCGATCCGTCGGCTTGCCAGGAATACCGGTGGCGATGTCCAGGAACTGCAGACCCTGTATGTGCTCGAAGCACTCCTCGCACGATTGGCGGCATCGCCCGACCGTGACGACTTCGTTCTCAAGGGAGGGGTGTTACTCGCGGCATTCGCGGTGCGCCGTCCGACCAAGGACATCGACTTGGAGGCCACCCGCCTCAACAACGACGCAAATGAGGTATCCACACGATTCCGGGAGATCGCAATTCTCGACCTGCCTGACGGAGTGGTCTTCGATCAGGACAGCATCACGGCAGCGGTCATCCGAGACGATGACGAGTACGCCGGGATTCGCGTCAAGCTCATCGGCAGATTGGGTACTGCGCGGTTGACGATCGGCGTCGACGTGAACTTCGGTGACCCGATCTGGCCTCGACCAATACTGACCGCATTACCTCGACTTGTGGATCTCGGACAGCCGCCGGTCCAGTTGCTCGGTTACCCGCTGACCATGGTGCTTGCCGAGAAGATCATTACAGCCATCGATCGGGGCGTGGCCAACACCCGTTGGCGAGATTTCGCGGACATCCACACCCTCATCCGCGTTCACCACGTCCAAGCCGACGAGCTCGCAACTTCGTTACGGGTCGTGGCCAGCTACCGGAGGGTACAGTTCCGTCCCCTGTCGGTGGTCTTGCAAGGGATGCCCCGCGTCGCGCAGCAGAAGTGGCGAGCATGGCGTTCTCGCGTTCACCGCGAGGAAGAACTCCCAGCCAGATTCGGCGAGGTCCTGGCGGCCATCGCTGCGTTCTCCGATCCAGTGCTCCTTGGAAACCTGACTCGGGCGATGTGGAACCCTCGCACCGCAAAGTGGCTCGAGAACGCCTCGATCGAGTGAGATCATCCGTCACAGCGGCTCACAGCGCACTGCACTGATCCCATCCGGCACAATGAAACCCATGCCCCACCTGACCTTCTGCGGCCTGGACATCACCTACGACCACCGCGTCCTCGAACCCCGCCCCTGGACCGAGGCCCAGTCCACCTGGGCCGCCGAGCTGCTCCCCACGGCCCCCGGGGGGCCGGTCCTGGAACTCTGCGCCGGGGCCGGGCACATCGGCCTCGGCGCCGTGAAGGACACCGGCCGCGAGCTGGTCATGGTGGACGTGAACCCCGCCGCCGAGGAGCTCTCCCTGCAGAACGCGGCCGCCAACGGACTCGCCGCGCAGATCAGCTTTCGGCTGGGGCGGATGGAGGAGGTCCTGGACGCCGGCGAGCGCTTCGCCGTGATCGTGGCGGACCCGCCGTGGGTCCGCTCGGCCGAGACCTCCCGGTTCCCGGAGGACCCGGTCCTGGCCATCGACGGCGGCGGGGACGGCCTGGACCTGGCGCGCACCTGTGTGGTCCTGATGGACCGGCACCTGCACGACGGCGGCGCCGGCCTCCTCCAGTTGGGGAACCTCGCGCAGGCGGAGACGATCGCCGCCTATACCGCGGAGCAGACCCGCGGGCGGCTCGCCCTGATGGAGGCCCGGGAGTTCGAGCGCGGCGTCCTGGTGCGCCTGAGTCGCTGATCCGCGACCAGTCATTTGGTCGCATACCCTATTCGTGGTGAAATTGTCCAACAAGCAAGAACCCTGAAGACGGGATGAGACTTGTTGGAGAAACGATGCGAGTAGACGTAGTGACCCTACTGCGGGAGCTCGACCTTGCCATCAACGAAGGTAGAACGAGCAATTCATTGATGCTGCGCACACCCGAGGGCGTGACTCTCGAGGTCGTACCCTCCCCTCCCGTGGAGCGTCTCACCGCTCACTCCGTCCGAAACCACCTCACGCACCCAGGCCTTGGCAGCACTGCCCTGCTGGTGGGTCAGACCGCCACCGAGGGGGTCATCGAGCGGGCCAGAGCCGGCAGTATCAACATCCTCACTGAGAATCCGCTCCAGCTCATCCACGGGGGCACCACGTACACAGCGGATGAGACTCCCCCATCGGAACAGCCCCGGCGCGCCAGCAGACGGGCATGGACACGCTGGGCCGTGGAACGGTACCTGCTCCTTGCCAACGAGCCTTCCAAGCAATCTGTTATTGCCGAGGTCCTCGGCACCAGCCAGCAATCGGTGTCCAACGCTGTGCTCAAGCTCGGACCGCTCGTCACCGACCATGGCAACGGCGTCGTCACCACCGACAAGAGCGCGCTGCTGGAGCACTGGCTGAACGACTACACCGGACCAGGTGGCCAGGAGTTCGGTTGGTACAGCTTGGACACGGCCGTCCAACAGACTACGAAGGCCGTGACCTTAGCCAACCTGCTCCATATCGCCCCGCTCATCAGCGGCGACGTCGCCGCAGACCGCATTGCCCCGTGGAAGCTCCCGAGCCGCGGCCGCGTGTATCTCAGCGGTCCCATAGACCTCGCTGGCGACGGCTTCGTTCCCGCTCCAGTGGACGAAGCAACACTCATCACCTGCGTCCCCCGCGACCCCACACTCTGGCGCCTCACGGACAACAGCTCGAGCACTGGAGCCGATACAGCCCCCTCGGTTCTCGCCGACGCCGCCATCGTCTACTGGGACATTCTGCTCGGCGGTGACTCGGACAGTGTTGAGGCCGCCGACCGTCTTGCCGACCACATCATCGGAGGATCCACATGAACGCTCCGATCAAGGTCAAGGTCCACGCACTGAGCAACTCCGACGCCCTGGGATACCGAGGTCAGCAGGCAGTTGCGGAAGCTATGGGTGACGGCGACTACAGGATCGTCGGCGGCCACATGGTCCGTCTCCTGTTGCACGTCTACCCGACTCCCCGTGCCACCTTGCGATCCACCCTGGACGCCGATGCTGCCGTCGGGAGCGTCGATGTCGTTGAACCCATCACCCAGAACCTGGTCGCTCAGGACTTCACCAAGCACGGCGGCAACCTTTTCTACAAAGACCTCTCCGAGGATCAAAGGGTCGAAATCAACCTCCTACTATCCAGGGAAGGCCATACCAAGGGGTTGCGCACCCACACCGTCCGGATTCTCGGGGAACTGTCCGGTCGAATAGTCCGCAAGCGCACTGCGTTCCCTGTACCTGACTCTCTGGACCGTCTACGGATGGCGGGCCTCATCGAGAAGCACCTCCCCTAGTTGCCAGGTCCTGCGTGGACCTGATGGACCGGCACCTGCACGACGGCGGCGCCGGCCTCCTGCAGTTGGGCAACCTGGCGCAGGCGGAGACGATCGCCGCCTATGCCGCGGAGCAGACCGGCGGGCGGCTCACCCTGGTGGAGACCCGGGAGTTCGAGCGCGGGGTGCTGGCGCGCCTGACCCGCTGACCGGATCTACTGTTCTGCCATCTCCTGGCCTATGGCATCGGAGCACCGGGGTGCGTAGTAGCTCTCGCGTTCATCGCAACTCGATTAATCGTTGTCCCGATGCGATCATCTCGACGATGCGATCGATGAGAGGTTCGAACCATCCAATGAGCACCTGGCGGCGTGTGTTGCCGACGCGTACTCCAGACTGGCTCTGATGTCTTCCACGGTGAGGTACGGATAGTCCTCCACGATCTCCGACTCGCTGGCACCGGAAGCCAGAAGCGCTAAGACATCGGAGACCCGCATGCGCGTCCCTCGGATGACTGGGCGACCGTGGACAACGGCGGGGTCGACGACAATGCGCTGCAAAAGGGACATGACCCCATTCTAGGTTCGGTACCTGGAATAGGGTCCCTACCGCGCCCGGCGCTCCGTAGCTCCTGGACTGCGAGCCATCAGTCCTGCCGGCGCCTCTCGCGGGCCTGCAGGATCTTGTGCGTCCCGTCGCACCACGGCTTGATCGCCGAACTGCCGCAGCGGCAGACCGCGCTGACGGGGCGGGTGGTCCGGTGCTCGGTGCCGTCCTCGTCGTGCACCACGTGGTCCCCGCGCAACAGCATCGGTCCGCCGGGGCAGAGGATGACATCCGGGTGGTCCAGATCCCGGTCCAGATCCCGGTCTAAATCCGGCCCCGCGCCGGAGGCTCCGGGCGCACCGCCGGTGCCGGGGCCGGCGTCGTGCCCCTGGCCGTGACTCACGCCGCCCACAGGGCGAGCATCCGCTCGGCGTAGCGGTCGGCGAGGTCCATGGCGGAGAACGCCCCGAGGTAGACGTCGTCGTGCAGCTCCGGCTCCTCGGCCAGCAGCGCGCCGCAGATGGTACGCACGGCCAGCTGCTCGTGCACGGCGTCGGCCTCCACGTGCTCCGTGTAGTACTCGATCATAGACTCCGGGAACCCGAGCCGGTGCAGCCCCTGGGCCATCTTCCGGGAGGGGGACGAGCTGGTGGCCTCGAACGCGGCCAGGAATCCCAGGGAGGCCGCGCGCAGCCGGCGGTTCAGCCCGAACAGGGACATGGCGTTGTTCTCCTCGAGGGTCTCCAGCGGCGCCTCGTCGATGTACGCGCCGTAGGTGGCGTCCAGCCCGCTGTCCTGTAGCCCGCGCACGAACAGGTGGGCGTGCAGCCGGTTCGGGTCCCCGTTGCCGTACTCGTCGAACTGCAGCTCCATCACGGCGGCCTTGACCCGGTCGGAGAGTCGCGGGATCACCCAGGTGGTGTGGTCTGCCTCCTTCAGGTGGTAGATCGTCCGGTGTCGCAGCAGCTCGTGGACCTGCTCCTCGGTGGCCTTGCGCTTGACGTGGGCGGCCAGCGACGGTCCGTCATGGTCGGCCACGAAGGCGAAGAAGGCCTCCTCGAATCCCTCCGGGTCCGGGGCCTCGGGCATCCGCGAGCGCAGGGTCGCCTCGAACTCCCGCTCCAGCCCGCGCCGCACGGCGATGAGCTGCGGATCCCACTCCAGCTCGCCGGCCACGTCCTCGAAGCCGCGGTAGTGCTGTTCGTACAGGGCCCACAGCGTCAGCTGGGCATCTTCAGCAGTGTCCGACGGCGGCGCCTCACCCAGGTGCGCGGTGTCACCGCTGCGCATGGCCGCGAACACGGTCTCGCTCAACGCGCCTCGCGCGTTCGGGATCAACACCGGCCCACCTCCGCCTGCAACCGCACGGGCCTCACCACTGATCTGGTCACGCCGTTCATCCAGGTGCTCACCTAGCCAACTTTAGAGCAGACTGGGTAGTCCAACCGATCTTCAGGAGGACACGATGAGCACAGAACCCATCAACCCGAATGCCGCGGACGAGGACAAGACCGGCCCGGAGACCGAGGAGGAGTTGGACGAGCAGGTCGAGGAGTCCATGCCGGCCTCGGACCCGCCCGCCAACTACTGATCGCCCCGGCCCGGGCGGCAGTCCCGCCGTCCGGGCAGCGGGCCGGGTTCAGGTTCTCGTTCTCGAGAGTCAGGACTCCGGCTCCCGCCGGGGCAGAGCCTTGACGGCGGGACCCTCCAGGACGGACCCGTCGGCGGCGAAGCGGGACCCGTGCAGGGGGCAGTCCCAGGAGTTCTCGGCGTCGTTCCACGTCACGATCCCACCCAGGTGGGTGCATACCGCGGAGAGCCGGCACGTCACCCCGTCCACGGTGGACACGGCGGCCGGGGTCCCGTCCACCCGGCCCACGATCCCCTCCCCCTCCACCGGCGGCTCCGCGGTCAGCGCCCGGGATTCGGCGGTGGCCCATCCGGTGGCCGCCCGGACGCCCACCTCAAGGCCGTCCTTGGCCCCGGTCAGCAGGTCGCTGGGCGTGGTGATGCGCCGGCCGAGGGTGTCCGCCCACGGGAGGTTCCCGCCGAGCAGTTCGCCCGAGATCGCCAGGGCCGCGGCCACCCCGTTGGCCATGCCCCACTTGTTGTACCCGGTGGCCATATAGATCCCCCCGCCTCCGCGCGGCAGGGTGCCGATGAAGGGGATGTAGTTCGCCGAGCGGTAGTCCTGGGCGGACCAGGCGTAGGTCCGCTGAGCGCCGGGGAAGTGCTGGCTCGTCCAGGCCTCCAGATCGTCGACGGCGGCCCGCGGCGAGTCCTTCCGGCCGACCCCGTGTCCGTTGCCACCCACCAGCAGCAGCTCCTCGTCCCCGACCGGCGCCGTGCGCAGCGACCGGGACGGGGCATCGGCGCTGAGGTACATCCCCTGGGGGATGGTCCCCGGCGCCCCGGGGACGCGGAAGGCCAGGGCGTAGGACCGGTGCGGCAGCAGCTTGGCGAAGTACCCGCCCCGGTCCAGGATCGGCGCACCCGTGGCGAGCACGAGGTGGTCGGCCCGCACGGGGCCGCTGCTGGTCTCCACGGTGAGCGGGGAACCGATCCCGGCGCCGGTCACGCGCACCCCCTCGATCAGCTCGCCACCGCGCTCGCGCAGCTCGGTGGTCAGGGCCTCCAGGACCTGCATCGGATGGATCTGGGCCTGGTCCTCCAGGGCGATCGCCCCGGCCACCGGGAACTGCAGTTCCGTCTCATCCGTCCAGGCGACGGGCAGCTCGGCGGCCTGGGCGGCCTCCAACTCTTCGCGGAGGGTCTTCGCGCCCTGCTCGGTGGTGGCGTAGGTGTAGGCGGTGCGGCGCTGGTAGGCGATGCCCCGCTCCTCCAGGTAGCGCAACAGCCACGCCTGTCCTTCCCGGTTGCCGTCCACGTAGGCCCGCAGAACCGTGTCCGTCTGGTGGCTGCGGATCTGGGAGAGGGTGGTGCCCTGTAGCAGCGAGACCTTCGCCGTGGTGTTGCCGGTGGCCGCAGCCCCCACGGAACGCCCCTCCAGTACCGCGACCCGTTGACCCGACCGCGCCAGCAGCACCGCGGTGGTCAACCCGGTCAGACCGGCCCCCGCGATCACGGTGTCGTACTGCGCCCCGGCAGCGAGTGGCCCGGCTGCCGGTGCGGCGACGGGGTTCGTGTCCAGCCAGAGTGACGTCATGGGGGTGCTCATGCGGGCACGGTAACAAGGCCCTCGCGCCGACCCAAGGGCTGGGCCTCGAAATCGCCGTCAAAAGTCCTCGTGGTCTTGATCGGCACAGTGTCACCCTCCTGCGGGTTCCGCCCCCAGCAGGCCCTCCTCGTCCAGGGCCTGTTCGAGGGCGGGGGCGAGGGTCTCCGAGTAGCTGGCGGTGAGGTGGTTGGAGTCGCTGTAGACCAGGACCCCGCCGACCACGGGCGAGCAGGCCTCGGCCGGGCAGATCAGGGCCGCCAGGTCGATCGAGGGCATCCCATCCACTGCGTCCAGCGCCTCCTGCTGGGCCGCGCGGCCGCCCAGACTCAGGGCCTCGTCGCGGGCCACGGCGCACTCGGCCAGGGCGTCCTCGTTCGAGGCCACGCAGTCCGGGATGTGGATCCCGGGGTAGGGCGTGTCCATCAGCACGGCCACGGTGAGGTCGGCCTCCAGCAGCTGCCGCCACGCCCCGGCGAGCCCGGTGGCCAGCGGTGCGCCGCTGGCCGCGCGGTACTGGGCATTGGTCACCAGGACGAGGTCGGGGCGGGAGGCGGCGAGCTCCTCGATGACGTTCTGGCCCCAGTGGAGACAGTGCTCGCTGACCCGGTGACGGTCGGTGAGGATGGCCTCGGCGGAGAGCGGGCAGGATGACTTACTGTATGACTCCAGCCGGATCTGGCGTCCCTCGCTCAGACGGGTGAGCGCGGGAACCCAGTTCGCGGCGTGGGAGTCCCCGACCACGGCCACCGTGAACTCCGCGTCCACCGTCCCGTAGACGCACGCCTGCGCCGCGGACGCGGACCCCGTGACGTGGCAGCCGTCGGCGTAGACCCTCGACTGGTCCGCGGCCGCGTCCACCGCGCTCGGCGTATACCCGGCGGTGACGTTCTCCACCAGGCCGGTGGACGGTTCCACCGCCAGGGCCTCCGCCCCATACACCGAGGCTCCGCCGGCCCCGTTCCCGCCCTGCTGGACGGCGGTCACGGCCGGGACCGGGGCGGGGGTGGCGGCCCGCATCAGCAGGGGGAAGCTCCCGCCGACGATGGCCAGGCTGAGCATCCCGATGGCGCCGACCTGCAGGGCCGTCACGGAGGGCTGCACGAACCGCCACCTCATGAACGGCTGCTCGATGCACTTCAGGCTCGCATAGGCCGGCAGGAAGGACAGCACGACGACGGCCAGGCCGGCCGGCACGGTCAGCCCGCCCATCAGGTGGTCGGCGATGACCACCAGGGGCCAGTGCCACAGGTACAGCGAGTAGGACACCCCGCCCACCCAGACCATGGGCCGCAGGCAGAGCAGGCGGCCCACCCCCGTCCGGTCCCGGCCGGCCATGCCGGAGACGATGATGGCGGCCGAGCCCAGGGTCGGCAACAGGGCGGCGGCGCCGGGGAACGCGGTGTCCGCGGAGTACAGCACCGCCGCGGCCACCACGGCCGCGAGGCCGGCCCAGCCCAGGGCCAGGGCCACCGTGCGGTTCAGGCGGGCCAGCTGCGTGGCGAAGACCGCCACGAGGGCCCCGATGCCCAGCTCGTACAGCCGGGTGGTGGTGACGAAGTAGGCCGGCCCCGGGTCGGTGGTCGTGAGGTGGACGGAGTAGGCCAGCGAGGGCAACAGGATGATGAGCACCGCGCTGATGACCAGGACGCGGAGCCGCCGGCCGTCGTCGGGCACGGCGCGCCGGCCTCCCCGGCGCCCCCGCCGCGCGCCGCCGGCCCGGGCGAAGAACGCCGCGGCCACGAGCAGCAGCGGCCAGACGATGTAGAACTGTTCCTCCACGGCCAGCGTCCAGAAGTGCTGGAGGGGGCTGGCGGCGGCGCCGGCCTGGAGGTAGTCGGCCTCGGAAGCCGCGAAGACCCAGTTGACCCCGTTGAAGGCACTGGCGATGATCTGCACGCCGATCTCATCCCAGCGGGTGCGCGGCAGGAACAGGACGCTGAGCAACGCCGTCACGGCCAGGACGATCAGGCCGGCGGGCAGGATCCGCCGGGCACGCCGGGCGTAGAAGCCCGCCAGGGAGATGCGCCCGTTCTCGCCGAGCTCCTTGAGCAGCAGGCCGGTGATGAGGAAGCCGGAGATCACGAAGAACACGTCCACGCCGATGTAGCCGCCCGGCACCAGGGGGACCCCGGCGTGGTACAGCAGCACCACCCCGACGGCCACGGCCCGCAGGCCCTGGATGTCCGCCCGGAACGTCTTCTTCTTCTCGCCGGACGTCGTGCCGCCCGGAACGGCCGGCGGCACCAGCGTCCTGGTCACTGTTGCCATGCCACACCCCAGGGGATTGCCTGATCCAGGCGCCGATATCGTCCGGCTGATCATACGTCCGCCGGGCGCCGCCAGACCCGGTGTCCCCGGCAACACGCCGTCAACACCCCGTCAGCACGCCGTCAGCACGCCCGTCAGTCCGCCCGTCAGTCCCCGCCCGCACCGTCCAGCAGCCCCTCGTCCACGAGCGCCTGGTCCAGGTCCGGGGCCAGCGTCGCGGCGTAGGTGGCCGTGAGGTGGTGGGAGTCGCGGTAGAGCAGCACGCCGCCGATCACCGGGGAGCACTGCTCCTCGGGACAGATCTTCGGGGCGAGGTCCACCGCCGGGATCCCGTCCACCTGCGCGAGCGCCACCTCCTGCTCCGAGCGCCCACTCTTCGCGAGGGCCTCGTCCCGGGGCACGGCGCACTCGGCCAGCGCGCCCGGCGCTCCCGCCTCCCCGACATTCCCGACATCTCCGGCGGCCCCCACCACGCACTCCGGCACGTCGATGTCCGGCCGGGGCACATCCAGCACCACGCCCACACGGAGCCCGGCATCCTGGAGCCGCTGCCAGGCCGCGGCCGCGCCGTGGGCGTACCGGCCGCCGTCGGGCTTCGAATGCCGGGAACTGGTGACCAGCACCAGGTCCGGCTGGCTCTGCTGAAGGTGGGACATCACGTTCTCGCCCCAGTGGCGGCAGTCCGTGTTCGGCGTGCCGTCCGCGGTGTCCCGGACCACCACGGTGGAGAGCGGGCAGGCGGACTTGGTGTAGGACTCCAGCCGTAGGCCCCGCTCCCCCGCCACCCGCTTCAGGGCCGGGACCCAGTGCGCCGCATGCGAGTCCCCCACCAGGGCCACCGTGTACTCCGCGCCGGGATCCCCGTAGACGCAGGCCCGCGGTTCCGAGCCCTTCCCGTGGATGTGGCAGCCCTGTTGGGGGTTGCGCTGGTAGTCCTCGGTGGCGTCCTCCGCGGCCGGCATGAACCCGCCCGCGTTCTCCACCCGGCCCACCGAGGGGTCCACGGCCAGGGCCTCCGCGCCGTACACCTCCACCGTGCGCTGGGTGCCGTCCTCGTCCTGGACGGTGGTGATGGTTGCCGTGGGACCCGGCGTCACCGGGGACGGCACCGTCACCAGCAGCACCCCGGCGAGCGCGGCCACGGCCATCCCGGCTCCCCCGGCGCGCAGCGCGCGGCCGTTCGGCTTCACGAGGCGCCACCGCAGGTAGGGCCGCTCCAGGTAGCGGTAGCTCAGCCAGGCGGGCACGGCGGAGAGCACGACGACGGCCAGCCCGGCCGGCACGGTCAGCCCGCCTGCCAGCTCGGTGGCGATGACCACCAGCGGCCAGTGCCACAGGTACCAGGAGTAGGAGATGTCCCCCGCCCAGGTCATCGGCCGGAGCGAGAGCAGGCGGCCCGCCCCCGAGCGGTCCCGGCCGTTCAGGCCGGCGACGATGACGGCGGCGGCGCCCAGGGTCGGGAGCAGGGCAGCGGCTCCCGGGAACGCCGTGTCCGCCGTGTAGAACACCGCTGCGGCGAGGATGCCCGCCAGGCCGGCCCAGCCCAGGATCACGGCCACCCGGCGGGGGATCCCGGCCAGCCGGGTGGCGAAGACCGCGGTGGCCGCGCCGATCCCGAGCTCGTACAACCGCGTGGTGGTGACGAAGTAGGCCGGGCCGGGATCGGCAGCGGTGTAGTAGATCGAGTAGGCCAGTGAGGGCACCGAGAGGAGCAGCACCGCGGCGATGACCAGGACCCTGAGCCTGGAGGCTCCGGCCGTCCCAGGCCGGCGGCGGGCCAGGAGTGCCGCACCCACCAGCAGCAGGGGCCAGATCAGGTAGAACTGTTCCTCCACGGCCAGCGTCCAGTAGTGCTGCAGCGGGCTGGCGGCGGCCCCCTCCTGGAGGTAGTCGGCCTCCGAGCCGGCGAGCAGCCAGTTGACGGCGAAGAGGCCGGCGGCGATGGTCTCGGCGCCGATCCCCTCCCACCGCGTGCGCGGCAGGAACAGCAGGGTGAGGGCGGCGGTGACGGCCAGGACGGTCACGGCGGCCGGCAGGATGCGCCGGGCCCGGCGGGCGTAGAAACCTGAGAGGGAGATGCGGCCGGTCTGGTCGAGTTCCTTCAGCAGCAGCCCGGTGATCAGGAAGCCGGAGATGACGAAGAAGACGTCCACGCCGATGTACCCGCCGGGCAGGAACGGCACCCCGGCGTGGTAGATGAGCACCACGCCCACGGCGACGGCACGCAGTCCCTGGACGTCGGGGCGGAAGCCCTGCCGCGATGCGTTCCGGGCAGGGGACGTCTCGGTCCTCTGCCCTGCTACCGCGACCACTGTGGATTCCCCCGTTCTGTGTCTCCGGCGATCTTGCCATCCATGCTAAGGGGGCTCCTGCGGCTGAGGGGCCGCTGGACACGACTCAGCCCGTCAGGATCACTCCGAGCAGGACGCCGATGACCACCACGAGGATGACGGCGGCCACGATCTGAAGCTGGCGCGCGGAGAACCGCTTCCGCCGGACGTATTCAGTCCGGTACTTGATGTGCTTGCTCTCTTCCGGCATGTGCACCCCTCACGCAATTTCGTCGAGACGATCTCAGGCGACAGTGCAACGTACCACCGCACCCCGGCCCCGCTTCCAGTGGAAACGGGGCAACTCCGGGCTTCCCCGGGGAACTGCCAGCTACTGATCGGTTAGAGCGTGACGCACCGCACTCGGAAGCGACGACGCGCCGAACGGTCCCGCGTCGGCGGCCAGCGTTCCGGCCATCCCGTGCAGCCAGGCCGCCGCGGCGGCCTTCTCCACCGTGGAGACCGGATCGCCACGCTCCGTCCGGGCCAGGGCCGAACCCACCAGCCCGGCCAGGCAGTCCCCCGTGCCGGCCGTGGCCAGCTCCGCTCCACCCTCGTTGTGCACCAGGGTCCGGCCGCCGGGCGCGGCACACACGGTCGTGGAACCTTTGAGAATCACGACGACGGCCAGCGCCTCGGCCGTGCGGCGCGCGGCGGCCACGGGGTCGGCTTTCGCCAGGTCCGAGAAGCCGTCAGCGATCTCGGGGACCAGCCGGTCCACCAGCTTCACCAGCTCCCCCTGATGAGGCGTCAGCACCACCTCGCACCCGGCATCGCAGAGCCGGCCCACGTACTCCAGCCCCACCAGGTCCAGCGCGGAGGCATCCAGGACGAGCGGCAACCCGCCACCCACGCACACGTCAATCACTTCGGCCAGTCGCCGCCGGGCGTCATCATCGGATCCCAGCCCCGGCCCGACCACCCAGGCCTGGGCCTTGCCCTCCACACCTGGCCCGGCCACCACCTCGGGGTGCGCCGCCAGGACGAGATCAGCGGCCCGCCGGGGGCCGGCGTACTGCACCATGCCCACCCCGGTGGCGATCGCCGACGAACACACCAGCACCGCGGCTCCCGGGTACTGCTCGGACCCGGCACAGACCCCGAGCACCCCGCGGCTGTACTTGTGGTCGTCCCAGGCGGGCGGGGTGAAGACCGCGAGCGCATCCTCGCGCTCCAGCGAGGAGACGTCCGCCTCCCCCAAGTGCGGGCCGAGGCCGATGTCCACGAGCTCCACCCGACCGGCGGCGTGTGCTCCGGCGCCCACCACCAGTCCGGTCTTGAGCGCCCCGAAGGTCACGGTCACGTCGGCGGGTATCACTCCCCCGGCCACGTGCCCCGTGTCGGCGTCCACCCCGGACGGCAGGTCACAGGCCACGACGACGGCCACTCCCTCCGGCACGCGCGGCGGCTCCCAGCCGCCCCGGGCTCCGGTCCCGAGGACGCCGTCGATCAGCAACGTCGTGCCCTCCGGTATCCGATCGGCCACCCGGCCGCCAGCTGATCGGAGTGCGGCCAGCCCAGCCTCGTGCATCGCCTTCCCGGTCGGCACGGCCACTGCGTCCACGCCACGCCGGCGCAGGAAACTCAACGCCCAGAGTGCATCCCCGCCGTTGTTGCCCATGCCGACCAGCGCCGCCACGGTCGAACCGGCTACCGATCCGCGAGCGCGAAGCACGCGCAACACCGCAGCGGCCAACCCCCAAGCGGCCCGCCGCATCAGCACCGCGCCGTGACCGGCGTCGAGCAGGGGTTTCTCGGCTGCCCTGACGGCGGCTCCGGTGTAAGCGTGGATCATGGCATTGCCTCCAGCAGAAAGGGTCAGCCCTCCGCGACCACCATCGCGGTAGCCACATCCCCATCATGGCTGAGGGACAGGTGCCACTTTTTGACTCCCTTGGCATCTGCCACGTCGGCCACAGTTCCGATCGCCACCACGTGCGGAGCGCCGGCGGCGTCCACGTCCACCTGGCAGTGCTGCCAGTTCATGCCGGCCGGGGCTCCGAGCGCTTTGGCCACGGCCTCCTTGGCGGCGAAGCGTGCGGCCAGGGAACGGATGTTGAGTTCGCGCTCGGCCGGTGTGAACAGACGGTCGCGGAGGGCAGGTGCCTTCTCCAACTGGTGTTTGAAGCGGGTTACCAGGACGACGTCCACGCCGATGCCGATGATCATCCAACCATCCTAACGTCGGCACTGGTAGGGAGGGTCTCTCCCCGGCGCAGTAGCCGGTAGGGATCAAGGCCAGCCGGAAACAGGTCTTCCGACTCCCCACGGAGGGAACGAAGCCGTGAGACCTCGCCGTCCGCGGGCATGTACCAGGCCCCCTTTTTGAGGCCGCGGTTCTGCAGAATCCCGGTGTCCACCAGGAGGCGCAGGTCTCGCGAGGCGACGTTGGCACTGACCCCTGCGATGTCCCGGTAGGTGGCGTTCTGGATCCGCCATCCCGCAAAGCACGTCTCCACCACAGGAGCGCAGCGCTCGGGCACTCCGTGGCGGTCCACCAGCTCATCAACACGCTCGGCGATCCTGCTGAGCAGCCAGATCCGCCGCTGGACGGTGCGGGCCTGGCGGTAGTGGGCTGTCAGATTGAACTCAACCCAGGGGCTGGCATCCCCCTGTGGTCGCCAGCTGCCCCGGCCTACCTCCGCGAGGATGTCATAGTAGGCCTTCGTATTCCGCCCCAGATACTCCTCGATGGACACGAAGACAGCTTCCTCGATCTCATCCCTGTAGAGGAGGAAGGACTGGAGGATCCTGGACATGCGGCCATTGCCGTCCCCGAAGGGGTGGATCATCACGAGATTCAGATGGGCCATAGCCCCTTGAATCACCGCCGGAACACCGGCGTCTGCGTACTGGGCGAGGCTCGCCATGAACTCAGCCACCAAGTCCGGCACCAGGTCCGCGTCTGGCCCTGTGTACACCGTGCGATCCGTCTCTTCTTCCAGGACATGGATGTCCCCGGTGCGGAATTGACCCGGGTGTTTGGACAAGTCGTACCCCTGAACCATGAAATGCAGCCCCTTGAGCAGGGATTCATCGAGGGATGGTGCGGCACCCTGCGCAACGATGCGGCTGTACGTCATGGCATCGGAATATCCCTTGACCGCCAGCCACGCCTTGTCCACCGAGACGTCTTGCTCTTCGTGGCCCACGATGGCGAAGGCCTCATCATTGCTGACATCGATGCCTTCGATGCTGTTTGACCCGCGCACTGCACGCGCCTTGAGCTGACGCCGCAATGTCCCCTGCCACCGGCGCGGTCGAGCCAGACTGGAGCGAAGCTCCGACCGCATCAAGGCAAGAGCGTCCAGGATCGCTCCGTCGTCAGGCGTGATCGGCGGAATGGCGTATAGCATCAGAAACACTTCCCAAATCAGTTAGTAACTGATGTAGAGGGTATATCAGTCTACCCGGAGAGCGGGCTCACCGCTCCAGCTTGATCTTGCCGATCGGCGTCTGCAGCCACTCCGGCGGCTCCGCGGAGCACCCCGGCGTCAAGAACGTTTTTGCATAGGCAGCCATGGCGTAGACGAAGTCGTAGACGTATCCACGCTTGCCGCGCACCGGCTCGAACTCGTACATGTGCAGCTCGCCGTCCCAGCACCGATCCACGAGCATGCGGGAGCGCTCGATGTGGTGGTCGAACGTCAGCACGCCGAGGTTCTCCACCCCGTGCTGACGCGCCAGCTCGGTCCCGACGATCGCCTCTCCCTGCGTCGTCACCGGCTCCGGGGCGAAACACTCCACCGTGGCCCCGCCCGGAGACTCCTGGCACAGGCTCGCCGGTGCATTCTCCGGAGTCGAGACGAGCAGCAGGTCGGTCACGCCCTCCTCGGCCAATCGCCGCGCCTCGTCGTGGGCGCCGGCCTGGGTGGCCAGCACGATCAGCGCATCTACCTTCGGCGCCGGATTCACCCGCGGGTTCACGGTCAACCACGCAAGAATGACACCAACCCCTAGGAACGCGATCACCACCAGTCCCGCGCCGCGCAGGATCCAGCGGCGGGTACGACGCCGGCCCGTCGCATTCCGCAGGCGCCGCGCCCGGGCCTCGCGCCCTCTACTCGGGCCCCGGCCGCCGGCGTTCTGCCCGTCCATCAACTGGTCCAGGTTCACCGTTGGGCAGACTGCAGGATCACGATGCCTGTCTCCTCAGCACAGCAAACGCACCTGACAAGGCGCATCATGAATATGTCTCTGATCATGCGGCGGATTCTAGTTCGCAATTCGACGGGCCCTCCGTATCAATCTCATCAACGACCTCTTCTGAACGGTTACAGCGCACGAAGCGAAGAAGTCCGGAAACCCCGGAGTCAGTTACAGTTACTTCATCGCTGGATTGGTCCAGTTGCGCGCACTTCACAGCGAGTGCCCGCTGAACCAAGTGGCATCAAGGAGCTTCGCAAGGGGAACAATCTGGAGGACCTGCACGGCATGCCTACGGCAGTACTTACGCACACGGAATCCAAGAAGGCGGCTAAACGCAGTCGGCCGTGGACCGTCAGGGTCGTATCGAGAATGGGCGGTGTGGATGCCTTAGCCATCGTAATTTCGGTTACCGCTGCACAAGTCATTCGGTTCGGCTTCTCCAGCGGAGCCGAACTTGAAGGCACCTGGGACGCGTCCTATCTGAGTTTCAGCGTCTTCCTCTGCTTCGCCTGGTGGATGTTCCTGGGCTTCTTCAAATCAAGGGATCTGAAGATTCTGGGGGCTGGTCCAGACGAGTACAAGCGCGTGGCCATGGCGTCGATCTACCTTTTCGGGCTCATCGCCATCATCTCCTATGTCTTTACTCTCGATCTGGCTCGAGGCTACGTAGGTACAGCCCTCCCCCTCGGACTCGTGGTCCTCCTCCTTGGCCGCTGGTTCCTGCGTAGACAGCTAGCCCGAGAACGTGCATCCGGTCGATCCATCCGGCGCGTGGTCATCCTTGGAAATCCCAGCGCGGTCCAGCATCTCAACAGGTCACTGTCTGAGGTGCCCGCAGCTGGATACAAGCCTGTCGCAGCTATACTTCCCGGGTTCCGCCTAGATTCTCCGGCGGGCGAGGAAGGGCTGCCCCTCCCAGTCGCCAGCGTTTCGCAGTCTATCCCTGACGTTCTCCGGGTCCTTGAGGAATACGATGCAGATGCTCTGGCAATCTCTGCAGGCGTCCCCCTCAAGACACGCACGGTACGTCAACTGGGATGGGAACTTGCGGACCGCAGGATCAGCCAGATCATGGCTCCCGCACTGACGGACATTGCCGGACCGCGCATCCACGCCCAGCCCGTCGCCGGCCTGTCTCTGATCCACGTTTCCACACCACGACTCGGTGGGCCCGAAATATTCCTGAAGAGAAGCTTCGATATCGTCGCCTCGGGCATTGGTCTCCTTGTACTCTCACCTTTTCTTCTGGCGTTCGCATTGGCCGTCAAGATCGATGATCCCGGACCGGCGTTCTTCCATCAGCAACGCGTTGGGAAGGACGGGGAACGTTTCTACATGCACAAGTTCCGTTCCATGGTGGTGGACGCCGAGGCGCGACTGGCAAAACTACAGGAGCAGAACGAGGGATCCGGAGTGCTCTTCAAGATGAAAGACGACCCCCGGATCACCAAATTCGGGGCCTTCATCCGTCGGTACTCCATCGACGAGCTTCCCCAACTCTGGAATGTCTTCGTCGGCGATATGTCCCTCGTCGGCCCCCGCCCGCCGCTTCCGGATGAGGTCGCCGAGTACGAGCAGCATGTCTCCCGTCGTTTGCTCGTGAAGCCCGGCATCACCGGTCTGTGGCAGGTCAGTGGGCGCTCGGATCTGAGCTGGGACGAGTCGGTAAGGCTCGACCTCTACTACGTGGAGAATTGGTCCTTCGTGCAGGATCTGCTGATCTTGGGAAGAACCGCCAAAGCCGTCGTCGGCAAGGACGGCGCGTACTAATCACCTCTCGTGGGGAATCACTTCACGATTTGGGGCGGGTGAGGTCCTTGGCCCACTCGACAGCGCCCTCGACGGGCCGCGGGAACTCTGTAGAGCACCCCGGGGTCAACAGTGTTTTGCCGAAAGCGGCAACTCCGTAGACCACCTGGTACGCGCGCTTGGCTGGGTCGAAGTCCCGCTCAAACTCGTAGAGATGCAGAGAAGAGTCCCAACAGCGGGAGACAATCATCCGTGAACGCTCCAGATGATTGTCGAAGGTGAGGATGCCCAGACTTTCAGCCCCGCGTTCCCGAGCCAGGTCGGAGCCAATCATGGCCTCGCCCTGGGTCGTGACCGGTTCCGGACTGAAGCACACGATCTCCGCTTCCGTGCCCACCCGCGAGTTGCCGCACAGACGGTCATCGGCACCCTGGGGGTGGGAGACGATGAGCAGGTCGGTCACGCCGTCGTTCGCGAGTTCCACAGCCCGGTCGTAGACGGCGTCCTGGGTGTACAGCACCAGCAACGCGTCCACGCGTGGCGCCGGATTGGTCCGCGGAAGCAGCACGAGCCACGTAAGCACCACCAGAGAAAGACCGACGACGATCCCCACCACCAGTACACTCCGCCGGACGGCGCGTCCGTGGATATTTCCGGACTGCGTGACACCGTCAACAGTGCGAGCGGAGCCTCGCGCCATGGTCACCGCTGCGCCGACTGCAGGATGACGATGCCGCGGCCGGGCACGGAGATCCGGTCCCCGGCGGAGAACTCGGTGGTGTCCGGGGTGGCCTCGGCGGTGTCCACCACCAGGTCCCAGGTGTCCGGGAACGGCTCACCGGGCAGGGTGTATTCCACCGGCTCCCAGTACGCGTTGAGCAGCACGTAGAAGTCGTGGTCTCCCCCACCCCCGTTATCGTCGCCGTTCCGTTCAGATTCGGCCAGGTCGTGGCCGTTGAGGAAGAAGGCGATCGACTGGGCGTAGTACGTCTCCCAGTCGGACTCGTCCTTGGCGGTGGCGTCCGGTTCGAGCCAGACGATGTCCGGCAGGGCCATCGAGTCGGCGCGGGCGGCGGGCCGGCCGTCGAAGTACCGCCGGCGCCGGAACACCGGATGCTGCTGCCGCAACGCGATCGCCCGCGCGGTGAACTCGATCAGGTCCTCGTCCGCCTCGTCCCAGTGGATCCAGGACAGCTCGTTGTCCTGGGCGTAGACGTTGTTGTTGCCCTGCTGGGTACGGCCCAGCTCGTCTCCGTGGCTGAGCATCGGCACGCCCTGGCTGATCATCAGCGTCGCCAGGTAGTTCCGCTGCTGCTGGGCACGGAGCCGGAGGATCTCGGTATCATCCGTCTCCCCCTCCACGCCGCAGTTCCAGGAGCTGTTGTGGGATTCGCCGTCGTTGTTGTCCTCGCCGTTGGCCTCGTTGTGCTTCTCGTTGTAGGAGACCAGGTCCCGCAGGGTGAAGCCGTCGTGGGCGGTCACGAAGTTCACCGAGGCCCGCGGGGTACGCCCGTCGTCCTCATAGAGGTCGGCCGAGCCGGTGATGCGGGTGGCGAACTCCGCCAGCGTGCCGGGCTCCCCACGCCAGAAGTCCCGGACGGTATCCCGGTACTTGCCGTTCCACTCGCTCCAGAGCCCCGGGAAGTTGCCGACCTGGTAGCCGGCCCAGCCCACGTCCCAGGGCTCGGCGATGAGCTTCACGGTGCGCAGGACCGGGTCCTGCCGGACCACGTCGAAGAAGCCGCCCAACATGTCCGGGCCCTGCTGGCCTTCCGAACGGGTCAGCGTGGTGGCCAGATCGAACCGGAAGCCGTCCACGTGCATCTCCTGCACCCAGTAGCGCAGGGAATCCATCACCAGCTGCAGCGCCATCGGGTGGGACAGGTCCAGCGAGTTCCCGGTCCCGGTGTAGTCCATGTAGTGGCGCTCGTCGCCCTCCACCAGGTGGTAGTAGTTCACGTTGTCGATCCCGCGGAAAGACAGCGTGGGGCCCATGTGGTTGCCCTCGGCGGTGTGGTTGTATACCACGTCCAGGATGACCTCGAGCCCGGCGGCGTGCAGATCCTTGACCATTTGCTTGAACTCTCGCACCTGTCCGCCGGTGTCTCCGGCGGAGGAATAGGTGTTCTGCGGGGCGAAGTACCCGAGGGTGTTGTACCCCCAGTAGTTCGAGAGCCCCTTGTCCTGCAGGGAGGAGTCGTTGGTGAACTGGTGCACCGGCATCAGCTCCACGGCGGTGACCCCCAGCCTCGTGAGGTGCTCTACCACCGTGGGGTGGGCCAGCCCGGCGTAGGTGCCCCTCGCCTCTTCGGGCACTTCCGGATGGAGCTTGGTCATGCCCTTGACATGGGTCTCATAGATGACGGTCTCGTTGAAGGGGATGTCCGGGCGTTCGTCCTCACCCCAGTCGAAGGAGTCGCCCACCACCACGCCGAGCATGGTGTGTCCCAGCGAGTCGGAGGTGTCGATCGCGTCGTGGTCCTCAAAGTCGTAGGAGAACTGGTACTGGCCCCAGTTGAAGTCCCCAGTGATGGCCTTGGCGTAGGGGTCCAGGAGGATCTTGGCGGCGTTGTAGCGCAGCCCGGACGCCGGATCCCAGGGACCGTGCACCCGGTAGGCGTACAGCTGGCCGTCCCCCACGCCCGCCACGTGCGCGTGCCAGGTGTTCCCGGAGCGCTCCACCAGCTCCACGCAGGTCTCTGCGCCTTCAGCGTCCACCAGGCACAGCTCGACCTTCTCTGCGTCCTCGCCGACGGAGAGCGCGAAGTTCGTCCCGTCCTCGTCTGGGGTAGCACCCAGGGGGTAGGGCACGCCGGCAGTGGTCTCGACCATGTGTCTCCTCGGATGGAAGCGGACTCCGAGGAACAGTCTATGGCGGTAGCGCCCAGACGCCGGTGTGATCCCGGTCTACGGCCGGGAGTCCGCGAGGTACTCCTCGAGGGCTTCCCACTGGTCCCGCGGCGTGAAGCCGGTGGCCTCGAGCTTGGCCAGGTCCAGCACGGAGTTCAGTGGCCTGCGCGCCACGGACTTGCCGGCGAAGTACTCCTCGGTGCTCACCTCGGTGATCTGCGACGACGGCCGGCCGGCGTCCGCGTACACGCGCCGGGCAACCTCGGCCCAGCTCCCCGGCTCTCCCCCGTTGGTCACGTTGTACGTCCCGTAGGGGGCGTCACCGTTGCGCAGATGGATGATGGCCTCGGCCAGGTCCCGTGTAAAGGTCAGCCGGCCGACCTGGTCGGCCACCACGGAGGGTGCGATGCCGCGCTCGGCCAGCGACTGCATGGTGCGCACGAAGTTCTTCCCCTCCCCGATCACCCAGGAGGTCCGCAGCAGGTAATGCCGCGGCACCACCCCGACGGCCAGGTCCCCGGCAGCCTTGGAGGTTCCATAGGCGTTCACCGGGCGCAGCGGATCGGCCTCCGCATAGGCTCCCTCGCGAGTGCCGTCGAACACGTAGTCCGTGGAGACGTGGATGAGCGTCACCTGGTGTTGCGTGCAGGCCTGGGCCAGCCGCGCCACGCCCTCGGCGTTGGCGGCCCACGCGGCCGCACCGCCGGCCTCGGTCTCGGCCTCATCCACGGCAGTGTAAGCGGCGGCGTTCACCACGGTGCCCACGCGGCGCCAGTCAATACGCCCGACGGCGGCCGGGTCGGCCAGGTCGAAATCGTCCCGTTCCAGGGCCCTCACGCCGGGACGGTCGGCCAGCTGCCGGCTCAGTTCCCGGCCCAGCTGCCCCCTGGCACCGAGGACAAGGGTGGTGGTCGGGGCCATGGGGACCACTTCGGTCAGGGGTGGGTGGGCGCGGTCTTTGTCCGATAACGCTGCCTCATCCAGCGAGATGGGCCAGTCGATGGCCACCGCGGAGTCGGCGAGGTTGAGGAAGGTGTACTGCGCCTGCGCCTCGGCGGACCAGTGGTCGTTGACCAGATAGGTGTAAGCGGTGTTGTCCTCGAGGGATTGGAAGGCGTTGCCCACACCGCGGGGCACGTAGATCGCCGTGGACGGGTCGATCACGGCGGTGAACACCTTGCCGAAGGTGCTGCCCTGGCGCAGATCCACCCAGGCGCCGAACACGGAGCCGGTGGCCACGGAGATGTACTTGTCCCAGGGCTCGGCGTGGATTCCACGGGTAGTACCGCGGCTGGCGTTGAAGGAGATGTTGTTCTGCACGGGCCCGAAATCCGGCATGCCTAGCTCGGTCATCTTCTGCCGTTGCCAATTCTCCTTGAACCAGCCTCGGTTGTCACCGTGCACATTGAGGTCGAAGAGGGTAAGGCCAGGGATGGTGGTGGGCTGGGCTGTGAGGGGTTTCGAGAACTGCACGGCCGCCGTCGCACCTTCTTGCCTTGCCGTCTGCGCCATGCCCGTCACTGTCCCGTCAGTTGGTACCTGGCCTCTGCCGCCGCCTTCTGCGGCCGCCACCACTGTTCATTATCCCGGTACCACTGCACGGTGGCCTCCAGACCGGCGTGGAAGTCGGAATATTGCGGGAACCAGCCGAGCTCAGTGCGCAGCTTGGTGGAGTCGATCGCGTAGCGCAGGTCATGTCCGGGGCGGTCGACCACGTGGTCGTAGGCATCGGCGGGTTCGCCCATGATCTCCAGGATGGATTCGATGACGGTCTTGTTATTGTGCTCTCCATCCGCGCCGATGAGGTACGTCTCCCCCAATCGGCCACGCTCGAGGATGGTCAGCACTGCCGAGGAGTGGTCGTTCGCGTGGATCCAGTCCCGCACGTTGAGCCCCTCGCCATAGAGCCGTGGGCGGACGCCGTCGATGACGTTGGTGATCTGGCGCGGGATGAACTTCTCCACGTGCTGATGGGGGCCATAGTTGTTGGAACAGTTGGAGATGGTGGCCCGAAGACCGAAGGAGCGCACCCACGCTCGCACCAGCAGGTCGGAGCCTGCCTTGGTCGAGGAGTAGGGGCTGGAGGGGTTATACGGAGTGGACTCGGTGAACCGTTCCGGATCGTCCAGTTCCAGATCCCCATAGACCTCATCCGTTGAGATGTGATGAAACCGGACGTCATGCCGACGGGCTGCCTCGATCAGCGCGTAGGTCCCCACGATGTTGGTGTCCACGAAGGGCCGCGGGTCATTGAGCGACTTGTCGTTGTGGGACTCGGCCGCGTAGTGCACCACGGCATCCACTTTGGGCATGAGCTCGTCCAGGAGGTCAACGTCCGCGATGTCCCCTCGCATGAGCGTCACTCGGCTAGGAGGCAGATCGTCCAGAGAAGCGCGGTTGCCCGAATACGTCAATTTGTCTAGCACGATGACGCGGTGGTCCGTGACCTCCAGCACGTAGTGGACGAAGTTGGACCCAATGAAGCCGGCGCCGCCGGTGACGAGGAAGGTGCTCACAAGAGCAACTTAGCCACGTATCAAGCTACGGACCCCGGTGGACAGTACTCGATACTCACCCGGAACTGTCCTCGCTGTTACGGGTGCTCGTCGCCCAATGGCAATGACAGCGCTTTCCGTTCGTATACTCATTCACGGATCAGATCGAACAAAAGTGGCTTATGACGACTCGAAAAGTCACAACACCAAAGGGGACCGCATGACTGACATCTCCAGCGTTGCCGTGATCGGCCTGGGTTACATCGGCTTGCCGACGGCGGCCATCCTCGCGGGTCACGGCCTGCGCGTCCACG
>NZ_JBFARZ010000008.1:0-166972 GCF_040677445.1 Citricoccus sp. NPDC055426
GGACCCCCCCCCCCCATTTTCTGGGGGGGGGTGGGGCCCCCCCCCCGGCCGCCGGCCCCCCCCCCCCCCCCCCCCCCAACCCCCCGAGAATTTCTTCCGTCAGGCGGCTACCGTGCGGATGGCCCGGCGCACCAGGCCGATCGCGCCGCGGAATCCCTCGCGGGCATCGTCTGCGCCGAACCTCAACACGGTCCAGCCCTGCCGGATGAAGGCCTGATCGCGCCGTAGGTCCCTCTTCAGCTGCTCTGTGTTGCCGTGGTGCTCCCCCTCGTACTGGAGGGCGATCTTCCAACCGGGGTAGCCCAGGTCTGCGGTGGCCGGGAAATGTGCCGAGTACTCGGGGTCCCAGCATTCGACCTGCAACGTCGGCTCGGGGAGCCCGGCCCGGAGCATCGCCAGCCGGAACTGGGACTCCTTCGGAGAGTCAGAGCTCGTCCTGATCAGGCCCAATGCCTCCCGCGCCCTGGTGATTCCGGACAGGCCCGCATACCGGCCCACACCGTCTCGAAGCCGCTGCACCGTGGTGGAGGGTTCGCTCCGTGACTCCGCCCAGGCGCGGGGCACCCGGACCAGGGAGTCACCCAGCATCACGAGCTCCGTGAGGGTCAACAGGGAGGCACAGTCCAGCCACGTCCTCTCCACCGAGGTGACCCGGCGGCCGTGGATGCGCACGATGTCCTCGTCCAGAACGTCGGAGAAGTGCGTGACCACGGGGCGACGCTCCAACCGTGATCGAGAGGCCGGACGGATGACGTGCACCGTCGGCGGAGAGACCCACTGCTCCGGAAGCCACCATGATCGGAGCAGGGCGGCCGTGGTGTGGGATGCACAGGAGTCGGGCACCGCGGCCAGGACGGTGGACGCCAACGGCAACGACCTGTGGACGGGACCCGCCTCGGTCGAGCCGATCTCGGGTCCTGCAGGGCCGGACTGCGTGGTGGCCGCGGGCTCGGTGCGGGGCCCACGCCAGCGGTACCGTCCCCGGCTGACCCGCACGATGTCCCGGCGCCGAAGCCGCTCGACGGACACCCCGGCCGCCAGGGCCTCGGCGCGGGTGAACACGCCGACCCTCAGAGCCTCCGGGAGCGGACGGGGATGACGCACCACCCCAGTCTCCGATGCTCCGCGGCATCGTGCGGCGGTTATCCACAGGTGGTGATCGCGCCCCCACAGTCAGCCCCGAACAGGCGCCCTGCAGCCGTCGCCCAGCCATTCCTCCGGTTGCGAACGGCCGGGCCCCAGGAGTCCCCCGTAGACTGACGCCCGGTACCGTGGACGGGTACGGCTGTGCCCTGGTCCGGTGGCTCGCGTCAGTGACCCCGCGCGGCCCCCCGCATGCCGCCGTACCGACGTGGACACGCCGTGCCCACCGCGCAGGTCGAAGGTCAGGAGAGTTGTTGAAAGCCAAGAAGGTCTTCAAGGGCCCGATCATCTGGATCGTTTTGGCCGCCGTGTTCCTGATGCTGATCATCCCGGCGCTGACCCAGGGCTCCTCCGCCCGCGTGGACACCAACGTGGGGTTGACGCTGCTTCAGGAGAACAAGGCGGCCCAGGCGAAGATCCAGGACGGTGAACAGCGGGTCGACCTGACCCTGCGCGAGTCCTACTCCCAGGACGGCCGGGACCTCGGTACGGACGTCTACTTCTACTACTCCACGGCCCGTGCCGAGAACGTCGTGGCGGCCATCGACGACTCCGGGCTGGACGGTTTCACGGACGAGCCGGTGCAGAACAACTGGCTGCTGTCCATGCTGGGCTTCCTCATCCCCTTCCTGCTGATCGGCCTGGTCTTCTGGTTCCTGCTGTCCCGGATGCAGGGTGGCGGCGGCAAGGTCATGCAGTTCGGCAAGTCCAAGGCCAAGCTCATCACCAAGGACATGCCGCAGGTGACCTTCGTGGACGTGGCGGGTGCCGAGGAGGCCGTGGAGGAACTCCACGAGATCAAGGAGTTCCTCGCCGAGCCCGCCAAGTTCCAGGCCGTGGGCGCCAAGATCCCCAAGGGCGTGCTGCTCTACGGGCCTCCCGGCACGGGCAAGACCCTGCTGGCCAAGGCCGTGGCCGGCGAGGCGGGCGTGCCGTTCTACTCGATCTCCGGCTCGGACTTCGTGGAGATGTTCGTGGGCGTGGGCGCATCCCGCGTGCGTGACCTCTTCGAGCAGGCCAAGACCAACTCCCCGGCCATCATCTTCGTGGACGAGATCGACGCCGTCGGCCGCCACCGCGGTGCCGGCGTGGGCGGCGGCAACGACGAGCGTGAGCAGACCCTGAACCAGCTCCTGGTGGAGATGGACGGCTTCGACGCCACCACCAACGTGATCCTCATCGCGGCCACCAACCGCCCGGACGTCCTGGATCCCGCCCTGCTGCGCCCGGGCCGCTTCGACCGGCAGATCCCCGTGGAGGCCCCGGACCTGGACGGCCGCCACCAGATCCTCTCGGTGCACGCGCAGGGCAAGCCCATGGCCGAGGGCACCGACCTGCGCTCGCTGGCCAAGCGCACCCCCGGGTTCACCGGTGCGGACCTGGCCAACGTGCTCAACGAGGCCGCCCTGCTCACGGCCCGCTCCAATGCCCAGCTGATCGACGACCGCGCCCTCGATGAGGCCGTGGACCGCGTCATGGCCGGCCCGCAGAAGCGCTCCCGCCTGATGAAGGAGCACGAACGCAAGGTCACCGCCTACCACGAGGGCGGTCACGCGCTGGTGGCCGCCGGCCTGCGCAACTCGGCCCCGGTCACCAAGATCACCATCCTGCCCCGCGGCCGCGCCCTGGGCTACACCATGGTGGTCCCGGAGGACGACAAGTACTCGGTCACCCGCAACGAGCTGCTGGACCAGCTCGCCTACGCCATGGGCGGCCGCGTGGCCGAGGAGATCATCTTCCACGACCCCTCCACCGGCGCCTCGAACGACATCTCCAAGGCCACGGACACGGCCAAGAAGATGGTCACCGAGTACGGCATGAGCGAACGCGTCGGGGCCGTGAAGCTCGGCTCCGGCAGCGGCGAGCCCTTCATGGGCCGGGACATGGGCAGCGGCCGCGAGTACTCCGAGCAGGTGGCCGGCATGGTGGACGCCGAGGTGCGCCAGCTGCTGGACGCCGCCCATGACGAGGCCTACTGGATCATCAACGCCAACCGGGAGATCCTGGACCGGCTGGCCTATGAGCTGCTGGAGAAGGAGACCCTGAACCAGGCCCAGATCGCGGAGATCTTCGCCGGGATCCGCCAGCGTGAGCCCCGCCAGGTCTGGTTGTCCAGCGAGGACCGGCCGGTCTCCACGCAGCCCCCCGTGCTGTCACCGGCGGAGCGCCGGGCGCTCGCGGGGAAGAATGGCGACGTCGGCCCGGCGCCTCGGGACGACGCCGCACCGGAGGCGGTGGATCCGGAGTCCACCTCGGACTCGTTGAGCCCCACGGTGGACCCCACCCCGGGTAGCCAGCTGCCCGGTGAGCCCGACGGCGGCACCGGACGGCCCGGCGGCCCGGCCGGTCCCAGCGACCTGCCGCGCACCGACCTGCCGCGGACCGACCTGCCGCGCACCGACCAGGAATGAAGAGGACCGGGACCGTGAACGAGAAGCAACGCCAGCCGGGCACCGCCGGCGTGGACCGCCCCCGCATCCAGGCCGCCGTGCGGGAGATCCTGGAGGCGATCGGTGAGGACCCGGACCGGGAGGGGCTGCAGGACACCCCCCAGCGGGTGGCCAAGGCCTACGACGAGTTCTTCGCCGGGCTCGTGCAGGACCCGGGGGAGATCCTGGGCACCACCTTCGACATCTCCCACGAGGAACTCGTGCTGGTGAAGGACATCCCGTTCTACTCCACGTGCGAACACCACCTGGTGCCCTTCCACGGGGCGGCCCACATCGGCTACATCCCGAACCCGGAGGGCCGGGTGACCGGCCTGAGCAAGCTGGCCCGGCTCGTGGAGGTCTACGCCCGGCGTCCGCAGGTCCAGGAGCGGTTGACCACGCAGATCGTGGAGGCCCTGATGACCCACCTGACCCCGCGCGGGGCGATCGTGGTGATCGAGGCCGAGCACATGTGCATGTCCATGCGCGGGGTCCGCAAGCCGGGCGCCAAGACGGTCACCTCGGCCGTGAGGGGCCAGTTGCGTGAGGCCTCCACACGGTCCGAGGCGATGAGCCTGATCCTGCACGGCTGACGCCGGCCGGATCCCACCCGCTCCACGAAAGGACCACACCTGATGGATTCGATGGCCGCATCGACCGGAACCGGCCCGAACACGGGACCGATGACGGTGATCCGCAAGATCCGCCGCCGCACCCTGGCCGACCTTCCCACGGACCGCACCCTCGTGATGGGGATCCTCAACGTCACGCACAACTCGTTCTCGGACGGCGGCGCCTACCTGGACGCGGAGGCCGCGATCGAGCAGGGCCTGCGCCTGCTGTACTCCGGTGCGGACATCATCGACGTCGGTGGTGAGTCCACGCGGCCGGGGGCCGAGGCCGTCGACACGCTGACGGAGCAGAACCGCATCCTGCCCGTGGTCGAGGCCCTGCTGAAGGCCGGGGCGGTCGTCTCGGTGGACACCATGCACGTGGCCACCGCCGAGGCGGCGCTCAAGCTGGGCGAGGTCATCATCAACGACGTCTCCGGGCTGAACTATGAGCCGGACATGCCGGAGCTGATCGCCCGCACCGGCGCGACGTACATCCTCATGCACAACCGCGGCACCGCCCAGACCATGGACTCCCTGACCGACTACGAGGACGTGGTCGAGGACGTGGCACGCGAGCTGACGGACCTCGCGGAGGCGTTCCTCGCCGCCGGCGTGCTGCCGGAGCAGCTCATCCTGGATCCGGGGCTGGGCTTCTCGAAGGCCGGCACCCAGAACTGGGACCTGCTGCGCGGCCTGGACCGCCTGCAGTCCCTCGGGTTCCCCGTCCTCGTGGCGGCCTCCCGCAAGCGGTTCCTGGGTACCCTGCTCGCCTCCGACTCGGGGGCCGAGCCCGTTCCGGCGGAGCGGGACCACGCCACCGCGGCCGTCACCGCGCTGTCGGCCCAGCACCGGGTGTGGGGCGTGCGCGTGCACACGGTGGAGCCCTCCCTCCACGCGGTCCGGACCGCACGGGCCTGGCTCGGTCCTCAGGCCGCGACCGCCCAGGCCGAGGCCTGAGCCATGGGCGGGAGCACCGGGGGCCGGCCCGCTGACCGCATCACGCTCACGGGGCTGAGGGCCCGGGGCTACCACGGGGTGTTCGAGGCGGAGAAGCGGGACGGCCAGGAGTTCACCACGGACGTGGTGGTTCACCTGGACGCCGCCCCGGCCGCCGCCGGCGACGACCTGGCGCACACGGTGAACTACGCCCAGGTCGCCGCCACGGTGCTGCGGGTGATCACGGGGGAGTCCCTGGACCTCATCGAGACCGTCGCGGATCGGATCGCCGGGGCGCTGCTGGCCGAGCAGCCGGTGGCCGCCGCCGTCGAGGTGACCGTGCACAAGCCGCACGCGCCCATCGAGGCGGAATTCGCCGACGTCGCGGTCTCGGTGTACCGGAGCCGGACGTGACCGCCGCCGGGCCGACCGCCGGATCCGACGCCGGGCTGGACCGCGTCCCGCAGGACCCCGTCGGTGCCGTCCTGGCCCTCGGCGCCAACCTCGGGGACGCGGCCGCCACCGTGGAGGAGGCGGTCCGCCAGCTGCAGGACACCCCGGGGATCGAGGTGACCGGGGTGTCCCCGGTGGCCCGGACCCGGCCGGTGGGCGGGCCCGCGGGGCAGCCGGACTACCTGAACCTGGTGGTGACCGTGGCGACCCGGCTCTCGCCGACGGCCCTGCTCGCCGTGGGCCAGGGGATCGAGCAGGCCCACCACCGCACCCGTGACGTCCGTTGGGGCCCGCGCACCCTGGATATCGATGTCATCACCTACGGGGACCTGACATCTGATGACCCGGTGTTGACGCTGCCCCACCCGCGCGCCCACACCCGAGCCTTCGTGCTCGCCCCATGGTCCTGGCTGGACCCGGAGGCCACCCTGTCCGGAGCGCGGGTGGCGGACCTCGCGGCCCAGGCGGACGACGCCGGCTCCCTCACCCGCCTGCCCGGCGGCCAGTCACCGGGAGGGCCGGGCTCATGACCGGGATCCGCCCGCTGTGGCTGCTGCTGATCCTGCTGGTGTCCGGCGGGCTGGGCTGGGTGGCCGCCCTGCTGGCGGCGGGCGCGGGGGTGGTGGCGCCGGTGCTGGTGCGGTCCTCCCTGATCACCCTGGGCGCGGTGGCCGTCCTCGTGCTGGTGCTGGGGATCCGCGTCCAGCGGGACAAGCGGCGCCCGCTCGCGGCCCGGATGAACCCGCTGGTGGCCACCCGCACCCTGGCGCTGGCCCAGGCGGGCTCCTACGCCGGAGTCCTGATCGCCGGCTGGCACGGTGGGGTGTTGGTGCACCTGACCGCGGCCACGGGCTTCGGCACCGCCACGGTGAATGACGCGCTGCTGATGGTGATCGCGGGATTGGTACTGGTTATCGTGGGGTACATCGTGGAACAGTTCTGCCGGGTGCCCCCGGATGACGGGGCGGACGGCGCCACGGATACAGACGGCAGGAACGGCGGGGGGAACCGGGGGCGCTCCGGTCCCGCCTACGGCCCTGAGGGGGAAGGCGGCTATGCCAGCACAGCAAGAACGAGGGGCCCGTGACGTGCGCGGCCTCGAGGACGTGGAGTGGACCCCGGTCTCCCCGAAGCTGATCCCGGCGCAGCTGTTCGCCTTGGTGATCGGCACGGTCATCATCACCGCCGTGCTGTGCGTTCCGCTGGTGCTCATGCTCACCGGCGTCTGGCCCGGCTATCCGGCCTGGCTGGCCTGGCTGGTGCCGGCGGTGGCCCTGGTGTGGGGCGGGGTGGACATGCTCCTGGTCCCGCGCCGCGTGGCCGCCATGGGCTTCGCCGAGCGGGAGGACGACTTCCTGTTCAAGTCCGGTCTCTGGTTCCGCCGCGTGCTGGCCGTGCCCTATGGCCGCCTGCAGTACCTGGACGTCAAGGAGGGGCCGTTGCAACGGCGCTTCGGCATCCGCTCGCTCGAGCTGCAGACCGCATCCGCCTCCACCAACGCCACCATCGAGGGCATCCCGGTCGAGGACAGCGAACGACTGCGTGACGCCCTGATGGCCCGCGGCCAGGCGAGGCTGGCGGGCCTATGACGGGCCAGCCAGCGGAAGCGGACGGCCAGGGGCCGGACGAACGGCCTGACGCGGCGGACGGCCAGACGCCGCGCAGGCGACCGGAGGCGGCCGACGGCGAGTGGCACCGCGTGCACCCCATCAGCCCCTGGGTGCGCGGCTGGGTGATCCTCGTGGCCATGCTCTTCTTCGGCAGCCAGTCCTTCGGCGAGGACGCCATCCGGGCCCTGCTGGGCCAAGGCGAGTTCCAGGCGGCCCGGGGGCTGTGGATCACCCTGGCCGTCTATGCCGGGGTCTTCGTGATCATGGTGGTGATCTACTACTTCTCCTGGCGCTTCACGAAGTACCAACTCGCGGACGAGCAGGTCCTGCTGGACACCGGCGTGATCTTCCGCCAGCACCGGCGGGTGCGCTACGACCGCGTGCAGGCGGTGGACATCCGCCAGCCGCTGCTGGCCCGCATCTTCGGTCTGGCCGAGCTCAAGTTCGAGGCGGCCGACGGCGGCTCCACCGCCATGCAGCTGTCCTTCATCAAGGAGGCCGAGGCCCGCGTCCTGCGCGCCGAGATCATGGGACGGGCGGCCGGCATCCGTGCCGGGGTGAGCCCCGAGACGGCGGCGGAGCTCGGCCCGGCCGGCCCGGCGGGGTTGGCTGTGGCGGCGGGCGCGGCCGCCGCAGCCACCACCGAGGAAGCCGACGGGGCGGAACCGCCCGAGGACGTTGGCGCCGCGCCGATCCCCGAGGCGCCGGAGCAGGTCATGCTGCAGGTACCCGTGGGGCGGATGATCGGCTCCCTGATGCTGTCCACCGCGGTGGTGGTCATGCTGTCCATCCTGATCCTCATGGTCGTGGCGGCCGCGGTCCTGGACACGGTGCTGCCGCAGGAGGGCGAGGACAACTGGTGGCTGGTCCTGCTCTTCGCGCTCATCCCCTTCGCGTTCTCACTCATCGGCGTGGTCTGGGGCGGCTTCAACAAGGGCTACAACTTCACCGTGGCCACCTCCCCGGACGGGATGCGGCTGCGCTACGGGCTGCTGGAGACCTCGCAGCAGACCGTCCCCCCGGGACGCGTGCAGGCCGTGCGGGTCAGCCAGGGCCTGCTGTGGAGACCTTTCGGCTGGTACAAGATGGTCGTCAACGTGGCCGGGTACGGCCCGTCCATCGAGGGCGGCGCAGCCGACAAGTCGTTGGTGCTGCCGGTCGGCACCATCGAGGACGTCATGCGCGTCCTCTCCGTGGTGGTCCCGGATCCCGGCCTGGGCCCGGAGCGCACGGCTATGGTCCCGGAGGAACTCGAGACCGCCCCGGACCAGTCCCAGGACGCGCCGGACCAGTCCGACGATGCCCCGGACCAGTTCGAGGACGCGCCGGCGGTCATCCGGGAGGGGATCACCGGCCTCGGTGACGGGCACGGCTTCACCTGTGCGCCGCGGCGGGTGTGGTGGCTGGACCCGCTGACCTGGAGGCGCAACGCCTACCGCTCCACCCGCACCCTGCTGATGCTGCGCTCGGGCCGCCTGGAGCGCTACCTGCAGCTGATCCCCCACGAGCGGATCCAGTCCGTGGACCTGCAACAGGGGCCGTTGTTGCGGCGGCTGTCCGTGGCCACGCTGCGTTTCCACTCCACGCCCGGCCCGGTGGCCCCGCAGCTGGTCCACGCGGACGAGGAGGTCGCGGCCCGGCTGTTCCTCGAGGAGGCGGACATCGCCGCCGTCTCCCGGCGGATGCGGGACCGGAACCAGTGGATGCGCCAGGAGGAACTCGAGCGTTTCGACCAGCGCACCCGTCAGGCGGTGCAGCAGTGACCGGGCCCGGCATCGGACGGGCCGATCCCTCCGGGGCGGCGCCACAGCACCGCCCGGGCCGGCTCGGGGTCGGCGTGATCGGGGCCGGCAAGGTCGGCGCCGTGCTCGGAGCCGCCCTGCGCAACGCCGGACATGCCGTCACCGGGGTCCATGCGGTCTCCGAGGCCTCCCGCACCCGGGCGGAATCCCTGTTGCCCGAGGTGCCCGTCCTCGAGGTCCCCGAGATCCTCCGCCGCTCCGAGATGGTCCTGTTCGCCGTGCCGGACGACGCCCTGCCGGAGCTGGTGGCCGGACTGGCCGAGGCCGGCCACTTCCAGGCCGGCCACCTCGTGGTGCACACCTCGGGACGCCACGGGGTCTCCGTGTTGGACCCGGTGCGCGGTGCCGGTGCCATCCCGCTGGCGATCCACCCGGCCATGTCCTTCACCGGCCTCACCCTGGACCTGGCCCGGCTGCAGGACTGCATGTTCGGGGTGAGCGCGGATGCGGTGGTGTTGCCGGTGGCCCAGGCCCTCGTGGTGGAGATGGGCGGAGAGCCGGCGGTGATCCGCGAGCAGGACCGCGGGACCTATCACGCCGCACTGTCCCATGCCTCGAACCACCTGGTGACCCTGGCCGCCCAGTCGGCGCAGCTGCTGGCCTCGATCGGGGTGGAGCAGACCGAGAGGATGCTCGCACCCCTGATGTCCGCCTCGCTCGAGAACGCCCTGTCCAACGGGGACGGGGCCCTGACCGGACCGGTGGCCCGCGGGGACGTGGGCACGGTGCGCCGGCACCTCGACGTGCTGGACGCGCTGGTGGGCGAGGGGGCCGGGGAAGGCATCCCGGCCGACGTCGGGCAGGCGTACCGCGCCATGGCCGCCGCGACCGCCCAGCGCGCCCTGGCCCGCGGCGCCCTGTCCGAGGCGACCGTGGCCGAGCTGCTGACGCTGCTGGGCCGGTAGTCGAATCGTCAGTTGCCGTGCCGATCGGAGTCCAACCGCTACCGCAACTGACGACTCGATGGGGGCGCTCAGCCCTAGACTCTCCTGCGTGACCCCGCTCGACCGCGCCCCCGACCGCACCCCCGTCCCCACCGGCACCGGCCTGACCCTGGAGGACGCCACCACGCCGGCGACCCCCGGCTCCACCGGCCCGCTGCCTCAGGTGCTCACCACCCGCGCCGCGTTCCAGGCGGCGCTCGCCGAGAAGGTGCGAGCCGCCGTCCAGGCCGGGATCGACGAGCCCACCGTGGGACTGGTCCCCACCATGGGTGCCCTGCACGGCGGCCACGCGGCACTGGTCCGCCAGGCCCGCGCGGAGAATGACATCGTCATCGCCACGGTGTTCGTCAACCCCCTCCAGTTCGGGGATCCCGCCGACCTCGAGCACTACCCGCGCACGCTGGAGGCGGACCGTGCGATCCTCGGTGCCGCCGGCTGTGAACTGGTCTTCGCGCCGGACGTGCAGGAGATGTACCCGGGGTACCCCGATGCCCCGATCGTCACGGTGAGCGCCGGGCGGATGGGGGAGGTCCTGGAGGGGGCCTCCCGTCCCGGGCACTTCGACGGCGTCTGCACCGTGGTGGCCAAGCTGTGGAACATCACCGCGCCCCCGGCCCCGGCCCGGCTGCGCAGCTACTTCGGCCAGAAGGACGCCCAGCAGCTGGCGGTGCTGCGCCGCCTGCAGGCCGACCTCGACATCGCCGTGGAGATCCGGCCCGTGGCGCTCGTGCGCTCGCCGGAGGGGCTGGCCCTCTCGAGCCGGAACACCCGGCTCTCCCCGGACTCCCTCGCGGCGGCCCTGGTGCTGCACCGCGCCCTGGCCGGGCTTCGCCGGGACGCCGACGCCGGCCGGCCGGTGGACCTGGCCGGTGCCCGCGCGCTGGTGCGGGCCGAGCCGCTGGCGGTCCTGGACTACCTCGAGGTCGTGGACCACGCGACGCTCGAGCCGCTGAGCCCCGAGCAGCTGACCGCGCCGCTTCACCGGGAGGCCCTGGCGCTGGTGGCCGCGGTGTTCGAGCCCGTCCGCCTCATCGACAACGTCATCCTGCCGCCCGCCACCGGCTGAACGCTTGCTGAGCGTGCCCTGAGCGGGCGCCGGCTCGGTCTTGAAAGCGGGCGGCCGCCCGTGTTTAGGGTGGGCCATGACGATGAATGAGACCGCCCACGGCGAGAAGAAGCAGACCGTCACCCGGACCATCGAGGCCCCGGCCAAGGACATCTTCCAGATCCTGACCCTGCCGGCCCGCCACCAGGAGTTCGACGGCTCGGAGATGGTCCGTGCCGACGAGAAGTCCCAGCGCATCCAGCAGGTCGGCGACACGTTCGTGATGAACATGCACGCCGAGTCCCAGGGCGGTGACTATCAGCGGGAGAACCATGTGGTGGCCTATGACGAGAACAAGCTCGTCGGCTGGAAGCCCGGCGCGGTCGGCGGGGAACCCGGCGGCTGGCAGTGGGTGTACCAGCTGCAGTCGGTGGACCAGGACACCACCGAGGTCTCCCTCACCTACGACTGGTCCCAGGTGACGGATCCGGACCTGCTGGCGAAGAACATCTTCCCCGCCATCAGCGAGGACCAGATGGACGCCTCCCTGGCCCGGCTGCAGTCCCTGGTCTGAGCAGGCGGGCAGAGGGCGCGGGCGAGGGCCCGGGTCACGGCCCCGGCGGCACCGCTAGGATCGGGGGAACGCCGGACCGGCCCTGAGCCGGCCCGCCACCCACGGCGACCTGCCCTCGGAGGGCCGGGCGCCGCCGTCGTGCCCCGGATACGCCAAGGAGCCCCTCAGTGACTGTGACCAGCCAGCCGACCGCCCGCGAGGACCTCTACCGGCACGTCAACGGTGCTTGGCTCCAGTCCCACACGATCCCCGCGGACCAGGGCGCCTACGGGGCGTTCATGGAGTTGCGGGACGCCTCGGAGCTGGCCGTGAGACACCTCGCCGAGGACGCCGCGGCCTCGTTCTGGTCCGGCCCCGGCGCCGGTGGGGAGTCCGGGCCCGTCACCGCGGGGGACGACGACGCTGGCGCCCGACGCCGCATCGGTGCCCTCTACGCCTCCTTCATGGACTCCTCCGGGGTCGAGGACCGCGGGCTGGAGCCGATCGTGGCCGATCTGGCGCAGATCGAGTCCGTCTCCACGCCGGAGGAGTTCATCCGGCTCTCCGGGCAGCTCCAACGGGCCGGCGTCAGCGGGCTGATCGGCACCGGCGCCCTGAACGACGCCGGCAACCCCGAGCGGATGCTGCTGCACCTCATCCAGGACGGGCTGGGCCTGCCGGATGAGTCCTACTACCGCGAGGAGAAGTTCGCCCCGCTGGTGACGGACTACCGCCAGCACGTGGACAACCTGTTCATGCTCGCCGGGATCGGCGGGGACCGGCAGGAGGCCCAGCGGGACGCCGACCTCGTGGTGGACCTCGAGACGAAGATCGCGGCCGCGCACTGGGACGTGGTCAAGGTCCGGGACGCCGTGGCCCGCTACAACCTGATGGATCACGCCGCGCTGCTCGACTCCTTCCCGCTGGCCGGGCCCTGGCTCGAGGGCGTGGGCGCTGCGGGGGCCCGCAGCGAGGAGGTCGTGGCGTGGCAGCCGGACTTCCTGGCGGCGATGCAGACGCTGCTGGTGCAGGAGGACCTCGAGACGTGGAAGCGCTGGCTGCAGCTGCAGCTGCTGCGTTCCGCCGCGCCGTACCTCACGGAGGCCTTCGTCGCCGAGAACTTCGAGTTCTACGGCCGCAAGATCGCCGGCACCGAGGAGGTCCGGCCCCGCTGGAAGCGGGGCGTCTCCTTCGTCAACGGCGCCGTGGGGGAGGACGTGGGCCGGCTGTACGTGGCCAAGCACTTCCCCGCGGGCCACCAGGCCGCCATGGACGAGCTGATCTCCGCCCTCACCGAGGCCTACCGGCGCTCCATCGGCACGCTGGACTGGATGGGCGAGGAGACCCGGCAGAAGGCCCTGGAGAAGCTGTCCATGTTCAACCCCATGGTGGGCTTCCCCGTGAAGTGGATCGACTACTCCGCCCTCACCGTGGACCCCGGGGACCTGATCGCCAACGTCCGCGCGGCGAACGCCTTCGAGTTCGAGCGGGACCTGGCCAAGATCGAGACGGGCCCGGACCCGGAGGAATGGCACATGACCCCGCAGACGGTCAACGCCTACTACTCCCCGCTGGAGAACGCCATCGTGTTCCCGGCCGCCATCCTGCAGGCCCCGTTCTTCGACCCGGCCCGGCTGGCGGCGGAGAACTTCGGCGCGATCGGTGCCGTGATCGGCCATGAGATCGGCCACGGCTTCGACGACCAGGGCTCGCAGTACGCCGGGGACGGGTCCCTCCAGAACTGGTGGACCGACGCCGACCGTGCGGCCTTCGAGGAGCGGACCGCCCAGCTGGTGGGCCAGTACGAGGCCCTGCGGCCCGCCGAGGCGCCCGAGCACCAGGTCAACGGCGAGCTCACCCTCGGCGAGAACATCGGCGACCTGGGCGGACTCGGCATCGCCCACCAGGCCCTGGGCATCTGGCGGGAGGAGCACGCGGACGGCTCCGGCGGGGACGAGGATGCCGCGCGGGAACAGGACCGGGCCTTCTTCGCCTCCTGGGCGGAGTGCTGGCGCCAGCTGACCCGCACGGAGACGGCCATCACCCGCATCACCTCGGACCCGCATTCGCCGAACGAGTTCCGCTGCAACCAGGTGGTGAAGAACCTGGACGCCTTCCACGCCGCGTACGGAACCGAGCCGGGGGACGCGATGTGGCTGGACCCGCAGCAGCGGGTCACCATCTGGTAGGCCGCCTCCCGCGGTCACCGCGGGCCTCGGCGGGGGCACGTAGACTGGATGACCGTGAGCACGGACAATCCCATCAGCAGCACGGACCAGCGCCAGGTGCGCCATGACAAGCGAGCCGAGATCCTGGACTCGGGCCGCCAGGCCTACCCGGTGGCGGTGGCGCGCACCCACTCGCTGCACCAGGTCCGCGTGGCCCATCCAGACCTGGAGCCCGGCACGGAGACCGGTGAGACCGTGGGGATCGCCGGCCGAGTGGTGTTCCTGCGGAACACCGGCAAGCTGTGCTTCGCCACGCTCCAGGAAGGGGGCGACGGCGGCGAGGGGGTCCGCCTGCAGGTGATGGTCTCCCTGGCGAACGTCGGGGAGGAGTCCCTCGCGGCGTGGAAGCGACTGGTGGACCTGGGCGACCACGTCGCCGTCACCGGTGAGGTCATCGCCTCGCGCCGCGGCGAGCTGTCCATCATGGCCGGCTCCTGGCAGATGGCGTCCAAGGCCCTGCGCCCCCTGCCGGTCCTGCACGCAGAGCTCAACGAGGAGACCCGCGTCCGCCAGCGCTACGCGGACCTGATCGTCCGTCCGGAGGCCCGGAAAATGGTGCACGACCGCGCCGCCATCATCCGGTCGATCCGGTCCACGCTCGAATCCCACGACTACGTGGAGGTCGAGACCCCGGTGCTGCAGCTGATCCACGGCGGCGCCCACGCGCGGCCGTTCGAGACCCACCTCAACGCCTTCGACCAGGACATGACCCTGCGCATCGCCACCGAGCTGTACCTCAAGCGCGCGGTGGTGGGCGGGATCGACCGGGTCTTCGAGATCGGCCGGGTCTTCCGCAACGAGGGCGTGGACTCCACGCACTCTCCCGAGTTCACCACGCTGGAGTCCTATGAGGCGTGGGCGGACATGTACGTCATGGCGGAACGGATGCAGGAGATGATCCTGAACGCCGCGGACGCCGTGGGTGCCGGCCGGCTGCTTCAGACCCCGCAGGGCACCATCAACCTGGACGGTGACTGGGCCTGGGTGGAGGTCTACCCGGGGTTGTCCGAGGCGGCGGGGCGGGAGATCACCCCGGAGACGACCGTCGAGGAGCTGCGGGCGGTGGCCGAGGAGCACCAGGTCGGCTTCGACCCGTTCTGGGACGCGGAGAAGCTGGTCATCGAGCTGTTCGGCGAGATCGTGGAGCCGACCCTGATCGACCCCACCTTCGTCTACAACTACCCGCCGGCCGCCCAGCCGCTGGCGCGGCCGCACCGCGATCAGCCCGGGGTGATCGAGGCCTGGGACCTGATCATCGGCGGCATGGAACGGGGGACCGCGTTCTCCGAGCTGATCGACCCGGTGATCCAGCGCGAGCGGCTCGTCGCGCAGTCCCAGGCCGCCGCCGCCGGGGACGACGAGGCCATGCAGCTGGACGACGACTTCCTGCGGGCCCTGGAGTACGGGGCCCCGCCGATGGGCGGCATCGGCCTGGGCATCGACCGGCTCGTCATGCTGTTCACGGGGGCGGGCATCCGGGAGACCATCCTGTTCCCGCTGCTCAAGCCCGAGGCCCCCGGGGGCGGACACTGATGGCCACCTTCTGGGATTACTTCTCGGTCCTGGCCCCCTCGGTGGGGCTCGCCCTGATCTTCTGGTTGGTCATGCGCTCCGTGTTCCGGGTGGACACCGGCGAGCGTGAGGCCAAGGCCGTCCTCGAGGAGCGTGAGGCCCGTGAATGGGCCAGCGAGCGGGCCAGCCGGCAGGCGGACCGGCAGGCGGACCGGCAGGCGCCGGGGGGCCGTGCGCAGGAGCCGCCCGCCGAGGGCGGGGAACGCCCCGCTGCCGGACAAGAATGATGAATGCTGCTCGATTATTCTCACATTGACTATCCTGTGAGTTTACCGAGAATAGCGCCCTAACGGCCTGGCCGAGTTGAACATTGGCAGTGCAGTGGTAATACTCGGATTCTGAACTTGTAGCTGCGGATCGGATTCCGTATTGCACGGTGGAGCACCGAGGTTCACTCCGTCAGGTGAAAGGTGCTCCCGGGTTGAGGAAAGACAACAACGAGGGGGAACCTTGGCACAGAAGGTGGAAGTGGTCTTGGTGGATGATCTGGACGGTAGCCCGGCCGATGAAACCGTTCAGTTCTCCTTGGACGGACGTCATTATGAAATCGATTTGTCCACGGAGCACTCCAAGGAGCTGCGGTCGACCCTGAAGACGTACATCCGCAAGGCCCGCGCGGTGGCTCCGCCGGCCCCCGCCAACGAGGCGGCGCGGATCCGTGAATGGGCGGCGGACAACGGCTATGAGGTGTCCCGCCGCGGGCGGCTGCACCGGGACGTGGTGGAGGCGTACCGCAACGCCAAGAAGTAGCCGGCCCGGCGGTCGGCCCAGAAGCACCCGGAACCTGACTCGGGCGGCTGTTCTCCCAGTGGCGAACAGCCGCCCGAAGTCGTCTGTCGGTGCGTAGCATCGACACCACAGTCAGCAAGGAGTGTGCCCAAATGTTTGAGAGATTCACGGACCGTGCCCGGCGGGTGGTGGTGCTCGCGCAGGAAGAAGCGCGCATGCTCAACCACAGCTACATCGGTACCGAGCACATCCTGCTCGGTCTGATCCACGAAGGCGAAGGAGTGGCCGCCAAGGCCCTCGAGTCGCTCAACATCTCCCTGGGCGCCGTGCGCGAACAGGTACAGGAGATCATCGGCCAGGGTCAACAGACCCCCTCCGGCCACATCCCCTTCACCCCGCGTGCCAAGAAGGTCCTGGAGCTCTCCCTGCGTGAGGCGCTGCAGCTCGGACACAACTACATCGGCACCGAGCACATCCTGCTCGGCCTCATCCGCGAGGGCGAGGGCGTCGCCGCCCAGGTCCTCGTGAAGCTGGGGGCCGACCTGAACCGCGTCCGGCAGACCGTCATCCAGCTGCTGTCCGGCTACCAGGGCGGGGCCGGGGGCAAGGAGACCGCCGGCGCAGGCGTCTCGGCCGGCGGCCAGTCCGAGGGGGCCCCCGCGGGGTCCGTGGTGCTGGACCAGTTCGGCCGCAACCTGACCGCTGCCGCCCGTGAGGGCAAGCTGGACCCGGTCATCGGCCGCGCCCAGGAGATGGAGCGGGTCATGCAGGTGCTGTCCCGCCGCACCAAGAACAACCCCGTGCTCATCGGTGAGCCCGGCGTCGGCAAGACGGCGGTGGTGGAGGGCCTGGCCCAGGCGATCGTCCGCAACGACGTCCCGGAGACCCTGATGGACAAGCAGCTGTACACGCTGGACCTCGGGTCCCTTGTGGCCGGCTCCCGCTACCGCGGTGACTTCGAGGAACGCCTGAAGAAGGTGCTCAAGGAGATCCGCACCCGCGGGGACATCATCCTGTTCATCGACGAGATCCACACGCTCGTGGGTGCCGGTGCGGCCGAGGGCGCCATCGACGCGGCCTCGATCCTGAAACCGATGCTGGCCCGTGGCGAGCTGCAGACCATCGGCGCCACGACGCTGGACGAGTACCGCAAGCACATCGAGAAGGACGCCGCCCTGGAGCGTCGGTTCCAGCCGATCCAGGTCAACGAGCCCTCGGTGGAGGAGACCACGGAGATCCTCCGTGGCCTGCGTGACCGCTACGAGGCCCATCACCGCGTCTCCATCACGGACGGCGCCCTGAAGGCCGCCTCCACCCTGGCCGACCGCTACGTCTCGGACCGGTTCCTGCCGGACAAGGCCATCGACCTGATCGATGAGGCCGGTGCCCGCCTGCGCATCAAGCGGATGACCACCCCGCCGGAGATCAAGGAGTTCGAGGCCCGCATCGCCGAGGTCCGCGCGGAGAAGGAGGCCGCCATCGACGGCCAGGACTTCGAGGGCGCGGCCAACCTGCGTGATCAGGAGCAGAAGCTCACGGACGAGCGCAACCAGAAGGAAGAGGAGTGGCGGACCTCCGTCACCGAGGGCATCGCCGAGGTGGATGACGACCTCATCGCCGAGGTGCTCTCCGCCTCCACCGGCATCCCCGTCTTCAAGCTCACCGAGGAGGAGACGGACCGCCTGCGCAACATGGAGGCCGAGCTCCACCACCGGGTCATCGGACAGAACGAGGCGATTTCCTCGCTGTCCCAGGCCATCCGCCGCACGCGGGCCGGGCTCAAGGACCCGAACCGGCCCTCCGGATCGTTCATCTTCGCCGGGCCCACGGGTGTCGGCAAGACCGAACTGGCGAAGGCGCTGGCCGAGTTCCTGTTCGGTGACGAGGAGGCCCTCATCACCCTGGACATGTCCGAGTTCCAGGAGAAGCACACGGTCTCCCGGCTCTTCGGTGCCCCTCCCGGTTATGTGGGCTACGAGGAGGGTGGCCAGCTGACGGAGAAGGTCCGCCGCCGCCCGTTCTCCGTGGTGCTGTTCGACGAGGTCGAGAAGGCCCACGCCGACCTGTTCAACTCGTTGCTGCAGATCCTGGAGGACGGCCGCCTGACCGACTCCCAGGGCCGCGTGGTCGACTTCAAGAACACCGTGATCATCATGACCACGAACCTCGGCACCAAGGACATCTCCAAGGGCGTCATGACGGGCTTCCAGTCCGCCGCGGACACCCAGACCGGGTACGACCGGATGAAGGGCAAGGTGCAGGAGGAACTGCGCCAGCACTTCCGCCCGGAGTTCCTGAACCGCGTGGATGACGTGATCGTCTTCCCCCAGCTGTCCAAGGGCGAGATCGTGCAGATCGTGGACCTGTTCGTGGCACGCCTGCAGAAGCGGCTGGACGACCAGGACCTCACGATCACGGTGTCCACCCCGGCCAAGGAGTTCCTGGCCGACCGGGGCTACGATCCCGCGATGGGTGCCCGTCCGCTGCGCCGTGCCATCCAGCACCTCGTGGAGGACCAGCTCTCGGAGCGGATCCTCTTCGGCGAGATCACGCCCGGTTCCGCCATCACCGTGGACCTGGAGGGCGAGGGCGAGACGGGGAAGCTCACGTTCAGCGTCGCCCACCAGCCGGCGGCCCTGGATCCTGCCCCGGAACACGGGGAGATCGAGGCCTCGGCCGCCGGTCAGTAGGGCCCGGCAGGCCCTCTGGGCCGAGGCCGTCAGGTGTTGATCAGCGGATTCCCAGCCTGGGGGGTTTGAACGTGAGCGTTCTTGCCCCCTAGGTTGGGGACTACCGCTCAATGGCGGAACGGAGGGGGACCGTCCAGGTCGCCCGCCGTGTTCCCGATCTAGGAGACGCTCATGTCCTTCGCAGACAACCTCGGAAACCTCGCCGACGAACATGGTGACAAGATCAACGAGGCCGTTGACGGCGCTCAGGAGCAGCACGGCGACAAGCTGGGCGAGCATGGAGACAAGGTCAACGGCGCGGTCGACGGCGCGCAGGAGAAGTTCCTGGGCGGCCAGGACGACGGTGAGCAGAACAACCAGCAGTGATTCCGCCCGGGCGTGAGCCCGGCCCCGGACAGGACGGCACCCACGTGCCGGGAGGACCCGCCCCCATCCCACGGGGCGGGTCCTCCGCCGTCCGGGACGGATGCCGGTGACACGGTTCTAGACTGATCCGATGGAATCCACCGAACTTCTCATCCGGCCGGCCCGGACCCACGACGTGCAGGCGATCCGTGCCCTCGTGGAGCCGCTCGCCCAGGACCGGGTGCTGCTGCAGAAGGAGGCCGTGGCGTACTACGAGGCGATCCAGGAGTTCGTGGTGGCCGAGGCCCCGGACGGCTCACTGGCCGGCTTCGGGGCGCTCCACGTGATCTGGGAGGACATCGCCGAGGTCCGCACCCTGGCCACGGCCCGGGCCTGGCGGGGCCACGGGGTGGGCCACCTGATCCTGGACCGGCTGATCGAGCGGGCGCGGGCCGTCGGGGTCTGCCGCGTGTTCTGCCTGACCTTCGAGGTCGAGTTCTTCACCCGGCACGGCTTCACCGTCATGGCGGACCAGACCGCCGTCGACCCGGAGGTCTACTCGGAGCTGCTGCGCTCACAGGACGAGGGCGTGGCGGAGTTCCTCGACCTCGCCCGGGTCAAGCCGAACACGCTCGGCAACACCCGGATGATCATGCAGCTGGAGGACTGAACGTCTGCTCCCAGGGGGGTGCCGCGGCGGCCCGGAAAGTGATTGACTGACGGTGATGCGCCGGCGTCAGCCGTCCGCACACCGAAGCGAGGAGGATCATATGGGTACCGGAGACCGCTTTGAGAACAAGGCCGAAGAGGTCAAGGGCCAGGCCAAGCAGGGCCTGGGCGAGGCCACGGACAACGACCGCCTCAAGAACGAGGGCCGCGCCGACGAGGCGAAGGCCGGCCTGAAGCAGAAGGCCGAGGACGTCAAGGACGCGGCCAAGGACCTCTTCGGCGGAGACAAGAAGTAGAGCAGTAGAGGACTGCTCCACCGAGGCCCGGGGCCCCGGGCTCAGCCAGGCAGGCTGAGCAGGGGTTCCGGGCCTTCGTCGTCCCGGGACGCGAGCCCGTCCGCGACCAGCCCGGCGGCGCACCGCTCGAACTGGGCGGCCTCCGGGGTGTGTGCTCCCAGGGTCCCCGCCGCCGCCGTGCGCTCGGGGATCTGACGCACGGCGACCCGGCCGGACTCCCGCAGCAGGGCCATGATGGCGCCGCGGACCTGACGGTCGGTGCCCGCCCAGGCCTGACCGGTGGGCGTGTAGTGCGGCGCGGGCATGCCGGCCTCGCGCCACGCACACAGCTCGGCCACGGGACACTGTCCGCACTGCGGGGACCGCGCGGTGCACACGAGGGCGCCCAGCTCCATCACGGAGGCGTTCCAGCGGCACGCCTGCTCCGTGTCCTCGGGCATGAGGTCCCGGGCCAGGGCCATCTCGGCCGCGGTGAGGGACTTCTCCGGCAGGGCGCGGCCCGAGACCAGTCGGGCGTGCACCCGGCGGATGTTCGTGTCCACCACCACCTCGGGGTGGCCGAAGGCGAAACAGGCGACGGCGGCGGCCGTGTAGGTGCCGACGCCCGGCAGGGCCAGCAGCTCGGCGGCGGTGGCCGGGACCTCGTTCCCGTGTGCCTCGGCGATCTGAGCGGCGGCGGCCTGCAGCCTCAGGGCCCGGCGTGGGTACCCCAGGCGGCCCCAGGCGCGGATGGCCTCGGCCGGGGACTCCAGGGCCAGGTCCCGCGGGGTGGGCCAGCGTTCCATCCAGGCGGTCCAGACGGGAAGCACCCGGACCACGGGGGTCTGCTGCAGCATGATCTCGCTGACCAGGATCCCCCAGGCACCGCATCCAGGGTGGCGCCAGGGCAGGTCCCGGCCGTGGGCGTCGAACCAGCCGTTGATGCGCCGGTGCAGCGTGGAGGTCGGGGCCGGCGCAGACATGCCGTCCACTGTAGTGCGCCGACCCCGCCGTCTCACGTCACCGTCTCACGGTGCGGTCCCGGCGTGGCCGGTCCGGGGAAGGCCAGGCGGGTCCATAAGCTGGAGGCATGCCCGGTGAGCCTCGAACCAACGACCTGCTGCGTCCCCAATCCCCTGCGGTGTACCGCCGCCGTCGGCTGGTGGCGGTGGTGTTGCTCGTGGTGGTGCTGGCCCTGCTCGTGACCCTGGTCTGGTGGTTGGTCTCCCTGTTCCGCCCGGCCCCGGACGAGACCGGCTCCTCGCCGTCGTCGAGTACGGGCCAGTCGGCCTCCCCGGCGGCCACGGACTCCGGCACGCCATCGGGGACCCCGCCCCCGTCCGCCTCCGGATCGCCCGCCGCCTCGGCCGATGCCGCGGCGGCGGGGGACTGCCCGCCCGGGGACATCGTGATCTCGGCGGCCACCGACCAGCCGACCTATACCGATGGCGAGGAGCCCGTCCTCGAGCTGCGGGTGGACAACACGGGGCAGGAGCCGTGCGAGGCCAACCTCGGCACCTCCCAACAGGTGTTCACCGTCTACTCGGGCTCCGACCGGATCTTCTCCACCGAGGACTGCCAGGTGGACGGGGAGGACGCGATGGTGGAGATCTCCCCGGACGAGCAGGAGCGTGCCCGGCTCACCTGGCCGCGGGTCCGCACCGGTCCGGACTGCGCGGAGATCGACTCGGACCCGCGCAGCGGCACCTACCGGCTCGAGGTCTCCCTCGGGGAGCTGCAGGCCCAGCCGGTGTCCTTCAACCTGCAGTGAGGACCCTAGGCGACCCAGGCCTTCATGGTCTCCAGCGCCTCGGTCAGCGTGCGGACCTCCGCGACCCGCACCCCCTCGGGTAGCTCGCCCAGCGGTTCGGGGGACTTCGGCACCACGGCCCGGCGGAACCCCAGCCGGGCCGCCTCGCGGATCCGGCGGCCGATGCCGGGCACGGGGCGGACCTCCCCCGCCAGCCCCAGCTCCCCGAACGCGATCAGGCCCTTGGGCACCACCGCATTGAGCTTGGCGCTGGCGATGGCCAGTGCCGCGGCGAGGTCGGAGGCCGGCTCGGTCAGCCGTACCCCGCCCACCGTGGCCACATAGCAGTCGTCCTGGTTCAGGGGGAACCCGGCGCGGCGCTGCAGCACGGCCAGGATCATGTTGATGCGGGCGGTGTCCAGGCCGCTGACCGTCCGGCGCGGGCTGCCCTGTCCGGAGGGCGTGAGCAGGGACTGGACCTCGGCCACCAGGGGCCGGCGTCCCTCCAGGGTGACCGTGACGCAGGTGCCCTCCACGGGGTTCAGGGTCCCGGACAGGAACAGCCCGGAGGGGTCCTCCAGGGAGATGATGCCGGCGTCCCCGAGGTCGAAGCAGCCGACCTCGTCGGTGGGCCCGTAGCGGTTCTTCACGGCCCGCACCAGGCGCAGCCGGGAGTGCCGCTCGCCCTCGAACTGGCAGACCACGTCCACCAGGTGTTCCAGCAGCCGGGGCCCGGCGATCGAACCGTCCTTGGTCACGTGGCCCACCAGGACGGTGGTCATGTTGCGGGCCTTGGCCTCGTTGATCAGGCTCGCCGCCACCTCGCGCACCTGGGTCACACCGCCTGCGGTGCCGTCCACGGACTGGGACTGCAGGGTCTGGACGGAGTCCACCACCAGCAGGTCCGGGTCCGCCTTCTCGATCTGGCCCAGGGCCCGGCCCAGGTCCGTCTCCGCGGCCAGGAACAGGGTGTCCGCCACGGCCCCGATCCGGTCGGCGCGCAGCCGCACCTGGGCCGCGGACTCCTCCCCGGTCACATACAGCACGGACCGCGTGGAGCCCTCCGGGCGGCGGTGCCGGGCGACCTTCGCGGCCACGTCCAGCAGCAGCGTGGACTTGCCGATGCCCGGCTCGCCCGCCATAAGCACGACGGCGCCGGGGACCAGGCCGCCGCCCAGGACCCGGTCCAGCTCGGACACCCCGGTGGTGCGGAAGCGGGCCTGGGAGGCGTCGACCTCACCGATCGGCACGGCCGGGGTGGCCACGGTGGCGGCCGGGGTCCGGCCGGAGGAGGCATCAGCCCCGGCCTCGGAGACGGTGCCCCAGGCCTGGCATTCGCCGCACCGGCCCACCCACTTGGCGGTGGTCCAGCCGCATTCGCTGCACCGGTAGCCGGGATTCGTTCGCTTGGTGGTCTTGGACGCCATGGACCAAGGGTAGTCGGGGAGCCGGACGCGGTAGGTGCCGGCCGCCGTCGTCTGTGGTTGCCCGGTGGACGTCCGGCTCAGAGCCGGGGCAGGTAGCCCACCGCCTCGTCATGGGAGGCGCCGGTGGCCTCGATCAGGTCCACCATCATGGGGCGCAACAGCATCACCAGGGCCTCGGAATGCAGGGTGCCCGCGCCCAGCTCGGCGGGATCGAGCCGGGCGGCGGCCCCGCCCAGGGCGCCCCGGGCCACGGACAGGGACTTGTGGCGGCCGCCCGCCGAGGGCTCGCCCAGGGACCGGCCGAGGATCCCGACGGCGTCAGCGGCCTCGTCGAACCAGTCGGCCAGCAGGGTGGTCCCCTCCTCATCCAGCGCGCCGTTGTCGATGACGCTGATGACCCGCCGGGCGACGACCCTCAGGCTGCGGACCGCGAGGTCCGACTTCTCCACGGTGTGTGCCATCTCCTCCAGGTCCGACCTGGACCGGCGCTGGATCGGCGAGAAGGTCGCCACCTCCTGGGCGTTGTGCACGTCCTTGCGCAGGTTGTCCACGGCGGTCTGGGTGCTGCGGCAGGCCACGAGTCCCATCCAGGCGGTCCGAGACTCGTGGGATCGCAAGGCCTCCGAGCAGTCGCGCAGGGACCTCGTCAGGGTGGTGTAGAGGTCTCGCAGCCCGGAGGCGGCGTCCTTCTGCAGGCTGCGGGGTGACAGGAGGGTCACCAGCAGGGCGATCAGACCCCCGACGACGGCGTCCTGGCTGCGGGTGAACGGCCCGCCCTCGGCGGCGGGCAGCAGGACCACCAGGATGGACTGCAGGCTCATTTGCAGGGTGAAGGTGGCGCTGGGGTCGATGAAGCGGGCCACCAGGATCGAGGTGAAGACCACGAGCACCGCCTGCCAGTACCCCTGGCCCAGCCCCGCCTGCATGAGATCGCCGATGAGGATGCCCAGCGTGCACCCCACGGCCACCTCGATGACCTTGCGGACCTTCGGATCCCGGTTGAAGCCCAGGGCGATGAGTGCGGCGGTGGCCGCGAACAGGGGGTCCTCGTGGCCCAGGACCAGCTCGGCGAAGACGTACGCCAGGACCGCGCACAGGGAGCTCAGCGCCGCGGGGATCAGGGCGGAGCGGACCCGGGAGGCGCCGGAGCGGGCCCGGCGCGAGCCGAAGGAGCGCGCCCGGGCCCACCCCTGCCGGGTTCTGGCCTTGGTTCTCGTCCAGGAGGAGCCGGACGCGGGCTTCTGCTCCATGATCCCTAGCTTAGGCCGGAGCCGGCCTGCACCCCGAGCATGCCCCGGGGCCGCCGGATCGGGGTGAGATTGCTCACCCCGGCGCCTCCGCCCGGAACCGCCTCGGGAATCATTAGATCCGCGCCGTTGCAGGGCTGTGGGGCCACCACGGGGCCGGCGGGGGCGGGTGGGGTGGCGGGCCGTTAAGGTCGCGTTAATCTTCAACGGCCCCGCCCGTCACCTTGCCCCCATAGCTTTCTCGAGGAACGAGGTCAGCAGGATCCCTGCCTGCTGCACGCGTCACCACCAGTACGGTGGGGTGGCGACCTCGACTGCACTGTCATCAAACTCGAAAGAGGCAAATCTGTGAAGGCTCTCCGCATCGGCCGTTCCGCCGCCGTCCTGTCCGTCGCCGCACTCGCCCTGACCGCCTGCGGCGGCAACGGCTCCACCGACGAGACCGCCCCGGCCGGCAACGGCTCCGAGGGCGCCTCGGCCGAGGTCTCGGGCACCCTGATCGGCGGTGGCGCCTCCTCGCAGGAGTCCGCCATGACCGCCTGGACCAACGGTGTCACCGAGGTCCACCCGGACCTGACCGTCCAGTACGACCCGGTGGGCTCCGGCTCCGGCCGTGAGGGCTTCCTGGCCGGCCAGTACTCCTTCGCCGGCTCCGACGCCGCCATGGACGAGGAGGAGATGACCGAGGCCGAGGGCGTCTGCGGCCCCGAGGGCGTCTTCCACGTCCCGTCGTACATCTCCCCGGTCGCCGTCGCCTTCAACCTCGAGGGCGTCGACGAGGTCAACATGGACGCGGAGACCATCGCCCAGGTGTTCACCGGCGAGATCACCACCTGGAACGATCCGGCCATCGCGGACCAGAACCCGGACGTCGAGCTGCCGGACACCCCGATCACCGTGGTGCACCGCGCTGACGACTCCGGCACCACCGAGAACTTCACCGACTACCTGACGGCCGCCGCTCCGGAGTCCTGGACCTATGACGTCGTCGAGGCCTGGCCCTCCGAGATCACCGCCGAGTCCGCGCAGCAGACCTCCGGCGTGGTCTCCCTCACCCAGTCCACCGACGGCGCCATCACCTACGCCGACGCCTCCCAGATCGGCGAACTCGGCACCGTGTCCGTGCAGGTCGGCGAGGAGTACGTGCCGTACTCCGCCGAGGCCGCCGCCGCCGCCGTCGAGAAGGCCGAGGCGGGCGAGGCCGGTGCCGTGGTGCTGGACCGCACCACCACCGAGGAGGGCGTCTACCCGATCGTCCTGGTCTCCTACCACATCTTCTGCAACCAGTACCAGGACCAGGAGACCGCCGACGCGGCCAAGGCCTTCGGCGAGTACGTGGTGTCCGAGGACGGCCAGTCTGCCGCCGAGGCCTCCGCCGGCAACGCCCCGATCTCCGAGACCACGCGCGAGACCGCACTGGAGTCCATCCAGGCCATCTCCGTCCAGGGCTGATCACCGTCCGGTTCCAGCCGGTGGTGACCACCTGTTGACCCAGCCGCCGACCCTCTGAACCAGGGTCGGCGGCTGTGTCATGCTGTACACGCCATCCATTCCCGGGATGCGGGGTCCGAGCCCGCACCACGAACTCCGAGGGGAGTCTCCGTGCCTGAAACTGCCACTGAGCCGGCGAGGGAGTCGTCGCTGACGGCACCGCGTGGCGGTGCCGCGGGGGACAAGGTCTTCTCCGGCCTGGCCCTCGCCGCCGGCGTCATCATCCTGATGGTCCTGGCCTTCGTGGCGATCTTCCTCCTGGTCGAGTCGCTGCCGGCCCTGTGGCCGAAGGTCTTCTCCGACGAGGAGTCCATCGAGAGCGCGGACACGTTCTGGCAGTACGTCTGGCCGCTCATGGCCGGTACCCTCATCGCCTCGTTCATCGCCATCCTGATCGCCACCCCGGTGGCCGTGGGCATCGCCCTCTACATCTCCCACTACGCACCCACCTCGATCTCGACCCCGGTGGGCTACGTGATCGACCTGCTGGCCGCCATCCCCTCCGTCGTCTTCGGCGCCTGGGGCATGACCACGCTGGCCGGGGGCATGGTGCCCATCTACCAGTGGCTCGGCGAGTACCTGGGCTGGATCCCGTTCTTCGGCGGGGGCGCCTCCACCACCGGCCGCACCCTGCTCACCGCGGCCGTGGTGCTGGCCGTGATGATCCTGCCGATCATCACCTCCCTGTGCCGTGAGATCTTCATCCAGACGCCCAAGCTGCACGAGGAGGCGGCCCTGGCCCTCGGGGCCACCCGGTGGGAGATGATCAAGATGACCGTCTTCCCGTTCGCCCGGGCCGGCATCGTCTCCTCCGTCATGCTGGGCCTCGGCCGCGCCCTCGGCGAGACCATGGCCGTCACCCTGGTGCTCTCCGGCGGCGCCTTCTCGTGGAGCCTGATCTCCTCCGGCGCCAACCAGACCATCCCGTCCGAGATCGCGCTGAACTTCCCCGAGGCCTTCGGCATGCGCCAGTCCGAGCTGATCGCGGCCGGCCTCATGCTGTTCATCATCACCCTCGTGGTCAACATGATCGCGCGCTGGATCGTCAACCGGCACAAGGAATTCTCGGGAGCGAACTGATGACTACCCCCACTGCAACCACCCCGAGGGGCACGGCGCCCCGGCCGGGCGGATCGAAGAAGAACTCCCTGACCGCCGGCCAGATGCCGCGCTGGACCTGGATCGCGGTCCTGGCCGGCGCCCTGGTCCTCGCGGCGGGCCTCACCGCCCTGCTCGGCGGGGGGACGTTCAGCTGGACCGGCTGGCTGATCTTCGCCGCCGTGCTCTACGTGGTGGGCATGTACGTCACCACCTTCGTCCTGGAAACCCGGCGCCGCGCCACGGACGGCATCTGGCGCAACCTCGTGTGGGCCGCCTTCATCCTGGCCCTCATCCCACTGGTCTCGGTGATCTGGACCGTGGTCGCCAACGGCCTGCCCACCCTGGTGGCCCAGCCGCAGCTGCTGTGGTCGGACATGAGCGGCGTCACGGGCGCCGATGACATCGCCACCCAGGGCGAGGGAGCGCCCCTGCAGGGCGGCTTCCTGCACGGGCTGGCCGGCACCCTGATGATCACGCTGCTGGCCACGCTGATCTCCGTGCCGATCGGGTTGCTGACCTCCATCTACCTCGTGGAGTACGGCCGGGACAACTGGTTCTCCCGGGCCATCGTGTTCTTCGTGGACGTGATGACCGGCATCCCCTCCATCGTGGCCGGCCTGTTCGCCTTCGCGCTGATGGAGCTGATCATCACCACGTTCATCGGGGAGACGCCACGTCACCTCCAGATGATCAAGATGGGCCTGACGGCGGCCGTCGCGTTGTCCGTGCTGATGATCCCCGTGGTGGTCCGGTCCACGGAGGAGATGCTCCGCGTGGTCCCGAACGAGCTGCGGGAGGCGTCCTTCGCCCTGGGCGTGCGCAAGTGGCGGACCATCTTCAAGGTGGTGTTGCCCACGGCCATGTCCGGCATCGCCTCCGGCATCACGCTGGCCATCGCCCGCGTGACCGGCGAGACCGCCCCCATCCTGGTGACCGCCGGCTATGCGGCGGCCACCAACTGGAACCCCTTCGGCGAGTGGATGACCGCGCTGCCGGTCTTCATCTACCGCCAGCTGATGAACCCCACCGCCCCGGCCGCGGGCATGCCGTCGGCGGACCGCGCCTGGGCCGCCGCCCTCGTCCTGATCGTCATCGTGATGTTGCTCAACCTGGCAGCCCGCATCATCGCCAAGGCGTTCGCGCCGAAGAAGACCGGCCGCTAAGCCGAGCAGACCGAAAGTCAGAGGAACCCACATGTCAAAGAGCATCGAGGCCATCGACCTCAACGTCTACTACGGCAGCTTCCGGGCCGTGGAGGGCGTCAACATCAAGATCGAGCCGCGGTCCGTCACCGCGTTCATCGGTCCCTCGGGCTGCGGCAAGACCACGTTCCTGCGGACCATCAACCGCATGCACGAGGTCCTGCCCGGTGCGCGTGCCGAGGGTCGGCTGCTGATGGACGGCGAGGACATCTACGCCCCGGGCGTGGACCCGGTCACCGTCCGCACCCAGGTCGGCATGGTCTTCCAGCGTCCGAACCCCTTCCCCACCATGTCCATCCGGGACAACGTCCTGGCCGGGCACAAGCTCAACGGCCGGCGGATGTCCAAGTCCGAGGCGGACGGCATCGTGGAGAAGTCCCTGCGGGGCTCCAACCTCTGGAACGAGGTCAAGGACCGTCTGGACAAGCCCGGCTCGGGCCTGTCGGGCGGCCAGCAGCAGCGCCTGTGCATCGCCCGCTCCATCGCCGTGGAGCCGGCCGTGATCCTGATGGACGAGCCCTGCTCCGCCCTGGACCCGATCTCCACCCTGGCGATCGAGGACCTGATCAACGACCTGAAGAACGAGTACACCGTCATCATCGTCACGCACAACATGCAACAGGCCGCCCGGGTGGCGGACCGCACGGCGTTCTTCAACATCGCCGGCACCGGCAAGCCCGGCAAGCTCATCGAGTACGACGAGACCTCGGTGATCTTCAACAACCCCGGCAACAAGCAGACCGAGGACTACGTCTCCGGCCGTTTCGGCTGACCCGCCCCTCTCCTCGCTTTGAGGGCAATCCACACCAGTGTGGATTGCCCTCAAAGCGGTTAAGGGCGGGGCACGACGCGCGGGCCGTCACCTCGGCCCCGGACGGGCCGCGGCCCGCCCCTCACCTCAGAACAACGGGCTGGCCGCCGCGGCCAGGATGAGCGCCGCGAGGGCTGGGGCCACGAGCGTGGCCAGCCAGTACCCGACCACCTTCTGGAACTGCGGCCACCGGACCGCCGTATAGCGCTGGTTCACCCCGGCCCCGATGATGGAGGCCGTGGCCGAATGGGTGGAGGACAGGGGAAGGTGCAGGGCGAAGGAGCCCACGAAGAGCAGTCCCGCGCTGACGATCGAGGCGACACCGGCGCGCAGGGGGTCGAGACGGACGAGGGTGTCCGTCAGGGTGTGCGCGATGCGCCACCCCCCGAACAGGGTGCCCAGGGCCACGGACAGCCCGGCGGCGACCGGGACCCACCAGCCCAGGGCCTCGGGCCGGCCGATGGCGGCGAAGGCCAGGGCGACCATGAAGGTGAGGCGCTGCCCGGACTGGACGCCGTGCCCGAGGGCGTTGGCGGCCCCGGAGATGGCCAGGGACATGCGGGCGGCGTGGTTGACCCCGCCGGGCGCCGCGTCACGCGCCGCCCAGGTGGCCGGGGTGACGAGGACCCAGGACAGGAGCCAGGCCAACACGGGGGAGAGGACCAGGCCGAGCAGCATGGCGGTGACCAGGGTGGGGGTCCAGAGGCCCTCGAAGGAGGCGTGCCCGGTGATGGACAGGGCGAGGCCGGCGCCGACCAGACCGACGATCAGCGCGTGGGTCATGGAGATGGGCATGCCGCGCCGCCACGCGAAGTACCCCCAGGCGATCGCCACCGCCTGGGCGACGAGGGCCATCACCAGCCCGGGGGCCCCCTCGGGGACGACCGGGGGCAGCTCGCGCCACACCGCGGTCAGCAGGCCGCCGGACAGGATGCCACCGATCAGGTTCATGGCGGCGGCGAGCAGGAGGGCTGCCCGCGGGGTGAGGGCGCGGGTGCGCACGGGCAGCGCGATGGCGTTGGGGGCGTCCCGCATGCCGTTGAGCAGGCCGTAACCCGCCGCGAAGAGGAACACCAGACCCAGCAGGACGAGGTCGACAGGGGCCACGCCGGTCAGGACTCCTGCACGAGGATGCTGCCGACATGCACCGTGATCTGCCGGACGGCGACGATGGCCGCGTCCACGGCGTGCGCGGCCTCCCGCTGGCGGTTATAGCTGCGCTGGAGCAGATCACCGGTCATGCCGGAGATCCACTCGATCATGACCCGCTCGGCGCGCTTAGAATTGCGCTGGAGCTGGATCCAGGTCTCCTCGAGGGCGTCGAGGTCCCGGAACTGGGTCACGGACTCCTCGAGCAGCTCGGCCTGGCGGCCGAGGTTCTCGAGCACGTCCATGGCCTCGCCCGGCAGGCGGAACTGTTCCGTGGCCATGATCAGCAACCCGGCGTTGCAGACCTTCTCCACCGCGTTGTTCAGGCCGTCCGCCATCAGGTAGAGGTCCTGGCGCGGCAACGGGGTGATGTAGGAGCTGCGCAGGCTCGTGAGCAGGGCCATGTGACGGGCGCTGGCCGCACTGTCGATGCCCTTGAGCTCGGCATCGATCTCGGCGGCGGTGGCCCGGGAGGCACCCATCAGCTGGGCCACCTGGTTCACCGCGGCTCCCAGGCCTTCCGCCAGGGCGGCCAGGTGCTCAATGCTTGCGGTGTCCGGGGCGAGCAGGGAGGACAGTGAGAAGTTCATCAATGCACAGGGTATCCCGCCCTGCTCCGAAGGGGGAGGACGTCGGGCGGTGCCGGACCGGGAACGCCTCTCGGCGAGTGGCCGCTCGTGGCGGCAGAATATTGGAGCCCGGGGTTACCGCGGCCCGGCACCGGTATCCAGTGTGCGCGGTCCCGGCGACCGATGTCCACTCCCGGAACCGGTGTCAGCCATCAGCACAAGAGGGCCGAAGACGGGAATATCCGTGCCGTCCGGTCCTCAGTCGAGCGTGTCCTGCCGCCAGGCGGCGGCGGCCTCCTCCAGTTCCTCGGCGGTTCCGAGCAGCCTCTTGGCCTGGCGGAGCATGGCGGCGGCCTGGGCCGGGTTGCCGGCTTCGAGGGCCTCGGAGTGGTGCGCCTGCCCCAGGCAGACCACCCGGCAGTAGGCTGCGGCCCGTTCCAGGGCGACGCCGAAGTCGCCCGTGAAGGCGCCCGTCAGGATGTGGTCCGTCAACTCCCTCAGCTCACGGGCCCCCGGCGGCTCTGCGGCGCCCGCCACGGCCCGGGCGACGTGGGCCTCGTGGCCGGCCCGGTACCAGGACGCCCATTGCCGGCCGTTGCGGGCGGTGGCCGTGCTCAGGGCGTACAGGCGCCAGAGGGCACCGCTCAGGGACACCGCGGGGGCATCGGCCCAGAGGCCGGCCACCGTGTCGATCCCGGCGTCGTCGACCAGGCCGACCAGCCGGCGGACCGCCGTGTCGTCGGCGCCGGCGTGGCCGCCGTCGATCAGGGCGCGGGCCAACAGGGCGGCCCCCTCGGCCGTCGCGGCTGGGTCCGAGCCGCCCTCGAAGGCGGCGAATTGCTCCGGGGCGAAGGGCCGGGGCCGGTGGTGGCGGACGGTTCCGGCCGCCGTCGAGCTCGGGGACCGGCCGGCACTGTTCCGGGAGGAGGGCACGGGGTGGATCACCTTTCCTGGGAGATCGGGAACGGGGCGCGCGCCGCCTCGGGACCACGCGGCGCGTACTCCACGGTACGCCGTCCGGGCCGGGTCGAGTCCGTTACCATGGAATGCGGCCACCGGCCGTGGCAGGGCCTTTAGCTCAGTTGGCAGAGCATCGGACTTTTAATCCGCGGGTCGCGGGTTCGATCCCCGCAGGGCCCACCGCACACCGGCTCCCGTTCCGACCAGGGACGGGAGCCGTCGTGCTGTCAGGGCCCGGCGACCGTCCCCTCGTTGAAGGTTGCAGGAATGTCTCGCCAGGCGTTTGGAAGATCAAGATTTGATAACTGCTTCGCATCACGGGAGGGCGGGAGCGGCCGGCGCAGCACGTCCGGCGCAGACCCCTGCCGTGGCCGCGACACGCGGAGGTCCTGCGGATCTTGCCCCCGGACGCCCCTCGCCGGGAGTCCGTTGGGCGCCGTGACCGGTGCGATGGCCGGCCCCGGGGCGGGCTTCCGTGAACTCCTCGGTCATGCCTACGCTGGTAGGCATGAGTGCTTTCCCCCGGGTGCTCCGCCGCATGTTGATGCTCGGCGGTGCCCTCGCGCCAGCGGCCGCCCTGACGGCTCTCCTCGGCGCACCCGGGGCCCTGGCCGCACCGGTGGTGCAGGCCTCACCCCTGACGGCACCGGTGGTCACCCTGGACTTCGGCGACGCCCTGCCCTCCAACCCCGATCTGCTCCGCCAGATGATGTGGATCAAGTCCGGCCAGGTCCCCGCGGTCGCCGACGACGGGTTGCGGGTGGCCACCTTCTCCGCGGGACTGAGCCGGTCCGCCCCCGAAGAGCTGGCCGAGGACCTGTCCGAGCCGGGAGACCCCCAGGGCATGCAGGTGGCGGAGACGGTCCAGCGGGCCGCGCCGGACGTGGTGCTCCTGACGGACATGGACGTGGATGCCGGCGAGGACGTGGCCCAGTCCTTCCGGACCAACTACCTGGCCGTCGGAACGGGCGGACAGAGCGGCATCGACTACCCCTACATGTACGTCTCCGAGGTCAACAACGGTGTGGACACCGGGGCGGACCTGGATGACGACGGGATCATCGGCGGCTCGGGCGACGCCTTCGGGCCGGGGGACTTCGCCGGCCAGCACGGCATGGTGCTGTACTCGAAGCACCCCCTGGACACGGACGGGATCCGGACGTTCACCGAGTTGCCCTGGGCCTCCATGCCGGACAACGCCATCCCCGAGGGGGTCTATTCCGACCTCGAGCTCTCCGTGCTCCGCCTGTCCTCCACCGCCCACTGGGACATCCCGGTGACCGTGGACGGGCAGACCGTCCACATCCTGGCGGCCCAGCCGAGCCGCGCGGAGGACGGCCCGACCGGGGCGGAACGCCACCATGATGAGATGCGCTTCTGGGCCGACTACCTGGCGGCCGGGACCGGGCAGGACGCGTACATCGTGGACGATGAGGGGCAGCCCGGCGGCCTGCCCGGCGACGCACCGTTCGTGCTGGCCGGTGACTTCGGACCCCTGACGGGGACGGCGCTGTCGGACACGGAGCACCCCTCCGCCGTGGCCGAGATGCTGGCGTCCGGGCTCATCCAGGATCCCCTGCCGGTCTCCCAGGGGGCCGAGCACCTGAAGAAGGACGAGCCCGCCGCCACCGAGGTGGTGAGCCGGGAGGGCGGGGAGTGGGCCCTGGCCCGCTCGGACTACCTGTTGCCCTCGTCCACGATCACGACGACGGCCTCCGGCGTGTTCTGGCCGGTGCCCGGGCAATTGGGCTCGCAGCTGACGCGCGCCAACGCCCCCGGGGGCGAGCTCGGGGAGCCCAACGAGACCACCCCGAGCGAACACCGCCTGGTCTGGACTGACCTGGACCTCTCGGGCGGCGGGACCGACTGACCGTGCCCGAGCGCCAGACCCTCTCCACCGGCCACCAGGTGGTCTGGTCCCGGCCCGCCTCCGAGCGTGACGGCACCGACCTGGTCCTGGTGATCCATGGCTACGGCGCCAACGAGGTCCGTGCGGCCCAGGCCTACTTCCGCATGCTTCCCGAGGGGACCACGGGCCTGGCGGTGCGCGGCGGATTCGAGATCGACGCCGGCCACGCACCCGTCGCGGCGGGCACCGATGACCGGGGCGGGGGGCCCGGCGGGCCCGAGCCGGGCGCCTGGGGCTGGTTCCTGCTGGACTACTTCCTCACCAACGACTTCGCCGAGGTGGTGGCCGCGGCCCACCGCGTCTTCGACCTCCTGGACGCCGAGGAGGTCACCCGCCATGGCTTCACCCGGGTCGCCCTGCTGGGGCACTCCCAGGGCATGGCGATGGCCTCCACTGCCTACCGGCTCCGTCCGGAGGCCTTCCACTGCGTGGTGGGGCTCAGCGGTTTCGTGTTGTCCAACCAGCTGCTGGAGACCCTGGACAGCCCACCGGAGGGGCCGGGGCCGAGGCCCTTCTTCTGGGGCCGGGACGTGGAGGATCTGGTCATCAACCCGGACGCCATCGCCTACACGGCCGAGTGGCTGGACACCCACACCCGGCTCACGGCGCGGACCTACGAGGGGATGGGGCACGGCACCGGCCCCGAGGAGGCCCGTGACGTGCGGATCTTCCTGAAGCACACCCTGGGGGCGGGCGGTCAGTAGTCGCGTGTCTCGTCCCGGCGGACCGACTCCCCGGTGCGGGGGTCGTGCGTGGTCCGTGACTCGCTGACGCGGCGGTTCGCCGAGTTGGCGACCCCCATCTGGATCAGGGACACGATGAAGAGCAGGGCCCCGGCGGCCATGAGGATGTAGCCCGCGATGGTCAGGTCGAACCCGGCGATGGAATCCTGGACGGCGAAGCTCAGGATGGCCCCCAGGGCCATCAGGAGGATGGCGGAACCGAATTTCATGGGTCTCCTTCAAGGATCGGTCATTCAGCGTTGCTCGGTAGTGTTTCAGACGGTACCCGCCACAGCCAGCTCGAGGAGGCCACCAGCCATGGCAAGGAAATCGATCATCGCGTCCGTCGCCGGTCAGAAGGCGACCGACTTCGCCATCAACCGCGCCGTCGACCAGCACGGGAACCCGACCCCGGCGTTCCAGAAGATCGTGCTCAAGGCCGTGGACGTCCAGCGCCCGCTGGTGTTGCGCAACCTCAACCGCCTGCGGCGCAGACACCCCCAGGACACCCCGGCGCAGCTGGCCGAGCGGCTGGGAAACCAGTACCTGCTCGCGGTCACGGGCGAGGGCGCCGCGGCCGGCGGGACAGCCGTGGTTCCGGGGGTCGGCACCGCCGCCGCCCTGGGCCTCTCCGCCGCCGCCACGGTCGCCTTCCTCGAGACCACCGCCTTGTACGCGCAGTCGGTGGCCGAACTGATGGGCGTGTCCACCGAGGACCCCCAGCGGGCCCAGACGCTGGTCATGGCCGTGATGCTCGGCGACGACGGCCGGAAGCTCCTGCGCGACTTCTCCAGCCAGGCCAACGGCTCCGGCCCCGGGCCCCTGGGCGGCGCGGTGGCCGCGATCACCGGCGCCTCGGGCATGTCCGATCTGCTCTTCCAGCAGATGAGGCGCATGTTCATGAAGAAGTTCATCATCAAGCAGGGAGCGGGGATGCTCGGCCGGCTGGTGCCCTTCGGGATCGGCGCCGTCATCGGCGGAGTCGGCAACCGCGCCATGGGCAAGGGCGTGATCAAGGCCGCCCAGAACATCTTCGGCCCCCTGCCGGCAGCCCTGCCCGGGCCCCTGGCCGCGGAGCTCAAGGCACTCCCAGCCGGACGGAAGCCCGCGAAGGCCGCCGCCGACCGGGCGGAGGCCCCGGGGGAGGACCAGGCGGTCGGTCAGGCGGACGAGGGCCCCGATCCGGACCTCAGGGAGCTGCTCGAGGAGGACATCCGTGCGGATATCGACGCCCTGCGGGCCGACGGCACCCTCGCGGAACTGCGGGACGAGGACCCGGCGGCGTTCGCGGCGGACGTGGAGGCCGCCCGCGCCGAGCACCGCCGGAACCGCGGCTGACCGGGGCTGACCGGGGCTGCGGGACCGCTGGCGTCCAGCCGGGCTGCCCGGACAGTACGGCTAGCCGAACACGAGGGTGGCCACCGTGTAGATGGCCAGCCCGGCCAGGGCCCCGACCACGGAGCCGTTGATCCGGATGAACTGCAGGTCACGGCCCATGTAGAGCTCGATGGTGCGGGAGGCCTGCCGGCCGTCCCACCGCTGGATGGTCTCGCCGAAGACCCCCACCAGCTCCGGGCCGTAGCGCCGGGCCACATACTGGGCGCCGTCCGAGGCCCATCCATCCACCCGGGCGGCCAGGCCCGGGTCCTCCTGCAGCCGGCCACCCAGGTCCATCAGGGCGGAGACCAACGCCCGGTGCAGGTCTGAGCCGGTGTCCCTGAGCTGGGCCAGGAGCGCGGACTTGGTGGTGGCCCACGCCCGACCGGCCCACTCGCGCATCCGCGGGTCGTTGAAGAGGTCCTCCTTGGCCCGCTCGACCTTGGCCTGGGTCACCGGATCGTCGCGCAGATCCGCCTCGAGGTCAGCGAGCCAGCCGTCCACCGAACTGCGCAGCTCATGCTGGGGATCGTCCCGCACGGCCGCCAGGTACTTCAGGGCCTCGGCGTGGACGCGCTCCGCCAGCAGCTGGTCGACGATCTCCGGCACCCACTGCGGAGACCGCTGCCGGACGCTGGTGAGGAAGAACTCCGGGTGCCGGGTGACCCAGTCCCCGGTCCGGGTGACCAGCAGGTCCACCACCTTGTCCTGATGCCGCTCGGCCGTCACCTTGCCGAGCACCTCGGAGAGGGTGGGGGACCACTCCGGCTCCACCATGTGTTCCTGGACGAGGTTGGCCAGCAGGTCCCGCACCAGGACGTCGTCCATGGCATCCAACAGGCCCTCGGCGGAGGCGGTCACCTCGGCGGCCACCCGTTCCGCGTTCGGCTGCCGGCGCAGCCACGCCCCCGCCCGGCCGGCGAGCTTCAGGCCGGCCAGCTTCTCCCGGGCGACGTCCCCGTCCAGGAAGTTCTCCTGCACGAACGATCCGAGGGACTCGCCGATCATGTCCTTCTTGCGCGGGATGATCGCGGTGTGGGGGATCTTCAAGCCCATCGGGTGGCGGAAGAGCGCGGTGACGGCGAACCAGTCGGCCAGCGCGCCCACCATCCCACCCTCGGCGGCGGCCCGCACGTACCGCAGCCACGGGTGCTGCTCCTGCAGGGCGAAGGACACCACGAAGATGATGGCCAGCAGCACCAGCAGGCCGGTGGCCACCGTCTTCATCCGGCGCAGGGCCGCTGCCCGCTCGGCATCCGGGGTGCCGGGGCCGGCGGAGTCTGACACCAGGGGCCCGGTGGGGGCGCTGGGACGGCCGGGGCCGGCGTCGGGCATGGGGTTCTGCATGGGTCCTCCGATGAGGAGTCGAAGTGTCAGCACAAGTTAACCAGCCCGTCGCCCCCCAGACGGCGTACCCGGCGGGATGGGCGCGTAGCCTTCACGGTGTGTCCGCACCCCACGCTCCCGGCACCTGCCCGCACCCCTCCGGTCCATCCTCCGGCGCCTCGCCGCGTCGACCGCTGGTGATCGCCCACCGCGGCTCCTCCGCGGCCTTCGCCGAGAACACCCGGGCGGCCTTCCTGCACGCCCTCGCCGAGGGCTCGGACGGGGTGGAGGTGGATGTCCACCTGACCCGGGACCGGCAGGTGGTGTGCCTGCATGACCGGACCCTGGAGCGCACCTCCGACGGCTCCGGGCCGGTTGCGGACCACACCCTGTCCCAATTGCGCCGGCTGGACTTCCACAGCTGGAAGGGGGCCCGGATCCCCGGCCACTACGGCCCCGCCTCCGCCCAGCTGCTCACGCTCCCGGAGTTGGTCGAACTGCTGGCCGAGGCCGGGCGCCCCGTGAAACTGGCCCTGGAACTCAAGCATCCGAGTCCCTACGGCCACGAACTCGAGGAGCGCGTGCTGAGCTGGCTGCTCGGGGCCGGGTGGGACCCGGAGACCTCGCGCCTCGGGACGGTGGAGGTCTCCTTCATGAGCTTCTACGCCGGCTCGCTGCAGTACCTGGCCCCCACCGTGGACAGCGAGTACCTGTGCCAGCTGTTGGCTGCGGTGCCGGCGGAACCGGGCCCCGGCCGCTTCGCGCCGGGCCCGCTCAGCCGTGCGGCCGTGCGGGCCGCCCTGCGCCAGGCGACGGCGGACGCCGAGCGGCTGGTCTGGGAGGGCCGCGCCGGGATCGCGGGCCCCGGGGTGGAGTACGTGCGGGAGAACCTGGCGGATGTGAAGGCCTGGCTGGCCTCCGGGCGGACGCTGCGCGTGTGGACGGCCGACCGGGAGGAGGACGTGGACCTGCTGGTGACGGCCGGCGTCCAGCAGATCACCACGAACCTACCCGCCCGCGTGCTCGAGCGGGTCTGCAGGCGCGAACGGGTGCCGGCCACCGCGGGGGCCTGACGGTCCTGACGCCCCCACCGTCGATGACCGTCGATCACCGTCTGCCGGGCAGCCGCAGGAGCTGCTCCACCGGCCCGACCGGCCGCCACCTCACCCACAGGTGGGCGAGCACCAGCAGTACCGTGGACAGCACGATGGTGATGAGATAGCCCCCGGCCAGCGAGTGCGGCTCCGGCCGGACCAGGGCCGCCAGGATGAACAGGTGCGCCACGTAGAGGGTCAGGGACAGGCGGCCCGCCGAGACCAGGACCCCGAGCCGACGCTCCACGAGGCGGCCGGCCCACAGGAATCCGCCGATCACCGCCAGTGCGCCGCCCACACTGGAGACCAGCCACAGCGGCATCTGGGAATGCCCGACGGCGGAGCGCAGCCGGTCCCAGCCGATGGCATCCTCCGGTTGCCCTGCCACCAGGATCACCACCTGCGAGAGCGCGTAGGCGCCCACGGCGGCCACCAGCCCCCAGAGGACCAGCCGCCTCTGCAGCCGCCGCTCGCGCAGCGGGGCCCGGCCCAGGGCCAGCCCCAGCAGGAACGGCGCGCACCACACCAGCACGGGGTAGGGCCCGGACACGAGGATCCGGTGCAGCACGTGCGGCGGGTCGTCCGCCAACCCCGGGTCCGCGAACTGGAACGGGGTCCCCGACGCCAGTTGGATCCCGATCCAGGCCACGGGGCCCGCCACGGCCATGACCCCGGCCAGGGTGGCCACGAGCGCGGCGGGGGCCTTCAGCAGCGGCAGGGACAACAGGAACAGCACCCCGTAGACGGCCAGGATGACGCTGACCTCGTGGCCCAGTTCCTGCAGGGCGAGGCCCCCGGCCAGCAGGAGCGCCGACCGCCACAGCACGGTGCGCCAGGGCAGCCTCCCGCCGGGCTCTCGGGCGGAGCGGGTCAGCAGGGACATCCCCACCCCGGCGAGCACCACGAAGAGGATGGAGGCCCGCCCGACCGGCAGGTCGTACAGGGATCCGGCGAGTCCGGGCTCGCCCCGGGGCCCGACGTTGACCGCGATCATGCCGAGGATGGCGACGGCACGGGCCGCGTCGAGCCCGGTCAGCCGCCCTAGGGCCGGCGGGGCACCGACGCCGGGTGGGTCCGCGGGGGTCCCCCGCGCGGACGCGGGGGAGTCGGCGGAGTCGGTCATGGGGGACATCCTGTCCGGTGGGACGGCTCGGGTCATGGATTCCTGGGCGAGGGGCGGCATGCGGGCGGCGTGATGCCGGGGCAGTGGCAGTGTAGGAGCGCTCGCTGTGCGAGGCGCCCAGCCGGCGCGGAGGCCCTGCACAGCCCAGGCCGCTATGATCGCTCGGGCCCGCCCGTAGTCGAGCACCCGAGGAACCCCGATGCCGCGGCCCCGCACGCCGTCCACCCGCCGTCTGACCCCGCTGGCCGCCCTTTCCGCCCTCTCCGCCATCCTCTTGGCCGTGGCCGGCTGCGGCGCGCCGGCCCCGGGCCCGCCCTCCGGCGGCACCGGTTCCCCGCCGAGTCAGAGCAGCACCGGTGGCGCCGACGGAACCGAGAGCACGACGCCGGCCCCGTCCCCCTCCGCGGACGTCCTCCGGGAGCAGGCGGTGGCCGCCGGCCACCCGGCCGCGGTGCGGGTCGGCACCGAGATCCTCCAGCGCGGCGGCAACGCGGCCGACGCGGCGATCGCCACCGCGTTCGCCGTGGCCGTGGTGGAGCCCTTCGCCTCCGGGATCGGCGGGGGCGGTTCCACCCTGGTGGCCTCTGGGTCCGAGGACCCCGTGGCCTATGACTACCGGGAGACGGTGTCCGGCACCGGCGAGATCCCGGAGTCCGGGACCGGCGTCCCCGGGCTCGTGGACGGGATGGCCACGCTGCATGCCGAGCACGGCAGCCTGGAGTGGTCCGAGCTGCTGGCCCCGGCCACCGCGCTCGCGGAGGAGGGCTTCCCCGTCTCGCCGATGCTCGCCCAGCGGATGCGGTCCGACTACGGACCCGGCGCCATCGAGGGCCTGGAACAGTTCCACGGCCCCGGGGGCGGTCCGCTCGCCGAGGGGGAGGACCTGGTCCAGGCCGAACTGGCGGACACCCTGGACACCCTGGCGAGCCAGGGACCGGGGGCCCTCTACACCGGCAGCCTGGCCGATGAGCTCACCGCGGTGGACGGGCTGGACGCCGCCACCCTGGCGGACTACGAGACCGTGACCACCGAACCCGTGGGCGGCACCGTGGGCGACCACACTCTCGTCTCCGCCGCACCGCCGCTGCCGGGGGCCGGCGTCGTGCAATTCCTCCAGGTGGCCGAGGCGCTCGGGGTGGCCGAGGCGGAGCCGGGCTCCGCCGAGTACGTGGACGCCATGACCGCCGCCTGGCAGGTGGCCGAGGCCGGCGTGCGCGAGTCCCACGGCGACCCGGCGTTCGTGGACGTGCCCGTGGACCGCCTGACGGACGCCGAGGCCAATGCCGAGCTGGCCCGCGAGGCGGACGCCGCCGCTCCCGCCGCGGCCGGTCCTCGGGAGCCGATCGAGGCGGGCAACACCACCCATCTGACGGTCGTGGACGCCTCCGGGCTGACCGTGTCCATGACCAACACGATCACGAGCTTCTGGGGTGGGGAGCACGCCCAGGAGGTCGGCGGGTACTTCCTGAACAACCAGCTCTCCCGCTTCGAGGCGCTGGACACCCCCGCCAACCAGCCGGAGCCCGGGCGGAAGTCCGTCAGCTGGTCCGCGCCCAGCATGGTGCTGGACGCCGAGGGGCGGGTCGTGATGGGCCTGGGCTCCCCGGGCGGTCAGGCGATCCCCTCGATCCTGGCCGGGGTGCTGGTGCCCTGGGCGCTGCAGGGTGCCCCGCTGCAGGAGGCCGTGGACGCGCCGCGCCACTACTTGCAGGACGGGGTGCTGGCGCTGGAGGAGCAGCCGGCGGGCGGGGTGCCGGCCCTGATCCGCCAGCGCGGGTGGCAGCCCCGCGTGACCGAGCGCGCGGACGCCGTCTTCGGATCGGTCCAGGCCCTGGAGATCGACTACGAGGACGGCACCGTCACCGGGGCCACGGACTCCCGACGGGAGGGCGACGTGGACGTGGTGCCCGCCGGATAGGACGGACGGGCCGGGGGCCGGAGGGACGGGGAGACGCGCTGACACGCCCCGGGTGTCCTGGCGTCGGTGGTGGTTGTGATTATGATCACAACAGACGCCGTGAGGTGACCAACGTCACGGTGATCACTCGACACCATCGGGAGGGGACCCCATGTCAGCCAATCTCAAGCGCCGTCTGAGCGCCGTCACCGCCGCCACGGCAGCGGCCGCCCTGCTGCTCAGCGGCTGTGCCCAGAGCCAGCGTGACGACTCCGGCGGGGAGACCGCCGGCGCAGGCGAGTCGAGCGTGGACGGCCAGTTCATCTTCGCGGCGTCCTCCGACCCGAAGAGCATGGACCCGGCCTTCGCCAACGACGGCGAGACGTTCCGGGTCTCCCGCCAGATCTTCGAGGGGCTGGTGGGCACGGAGCCCGGGACCGCAGACCCGGCCCCGCTGCTGGCGGAGTCCTGGGAGGCCGGTGAGGACGGGCTGAGCTACGAGTTCCAGCTCAAGGAGGGGGTGACCTTCCATGACGGCACGGACTTCAACGCCGAGGCCGTCTGCGCGAACTTCGACCGCTGGTACAACTTCGAGGGCATCGCCCAGGCGGAGACGATGTCCTACTACTACGGCAAGCTCTTCCGCGGCTTCGCGGACAGCCCCGAGGACGCCGTCTACGAGTCCTGTGAGGCCGTGGACGAGCACCAGGCCACCGTCACGCTGGCCCAGCCGTTCGCCGGGTTCATCGCCTCCCTGTCCCTGCCGGCGTTCGCGATGCAGTCGCCGGCCGCGATGGAGGAGTTCGGGGCGGACGAGACCGGCGGCACCGCCGAGTCCCCGGAACTGAGCGAGTACGCCCGGTCCCACCCCACCGGCACCGGCCCCTTCGCCTTCGAATCCTGGAACGTGGGGCAGGACATCACCCTGAGCGCCTACGGGGACTACTGGGGCGAGCAGGGCGACGTGCAGGAGATCACCTTCCGCGTGATCGACGACCCGGTGGCCCGGCGGCAGTCCCTGGAGGCCGGGCAGATCGACGGCTACGACCTCGTGGCCCCGGCGGACGTGGCCGACCTGGAGGGGGCGGGGTTCAAGATCTTCACCCGCGATCCCTTCACGATCCTCTACCTGGGCCTGAACCAGCAGGTCGAGGAGCTCCAGGACGTCACGGTCCGCCAGGCGATCTCCCACGCGATCGACAAGGACGCCCTGATCCGCCAGACCCTGCCGGAGGGCACCAAGACGGCCATCGAGTTCATCCCGGACTCGGTCAACGGCTACACCGAGGACGTGGAGACCTACGACTACGACCCGGAGCGCGCGCGGGAACTGCTGGCCGAGGCCGGCTACGAGGACGGCTTCACGGTGGACTTCAACTACCCCACCGGGGTCTCCCGGCCGTATATGCCGACCCCCGAGCAGGTGTTCTCCAACCTCTCCAGCCAGCTGGCCGAGGTGGGGATCGAGGTCAACGCGGTGCCCGAGAAGTGGAGCCCGGACTACCTGGACCGGGTCAACGGCACGGCGGACCACGGCATCCACCTGCTGGGCTGGACCGGTGACTACAACGACACGGACAACTTCGTGGGCGTGTTCTTCGGACAGGAGAAGCCGGAGTTCGGCTTCGACAACCCGGAGCTCTTCCAGGCCCTGAGCGAGGCCCGCCAGGAGCCCGTGCTCGAGGACCAGACCCCCCTGTATGAGGAGGTCAACCGGATGGTCTCCGAGTATGTCCCGGCCGTCCCGCTGGCGCACCCGGCACCATCGCTGGCCTTCGCCGAGCGGGTGGACCACTACCCGGCCAGCCCGGTCAACGACGAGGTGTACAACGAGATCGAACTGAACAAGTAGCGTGCTGAGGCTCATCGGCAGGAGACTGCTGCTGCTGATCCCCACGCTGTTCGGCCTCTCGATCCTGCTGTTCCTGTGGGTCCGTGCCCTCCCCGGGGGGCCGGCCACGGCGCTGCTCGGGGACAAGGCGACCCCGGAGGCGGTGGCGAGGGTCAACGAGGCCTACGGTTTCGACCGGCCGCTGCTGGAGCAGTACGTGATCTACATGGGCCGGATCCTCTCCGGGGACTTCGGCAACTCGCTGCTGACCAACCGACCGGTGCTCGAGGAGTTCGCCGCCCGGTTCCCCGCCACCCTGGAACTGACCGCGTTCGCCATCATCTTCGCCGTGGCCTTCGGCATCCCGCTCGGCTACTGGGCGGCGCGGCACGTGGGCCGCTGGCAGGACCAGATCGCCGTGCTGCTGTCCCTGATGGGCGTGGTGGTCCCGGTGTTCTTCCTGGCCTTCATCCTCAAATGGGTGTTCGCCGTCCAGCTGGGGTGGCTGCCGCCGGACGGGCGGCAGGATCCGCGGATCGACGCCACCCACTACACGAACTTCTTCGTCTGGGACGGGATGATCACCGGCGAGTACGACGCCGCGTGGGACGCGCTGATGCACCTCGTCCTGCCCGGGGTCGCGCTGGGCACCATCCCGCTGGCGATCATCGCCCGGATCACGCGGGCCTCCGTCCTGGAGGTGCAGCACGCAGACTTCGTGCGGACCGCCCGGGCCAAGGGCCTGGCACCGCGGCTGATCCGGGACCGCTTCGTGCTGCGCAACGCCCTGCTTCCGGTGATCACCACGCTCGGGCTGCAGCTGGGGCTGCTGATCTCGGGGGCCGTGCTGACCGAGACGGTGTTCGCCTTCAACGGGATCGGCAGCTTCCTGTGGGACGCCATCTTCAACCTCGACTTCCCGGTGCTGCAGGGGTTCATCATCTTCATCGCGTTGATCTACTCGCTGATCAACCTGCTGGTGGACGTCTCCTACGGCCTGATCGACCCCAGGGTGCGTGTCTCATGAGCATGAATCTGCCCCCCGCCGCCGGTGGCGGCCCGTCCGCGGAGATGACGCCCGGCGGGTCACCCGCACCGGGCCCCGCACCGGACCTCGGTCCGGCCGGGCCCGCGCCCGGGGCCGGTGCGCCGCGCGGGACCTCCGTCTGGAAGGACGCCTTCCTGCGGCTGCGGCGCAACCCGGCGGCGATCGCCGGCGCGGTGATCGTGGCCCTGTTCCTGGTGGTGGCCGCGCTCGCCCCGCTGATCGCCCCCTACCCCGGGGAGGCGGTTCCCGGGGCCCGGGAGATCACCCCCGGTGAGATCCCCGGGCCGGGCGAGCTGCCGGGGTACCCGCTGGGACTGGACCGGTTCGGCGGGGACGTGCTCTCCAAGCTCATCTGGGGCGCCCAGTCCTCGCTGCTCATCGGCGTGGTCTCCACGGCCTTCGGCCTGGTCGGCGGCATGGTCCTGGGGCTGCTGGCCGGCGCCTTCGGCGGCTGGGTGGACGGCGTGGTGATGCGGATCGTGGACATCCTGCTCTCCGTGCCGAACCTGTTGCTGGCGGTGTCCATCGCCGCGGTGCTCGGCCAGGGGCCCTACGCCGTCATGATCGCCATCGGTGTGGCCCAGGTGCCGATCTTCGCCCGGTTGCTGCGGTCCTCCATGCTCAGCCAGAAGGGGGCCGACTACGTGCTCGCGGCCCAGACCCTCGGCCTCAGCCGGCGCACCATCACCATGAGCCACGTGCTGCCGAACTCGGTGGGCCCGGTGATCGTCCAGGCCACCCTGACGCTGGCCACCGCGGTGATCGACGCCGCCGCCCTGTCCTTCCTCGGCCTGGGTGGCGGCCGGCCGGAGACGGCCGAGTGGGGGCGGATGCTCACCTACGCCCAGGCCGAACTGGGCATCGCGCCGTGGCTGGCCTTCCTGCCGGGACTCTGCATCGCCGTCACCGCCCTCGGGTTCACCCTGCTGGGCGAGTCGCTGCGCGAGGCGCTGGACCCGAAGTCGCGGACCCGGTGAGCGGGATGACGGAGACGAACCAGATGAATGAACCCCTGTTGGACATCCAGGACCTGACGGTGGACTTCTCCACCATGCACGGCTCCGTGCGGGCCGCGGAGGGGGTCTCGCTGTCCCTCGCGGCCGGCCGCACCCTGGCCATCGTGGGGGAGTCCGGATCCGGCAAGTCCACCACCGCCATGGCGGCCATCGGGCTGCTGCCCGGCAACGGCAGGGTCACCTCAGGCGCCGTGAGGTTCAACGGTGAGGACCTGGTGCGGCTGCCGGAGTCGAGGATGCGCGGCATCCGTGGGCGCCGGATCGGGCTCGTGCCGCAGGACCCCATGTCCAACCTGAACCCGGTCTCCCGGATCGGCACGCAGATCGCCGAGACCCTGCTGACCCACCGGCTGACCACCCGCCGGGAGGTGGACGACGCCGTGGTGGAGGTGATGGAGCGGGCCGGGATCCCCGAGGCGGCGCGCCGGGCGAAGCAGTACCCGCACGAGCTCTCCGGCGGCCTGCGCCAACGGGCCCTGATCGCGATCGCCCTGGCCTGCCGGCCGCAGCTGCTGATCGCCGACGAGCCCACCTCCGCCCTGGACGTCACGGTCCAGCAGGTGATCCTGGACCAGATCGAACAGATGACCCAGGAGCTGGGCAACGCGGTGCTGCTCATCACCCACGACCTCGGCCTGGCGGCCGAACGCGCCCACGACCTGGTGGTCATGCACCGGGGCACGGTGGTGGAGTCCGGCCCGGCCGAGCAGCTGATGGAGGACCCCCAGCACCCCTACACGCAGGCGCTGATCAAGGCGGCCCCCTCGGTGGCCGCGGTCCGCCTCGTCCCGGGCGCTGGGGGCGCGGCGGACGCGGCAGGTTCCGGGCCGCCGTCGGGCCCGCCGTTGGTGAGGATCACGGACCTGACCAAGACGTACCCGCAACGGGGCCGCGAGGACTTCTACGCGGCCCGGAACGTCTCCCTGGAGATTCCCCGCGGGACCACCGTGTCGATCGTGGGGGAGTCCGGGTCCGGCAAGACCACCACGGCGAGGATGCTGCTGAAGGTGATCGAGCCGACGTCGGGCTCCATCTCCTTCGACGGCCGGGACGTCCTGACGCTGGACCGGCCCGGTCTGCGCGACTTCCGCCAGCGCGTCCAGACGATCTTCCAGGACCCGTACTCCTCCCTGAACCCCATGTTCACGGTGGGGCGGATCATCGAGGAGCCACTGGTGGCCTACCGGCGCGGCGGGCCCGGCGAACGCCGGGCCCGGGTGGCGGAGCTGATGGAGCAGGTGGCCCTGCCCGCGCAGCTGTCCCGCCGGTACCCCGCCGAGCTCTCCGGTGGCCAGCGCCAGCGGGTGGCGATCGCGCGCGCTCTGGCCCTGAAGCCGGAGCTGATCGTCTGCGATGAGCCGGTCTCCGCGCTGGACGTGCTGGTGCAGGCGCAGATCCTGGACCTGTTGCGCGGGCTGCAGGAGGAGCTGGGGCTGAGCTACCTGTTCATCTCCCACGATCTGGCGGTGGTCCGCCTGATCTCGGACTACGTGTGCGTGATGAAGGACGGCGAGCTGGTGGAGGCGGCCTCGAGTGAGGAGGTCTTCACCCGGCCGCGGCACCCCTACACGCGCACGCTGCTGGCCTCGATCCCCGGAAACGAGCTGGAGATCGACCCGGACGCGGCCTGAAGCGGCTAGAGGGCGCCGTGGTCCTGGGACACCGAGAGGGTCAGCTGGGCGATCGCCATCTCCTCGTCGGTGGGCACCACCAACACCGGGATGGCGGAGTCCGGCGAGGAGATCACCCGGGGCGCGTCCGAGCGCTCGAGGTTCTTCTCGGCGTCGTAGGCGATCCCGAGCGCGGCGAGCCGGTCCAGCACGGCGGCGCGGAACGGGGCCGAGTTCTCCCCGATGCCCGCCGTGAACACCACGGCCTGGGCGCCGCCCACGGCCACGTGGTAGCCGCCCACGTACTTCGCCAGCCGGTAGGAGGCCACCTTCAGGGCCATCCGCGCGCGGCGGTCCCCGGCGTGGGCGTTGTCCACCACCTGGCGCATGTCCGCGTGGCCGGACATGCCGAGCAGCCCGGACTCCCGGTTGAGCATCCGGTCCATCTGCTCAGCGTCATAGGAGCCGTTGCGGATGAGGTGGGTGATGATCGAGGGATCCACGTCCCCGGAGCGGGTGCCCATCACTAGGCCGGCCAGCGGCGTGTACCCCATGGTGGTGTCCACCGAGGCGCCGTCGGCGATGGCCGTGGCGGAGGCCCCGTTGCCCAGGTGCAGGATGACGGCGCTGAACTGCTCCCGCGGGATGCCGAGGGTCTCCGCGGCCAGGCCGGTGACGAGGTCATGGCTGGTGCCGTGGAATCCGTAGCGGCGGATCCCGTCCTCCGTGTACAGGGCGTCCGGCAGGGCGTAGCGCCAGGCCTCCTCGGGCATGGTCTGGTGGAAGGAGGTGTCGAAGACCACCACCTGCGGCATCGCCGGCCACTTCTCCGCGATGGCCCGCAGGCCCTGGGCCGCCGCGAGGTTGTGCAGCGGCGCCAGCGGGGCCAGCCGCTCGATGGCCCGGATGACCTCCATGGTGACCAGGGCGGGGGTCTTGAAGCGCTCGCCGCCGTGGACCACGCGGTGGCCGGCGGCGTCGATGGTCCGGCCGTCCAGCACCGTCTCCAGCTCGGCGTTGACCTGTTCGAGGGCCTCGGCGTGGTTGTCCACCCCGGAGCCGGGCACGCCGATGCGCTCCACCAGTCCGCTGGCGATCACGGGTTCCGCGGGCTCGCTGCCGTCCGGGTGGACCTCGCGCAGCTGGTACTTCAGCGAGGAGGAACCCGAGTTGATGACGAGGATCAGCATGGGATCAGGCTCCTTCCCCGGCCGGGGTACCGGCCGGCGTGTCGGCGGGCCGCCCGGACTGGACCGACTGGGCCTGGATCGCGGTGATGGCCACCGTGTTGACGATGTCATCCACGGTGCAGCCCCGGGAGAGGTCGTTCACGGGCTTGTTGAGTCCCTGGAGCACGGGCCCGACGGCGACCGCGCCGGAGGACTGCTGGACCGCCTTGTACGTGTTGTTGCCGGTGTTCAGGTCCGGGAAGATGAACACGGTGGCCTGGCCGGCCACCTCGGACTCCGGCATCTTCGAGGCGGCCACCGAGGCGTTGACGGCGGCGTCGTACTGCAGGGGCCCGTCCACCTTGAGCTCGGGGTGCTCGTCCCGGACGAGCTCGGTGGCCGTGCGGACCTTGTCCACGGCGTCCCCGGAGCCCGAGCCCCCGGTGGAGTAGGAGAGCATGGCCACCCGCGGGTCCACGCCGAACTGGCGGGCGGTCGTGGAGGAGGCGTAGGCGATATCCGCCAGCTGCTCGGCGTCCGGATCCGGGTTCACGGCGCAGTCGCCGTACACCAGGGCGCGGTCCGGCAGCAGCATGAAGAACACGGAGGAGACGATCGAGACCTCGGGGCGGGTCTTGACGAACTCCAACGCCGGCCGGATCGTGTTGGCCGTGGTGTGGGCGGCCCCGGAGACCATGCCGTCCACGTCACCCAGCTGGACCATCATGGTGGCGAAGTAGGCGCCCTCCGTCATGATGTCCCGGGCCCGGTCCAGGTCGATGCCCTTGTGGGCCCGCAGCCGCGCGTACTCCTCGGCGTAGCGCTCGCGGTCCGGTGCGGTGGCCGGGTCCATGAGCCGCAGCCCGGTCAGGTCCACCCCCTCCTTGGCGGCGAGCTCCCGGACCGCCGCCTCGCGGCCGAGGACCACCAGGTCGCAGACGTCGCGGCGCCGCAGGATCTCGGCGGCCCGCAGGATCCGCGGGTCCTCACCCTCGGGGAGAACGATCGACTTCCGGTCCGCCCGGGCCCGTTCGATCAGGGAGTGCAGGAACCGCAGCGGCGTGGTGCGTGGGGTGCGGGGCAGGTCGATCCGCGCCAGCAGCTCGTTGCCGTCGACCCGCTGGTGCCAGGCACCGAGGGCGGCCGCGGTCTTGCGGGGCTGGGAGCTGGAGAGCTCGCTGCGCACGGTGGACACCGCCCGGGCGGTGCCGAAGGTGTCGGCGAACGTGGTGAAGATGGGGAACGGGGCGTCGGCGTACAGGCGCCGGATCTGCTCGTTGGGCTCGATCCCGTTGGTGAGGATCATGCCCGAGGCCACGGGGAACTCCGGGGCCAGCGAGGAGGCCACCGTGGCCAGCACGGCGTCCGAGCGGTCCCCGGAGACCAGCACGAGCGAGCCCTCGCGCAGGATCTGCAGGAAGTTCCCACCCTCCATGGAGACGGCCTTGACCTCGGAGACGTCGCGGTCCAGGTTCAGGTTGCCGGCCACCTGTGTCAGGCCCAAGGTGTCGGCGATCTCCGCGACCGAGGGCAGGGCGAGCTCGGACAGCTCGGGCAGCACGTACACGGGCCAGGCGTGCCGGCCGGGCCGGATCGCGGTCTCGATGTCCTCCATCCGGGCCGGGTCCGCACGGTTGACCATCATGGCCAGTAGGTCCACGCCCGACTCGTCCAGGGTGCGGCGGGCCAGGTCCACGGCGTCGGCCGCCCCGGCGGCGTCCAGGCCGGCCGCGGACACCACCCCGACCACGGGGGTGCCCAGGTGCCGGGCCAGCTCGGCGTTGAGCTCCAGCTCCACCCCGGGATCGGCGCCGGTCAGGTCACTGCCCTCGACCACGATGATGCTGCAGTTCGCCGCCATCTCGTCGAACAGGGCGACGCAGCGTTCATGGATCTCGTCCGTGCGGCCCTCGGCCGCCAGCCGGCGCGCGTCCGCCGCCGTCACGCCCCCGGCGGCCAGGCCGGCGTCGAGCCCGTAGTCCTCCCGCATCAGCTGGACCATGGGATCGGTGTCCACGGAGTCCCCGGGCACGATGGGACGGAGGTAGCCGATGCTGCCGGAACGCTTGTAGAGGGAGTCGGCGAGTCCCAGGGTGACGAGGGACTTGCCGGCCCCGGTGGTGGTCGTGGTGACGAAGATTCCGTGGCTCACGCGAATCCACACTAGTCTGTGGTGCACACCGCACGCTGATGTCACGAGGGGTAAGACATGTCACGAGGGGACCAGGTGGACCGGGGTCATCCCGTCCACAATCCGGATATCGTCGGCTTCACCGACGCCGAGATCAATGAGAAACCGGTCAAGGTCAAGTGGAACTCGCTGGGACCGGGCATCGTCGCCGCGGCCACCGGCGTGGGCGCCGCCGACCTCGTGGCCACCCTGACGGCGGGATCGCGCTACGGCTACATGCTGATGTGGGCCGTGGTCCTGGGCGTCATCTTCAAGATCGTGCTGGTGGAGGGCGTCGGCCGCTACTACCTGTCCACCGGCAAGACCATCTTCCAGGGCTGGCGCACCCTCGGGGTGTGGACCAGCTGGTACTTCGGCATCTACATCATCATCTGGGGCTTCGTCTACGGCGCCACCGCCATGAGTTCGGTGGCCCTGCCCCTGGCGGCCCTGTTCCCCGGGGTGAATTCGATCGTCTTCGCCATCGCCTCGGGCCTGCTGGGCCTGGGGCTGGTCTGGCTCAACCGGTACGGGCTCATCGAGAAGCTGATGACCGTGCTGATCGGCATCATGTTCGTGGCCGTGCTGGCCTCGGCCATCATGGTGGGCCCCAACATCGGGGACATGGTGGCCGGCCTGGTCCCGCGCATCCCGGAGGAGGACGGGGCCATGTTCTACGTGCTGGGTCTGGCCGGCGGCGTGGGCGGCACCATCACCCTGGCGGCCTACGGCTACTGGCTGCGCGAGAAGGGCTGGAACGCCCCGAAGTGGATGAAGGTGATGCGCTTCGACAACGCCGTGGCCTACATCCTCACCGGCATCTTTGTCATCGCCACCATGGTGATCGGCGTCCAGCTGCTGTACACGGCCGGGCTGGAGATCTCGGCCAGTGACGAGGGACTGCTGGACGTCGGCGACCAGCTGGCCCTGCGCTTCGGCGAGCCCTTCGCCATCCTGTTCCTGGTGGGCTTCTTCGCGGCCTCGTTCTCCTCCCTGCTGGGCGTGTGGCACGGCGTCTCGCTGATGTTCGCCGACTTCTGGGCCAACTTCCGCAAGCCCGCCGAATCCCTGGACCAGGACGACGCGCCCTCGCTGGAGTCCAAGCCGGCCCGGTTCTATCTGCTGTGGCTGACCATCCTGCCCATGTCCCTGCTGTTCCTGGACCGCCCGATCTTCCTGATCCTGCTCTACGGCACGCTCGGGGCCCTGTTCATGCCGTTCCTGGCGATCACCCTGCTGTTCCTGAACAACCAGCGCAAGCTGGTGGCGTCCCAGTTCCGGAACAACTGGCTGCACAACGGCCTGCTGGGCCTGACCACGCTGGTGTTCGTGGCCCTGGGCATCCAGCAGCTCATCAACGCCCTCGAGCCGCTGTGGGCGGGTGGCTGACCGGGCCGGCCGGACGCCACCGGGGGCCCGCCCTGACCCCCGGGCCGCCCGGTGGGGCAGACTGGGTCCATGATCATCGCCTTCTCCGTAGCCCCCTCCGGCACCCCGCATCCCGACGGCCCGGGCGCGCAGCACCCGGCCGGGGACGGCTCCGTGCATGACGCCGTGGCCGCCGCCGTCCGGGTGGTCCGCGACTCCGGCCTGCCCCACCGCACCTCCTCGATGTTCACCGAGATCGAGGGCGAATGGGACGAGGTGATGGGGGTCGTCAAGGACGCCGTGGAGGCGGTGGCCCCCTACGGCTCCAGGGTCTCCCTGGTGCTGAAGGCCGACATCCGGCCCGGACACACCGGCGAGCTGGACGGCAAGATCGAGCGCCTCGAGAAGGCCCTCGGGAACCGGTGAGCCGGGCCGGGAACCGGGGGCCCGACGCCGGCCGGCCCGGTCTGCGGCGCGGCGGCACCCGGTACTTCGTCCGGGACGCGGCCGCCGCCGACCTGGAGGCCGTGCTGGCCATGAAGGCCGCCGCCTGGCGCGAGGCCTACGGGCACCTGCGGGACGAGTCCTTCTTCGAGCGCGCGGAGGCCACCCTGGGCAGCCAGGTCGAGCACTGGCGCTCTCAGCTGGCGGCCGGGCGCACCCTGTGGCTGGCCGAGGACGCCCGCGGCCGGTGCGTCGGCATGGCGGCGGCCGGCCCGGTTATCCACGGGTCACCGTCGCCCGCCGACGACCACGACTCTCCGGAGCTGCAGCTGTACTCGATCTACGTCCTCGCCCAGGCTCAGGGCAGCGGCGTGGCCGATGCCCTGCTGGACCGGGCCATCGGTTCCGGGGACTGCCTGCTGTGGGTGCTCACCGGCAACGGGCGGGCCCGCGCCTTCTACGCCCGGCACGGCTTCACGGCCGTCGGTGATCCGGTGCCGATGGAGGGGCCGTGGTCCGGGTTGGACGAACAGCTGATGGTGCGCCGTGGGGCGTGACCGCGGCGGCCGCGGTGGCGGGAAGTCCGGCGGGAAGTCCGGTGGCAAGGCCGGTGGCAGCCCCGGCATCCGGGGTGGTCGGGGCGGAGCGGGCGCGGCCGGGCCCCAGATCGAGCCGGGCGTCTTCCCGATCGACGCCGGCACCGCCGAGATCACGCGGGACCCCTTCAGCGACGGCGCCTGGCTGCTGACGCTCAACGGGGCGGAATCCTCGCAGCTGAACCCGGACACCCCGCTGGAGCTGGGCTTCGAGTACATGCGCTGGATGGCGGCCGTGATGATGCACCGCTGGGAGTCCGGGGAGCCGTTGCGGATCCTGCACCTGGGCGGGGCCGGGTGCACCCTGGCCCGCTGGGCGGCGGCCTGGTATCCGGGAGCGCGGCAGACCGCCGTCGAGCTGGACGCCGGCCTGGCCGCCCTGGCCCGGGAGCGGTTCGCCCTGCCGCGGGCCCCGCAGCTGCGGATCCGGGTGGCGGAGGCCGGCGAGGTGCTGTCCGGGGCGCATCCCGGCAGCCGGGACGTGGTGATACGGGACGTCTTCGCCGGGACCCGCCCCGAGGACCAGGCCACCCCGGGTCACCTGCTCGGGGTGGAGGCCGCCCAGGCTGCCGCCCGCGTGGTGGGGGACGGGATCTACCTCGTGAACCACGGGGGTGGACCGGACCTGACGGCGGCGCGCCGCGAGGCGGCCACACTGCGGGAGGCCTTCACCACCGTGGCCGCCTTGGCGGATCCGCAGATGCTCAAGGGCCGTCGGCGCGGCAACATCGTCTTCGCCGCGAGCAACGGTCCGCTCACGGGGGGCGGTCAGGCCCGCCGTGACGCCTTGGTGCGGCACCTGCTCTCCGATCCGCTGCCCACCCGCCTCGTGGATCCCCTCGAGGCCTTTGCGGCCGGGGCCCGGCCCTTCGGTGAATCGCTGGCGGTGACTAGACTGGATTCACCATCGGCCCGTGTCAACGAGGACTACGGGGATGACTGACAGGAGGCCGTCATGACCGGTTCGCAGGAGCAGGACAACATCCCCCTCAACGTGGACCGTGCCACCACGCACGGGATCGTCGTGGGCGTGGACGGCTCGGAGCAATCGGTCTCCGCGGCCAAGTGGGCCGTCCGTGAGGCCGAGCTGCGTGGCCTGCCGCTGACCCTCGTCACGGCCTACACCATGCCCGTCTTCGCCGCCTCCGCCCTGGAGGCCGGGTACGGCGTGCCGGATGACACCCTGATCCGGGACGGCGCCATGCAGGTGCTCCAGGGTGTGGTCAACCAGCTGGGGACCCTGCAGGTGCCGCTCGTGCACCGCGTGGAGATGGGGGACGCCGCCGGGGTCCTGGTGGACTACTCCGCCGAGGCCAACCTGCTGGTGGCCGGTACGCGCGGCCGCGGCGGCTTCTTCGGCCGGCTCCTCGGATCCGTGGCCTCCGCCCTGCCGGCCCACGCCAAGTGCCCCGTGGCGATCATCCCGAAGGGGGAGCACGCCTCCCGGGCCGAGGCCGGCGCCCCGGTGATCGTGGGTGTGGACGGTTCGGAGCAGGGCCGGGTCGCCGCGCTGGACGCCGCCCTGGAGGCCGAGATCCGGCAGGCCCCGCTGCGGGTGGTGATCGCCATGCCCCCGATCTCCGGGGCCGTCGCCTGGCTGCCGGCCACGGTGGACGAGCAGTCCATGGTGGAGGAGATGCGGGAGAAGCTCGAGGCCGGCGTGGAGTGGCTGCGGTCTGAGTTCCCGTCCCTGGAGATCACCGCGGACATCGTGGACGGCGTCCCGGTGGACGTCATGGTCAACGAGTCCAGGACCGCCCGGCTCACCGTGGTCGGCACGCGTGGCCACGGCGGTTTCACGGGCGCCCTGCTGGGTTCCACCTCCCAGGGCGTGATCACCCACGCCCACGGCCCCGTCCTGGTGGTCCCCTACATCAAGGACAGCCGCCTGGCCCGCCGCGCGAGCTTCGGCCCCACCTTCTCCTGACCCCCGGCGCTTTGAGGGCGATCCCCACGGTGGGATTGCCCTCAAAACGTCTGGGGGAACGACGCCGGCCGGCACCTACCGCAGGAATCCTGCGGGAGGTGCCGGCCGACGTCGTGCTGGCGGGTGTGCCGCCCCGGCAGGGGCGGCTGCGGGCTCAGTAGCGCCCGGCGTAGGGGTGGATGTTGTTCACGTAGCTCAGCGGGGTCACGGAGATCCCCACGCTGGGGTTGCGGGCGTGCACGACCTGGCCGTTGCCGATGTAGATGGCCACGTGGTACATGCTGGAGCCGCCGTTGGAGGTCGAGAACACCAGGTCGCCGGGTTGCAGCTGTGACAGCGGGACGTACTGCTTGGCGGCCCGGTACTGCTGGGTCGAGGTGCGGGGCAGGTACTTGCCGGCGGCCTCGAAGGCGTCGCGGGTGAAGCCCGAGCAGTCGTAACCCTGGGGGCCGTTGCCGCCCCACGAGTAGTAGGAACCGGGCTCATTGGCCTTGTTGATGGCCCAGGTGATGGCCGTGGAGGTCCACGGCCCGGAGGTCTGGGCCGGGGGTGGGGTAGGCGTCGGCGTGGGCACCGGCTTCGGAGCGGCCGTCTTCGTGGGAGTGGCCGTCGGTGTCGGGGTGGGGGTCGGGGTGGGCGTTGCCGTGGGCGTCGCGGTCCGGGTGGGAGCCGCGGTGGCCGTGCGCGTCGGGGTGGGGGTCGCGGACGGGGTCGGCGCAGCGGTGGCGCTCGGCGTCGCGGTGGCGCTCGGAGTAGCGGCCGACGACGGGGTCGGCGAGGCGCTGGGGGTGCTGCTCGGCGTGGCCGCGGCCGTGGGGGTGGTCGTCGGGGCCGGCGCGGCCGGGATCACGGGGGCCGAGGTGGCCGGTGCCGTGCTGGCCGGGTCGGCGCTCGGAGTCGGTGCGGCGGGTTCGGGGGACGGGGCGGCGGCTGCCTCCTCCGCCTGGCGCTGGGAGGCGACGATGGCCTCCTGCAGGGCGTCGTCCCGCTCGGCCTGCTCCATGGACTGGACGGAGGCGGTGGCCTCGGCCACGGTGAGGTCCTCCAGGTCGGCGAGCAGGGCGATGAGCTGCTTGCGGTCCGCCTCGTTCTGCCGGGCCGCCTCCTCCGCGAGGCGGGCGGCCTCGTCCAGGCGGCGCTGCTGCTCCTCGGCGCGGGCCGTGGCCTCGGCCTGGGCGGCCTTCGCGGCCTCAGCCTGGCGGGCGAGCTCCTCGGCCTCGGCGGCCTGCCGGGCGGTCTCCTCGGCGGCGAGGGCCTTGTCCGCGGCGACCTTGTCCGCGGTCGCCTGGCGGGCCAGGACGTCCTCGTCACCCAGCAGGACGTCGGCGGCGCCGGACCGGCCGCCGCGGTACATGTCTGCGGCCACGGTGCCGGACTCGTCCCGGGCCTTCGTGGCACTGGCGGTGGCGGCATCGGCCCGATGGCGGGTGGAGTTCGCGGTCTCGTTGCGCTCGGCCAGGGCCTCGTTCGCCTCCCGCAGGCCCTCGTTGGCCTGCTGGGCCCGGGCCTCGGCCTGACGCTCGCGCTGGGCCGACTGCCGGATGGAGTCCTGCAGCTGCTCACCCATGGAACTCTTGGCGGCCGGCTGCTCCTTGGCGGCCACCACGTCCTCACGCGCCGGGATCGCCGGACGGGAGATGTCCGGATCGGTCTGGGTCGAGTGCTCGGTGCGCTGCAGGTTCGCCTGGACCGAGTCCGAGGAGGCCTCGAAGACGGCGGGAAGGGATGCAGCGGCCAGTGCGGTGGCGGCCACGGCGGCCACCACGGCGGTCACGCCCACGGTGCGGCGGGTGTTCACGGCAGTTCCTCACTGTGGCACCCGTGCGAGTGGGATTTGGCAGGTCCGGCAGCCAGGGGTGAGCCGAACCAAGGTGCGAAGTGGTCACATGTCCGTCACGGAAACACATCGTGACGGTCACGTGGCCTGCCATAGAGGCGCCACGACAGTGAGGATAGTTGTACTTTTGTCACAAATGCAACACAGACCTCAGCAGAATCATAAACAACACTCGTGTCATTCCTGCACTTCTGTCAGGTGTGTCGCTCAATTCATCGTTCGAGGTTGAGGGCAGAGGTGGCTTAGCCCCAGCCCAGCCCGTGCAGCGTCTCGTCATCGATCCCGAAGAAGTGGGCGACCTCGTGGACCACCGTGACGGTGATCTCGTCCACCAGTTCCTCCCGGTCGTGGCACATCCGCAACAACGGCCCACGGAAGATCACGATCCGGTCCGGCAGCTGGAAGGGCATCTCCGCCCGCTCGGTCAGTGGGATGCCGTCGTAGAGACCCAGCAGCTCCGTGTCCGGATCCTCCCAGGGCTCCGGCTCGTACTCCTCCTCCACGAAGACGGCCACGTTGGACAGGCGCCGGGCCAGCGCCTCCGGGATGGACTCGAGGGCGTCGGCGACGGCCTGGTCGAACTCGGCCTCGGACATCGCCTCATTGACCGCGTCGGTCCCGTCTGCGGGCTCGCTCGGGGGTCCGTCCGGCGGTCCGTCCGGTGGGGGAGTGCTCTCATGGTTCACCCCTCCATCCTGCCTGCCGCTGCCGGTCGGCGGGGCATCGGGCTGGTCGGCGGGGCATCGGCGGGAGTCGGGCCGCCCCGGTGGGACGCAGGTTTGCGGTTCCGGCCGGGATCCGCCTACACTTCTACAGGTCCACTTCGGGAACCCGAAGTGTTCTGGCCCCCATCGTCTAGAGGCCTAGGACACCGCCCTTTCACGGCGGCGACACGGGTTCGAATCCCGTTGGGGGTACGCAGGAACGAACATGCCCGGCCCTCCGGCCGCCCGAGCAGTGATGGTCAGGGGCACGGAAATGGTCTGGTAGAGTTGGTTCTCGCACACTGGCCCTGTAGCGCAGTTGGTTAGCGCGCCGCCCTGTCACGGCGGAGGTCGCGGGTTCAAGTCCCGTCAGGGTCGCTCGGATGTTCCGATCGCCGGTTTCACCGGTCCGGAGGATTCTGGTGATCACCGGTCTCGGCCGGAGTTGCCAGGCTCTGTAGCTCAGTTGGTAGAGCGTTCGACTGAAAATCGAAAGGTCACCGGATCGACGCCGGTCGGAGCCACTGAAACCCCGCGTAGCTTCTACATCGCGGGGTTTCTTCACGTCCACGCCCGGGTGCCGACACCCGCCGGGGGCCGGCCGGTAGCGGCTGACGGGGAATAGACCCCGGTCGGAGCGGGGTTGCACCAAGAGATGCAACCCTCCGACCGCAAAGGACACAACACACCGTGGCAGTTCCCCTGAGCATTCTCGACCTCGTCTCCATCTCCGAGGGCTCGACGGCCCGGGACGGTATCGCCGCCTCGATGTCCGCGGCGCGGGTGGCCGAGGATGCGGGCTATGCGCGGCTCTGGTTCGCCGAGCACCACAACACCGTGAACCTGGCCGCCAGCGCCACGGCCCTGCTGATCTCCCAGGCCGCCTCGGTCACCGAGCGGATCCGCGTGGGCTCCGGCGGCGTCATGCTGCCCAACCACGCACCCCTCATGGTCGCCGAGCAGTACGGCACCCTGGCCAACCTCCACGGCGACCGGATCGACCTCGGTCTCGGGCGCGCCCCGGGCACGGACATGATGACGGCCCAGGCCCTGAGCCGATCCTCCGCCGAGCCGCAGGCCTTCGCACAGAGCATCTACGACCTGCAGGGATGGTTCAGCCCCGAGGGCCAGGCCCACAGCACCCCCATCTCGTCCGCCGTGTCCGCGGGCACCGGGGTGCCCCTGTGGGTGCTCGGCTCCACCGTCAACGGCGCCTCGATCGCCGGCCAGCTCGGCCTGCCGTTCTCGCTGGCCTCGCACTTCGCGCCGGACCAGATCGACGACGCGATCGCGGTCTACCGGGACAGCTTCAGCACTCAGGCCCCCACGGCCCAGATCGAGGCCCCCTACGTCATGGCCGGCATCAACGTGATGGTGGCAGACACGGATGCCGAGGCCGAGCGGGAGTTCACCACCCTCGGCCAGATGTTCGCGGACCTCCACAGCGGCCAACGCCGCATGCTCCAGCCGCCGGTGGACCCGGCCACCGCGCCGGGCCTGGACAACCCCATGCTGAGGATCAAGGCGGTGGGGTCACCGGCCACCGCCGTGCGGCAGCTGGAGGAGTTCGTGGCACGCACGGGCGCCGACGAGCTGATCACCGTCACCTATGCCTACGACCCGGCCGTCCGGGAGCGCTCCCTGAGGCTGTTGGCCGAGCACTGGTCCTGAGTGCTCAGCGCTTGAGGAACCACGCGGCCGAGTCAGGCATCAGCTGTCCGTCCTGCAGGGCCTCGGCGGGATCGACGCTGTAGATCGCGGCGGCGTAGTCCTCGGGGACATCCACCGCGGTCTCGCCCAGGTTGGCCAGCACGAGCACGACCTGCTCGGGCATCCGTTCCCCGGAGTCGAGATCGTGCCCGTGCTGCCCGCCGCCGGTGGTGACCGAGAAGGCCAGCACCCCGTGCTCCGGGCTGTGCAGTCGGGACCAGGCGAAGGCGCCGGTGCCCAGGTCCAGTTCCCCGCGGACGTCCAGCAGCTGCCGGTACAGCTCGAAGGTCGAACCGGCGACGCCGACCTGCCGGTCCGCCGCATAGGTCCCGAACGACTCCGGTTGGGGCAACCAGGGTGCCGCGGGAGCGCCCGCCGCCGGGCCGGCGTCGTGCCCCTGCCTTTCTCCGGATCCGGCGCTGAAGCCGAACCCGGGTGAGCCGGCACGCCAGGGCATGGGGACGCGGCAGCCGTCCCGGCCCTTCTCCGCGCCCTCGGTGCGGACGAAGGTGGGGTCCTGGCGCAGGGAGCCCTCCAGCGTGGTGTGCTCGGGCAGGCCCAACTCATCACCCTGGTAGATGTAGGCGGAGCCGGGCAGGCCGAGCTCGATCATCGCCGCGGCCCGGGCCCGCTTCCAGCCCAACGCCTCATCCGGCTGCTCGTCATCGGCTCCGATCCCCGAGGGATAGCGCGTGGGGTCCGTGAGCCCGAAGCGTGAGGCATGCCGGACCGTGTCATGGTTGGAGAGCACCCAGGTGTTGGACGCGCCCACCTTCGCCGCCTCCTGGAGGGATCCCGTGATCGCGTCGGACAGGCGCACGGCGTCCCAGCCGGCCAGTAGGAACGTGAAGTTGAACGCCTGGTGCATCTCGCCGGGGCGGACGTAGCGGAACAGCCGCTCGAGCGGGGCGACCCAGGCCTCGGCCACCAGCAGCGGATCGTGGTCATACTCGGCCAGGACCCGGTTCCAGTCCCGGTAGATCGCGTGGACCCCGTCCTGGTCGTGGTACGGGACCGGATGGGCGTGGTCGTCCGGGTTGTCCTCGGGGTGGCCGGCCACGTCCTCTCCGGCGTCCGTGACCATCCCCGGCCGCACGGCATGGTCCGGGAGGCCCTCGGCCTTGACCAGGCCGTGCGCCACATCCACGCGGAAGCCGTCCACGCCGCGGTCCAGCCAGAACCTCAGGATGTCCTCGAACTCGTCGCCGACCTCCGGGTTCTCCCAATTCAGGTCAGGTTGCGAGGAGTCGAACAGGTGCAGGTACCAGTCCCCGGGTGTGCCGTCCGGATTCCGGGTCCGCGTCCAGGCGGGCCCGCCGAAGGTGGACTGCCAGTTGTTGGGCGGCTGGGCGCCGTCCGGCCCTCGCCCGGGACGGAACATGTAACGGTCCCGGGCCGCACGGCCCTGCTCGGTCGCCGGATCGGCGGCCAGCGCCTCGGCGAACCAGGGATGCTCGGAGGACGTGTGGTTGGGGACCAGATCCACGATCACCCGGAGCCCGGCCTCGTGGGCGGCCTCCAGCAGCCGCTCGGCGTCGGCCAGGGTGCCGAAGCGGGGGTCCACGTCCCGGTAGTCCGCCACGTCGTAGCCGCCGTCCCGCTGCGGGGAGACGTAGAACGGGGAGAGCCAGATCGCATCCACGCCGAGCTGCTGCAGGTGTGGCAGCCGGGAGATGACCCCGGCAAGGTCCCCCATGCCGTCCCCGTCCGCATCCGCGAAGGACCGGGGATAGACCTGGTAGATCACGGCGTCCACCCACCAGGGGTTCACCGGATGGTTGCGTGCCTCGGACGGTGGGGTGCTCAGCGGTCCCGTGGTCATGGGGTCAGCCTAGTGTCACATCCGGCTGTGAGGGCCGGCCGGTCTGCGAGGAACCCGGGCTGCAGGGTGCCCGGGCGGCGGCGGCCGCCGTCAGCCCTGACGACGCTTCGCGGCCTGCCGGTCGGCCTTCTTCTGTTCCTTCTGGCGCCTGCGGTGGGCCTTGATGATCCTGGCCCGCTCGATCGTGTCCATGTCCCCGGTGATCCCGAGCCGTTCGTTGTAGTCCTCGATCCGCTCCACCTCGCGATCGAGCAGGCTCTTGTCCCGCAGCCCGGCGACCTCGTCCTCACCGACGAGTCGGGCGATATCGGTCAGGGCCCGTTGACGTCGTCTGGAGTCCGGGGCTGCCTTGACGCGTTCGACCTCCCCCATGGTCCACGGCGTGGCGCCCCGGTTGTTCCGGGCGGCCCAGGTGCGGAACCACCGCGGCGTCCAGGCCAGGGGCCACCACAGGAAGGACAGCACCACCAGGGCCAGGGGGATGAGCACGACGTTCCACGTGGCGACGCGAGCCCCTTCCATGCGGGTGGCCTCGAAGAACACCGAGGGCAGCGCCGTCAGCAGCGTGATGCCGATCATCAGGAGCATGAACGGCCAGGTGTTGTGCTTGGCGATCTGGAAGGGGAGGGGCGGCAGCACGGCCCAGGTGCGGCTGTCCCCGTTGAGGCACCGCCAGGCGATGTAGAACAGCAGGGCAGCGGCCCCGCCGACGAGGACGAGCATCCCCAGATAGGCGGGGGTGGTCAGGACGGTGCGCAACACCATGACGGGTCCTTCGGGTCCGGGCACCTAGGGCTGTGACCTGTTCTGCCGTTCAGCCTCGTGCTGTGCGAGCTTGGCCTTGAGCTCCTCCGTGCGTTCATCGAAACGGGTCTTGGGGGCGGTCCCCGGCAGCCCGGTCAACTCCCAGGCCTTCTCGGAATCCTGGCCGGACCAGCCGATGTCACTGCCCAGCGCGGCGCGGGAACGGTCGTCGGGGGCGTCGGTGAGGGCTTGTGCTGCTTCCTCCAGTGGCCAGGGGGAGACCTGGGGGGATTGCGGGTGGCGGGCCCACCGCTGGTACCAGTCCGGGGTGAGGGCGAGGGGCCAGGTGAAGAAGGACAGGACCACGAGGGCCAGGGGGACGAAGGCCGGCCAGGACCAGATGAACTGCCGGCCGGCCTCGTTGCCGAGGGCCTCGAAGACCGTGGCCACGGCGAGCATGACGAAGAACAGGCCGAAGCCGAGGATCATGAACGGCCAGGTGTTCCGGTGGGAGATCTGGAACGGGATGCCGGACGCGACCACCCAGCGGCGGTGCCGTCCGTTGAGCTGGCGCCAGGTGATCAGGAACAGGCCGGCGGCCACCAGCAGGCTGGCCACCACCCCACCCCAGGCGATGGCCGCATCCACACCGCTTCCGGTGGAGACAGTCGTGGCGGTCAGCGGCATCGCCGCCGTGGCGGCGGGGTGGATGGTCAAGGGGAGCCCTCCGGGTGGTGGATGTCAGGGGGTCAGAGGATGCGTGCTCAGCTCGCCCGGCCCAGCTGCCGCACCGGTAGCCAGCGCCGCACCATGCGGTGGTTGGCCACCACGGCCGCCTCGGCGTCGCCCTCCTCAAGGGCCTCGATCGCGGTGCGCACGTCGAACGGGGAGTCGTCCGGCCACACCAGCCGGGCCAGGCCGCCGTAGTCCAGCTCCACCATGGAGTCCGGGTGGAAGGACTCCAGCCAGGACACCAGGAGCGTCAGGTCATGCAGGAGGTCCATGTCCGGCGCGTGCAGGGACAGCACGACGGCGGCGCGCCGGGCCCGCTCCAGGGCCAGTCCCAGCGGGACGGTGATGCGCACGGTGTCCGGGGCGGCCGGGTCCCCGAGCACGCTCACCCGGTCCTGCTCCTGGACCAGCGCGAACCATCCGGCGGGCACACCCCAGACCGCCGTGCGGGTGTGCACCTGGTGCAGTTCCTCGCTGTCCGTGAACTCGAGCCGTTCGGCGAGCCGTTCCGCGTTGGCCTCGCGGGCCGCCTGCGGGACCAGCGTCTCGAAGATCTGCGGGCGCAGTGACTCGGTGAGCTGCTCGGCGGCGAGCTCACAGCGCAGGGCCATCTCATCCGGGCAGAAGAACTCGGAGAGCGGGGCGGCGGGGGCCTCGGGGGCGTCCCCCGCCCCGCCGGACCCACCGACTCCGGTGCGCCCGCCGCCTGCGGTGCCCGGGCCGGCGTCGTTCCCCGATGCCGGGACCCGCAGCACCCGGACCAGGTCCCGGCCGTGCGGGAACGGGTCGGTGACGTCACGCAGCAGGCGCCGCCGCGCCCGCTGGCCGGCCTCGGCCTCGGTCTCCCCGCGCGATCGGCTCCGCGCCCGCTGGTACTGGGCCTGGACGGCGTCGGGAAAGGCCGCGAGCGGCTGGTAGACGCGCAACTCGGACTGGTACTGCATGCGCGGCCGGCTCAGGACCCGAGGTCCACGACCACGGGGGCGTGGTCCGAGGCGCCCTTGCCCTTGCGTTCCTCGCGGTCGATCCAGGCGTCCGTGACGGAGCCGGCGAGGGCGGGTGAGGCCAGCACGAAGTCGATGCGCATGCCCTGTCTCTTGGGGAAGCGCAGCTGGGTGTAGTCCCAGTAGGTGTAGGTCCCGGGGCCGGGGTGGCGGGGGCGGACCACGTCCTGGAAGCCGGCCTCCTCGAAGGCGTGGAAGGCGGCCCGCTCCGCGGGGGAGACGTGGGTGAGTCCCTCCTCGATGAAGTACTGGATGTCCCAGACGTCCTCGTCCTGCGGGGCGATGTTCCAGTCGCCGGTCAGCGCCAGGCGCAGGTTCGGGTTTGCGGCGAGGTCCGCGGCGGCCTGCTCCTTCAGCACGTGCAGCCACTGCAGCTTGTAGGGCATGTGCTCGTCCTGCAGGCCGCGGCCGTTGGGGACGTAGAGGGACCACAGGCGGACGGCCTCGTCCCCGGAGCCCACGGTGGCCGCGATCGCCCGGGCCTCCTGCACGGGGTCCACGCCGCCCTTGCCGAAGGCCGGCTGGCCGGCGAAGGTGCGCTCCACGTCCGCCAGGCCCACGCGGGAGGCGATGGCGACGCCGTTCCACTGGGAGAAGCCGAAGTGGGCGACCTCGTAGTCCATGCGCTCGAAGAGCTCCCACGGGAAGTTCTCGTCCTTGCACTTGGTCTCCTGGATGGCCAGGACATCGACATCGGCGCGCTCGAGCCAGGACTCGACACGGTCGGCGCGGGCACGGAGGGAGTTCACATTCCAGGTGGCGATCTTCACCCCGCCAGCCTAACGAACCTCGATCCGCCCCCGGGCTTTCGGCCGGAGGGGGTGTACAGGAGGCGCCGAGGTTGCTAGGTTAGTTACACAAGTAATGAACCAACCTACCGACTGACCGTGAGGGAGCGCCGCATGGAGATGGATGCCTCGCAGCCGATCTTCCGCCAGCTGGCGCTCCGGATCGAGCAGGGGATCGTGGACGGGACCTACCCGGAGGAGACCCAGGTCCCCTCCACCACCGAGTTCTCCGTCTTCCTGCGGATCAACCCGGCCACGGCGAACAAGGGGATCAACCTGCTGGTGGATGCGGGGATCCTCTACAAGAAGCGGGGGATCGGCATGTTCGTGGCCCACGGGGCCCGGCAGCAGCTGCTCAGCTCGCGCCGTGAGGCCTTCACCCAGCAGTACGTCCGCCCGCTCCTGGCAGAGGCCGCCCGCCTCGAGATCTCACCGGAGGATCTGTCCGGGATGATCCACCGCACTGCAGCCAAGGGCGCACCCGCCCCGGACCTCACCTCCACCGCCCGACCCACCCTGTAGGGGGAACCATGCACGCCACGCCCCAGACCGCCGCCGGCCTCCGTCCCGGCCCAGCCGCAACCACGGGCGGCAGCACGGCCGCCGCCCTCAGCCACGCCGCCCGGCCGATGCCCGCCGGGCAGCCCCTGGACCCACAGGCCGCCGTCAGTGTGCGCGGGCTGCGCAAGTCCTTCGGCCGCAAGGACATCCTGCACGGCCTGGACTTCGATATCCCCGAGGGCTCGATCGTCGGGCTGCTGGGCCGCAACGGTGCCGGAAAGACCACCGCCCTGTCCATCCTCTCCGGTCAGGACGCCGCCACGGCCGGTGAGGTCTCCGTGCTGGGGCGGCGCCCCTTCGAGGACCCCACCACCGCCTCCCGGCTGTGCTTCGCCCGGGAGAACCAGAAGTACCCGGAGTCCTTCAAGGCCGCGCACGTGCTCAAGGCCGCACCCTGGTTCTTCGAGCACTGGGACCAGGGCTTCGCCGAGCGGCTGGTGCGGATGTTCCGGCTGCCGGTGGAGACCAAGATCCAGAAGCTCTCCCGAGGGCAGCTCTCCGCGGTGGCGATCGTGGTCGGCCTGGCGGCACGGGCCCCGCTGACGTTCTTCGACGAGCCCTATCTCGGCCTGGACGCCACGGCCCGCCAGCTGTTCTACGACGTGATGCTGCAGGACTACCTGGAGCACCCGCGCACCATCGTGATGTCCACCCACCTGATCGATGAGGCCGCGGACCTGCTGGAGAAGGTCCTGGTGATCGACGACGGCCGGATCCTCATGGACGCCGACGCGGACACCGCGCGCAGCGCCGCCTTCTCCCTCTCCGGCCCCGCGGCCGCCGTCGGGCAGGTCTCGGCCGGCTGGACCGCCCTGCACCAGCGCAGGATCGGCGGACTCGCCTCGAGGACCCTCGCCGGGCAGCCCGACGAGGCACTGACCGCCGCCGCTGCCGAGTACCACCTGGAGATCGGCCCCGTGGGGCTGCAGGACCTGGTGGCCGCCATCGGATCCCGGCCCACCGACTCGACGGGCGTCACCGACCCCGCCGCGGAGACCTCCGTAGAGACCACAGAGGAGCAACGATGAGTACCGCAACCCTGAGCCACGCCGCAGACCTGCCGGCCACCTCTGCACCCGGTGAGAGCGGGATGCACCGCGTCCTGCGCATCGTCCGGCTGCACTACGTGGACCGCATGCAGATGATCTGGGTGCCGGTCATCATGCTGGCCTCCGTGGCCGCCGTCTGCGTGATCATCATGGTGGTCCTGCAGGCCTTGACCCCGGCGACCGGCGAGCAGCTCTCCGAGGGGTTCCGCTACAACCAGGCCGCCCTGTGGTCCTGGCCGGGCTTCATCGTGACCATCGGTGTGTACGCCTACGCCCGCACCATGCCCTTCGCCATCGGCATGATGGGGTCCACCCGACGTCACTACTGGGCCGGGACCGCGCTGTGGATCCTGGTGCAGTCCGCGTACCTCGCGGCCCTGGTCGGCGTCTTCCTGCTGCTGGAGCAGGCCACCGACCACTGGTTCACCGGCACCCGGATGTTCGATGTCTACGCGCTCGGGGACGGGCACCTGGGCCTCACCCTGCTGTTGAGCTTCGCGATCGCCGCGGCGTGCCTGTCCGTCGGCGCCGGCCTGGCGGCGGTCTACCTCCGCTGGGGCCAGTACGGGGTCATGGCCGGGATCGCCGCACTGCTGGTGATCATCCTCGGGGCCCTCGCGCTGGTGCTGGCCTCCGAACTGGATGTGGCGACCTTCTTCGCCACGAACCTCATCCAGAAGGCCTCGGCGCTGCTGCTGGTGATCGCCGCCCTCGCCACGGCGGTCTCCTGGGCCGTCATGCGGCGGGTGCCCGTCGGCCGGTAGCGCCCCGGTCCGCGCGGGGGCTGAACACGCTGCGCCGGCGGACCGGCCCCGCGGAGGCCAGCCGGTCCTGGAAGTTGAAGCCGGTCCTGACGGCGACCCGGAGCCACAGCGCCTGGGGCGCCGCGGCATGGACGGCCCCGAGCTGGGCGGTCACCGAGGGCACCCGCAGCACGTGGGTGATGACGAAACGGTGCACTCCCCGGTGACCGAAGACGGGCTCCCCATCGCGGTCCAGATGGAGGTAGATCAGGTCCCGGGGCCGGGTGTGGGGCGGGAGCTCGCCGGTCTGGCGGACCAGCTCGAACAGCTGGTCCAGCCGCTCGTACCGGCGCATGACGTCATCCCGGGTGGCCATCCCGTCCGCGAGTGCCGGGCCGTACTGGCGGATGCGCCCCAGCTGGAGCTCGACGGCCCCGGTGTCCTCCCAGTCCACGCCGTCCCGCCAGTGCTGCAGGGCCGCGCGCGCCAAGGGATTGGTGGAGAAGTGGTGGTGCTGGAGGTCCCAGTCGCCGGCCACCACGGTGCCGTGGTGGGTGGCGGGGGCGAACGGGCCGTAGGACCGCGTGACATCACCCGGGGAGAACACCACCTGGTGTTCCAGGGGTCTTCCCCTGAGAGGTCTGGTGAAACGCATTCTCTGAGTATCGGGTGAATTCCATGAGAATACGGTGAGTACAGCGTGAGACTTCTTGACGTCCCAGGTCAGCGCCACCACTCGTCGAGGATCGTGACCGGCGTGGTGCGCTTGTGCCGTGAGCGCAGGTAGACCGACTCCAGCTTCTGGGCGGCCTGCTCCGGGATGGCCCGGCCCTCGAGGTAGTCGTCGATCGTGTCATAGTCCAGGCCCAGCTCGGCCTCGTCGGTCTGGCCCGGCTTGCCGTCCAGCAGGTCCGCCGTCGGCACCTTGGCCCAGAGCCTCTCGGGCGCACCGAGGTGCTGCAGCAGGGCCCGGTTCTGGCGCTTGTTCAGGCCGAACAGCGGCAGCACGTCGGCGCCGCCGTCACCGAACTTCGTGAAGAACCCCGTGACGGATTCGGCGGCCTGGTCGGTGCCGATCACCAACAGGCCATGGTCCCCGGCCACCGCGTACTGGGCCACCATGCGCACGCGCGCCTTGACGTTGCCCTTGTTGAAGTCGGAGATCTGCTGGCCGGTGGCGTCGGCGAATTCGGCCTCGAAGCCGTCGACGGCCGGGGCGATGTCGTAGGTGACGGCCGGGGCGCCGCCGATGAACTCGAGGGCCGCCTGGGCGTCGTCCTCGTCATGCTGCACGTTGTACGGCAGTCGGACCGCCACGAACTCCGTGTCGACGCCGTCCGCGCGCAGTTCCTCCACGGCCAGCTGGGCCAGGCGCCCGGCCAGGGTGGAATCCAGACCGCCGGAGATGCCGAGGACGAACCCCCTGGCCCCGGCGGCCCGGAGATAGTCCTTCAGGAACGCCACCCGTGCGGCGACCTCGGCGGCCGGATCGATCTCGGGACTGACGCCCATCTCGGCGATGATGGCCCGCTGTAGTTCACGCATGGTCCCAGCCTAGAGCCGTTCAGCCGCGCTGCCAGCCGAGATTCCCGGCCATGGTCCGCAGGGAATCCACCACCACGTGGTACTCGTCCTCGCTGATCCCCTCGGTGATCTCGGCCCGCAGCTCCTCCACCACGGCGGCCACGCGCTCGCCGGAGGTCCGCCCCGTGCTGGTGAGGGTGTACAGCTCACCCTCCGTCACGAGCCAGCCGGATTCCACGAGCTCGTCCAGGTGCTCCTCCAGCGTCCCGGGGCCGTCCTCGGAGACGGCCGCCGCCGGGGCCAGGGAGCCGCCGAGCTCTTCGGTGGTCTGAGGGCGCTCGGTCAGCGCATTCATCAGCTGCCACTGCGCGCGGGTCAACCCGTGCTCGGCCAGCGACTCGTTGACCCGGGTGGTCAGCAACGAGTCCACCAGGGTGATCCAGTAGCTGAGCATCTGTTCGGCGGAACGACCGGCGGGGGCATCCTGTTCGGTGGGCTCACTCATGCCACCACCCTAGGAGCGCCCCGGCGGAGAATCCAGAGTCCGTGAATCTAGGATGGTGCCATGACTTCACAGACCCAGGACCGTGCCCGCCTGCTGGAACTGATCAGGGAACTGGCCGTGGTCCGGGGCCGGGTGACCCTGTCCTCCGGCCAGGAGGCCGACTACTACATCGACCTGCGCCGCATCACCCTCCACCACGAGGCCGCCCCCCTGGTGGGACGCGTCATGCTGGCCCTGCTGGACGAGGCCGGCATCGGCGCCGAGGCGGTGGGCGGGCTGACCATGGGCGCCGACCCGGTGGGCACCGCCATGCTCCACGAGGCCGGCCGCCAGGGCCGCGTCCTGGACGCCTTCGTGGTGCGCAAGGCACAGAAGTCCTACGGCATGGGCCGCCAGGTGGAGGGCCCGGCCGTGCAGGGCCGCCCCGTGGTGGTCCTGGAGGACACCTCCACCACGGGCGGTTCCGCGCTGACCGCCGTGGAGGGGGTGCGTCAGGCCGGGGGCGAGGTGCAGGCCGTGGCCGTGATCGTGGACCGGGACACCGGTGCGGCCGAGCGGATCGAGGCGGAGGCCGGAGTGCGGTACCTCTACGCCTTCGGCAAGGACGAGCTCGGCCTCGACTGACTCCTCACCTCCCATCACGAGAGCGGCAACTGTCGATTTCACCGGCGTGTCTCGACCTCAACTGCGGCCGTGATGGTGGTGGGGCGGGGCTACCGTGGAGCCCATGAGTGAATCCCGCGTGTTCAAGCCCGCCGACACCGTCCAGACCGCACCCGTGGTGGTCCTCGGGCTGGTCGGCGGATTCCTGACGGGCCGCGAGACGGGCAACCGTCCCCTGGCCGGCGTCCTCCTCGCCGCCGCCGGAGTCTACGCGGGCCGTACGTGGGCCGCCAAGGGCGGCGCGGCCACCACCGTGGCGCTCTCCGCCGTCTACCTCGGCGGCTTCGGCGCCTCCCACCCCCTCGCGAAGAAGATCGGCGCCTGGCCCGCGGTCCTGTCCGTGACGGCAGCCTCGGCCCTCGCCTCCTGGGCGCTCGTCGACCGCAAGCAGTGAGGCCCGACGCCGGCCCGGGCGCCCCGGGTGCGCCGGTGCCGGATCCGGGGGTGCCGGAGAGCCGGGAGGCACCCGGGGAGACCGCGCAGACCGGGCCGGTGGCCGACGTCGTACCCGGGATGGAGACCGGGCCCGAGCGCGAGGTGGGCGTGGGGCCCTGGGAGGGCGACTGGCCCGAGGGCGAGCACTGGGACCCGGAGCTGCTGCGGGACGGTGACCGGCGCAACGTCGCGGACCAATACCGCTACTGGTCGCTGGAGGCGATCGTGGCCGAGCTGGACACCCGGCGGCATCCCTTCCACGTGGCGATCGAGAACTGGCAGCACGACCTGAACATCGGCACCGTGGTGCGCACGGCCAACGCCTTCAACGCCGCCGGGGTGCACATCATCGGCCGGCGCCGCTGGAACCGCCGCGGGGCCATGGTCACGGACCGCTACCTGCACGTGCACCACCACCCCACGGTGCAGGACTTCACGGACTGGGCCGCTGCAGAGGGGCTGGCGGTGATCGGCGTGGACCTCTTCGACGACTCCGTGCCGCTGGAGACCTACGAGCTGCCCGAGCGGTGCGTGCTGGTGTTCGGCCAGGAGGGGCCCGGGCTGTCGGAGGAGGTGCACGCGGCGGCCGAGGCCACGCTGTCGATCGCGCAGTACGGCTCCACCCGGTCCATCAACGCGGGCGTGGCGGCGGGCATCGCGATGCACGCCTGGATCCGCCGCCACGCCACCCGGGAGATCTGAGGGCAGAACGAACCGGTTCGTTCTGCCCTCAGAGTCCTGACGCCGCTGTAGGCGCGCGGGCGGATGGATAGGATGGAGGAGGACAGGCCGACCACCGTGGCCCGCTGCCACCAGACGCCCCGAACGCCAAGGAGCCTCCATGCCCATCGCTTCCCCGGACCAGTACGCCGAGATGATCGACTCCGCCAAGAGCGGCGGCTACGCCTATCCGGCGATCAACGTCACGAGCTCCCAGTCGCTGAACGCCGCGATCCGCGGGTTCGCGGAAGCGGGCTCGGACGGCATCATCCAGGCCTCCACCGGTGGGGCGGCCTACTTCTCCGGCTCCTCCGTCAAGGACATGGTGACCGGTTCGCTGGCCATGGTGGCCTTCGCCCGCGAGGTCGCGAAGAACTATGACGTCACCATCGCCCTGCACACGGACCACTGCCCCAAGGACAAGCTGGACGGCTTCGTGATGCCGCTGCTGGACGCCTCCGCGGCCGAGGTCAAGGCCGGGCGGGACCCCTTCTTCAACTCCCACATGTGGGACGGCTCCGCCGAGCCCCTCGAGGAGAACCTGCGGATCGGCCGCGAGCTGCTGGCCCGCACCCACGCGAACAAGCAGATCCTGGAGGTGGAGATCGGCGTGGTGGGCGGCGAGGAGGACGGCGTGGCCCACGAGATCAACGACAAGCTCTACACCTCCGTGGCGGACGGCCTGGCCACCATCGAGGCCTTGGGCGCCGGGGAGCACGGCCGCTACATCACGGCCCTGACCTTCGGCAACGTGCACGGCGTCTACAAGCCCGGCAACGTGAAGCTGCGCCCGGAGATCCTGGCGGAGATCCAACGGGAGGTCGGCGCGAAGATCGGCCGGGACCGCCCCTTCGATCTGGTGTTCCACGGCGGCTCCGGCTCCTCCCAGCAGGAGATCTCCGATGCGGTCTCCTACGGCGTCATCAAGATGAACGTGGACACGGACACCCAGTACGCCTTCACCCGCCCGGTGGTGACCCACATGTTCAAGAACTACGACGGCGTGCTGAGGATCGACGGCGAGGTCGGCAACAAGAAAATGTACGACCCCCGGACCTGGGGCGCCCTGGCCGAGACGTCCATGGCGGAGCGTGTGGTCCAGGCCTGCACCGAGCTCGGCTCGGCGGGCCAGTCCATCAAGTAACCGGTATCCCCGGGCCCCTCCGGCCCGGACCCGGCCGACGGAAGGAACACCCCATGCCGTGGTTCGCATGGATCGCCATCATCGCCATCCTGGTCTGGGGCGGCCTCTCCGTCTTCAGCATGGTCACCGGGCGCCCCCTGCCGGGCTCTGATGCCGACGGCACGGCGGATCCGAAGGAACTCGAAAAGCTCAAGAAGCGCGTCAAGGCCCTGGAAGCCGGGGCCATCAAGCCGGAGCTGGAGCGGCGTATCGACCGCATCGAGGCCAAGGTGGACAAGCGCGAGATCCGGGACCACGAGCACGATGCCTGGGAACGTCAGGCCCGGCAGCTGGGCCTGGATCCCGCCGATGACGGCGGATCGGCGGAAGGGCACGACGGCGGGGCGTCCGGTCCCCGGGAGCCGCGCGGCTGAGCCGTGCCCGGGCGGGGGTGATCCTCCGTCTCAGCGCAGGGTGCGCCGCACGGCGGTGCTCACCAGGTCCACCAGGGCCGAGAGCACGATGAGCGTCAGCACGGTGCCGGCCATCCCCCCGAAGTCGAAGGCCACCCGTTGGTCCTCCAGCAGGCGGCCGAGACCGCCGGCGCCCACCACGCCGACCACCACCGTCTCCCGCATCGCCACCTCCCAGCGGTACAGGCCATAGGAGAGGAACCGCCCGCCCGCCGGCGGTACGACGCCGTACGCGAAGGCACTCAGTCCCGGGGCCCCGGAGGCTACCAGCTGGTCGTGGGCACGGCGGTCCAGGTTCTCCACCACCTCTGCGCAGAGGCGGCCGAGGATGCCGAAGTTGTAGGCGGCCAGGGCCAGCGCCCCGGGCAAGGGTCCCGGCAGGAACAGGAACAGCGCCAGCAGGGCCCAGACCGGGGGCGGCAGGGAGCGGGTGAACAGCAGCAGCCCCCGCGCCGCGGCGCCTGCCGCCCGGCGGACCGGGCCGCCGCCGTCCCGGGCCGCGAGGAAGGCCGTGGCCACCGCGGCGACCCCCGCGAGGGTGGCGGCCACGAGGGACATCTGCAGGGTCTCCACGGCGTCCGCCACCAGTCGCGCCCAGCCGCCGGCCGGCAGGGCCGGCGGCCACAGCTCGTCTACCAGCCCGGCGAGCAGCCCGGCGGTCCGCGCCGAGAAGACGCGGGCGAGGTCCGGCCCGAGGTGCACCAGGGCGGCGACGGCCAGCCCCGCCGCGAGCAGCACCGAACCGCTCACGCGCACCCGCCCGCCCGACCGCCGCAGGCCCGCGCCCCATCGGTCCACCACGGCACCGAGCAGGACCAGGACGAACACCTGGGTCCAGACCTCCGCGTGCCGGGCCCCGGAGAAGCTCAGGACCAGCTCGAAGCCGATCCCGCCGGCCCCCACCATGCCGAGGATGACGGCGGAGCGGACCGCGCACTCGAAGCGGTAGAAGGCGTAGGAGGCCAGGTCGGGCAACGCGACCGGGAGCACCGCATAGAGCAGGGCGGTGCCGCGGCCGGCGCCCGTGGCGCGCAGGGACTCGAACGGGCCGCGGGCGGCCTCGTCGATGATCTCGGCGTAGACCTTGGCCGTGATGGCGCCGAAGGGGATGGCGATCGCGAGCACCCCCACCAGGGGGTCGCGTCCCAGCACGCTGAGCAGCAGCAGCGCCCAGACGGCCTCGTGGATCCCCCGCGGCAGCGCGAGTCCCAGGCGGGTGACCAGCCAGCCGGCCCGGCGGACGGCGCGCCGGGGCCGTGAGCCGGAACCGGAGGCCCACCAGGTCTCGGAGGTGAGGACCCCGGCCACCAGGCCCACGGCGACCGCGAGCAGTGTGCCCAGGACCGCGTAGGACAGCGTGGTCAGGGTGGCCTCGGCGATCCGGGCCAGGAAGTCCGCGGAGAGCTCCGGCTTCAGGGCCGCCGTGAAGAAGTCCACGAACATCGGCCATCCACGGGTGTTGACCAGGGGGCCGTCCTCGGCGACCCAGCTGGACACCGACCAGGCCATGACCAGCAGCCCGGCACCGGCCCAGGCCCGTCCGGCGCCGGGCACCCGCCACCGCCCGGGCCGGCCCCGGCCCCGCCCCGGCTCCTCCCACCGGGTCAGCGCGGCGAGTCCGCCGCGGCTCACCGGTCAGGACCCAGGTCGTACAAGCGCTCCCGGGCCTGCTCGTCCACCTCGTCCGCCGGCAGGTCGAGGACCACGCGGCCGTGCCGCAGGCCCACCACCCGGTCACAGTGCCGCACGGCGAGGTCGAAGTCATGGAGGCTGACCACGAGGGTCCGGCGCCGGTGCGTCTCCTCCATCAGGCCGCAGAGCAGCCGCATCACCTCATCGGCTCGCGCCGGGTCCAGGCTGGAGACCGGTTCGTCCGCGAGGACCAGGTCGGGGTCCTGCACGAGCACCCGGGCCAGGGCCACCCGCTGCTGTTCCCCGCCGGAGAGCCGGTCCGTGCGCGAGTACAGGTGCCCGGCGATCCCCACCCGTGCCAGCGCCTCGCGCGCCTGGCCGACCTGCAGGGGGCGGACCAGGGATCGCAGGGCTCGCCACCGTCCCCACCGGCCCAGATGGCCCGCGTTGACGTTGTGCACGGCCCGCAGCGGCCCGATCAGGTGCAGCTGCTGGTGGACGGCGCCGATCCGTCGCCGCAGGGCCCGCAGCCGGCCCGCCGGCAGCCGCGCGGGGTCCTCACCCAGGACCCGGAGCCGGCCGGATGAGGGCACCACCGTGCCGTTGCACAGCCGGAGCAGGGTGGACTTCCCGGCGCCGCTGGGACCCACCAGGGCCACCCGCTCGCCGGGGTTCACCTGCAGGGTGATGCCGTCCACGGCCCGGCGGTCCCCGTAGACCACCGAGACCTCGCGCAGTGACACGGCCGCCATCGGCTCAGCCTCCGGCGCAGTCATGGGTCAGCGGATCAGGCCGAGTTCGCGGCCGATCTCCTCGATCCGATCATGGTCCGAGGCCTCGGCCGGGACGATGGCCTCCGCGCCGTAGGCCTCCAGCAGCTCCGTCTCCTCGGCATCGGAGCCGTCGAGGTCCAGGAGGGCCTGGCGGAGGTCCTCCGTGAAGCCCTCGCCGAGCCGCTCGTCGAGCCCCGGGGAGCCGATCCAGTGGTAGTCGGCGTACTCGGGGGTGGTGAAGACCGCCCGGACCTTCTCGGTGTCCACGGACCCGGCCGCGAGCCGCGCATCCCAGACCTGCTCATTCAGGGCCCCGGCCTCATAGCTGCCGGACTCCACCAGGTCGATGGTCAGGTCGTGCGAACCGGAGAACCCGGGTTCCCCGTCGAAGGAGGAGGCCGGGTCCACCCCGGCCTCGCTGAGGAAGGAGGAGGGCATCAGGCGTCCGGACGTGGAGGACTCGCTGCCGAAGGTGAAGCGGGTGCCCGCCAGCTCGGACAGCCCGGCGACATCCTCGACCGGCTCCAGGCCGGAGTCGGCGTGGGCGATGAAGACGCTGCGGAAGTGCTCGTCGATGTCCCGCTGGGCCAGGACCTGGGCGCCCTCGGTGCGCAACCGCGCCTGCACCCCGGTCAGCCCGCCGTAGAAGACCAGGTCGAGGTCTCCCGTGCCGAACAGGCTGACGGAGGCGGCATAGTCGCTCACCGGCACGTACTCCACCTCCACGCCCAGCTCCTCGGCGAGGTACGCGGCCAGCGCGTTCTCGCGTTCGGCCAGGTCGGAGGGGTCCATGTCCGGGATGGCGCTGATCCGCAGGGTCGCCGCCTCCTGCCCGGAGTCCGCCGTGCCCCCGGATCCCTCCGAGGGGCCGCCGCACCCGGTGACGGCGAGGGTGGCGGCCAGGCCGAGGGCCGCCGAGGACAGGGACAGCCGAAGGGCCCGGGGGGAGGAGGTGCGCATGGCCGCATCCTATCCAAGGGCCCCGCCGGTCTGTGCCGATGACCCGTTGCGGTTCCTTCGGTAAGGTCGGGGGTGTCCCACGCCCGGACGGCGCGCACCACGGCACCGGGGGCGCCACGGGACCTGAGAGCCACCAGATCCAAGGAGCACCATGTCCTCTGACGCATCCCTCGTCGGCAAGAACCTCATGCAGCCCGCCCCCACGCAGCTGCCGGAGGAATCGGAGGTGCTCGCGCGGATCGAGGCCGGCGACCTCCCGGAGGACCTCGCCACCCGGTTCCCGAAGTCCTCGCTGGCCTGGGCCCTGATGGCGGAGGACGCCTGGGCCGAGGGCCGCACCATCGACGCCTACGCCTACGCCCGGGTGGGCTACCACCGCGGCCTGGACTCCCTCCGTGCTGCCGGCTGGCGAGGGGCGGGCCCCGTGCCCTACGCCCACGAGCCGAACCGCGGCTTCCTGCGCGCCCTCTACCTGCTGGGCCAGGCCTCCGCCGCGATCGGCGAGGGCGAGGAGGTCCACCGCATCGACGCCTTCCTGGTGGACGCGGACCCCACCGCCAAAGAGCAGATCTCCCGGGGCTGATCGGTGGCCGCCAGCACGGAGGACAGCTCCCTCGGTGCCGTCCTCGTCGGAACGTTCAACGAGCCCGGCGAACGGGACCCTGCCCTGGCCGGCTCCGGCGGGCTGGTCCTCACCACCGGCTGGCCCGAGGCCCCCGCGGTGCGGGCCGGCACCGGGCCGGACGCCCCCTCCTGGCTGGTGCGGGGCCGTCCCGGGACGCCGTCCGAGGGCCTGCTCTACGCCGCGCTGCACCGCTCCGAGGGCGAACTGGCGGTGCTCTCTCCGGCCGGGCCGTCGCGGCCCGGTACCACCGGTGGCGCCGGAGCTCAGGACCGAGGGAACGACGTCGGCTGGGTCACCTCCCAGCGGATCCCCGCCGGTGGCGTGAGCACCTGTCACGCGGACCTCAACCCCTCCGGCACCTGGCTGGCCGCGGCCTCCTACGACTCGGGCACCCTGACGATCGCCCCGGTGCTCGACGACGGCCTGCTGGGCGAACCCGTGGCCGTGGCGGCCCCGGCCGGTTCCGGCCCCGTCGCAGCACGCCAGCAGGAGCCGCACCTGCACTTCGTGCTGTTCCTCGATGACGACCGGCTGCTCGTCACGGACCTGGGCGCCGACCGGATCCTTGAGTACTCCATCCGGGACCTGACCGGCGCGACCGGTGCCGGAGACCACGGACAGCCGACCTTCGTGCACACTCTGCCCGCCGGCACCGGTCCCCGCCACCTCGCGGTCCTGCCCCCGCTGCCCGAGGCCGGGATCGAGCGGCGGCACCTCGCCGTGGTGGGCGAGCTGGACTCGCGGCTGCACCTGCTGGACCTGGACTCGACCCCGGAGGGCTTCGCCGAGGTGGCCGTGGTCCCCACCCACGGTCAGGACCAGGACCCCGAGTCGGCCCGGGAGAACCTGCCCTCCCACCTGGTGCTCTCCCCGGATGCGTCCCTGGTCTACGTGGCCAACCGCGGGCGGAACACGATCGGCGTCATCCGGCGGGCCGGGACGCCGGAACTGATCGCCGAGGTGCCGTGCGGCGGTGACTGGCCCCGGCACATCGCCCTGGGCCATCCCGGCGGGGCACCCACACTGTTCGTCGCGCTGGAACGGGACGACGCCGTCGTCGGGCTGGGCCTGGATGCCGACGGCATCCCCGGGGAGGTGAGAACCCGGGTCACCGTGCGGCGACCCGGGTTCCTGCTGCCCGGAACCTGACTCCGGGGGCGGTCTATAGTGGCAACGGCCCACCACCGCGCTTTCAGGGCAATCCCCACCGGTCGGGATCGCCCTGAAAGCGCAGGGATCCCACAGCGCGAATAGCAACCCCAAGGAGAGACGATGCTGTTTCTGGCACGGATGGACGTGACCTTCCCCGAGTCGATGTCGGACGAGACCAAGGCCGATTTCACGGTCCGGGAGAAGGAGTACTCGGGCAACCTGCAGCGCCAGGGCACCATGAAGGACATCTGGCGCGTGGTGGGCGAATACGCCAACTACTCCGTCTATGACGTGGCGGACAACGACGAGCTGCACGCCGTGCTCTCCGGCTTCCCCATGTACCCGTACATGAAGATCAAGGTCACCCCGCTGGCGAAGCACCCGAACGCGATCAAGTAGCGACCCGGACGCTGGAGGGCGCGCCCGCATGGCCAAGCTCTACTTCCGCTACGGGGCGATGAACTCCGGCAAGTCCACCGGGCTGCTGCAGGCGGCGTTCAACTATGAGGAGCGCGGCCAGCGCGTGCTACTGGCCAAGCCGCAGGTGGACTCCAAGGGGGAGGCGCAGATCGTCTCCCGGCTGGGCGTGGCCCGGCCCGTGGACTTCCTGATCCCGCCCGGGGCGGAGCTCATGGAGCTGTTCCGTCAGGAGGCCCGCGGTGATGACCCCACCGCGCTGCTCACGCAGGTGGACGCCGGTCTGGCGCCCGTCGCCTGCCTCCTCGTGGACGAGGCCCAGTTCCTCGAGCCCGCCCAGGTGGACGACCTGCTGCGGATCGCGGTGCTCGAGAACGTGCCCGTGATGGCCTACGGCATCCGCACGGACTTCCGCACGGCGTCCTTCCCCGGCTCCGCCCGGCTGATGGAGTTGGCGCACTCCCTCGAGGAGCTCAAGACCATCTGCCGGTGCGGGCGCAAGGCCATCTTCAACACCCGCAAGGTGGTGGACATCGGGCACGACGCCGGCCCGGTCGCCGATGCCGGTCCCGGCACCCAGGTGCCCGCGCACCCCCGCGAGCGGTTCGTCTTCGAGGGCGACCAGGTGGCGATCGACGGCGTGGAGGTCACCTACGAGTCCCTGTGCGGGGTCTGCTACCTCCAGGAATCCGGGGGTCGGTTGGGATGAGCATCCAGCCGAACAACGGGGCCGAGCAGGAGCAGCGTCCGGAACCGGTGACAGCCCGGATCGGCTTGGTGCGTTGGTGGTTGGTGGGGATCGTGAGTCTGGCTCTGACCGTCCTTCTGGTCTGCGCTGTGCTCGGGATCCCGAGGTCGTACTTCGATGATCCCTCCCCGATGCTGGTCTTCTTGCGCATCGTGGCAGTGCCGGGTGTGCTCTTCGCCGGGTACGGTGCCTGGTTTTACCTCAACGGGGCTATCCGGCCGCAGCACGTGACGATCGATGATCGTGGGGTCTCCACGCCGGCCTGGACCCTTGCCTGGGAGGAGATCAAGAGCGCCAGGGTGGAACCCTCGGACCAGGCTGATGCGCACAAGCAGCAGTTGGCGTTCTATGTGCGGCCAGGGGCGTTCGAGCGGGTCCGTGCCGCCAATCGAGGCCATTCCGGCAGGCCCTTCGGAATGGGGGGCCTGCCGGCTCTATATCCGATGGTGAAGACGCAGTTCGACACGAAGCCGTCGGCCGGCGAGGTCTTCCCCTTCGTCGAACAGCACCTCGAGGCCACGCCTTACGAGGGCGGATGGCGTCCACCGTGGCCGCGCGCGCCTCAACGGTACGTCAGGCCGCGCAGCTGAAACTCGCCGAGGCTGATGTGGGTTCGCCGGAATCCCTTAGAGCGAGACGAGCAGCAGCGTTCCCGCGAACACCAGTCCGGAGGCGATGAGCACCACCGTGGTGTAGCCCAGGATGTCCCGCATCTTCAGCCCGGCGATCGCCAGCAGCGGGATGGCCCAGAACGGCTGGATCATGTTGGTCCACTGGTCGCCGTAGGAGACGGCCATGATGGTGACCGCCGGATCGACACCGAGCTCCGCGCCGGCGTTCAGCATGATGGGTCCCTGCACCGCGAACTGGCCGCCGCCGGAGGGTACGAAGAAGTTCACCAGGCCGGCGGAGAGGAAGGCCAGCAGCCCGAAGGTCGTCGGGTTGGAGATGGAGACGAAGGCATCGGAGAAGACCTGGATCAGGCCGGTCCCGGACATCATTCCGAGGATGCCGGCGTAGAGCGGGAACTGCAGCAGGATCTCGCCCACGTTGGAGGCGGCGTTCTTGGTCAGCGCGATCAGTTCGAATGGGTTGCGCACCAGCAGCAGGATCAGGGCGAGGAAAGACCAGTTGACGGTGTCCAGGGTCAGCGTGCCGCCCTGGGCGAAGTGCAGGACGAGATAGGCCACCAGGGCCAGCCCCACCAGCAGAGTCACGATCCGGCTGGCGTCCACGCGGTCGGCCGGGGTGACGATCTCCTCCTCGGTGTCCACGTTCTTCTCCCGGGCGTCCACCGCCAGCTCCGTGATCCGATCGCCGGCGCGGGGAGCCACGAGGAACAATGCCAGCGCCACCACGGCGATGGCCACCACGGCGGCGATGAGGTTCCAGGGGGCGAACACGGTCTCGGTGATGGGCAGCGGTTGGCCGCCCAGCGGCTCGATGAGGAAGGACCCCTCGGTGGCCGCCGTGAGCGGGCCGGACGCCGAGTAGCCCATGTGCCAGACCACGAAGCCGGCGAATCCGGAGGCCACCAGCATGGGGAAGTGCAGCTTCATCCCCCGTTCGCGGCCCTGGTAGGCCACCTCGCGGGCCAGCAGGCCGCCGACCACGAGTCCCAGCCCCCACGTGATGAGGGAGGCCAGGGCGGCCACCACGAAGACGAAGACATAGGCGAACAGCGGCGTGGTGGGCACGCGCCCCAGGAAGGCCAGTAACCTCCGCACCGGCCCGGTGTTGGCCAGGATGTGGCCCAGCAGCAGGATCAGGGCCATCTGGGTCATGAAGGCCAGCAGGCCGGCCAGCCCGTCACCCCACTGCAGGACCAGGTCGCCGGGCCCGGTGTCCGTGAGGATCAGGGCCAGGATGGCCACGATGAACGTCAGGGCGATCGAGAACACCAGGGCGGAGGGGATGAACCGCTCCACCACGTGGTTGACCGGGCGCATGGCCCGTGAGAGCGGGGTGCCCTCCTTGCGGGGCTGGGTGCGGACGTTGCCTGGCGAACCGGCCATGGTGAGGCTCCTCGGGTGCTGCCGGCCGGCGTCGTGCAGGTGGGGTTGACGGTCAGGTGCGATGACCGCCAGGCGCCGCCCGGGGCGAATGTGACAGACACCACAGTAGGCCGGAAGTCACGGGGTCCGGCGCAACCTGGCGGCGTTTCACCTCTTAACACCGGCGCGGCGAGCGGCAAGGATGCCAACCATGCAGACTCTTGTGGCACTCGAAGACGAGATCGTGATCCACCTGCCCCCCGCCCGGGTCTGGGAGCTGCTGACGGACTGGTCCGCCGCGCCCGCCTGGCTCCCCGGGATCGAGGAGATGCACGTCAACGGGCCCGCCGGCCCCGGGCAGGAACTGGCCTACTCCTCCGGCGGCCACGCGCGCCGCTACACGCTGTCCACCCTGGACCCCGGCCGCGGGCTGACTATGGTCTCCGGCGCCGCCGACGACGACCTGGCCGTGGAGTACGGGTACCTGCTGGTGCCGGACGCCGCGTGGACCCGCGTCGGCCTGCGCGTGGCCGTGCGTGCGGACGAGTCGCTCGCCGAGGAGGGGCTGGGGCTGGCCGCGGCGCTCGCCGATGCCGAGGCGGGCCAGTTGGAGTCCCTGCGCGACTACGCCGAGAAGGCCCCCTGAGCGCCGACTGGTAAACTCCGGTTGTAAGGCCCTCGTGTGATGCACCGCACGGCAGTGAACCGTCGTCAACGGTCACCGGGGGCGTTTTCCATGTCGAGGGCCGGTCTGCGCCACCCCCAAGAGGCGCGGCGCCGGCGTACGGGGAGAGATGCACTGATGCCAGCAATCGCGATCGTCGGCGCCCAGTGGGGCGACGAGGGCAAGGGCAAGGCCACCGATCTGTTGGGCGGCCGCGTCGACTACGTGGTCAAGCCCAACGGCGGCAACAACGCCGGACACACCGTGGTGGTCGGCGGCGAGAAGTTCGAGCTGAAGCTGCTGCCGGCCGGCATCCTGTCCCCCAACGCGGTCCCCGTGATCGGCAACGGCGTGGTCGTGAACCTCGAGGCGCTCTTCGAGGAGATCGACGGCCTTCAGGCCCGCGGCCAGCGCTGCGACCACCTGAAGATCTCCGCGAACGCCCACCTGGTGGCCCCGTACCACCAGACCATGGACAAGGTCTCCGAGCGCTTCCTGGGCAAGCGTGCCATCGGCACCACGGGCCGCGGCATCGGCCCCACCTACATGGACAAGGCCGGCCGTCTCGGCATCCGCGTGCAGGACCTCTTCGACGAGTCGATCCTGCGCCAGAAGATCGAGGGCGCCCTGCGCCAGAAGAACGAGCTGCTGGTCAAGCTCTACAACCGCCGCGCCATCACGGTGGACGAGACCGCCGAGTACTTCCTGTCCTTCGCCGAGCGCCTGCGCCCCATGGTGGTGGACTCCACCATCCTGCTCAACGACGCCCTGGACGAGGGCAAGGTGGTGCTCATGGAGGGCGGCCAGGCCACCTACCTGGACGTGGACCACGGCACCTACCCGTTCGTGACCTCCTCCAACCCGACGGCCGGCGGCGCCTCCGTGGGGGCGGGGATCGGCCCCACCCGCTTCACCCGCACCATCGGGATCATCAAGGCCTACACCACCCGCGTGGGCGCCGGCCCGTTCCCCACCGAGCTGTTCGACGAGGACGGCATGGGAACCCGGCTGCGCACCGTGGGCGGCGAGTTCGGCGTGAACACCGGCCGCCCGCGCCGCACCGGCTGGTATGACGCCGTGATGGCCCGCTACGCCACCCGCATCAACGGCTTCACCGACTACTTCATCACCAAGCTGGACGTGCTCACGGGGATCGAGCAGATCCCCGTCTGCGTGGCCTATGACGTGGACGGCGTGCGGCATGACGAGATGCCGATGACCCAGACCGCGTTCCACCACGCCCAGCCGATCTTCGAGTACTTCGAGGGCTGGACCGAGGACATCTCGGGCGCGCGCACCATGGACGACCTGCCGGCCAACGCCCGGGACTACGTCCTGGCGCTGGAGAAGATGTCCGGCACTCGGGTCTCCGCGATCGGCGTGGGCCCCGGCCGCGACCAGGTGGTCCAGGTCCGCGACCTCATCGAGGACTGACCCCGACCCCGGTGGCGGGTGAGCTGCGGACTGTCCTCTGATTTCGCGCATTCCACGCGCTGATCCAGCCGTGGATGCGTGGAATCGGAGGACGTCTCCGGCGCCGCGCCGTGGCGGGCGGGTCGGCGGACTCCAGCGCCGCCACGAAGCCGTCCGGGCGGAGCAGCACGGCCGTGCCGTCCGGCAGGCCGGCCTCCGGGGCCGCACGGTACGTGAAGACCGGTAGCCCGGATCCCGTGCCCGACGACGGCCCCACGCCCCCCGCGGCCTTCTCTCGGTGGCGTTCGGCCAGCTCACGGGCTGCCCCAGCGGCGGCCAGCTCACGGGCTGCCCCAGCGGCGGCCAGCTCACGGGCTGCCCCAGCGGCGGCCAGCTCACGGGCTGCCCCAGCGGCGGCCGGCCCGTAGGCGTGCACCTGCCAGACGGCCTCGGTGAGGGACTCGTGGTTATCACCGCGTGCCTCGCCTGACCCGCCCTCCGGCACGCCCTCAGACCGGCCCTCCGATCCGCCCTCCGGCACGCCCTCAGACCGGCCCTCCGATCCGTCCTCCGGCCCGGCCCCGTCGGGGACCGCGCCGGCGCGCGGTCCGGCGCGGCCGGCGTCGGGAAAGCCGGCATCCGGGACCCAGGGCAGGCGGCGGCCCAGCACCCGGCCGCGGCGCCCCCAGCGGCGGCTCGACTGCTCCGCCTCGGTCCCCGGCATCCAGTAGTGGATGCGGATCTGGGAGAGATAGCCGAACAGCCTCCCACCGGCGGGGGACCGGGGGACCAGCCGGACCACCAGCGGGGCCACCGCCGGGAACACGAGGGTCCTGAACAGGCGCGCCCCCGCGGAGGCGGAGGTGATGGCGCCGAACACCACGTCCGTGGTCCGCACCAGGTTCAGGGCGACCGGCCGGCGCTCGGCCTCGTAGCGGTCCAGGCTCTGCTCCGGGGCCCGGCCGACGAGGACGTCCGCGATCTTCACCACGATGTTCTGGGCGTCCTGCAGCCCCGTGTTCATGCCCTGGGCGCCCACGGGGGAGTGGATGTGTGCGGCGTCCCCGACGAGGAACACGCGACCGGCGGTGGCATCGGAACCGCCGGAGCGGAAGGCCGCGGCCACGCGGTGGTGCACGCGATAGGTGCTGTACCACTCCGTGCCCGCGTAGCGGACGCCGAACTCCTCGGCGAGGGAGGCCCGGGCGCGGGCCTCGTGGTGCGCGTGGTCAGGGACCCCGGCCCGGTCCTCGGCCCGCAGGATGCCCAGCAGTCGGGCGCGCCTGCCGCCGCTGCCGTCCGCGCCCATCGGGAAGGCCAGCATGAAGTGCTCCCGGGAGGCGCGCAGGGTGATGCCGGCCTCCGTCCCGGTGACCCCGTGGGCGTCCAGCACGTAGAACTCGAAGCGGTTGGTGGCCCCCTCGAATCCGATGCCGAGGGCGGTGCGCACCGGTGAGGAGGCGCCGTCGGCCGCCACCACGTACCGGGCGGTGACCCGCACCGGGCCGTCCGGGGAGTCGAGGTCCACGGCGACGGGCCGGTCGCCGGCCGGAGGGGTCCCGGCGAAGGCCCGGAACGAGGCACTCCAGGCCACGGGCCGGCGCTGCCGCGCGAGGTAACCCGCCAGCAGCTCCTCGTTGGCGCTCTGCTCGAAGACCGTGATGCCCGGGAACGGCGTCAGCCCGTGACCCACCCGGCCCAGGGGCAGGGTGCCCAGCGTGCGGTGGCGGTATCCCGGACTGATCGTGGCGGCGGGGGTGGCGGCGTCCAGGACCGCCTGCGCCAGGCCCAGCTGCCGGTAGACCTCGAGGGAACGGGCCTGCAGGCCCAGCGCACGGGATTCCCGGGTGGGGCCGGCCTTGCCGTCCACCACGAGCGCCTTCACGCCCAGCTTGGCGCACCACGCCCCGGCCATCAGCCCCGTGGGTCCGGCGCCGACCACCAGGACGTCGGTGGAGAGCCGGCGTCCGGGCTCCGTCTCTGGCAGGGGGGACATGGCCTCAGGTTAGGCTGGGCCCACGGCATCACACCATGCGGGGAGGACGGGAACATGAGGATCAGTGTCGGACAATTCCGCCCCACGGGGGTGGTCTCGGAGAACGTGGCCACCCTGCGGCGACTGGCCGAATCCGCCCGGGACGACGGGGCCGGTCTGGTGCTGTTCCCGGAGGAGTCCATGTTCACGGTCCGGCACGTGCACGGCCCGCTGGCCGAGGCCGTCGACGCCGGCTGGTCCACCTTCGTCTCCGAGGTCACCCGGATCGCGGCGGACCTGCAGATCGCCATCGTGGCGGGCGGCTACGAGCCCTCCGGCACCGAGCGCCCCTACAACACGGTGGTGGCCGTGGACGCCGAGGGGCGCATCCTGGGCACCTACCGCAAGCTGCACCTGTACGACGCGTTCAAGTACAAGGAGTCGGACCGCATCACCGCCGGGGACCGCGGGATCCTCACGGTCGAGCTGGACGGACTGACGTTCGGCATCATGACCTGCTACGACCTGCGCTTCCCGGAGGTGGCGCGTTCACTCGCGGTGGCCGGTGCCGAGGTCCTGCTGGTGCCGGCCGCCTGGTTCAAGGGCGACCACAAGATCGACCACTGGCAGCTGCTGCTCAAGGCCCGCGCCGTGGAGAACACCGTCTGGGTGGCGGCCGCCGGCACGCGCAGTGACAACACGATCGGCCACTCGGCGATCATCGACCCCCTGGCCGTGCCGGTGGCCTTCCTCGGCGAGGAGGGCGAGGCCGTGGAGACCGCCGAGGTCACCCGCGAGCGGATCGACGAGGTGCGGTCCTTCCTGCCCGTGCTCGAGAACCGCCGCACGGACGTGGGCGCGCTCCAGTCGTAGCCCTGGGCACGAAGTGACGAAAACACGTCACAACGGTGGGGGTCAGGTCACTTTGCGCCCGGGGGCTGGGTGATGCTGCTCCGGTAGGCCGCCGCCTCGGTGAGGAAGAACTCCACGGCCTCCGGATTGGCCAGCGAGCCGCGGTTGATGGCCTGCTCGGCGGGCCTGCCGGTGAACACCCGCTTCAGGGGCACCTCGATCCGCTTGCCCGCGTGGGTCACGGGGACGCCCGGGGCGGTCAGGACCGCATCCGGGACGTGCCGGGCGGAGGCGCGCTCGCGGATGGTGCGGCGGATCCGCTCCTCGAGCTCGGCGGTCAGTTCGGTCCCCTCGGCCAGCTGGACGTAGAGGGGCATGTAGTAGCCGCCGGGCTCCTCGATCCCGAGCACCATGGACTGCACCACCTCCGGCACGTGCTGCAGCGCGGAGTAGATGTCCGCCGAGCCCAGCCGCACGCCCTGGCGGTTGAGGGTGGCATCCGAACGGCCGTGGACCACGAACCCGCCGCGCTCGGTCTCGGTGATCCAGTCACCCTGAACCCAGGAGCCGGGGAAGACAGAGAAGTAGGTGTCCCGGTAGCGGGTGCCGTCGGGATCGTTCCACAGGCCCACGGGCATCGAGGGCATGGGCTGACGGATCACCATCTCACCGACCTCACCGCGCACCCGCTCGCCGTCCTCGTTCCAGACCTGCACGTCCACCCCGAGCAGCGGGCCCTGCAGCTCGCCGAGGTGGACCGGCTCCAGGGGGTTGGACCCGATGAACCCCGAGCAGATGTCCGTGCCGCCCGTGTCCGAGCCGAGGTGCACCTGGTCCCGGACCGCCTCATGCACCCACTGCCAGGTGGAGTCCGGCAGGGGAGAGCCGGTGGAGAGGATCGAGCGCAGCCGGGACAGGTCCCACCGCTGTCCCGGCACCAGCCCGGATTTCTCCACGAGGGAGAGGTACGCGGCGCCGGTGGCGAACATGGTGGCCCCCGTGCGCTCGATGATCTCGAACTGGCGGTCCGCGTCCCCCGCCTTCGGTGAACCGGAGTAGGTGACCACGGAGGCGCCCGTCGCGAGGTTGTTCACGAGCGTGTTCCAGACCATCCAGGAGGTGTTGGCGGCCACGTAGTAGCGGTCCTCCGGGCCCATGTCCTGGTTCAGCCCGGAGCCCTTGAGCGCCTCGAGCAGCATCCCGCCGTGCGAGTGGATGATCCCCTTGGGATCGCCCGTGGTGCCGGAGGAGAACAGGATCCACAGCGGGTGGGCGAAGGGCACGCGGGCGAAGCCCGCCGCGGTCTCCCCGGCCCCGTCCTCACCGGTGACGTCAGGCTGGGAGCCGGCCGGGCCGGCGTCGTGCGCCGTGGCCTGCGTGTCCTGCTCCGTCAGCACCGTGGTCACGGTGGGCAGCCCGGCGGCGATCTGATCCAGCTGCGCCGAGTAGTCCAGGTCCTTGCCGTTGAACCGGTACCCCCGCGTGCCGATCAGCACCACGGGCTCCAACTGGCGCAGCCGGGACAGGGTGGCGGTGACCGAGAGGTCGGGGGAGCTGATGGTCCACACCGCGCCCATGGACGCCGCGGCCAGCAGGCCGACCAGCGCCTCGGGGACGTTCGGCAGCACGGCGGCCACCCGGTCCCCGGGCCGCACGCCGAGCGCGCGCAGCCGCGCCGCCAGCGCGAGGGTGCGGTCCCGCAGCTGGGCCCAGGTGATCTGGACGGTCTCGTTCTCCTCGGAGATGTGCACGACGGCGGCCGTCCCCGCCCGCTGCGGGTCCGCCGCCCAGCGCAGCACGTTCTCCGCGAAGTTCAGGCGCGCCTCCGGGTACCAGACGGCCCCGGGCATCTGCGGCTCGACCAGGGCGTCGGTGGTGAATCCCGTGCCGATGACCCCGTGGAACTCGCGGACGGCGTCCCAGAACTCGGCGAGGTGGTCTACGGACCACTGCCACACGGCGCGGTAGTCGTGGCGGCCGTCCTCGGTGCGGAGGTCGGTTCCGCGGTGCTCGGCGACCCAGTCGATGAACCGGCTCAGGTTCGTGACCTGTCCGGGGTCCGGGGTCCAGGTGACGGCGGGGCTCTGGGCAGCGGGGTCGGCGGAAGTGTTCTGCATGCCTCTGATGGTGCCGTAGATCACGCGGTGGCGTCGGTGGGTGTGCGCCTGTTACGTGCGGGGGCCTCTTCGCCGGGGGCCGGATGGAACTCGTTGCGGATCATTCCGATCCCCTCGATGGTGCTGGTCAGGACGTTGCCCGGCTGCAGGCTGATGCCGTGCGCCTTGCCCACTCCAGCGGGGGTTCCCGTGAAGATGATGTCCCCGGGGTAGAGGGTGGTGATCCTCGACAGTTCAGAGACGATGGTGGCCACGGGGAAGATCATGTCCCGGGTGGAGCCGTCCTGGACGCGCCACCCGTCCTTGCCCTTGCCCTCCGTGCCGGGCCCCTCGAGCACCGCGGTGACCCGCAGGTTCGCCGGGTCTTCGAGCTCATCCGGGGTCACCACGGCCGGGCCGAAGGGACCGAAGTTCGGGAAGGACTTGCCCAGACTGAACTGGGGCACCGGTGGGCGCAGCTGGATGGTCCGCTCGGAGTAGTCCTGACCCACGGAGTATCCGGCCACGGCGGCCAGCGCCTCGGTCTCGTCCGCCAGGCGCACCTCGCGGCCGATGGTCACGACCAGCTCGGTCTCATAGTCCACCTCGCCTCCGGCCGGCAGCTCGACAGCCACATTCGGACCCGCCAGGCAGGAGGCGAACTTGGTGAAGACGAACAGGTGCTCCGGGTAGGGCAGGGACGCCTCGTCCGCGTGGTCCTTGTAGTTCAGGCCTATCGCGAAGACCTGTCTGGGGCGGGGGACGGGAGTGCCGAGCTCGGCGCTGTGGGCTTCGAGGCCCGCGGAGACGTCCACGGTGGGTCCCCACGCGGCGAACTCCTCCCAGTCCTCGTAGACGGACATGGGATCGGGGCCGAAACGGCCGTTCGAGGCCTCGTGGATGTCGACGTAGCGGGTTCCGTCGGTCAGGGCGACACGTCCGGCCAGGTTGGCGATGCGCATGGGGTCCTCGTCAGTTCTCGTAGTTCTCGAAGGTGATGACGCCGCCCTCGACGTCGGGGACACCGGGGACCCCGTCGCGGAGTCCCGGCTCGGCGGCTAGTCGGCCCGGCCAGACGTCCGGCAGGGCCGGGTCGGTCCGGGGGGTGTCCGTGGGGTATTTGCCGGCGTAGGTGTCCCGCTGGATGGTCTGGAAGTCATCGCCAGCCGCGCGTGCGGCCAGCAGCTTCTCCGGGTCGAACTGTGGACCGAGCTGGTCCTCCGCGAACTCCTGGGACGCCCACATCCACTCCTTGGACACCGTCCAGTCCTCCCAGGCATCGACCTGGATTTCGACGCCGTTGCCGTCCGGGTCCATGTAGTACAGGGACATGGTCATGCCGTGGTGCAGGGCGATCGCCGGCAGGATGCCGTGGTCTCGCAGGCGGGCGTAGTTGTCGAGCCACTGGTCGAAGGTGGCGTACTCGAACGCGGTGTGGTGCAGGCCGGCGGTGTGGGGCTTGTCCACGGGTGCCTGCAGGCCGGGGAGCCGCAACAGCGCGATCCGGTGGTTGGCCTCGTCGTTGGTCAGCCAGGCAGCGTGCTCGGCGTAGTAGACCGGCTGGAGACCGCAGACCAGTTCGTACCAGCGCACCATGGCGTCCACGTCCAGGGTCATGAAGGTTGCGTGGTGCAGCTTGGGGACGGTGATGGGACGCTGCTTGGGTTGGGAGGCGTAGACGGAGCGTTCGGTCATGGCATGGCCTTTCGGAGGTGATCAGGCGGTCAAGCGGTCAGGAGGTGGGCGTCGACCAGGTGGTAAGCGGTCGCCAGGCTCGTGGCCATCGTCGGGGCGTCCCCGGCGGAGGCGGCGCCCCCGGCGTAGAAGTAGTCCGGTCGGATCGCGACGCCGGCCAGGCCGGCGTCCGCGAGCATCGGCAGGTAGCGCTTGTCGTCGTCTGTAGCGGTGACCACCGTGGCGCTGGCCGCGCCGGTGCCCGGGGGTGGGCCGGCGTCGGGGACCGGGACCGTGACGGCAGCCGCCGGCAGCACAGATCCGGCGGGCAGGACTCGGAGGACGGTGGCGTCCACGCCGGCCGGAACTGCGGCCGCAGTGGCGTCGGCGGTGGCCGCATCCACGGCGGTGCCGTCCAAGACCAACAGGGTGGTTTGCGGAGCCAGCCGGTCGGCGAGGATGGACTGCTGGCCGGAGCCGGTGTTAACTCCGAGGCGCCCCTGGACGGAGATCAGGCCGGCCACGGCGGATGCCGCGGGGTCGGGATCTGTGAAGGCACCGGCGCCCAGCCGCTCGGGGGGGATGGGCGGCAGAACGTCTTCTGGTGCGGGACCCTGGGCCATGAAGTGGGCGTCGCGGGCAGCGACCATCTGCGGATCCACCTCACAGATCACCTTGCCGAGCTCCACGGACATACCGATCGCGTGGCGCACGTGGACGGACCGCTCGGAGGCGTAGGTGTCCAGCAGTTCGTCGCCGGCCGTCCCCCGCAGCACGAGGTCGAGCTTCCACGCGAGGCTCGCGGAGTCGCGCATGCCGGAGACCATGCCCTGGCCGTAGAACGGGGGCATCTGGTGGGCGGCGTCGCCGGCCAACAGGATCCGACCGTCGCGCCACTGCGTGACCCATCTGGCCTGGAAGGTGTACAGGGCGCGGCGCTCCAGCTCCGCGGTCTCCGGCGTGACGCCCCAGGGCTCCAGCAGGGCCCACGCGGTCTCGTCCGTGTTGAAGGCGTCGAGGTCGTCCCCGGGCATGCGCATGAACTCGAAACGGCGCCGTCCCGGGCCGCCGTCCACGGAACTGGTGGGTCGCGCAGGGTCGCAGACCTGCAGGTTGGACGGCTCCCAGACCCGCTCCTCGGTGGGGACCAGGTCCACGATCAGCCACTCGTAGAAGAAGCCGAGGTCCTCCACGGAGGTGTTCATGTACTCGCGGACGGTGCTGTGGGAACCGTCTGCGCCGATGACGTACCGGGCGGTGATGTTCTTGTGCTTGAGGGTTCGGCTTGTGATGGTCAGGGTGGCCGAGCCGACGTCCGTGCCGGCAGGATCCTGACTTACCCCGACGACGGTGCAACCGCGGAGGACCGTGATGTTGTCCATGGTCTCGGAGCGCTGCCGCAGTGCCTGCTCCAGGGCGGGCTGGTTGAACATCGAGGACTCTGGCCAGCCCTGGTCCCCCTGGGCGGAGTAGTCGAAGCGGAGCATCGTGCGGCGTTCGGCGTTCTGCCACTCGTAGGAGTCGGTGGCGACGGCGAAGGCCGCCATCTGCTCCGCCAGTCCGACCGTGTCCAGCAGGCGGGAGATGTCCGGGTCGTAGTGGACGGCCCGCGGCAGGGAATAGGGGTGCTTCTGCTTCTCCACCACCACAACCCGGTGGCCGCGCTGGGCCAGCAGCAGCGCCAGGGACTGGCCAACCGGACCGAGCCCGACGACGGCCACGTCATAGCGCGGGCCGGAGCCGGATGCGGGGGTTGGCTCGGATGACGAGGTGGATGAGAGGGGCACGGTTCCTCCTGCGGTCGGTGGTGCCGGTGTGTTGTGACCAGCGTCTCAGAAAGTTGCCGGTCAATCAAGTGCGTTATCGATAATCGCTTGTGTTGACGAACGAAAAGTGTCAGTATCGAGTGAAATCGTTGTGAGGGAGAACACATCATGAGTCATCGGAAGCCGGACAAGCCCGGGGCCGTGGCCCCCGGTGGGGCTGCCGGAGCGGCGTGGGTGGACGTCCATCAGCACGTCATCCCCCCGTCGTGGCGGGCCCTGGCCGAGGAGGGCACCGGCAACGTCGGGTGGGCCCTGCCGGCCTGGGACCCGGAGTCCGCCCGCGCCTTCCGCCGGGAGCGGGGCATCGGGGCCGCGATGCTGTCCAACAACATCTCCTCGGTGATCACCGGCCGCCCGGACCAGGTGGACCTGGTGCGACGGTCCAACGACTACTGCGCGGAGCTGGTGGCCGGGAGCCCGCGTGAGCTGGGCTTCTTCGCCAGCCTGCCGCTTCCCGGCCCGGGTGACCCCCTGGAAGCGGTCTTGGCCGAACTCGACCGCGCCCTGGGCGAGCTGGGGGCCGGTGGCGTCGTGCTGCCGACCTCCGTGGCCGGGACCTACCTGGGCGACCCCTGCTTCGAACCGCTGTGGGCGGAACTGGACCGCAGGGAAGCCGTGGTGTTCCTGCATCCGGACGAACCGACGTTCCCCGCCCTCCCCGGGGTCCCGGCCGTCCTGCTGGACTTCGTCCTCGAGACCATGCGCTGCGCCGTGCAGCTTGTGGCCAACGGGGTGGTCCACCGCCATCAGCGGGTGCGGATCATCCTGTCCCACGGCTCCGGCGGGTTGGCCTCGGTGGCCCACCGGGTTGCCTACGGCCTGCCCATGGTCGACCCCGGCCGCTCCGGCGAGGAGTGGCTCGCGGACTTCCGTCGCTTCTACGTGGAGACCTCCCTGTCCAGCACCGGCCCGGCTCTGGCGGCGTTGTCGGCCTTCCTGCCCGAGGGCCACGTGCTCTTCGGGACAGACCACCCCTACGCCCCGGTGCACGCCGTCGACCGATTCCGCTCCCACCTGCGGGATGCCCCGCTGGAGGATGGGTGGCGCTCCTCCGTGCAGGCCGGTGCCGCCCTGGCCCTCTTCCCCGGTCTGCACCCCTGACCCCCGTCTCCTTCCGACACCCGTCCCTGATCCGAACCCCCTGGAGGACCCTATGAACCACCGTCATCTCACCCTCGCTGCCGCTGTCCTGGCGTCGGCCGCCCTCGTGCTCACCGGATGCGGCACGGGCTCGACGACCGGCGCCTCGGCCCCCGCATCGCCGGAGTCCGGTGCCGCCGGCGCTTCGTCGTCCTCGCCTGCCACGGCGGGTGAGGAGCAGGCGGTGGCCATCGGCGGGCTGCTCGTCGGTCCGAACGCCGCCATCAACGTCGGGATTGAGGACGGCACCTTCGCCGAGCACGGGCTGGACGTCACCTTCAACTCCGGCCTCGACGGCCCGGCCCAGCTGCCTGCCCTGACAACGGGTGCCACCCAGTTCTCCATCTGCAACCCGACGTCCCTGCTGATCGCCAATGACAAGGGGCTGGACATCCGACTCGTCTCGGGGTTCAACTACGCGCAGGCCCGGGAGCCGGACTTCAACGGGGTCGTGGTGAAGAAGGACAGCGGGATCGAGTCCTTCGCCGACCTGCCCGGCCGGACCGTGTCCGTCAACGCCCTCCAGACCCACGGCGACCTGATGATCAAGGCCGCAACCGAGCAGGAGGGCGGGGACCCCGCGGCCATCAAGTTCAACGAGATCGACTTCCCGGACATGTTGGCCCAGCTGGAGGTCGGCAACACTGAGGCGGTGTGGCTGCCCGAGCCGTTCCTCGGCATGGCCGCCCAGAATCCGGAGTTCGAGGTCATGGGACACCCCTTCTACGAGGTGGCCCCCGGCTCGCCGGTGCAGATGATCTGTGCCGCGGGGGACTATGTGGAGGAGAACCCGGAGACCGTCGCTGCAATGCGGGATGCGCTGACCGATCTGTCAGCCACCGTCACCGCGGACGACTCCGCCGTCCGCGCCGAACTCGTGGACTTCCTGGGCATGCCGGAGCCGGCGGCCCAGGCCATGAGCATCGAGGACTTCAACACGGAGATCCGCGAGGAACAGCTCTCCGTGCTCAACGATCTGATGGTGGAGTACGGGATGATCTCGGCGCCCGTGGATCTCGAGGCCGTCACGGTCCCCGAGACGGACTGACCACAGGCCTTACTACAATGCATTCAAACCGTGCGATTTCTGCCGATCCTATGGATCCGGCACTGACGTCTGGAGGGAGATGAAGACCGCTATGTCGTCTCAGGTGATCGAGGGGAGTGGGCGTGGCGGCTCGCGCGTAGAGCTGGTGTACTCCAGCCTGCGCGGGGAGATCATCTCCGGGCGTTATGCGCCGGGGACGCCGTTGCGGACGGCTGCCCTGGCCAAGGAGCATGACGTCAGCCTCTCGGTGGTCCGAGAGTCCCTGGTCCGCCTGGCCGAGAGTGGTTTGGCAGAGTCCAACCCCAACCAGGGATTCCGGGTGGTGAGCATCTCCCGGGCCGATCTCCTTGACCTCAACGGGGTGCGCATCCTGCTGGAGACAGAGGTGTTGCGGCGATCGATCGACACGGGCGACATCTCGTGGGAGGCGGAGGTGGTTTCCACCCATCACGTCCTAGACAGCATCCCGGTCCAGGGCGCGAACGGCGAGGCCAGTTCCGCCGAATGGGCGGAGGCGCATGCGCGGTTCCACGACGCGTTGGGGACCGGCTGTGGGAGCCCCCGCCTCATCTCCATGGTGCGGACGATGCGGGACTCTGCCGAGATCTATCGGCAGCTGTCCGGCCCGCGCGGCCAGGAGTCGGGGCGGGACATCCGGGGTGAACACCGCACGATCATGGAACTCTCCACGGGTCGTGACTCCGACGGTGCCACGGCCGCCCTTGCGCAGCATCTGCAGAGGACCACCGACCTGCTGCTCAGCGAGGTGCTGACGGAGGACTCGGTGTAGGGGGGCGGCGTAGCTCTCAGGTAACTCACAGCATTCGCCCTGCCCGTTTTCACGTCGGCTTCCTAGCATGGAAGCACCTCATCAAGGTGCGAGTGATGACAGAGGGCCCCGGGCCCGGCAGATATGCGTTCCCCTCACGCAGCCGGATCACCCGGGGCCCTACTCTGTCCCGGGCCGTGGCCCGGCGCCCGTCCTAGTAGGCGTCCACAGACCGTTCGCGGCGCCGCATCAGGAACATCATGGCCACCGGGATGGCCAGCAGCAGTAGCGGGATGAGCAGCAGCAGCCCGGCCGGCTTCTTCACCATCTGGTCCGCGGCAGCGGCCTGGGAGGAGGAGCGCAGCTCATCGGTGCCAGAGGCGAGCTGCAGGGACCCGGAGGCCAGCTTGCCGGTCCCCTCGGCGAGGGCCCCGTTGCCCTCGGCCAGGGCGGTGGCCCCCTCCTGCAGCTGGGCGGCTCCCTCATCCAGGTCACCGGCGCCGGTCTTCAGCTCCTCCAGTCCGCCCTCGAGGCGTCCGGCACCGCCGGCGAGCTTCCTGGCCCCCGTCTCCAGGGCGGTGGAGCCTTCGGCCAGGGCGGTGTTTCCCTCCTGGAGCTGGGCGGCACCCGACCCCAGTCGCTGGGCCCCGGCGGTGAGCTGGTCCGAGCCGTCGACCAGGCCCGGGGTCTTGGCCGCCAGCTCGGAGGTGCCCTCATGCAGCGTGCCCGCACCGGTGGCCAGGGCCCCGTTGCCCTCGGCCAGCTCGGTGGCGCCGGAGGACAGCTTCCCGGCGCCGGTGCTCAGCTCCGTGGCCCCGGCGTGCAGTCGGCCGGTGCCGTCCACCAGCTGGGTGGAGCCCTCGGCCAGGGCGGCGTTGCCCTGGGCGAGCTCACCCGCGCCGGCCTCGAGTTGTTCGGCGCCGCCGACGAGGCCGGGGGACTTCGTGGTGCCCTTGACTCCGGCCTGGATCTGGCCCAGGCCCTTCTGCAGCGCCTGCGACCCGGTCAGGGCCTCCTGGCCCCCGGTCTCGAGCTGCGCGAGCCCGGAATCCAACTCCGAGGCACCCGCCGCGGCTTGGGCTGCGCCGGCGGACAGGGCGGCTGAGCCGTCCGCGACCTGCTGGCCGCCATCACGCAGCTGGAGGGTGCCGGCCTGCAGCTCGCCGACGCCGGCATCGAGCTGTTGCCCGCCGGCGGCGAGTTGCTCCACGGCGATGCGCAGGTCCGGCGGGGACAGCGGGTTCTTCCGGACCTCGTCCCGCAGCTGGAGCAGTCCGGCCGAGAGCTGGGCGGAGCCGTCCTTGAGCTCGGCGGTGCCCTCGACGCCCTGTTGCAGGCCGGCGTAGAGCTGGGCTGAGCCGTCCTTGAGCTGGGCGGCGCCCCCGGCCAGTTCGGCCGTGCCGGACTTCAGGGCACCGGAGCCCTCGGAGGCCTGCGTGAGCCCGGTTGAGAGGGTGCCCAGGCCAGTGGAGAGTTCGGAGGAGCCTGCGGCCGCCTCGTCCACGCCCGCCCCGAGCTGGCGGGCGCCGTCCGCGAGGGTGCCGGCGCCCGCGGAGAGCTCATCGGCTCCGGCGGCGGCCTGTCCGGCCCCTTCCTGGAGCGCCTTCGCGCCGGTGTCGAGTTCGCCGGCGCCGGAGGCCAGGGTCTGCGTGCCGTCCTGGAGCTCCCCGGCGCCCGCGGACAGGGTGTGGGCCCCGTCGGCTGCATCCTGGGCTCCGGTGGACAGGCGGCCCGCACCGGCATTCAGCTCCTGGGCGGCGTTGTCGGCGCGCACAGCCCCCGCCGCCACCTCTTGGGTGCCTGCGAACAGCCGGCCGGCGCCGTCCACCAGCTGGCCCGCTCCGTCGGAGGCCTGGTTCGCGCCGGCCTTCAGCTCGGTGGTCCCGGCCCGCAGCTCCGTGGATCCGACGGCCAGCTCCGTGGATCCCTCATGGGCATCGGAGGCGCCCTGCGCCAGCTGCGAGGAGCCGTCCTTCAGGTCACCGGTACCGGTGGCCAGTTGCTCGGCGCCGTCCTTGGCCTGGACGGCGCCGTCGTTGAGCTCGGCGCTGCCGCTCTGGGCGGTGCGCATGCCGTCGTCCAGCTGGGCGGCGCCCTGGGCCACTCGGGAACTGTAGAGCGAGTAGAACGCGAGACCGGCGATGAGGAAGAGGGCGAGGAGTGCGGCCAGCACCGCCCAGGGCAGGTGGTGGCGGGAGCGGGTGTGCATAGGAGTCCTTGGCGTCAGGCCGCACCGGGTGCGGCTGTGGCTGCAGGGTGTGACGGGTGCCACATGCAATGAGACTCATAGTTACCAGCGAGTAGGTGTTGACGCAATAGGAGTATCGAGTATCGCGAGAAAATGATTCGCGCGGGTCCAGGCCCGGGATGGCGCGGAAGCGGCGTCGTCGACCAGCGAACACACAGGCGCCGTGGGGGTCATCCTCATGTGTGGTCCCTACTCTGAAAGAGCCTCATCAAGGTGCGAGTGATGAAGGTGCGAGTGATGACAGGGACCCCGGGTCCGGACCGCTTCGGCGGCCGACAGCCCGGGGTCTCGTCGCGTCGTCTCGTCGCGTCCGGGCCGTCGGGGGTGCTTCGTCGGGAGTGCTTCGGGGGCAGGCCAGGACGGCCCGTCCGCCCTGATGCCATATACACAGGGTTCTCACAGCTGGTGTGGGGTTGATCCCCACCTTCGTTTCCTACGCTGGAAGCACCTCATCAAGGTGCGAGTGATGAAGGTGCGAGTGATGACAGGGACCCCGGGTCCGGCGTATATGCGATTCCCCTCCGCAGCCGGATACCCGGGGTCTCGCTCTGTCCGGTGAGGAGACCGGCGGGCATGAAGTGACCCCACCCCGTCACAACGGCGGGGGTGGGGTCACTTTGCGCCCGGGGGAGGGGCGCTGGGAGGGACGAGGATGCCAGACGGGGGTACTAGCGGTCCAGCTCCTGGCGCTTCGAGGAGATGACCCCCGTGTTGAAGCCGGCCAGGTTCAGGCCGCCGTGGAAGCGGGCGTGCTCGATCTTCACGCAGCGGTCCATGACCATGTTCATCCCGGCGGACTCGGCCTGGTGCGCGGCGTCCTCGTTCCAGATGCCCAGCTGCAGCCACACCGTCTTCGCGCCCGCCGCCCGGGCCTCCTCCACCACGCCGGGGGCGTCGGAGGCCTTGCGGAAGACCTCCACGATGTCCGGTTCCACGGGCAGGTCCGCCAGCGAGGCGTAGACCCGGTGCCCGAGGATCTCGGTCCCCTTCTCTGCGAGGATCGGGTTGATGAAGTACAGGTCGAAGGTGGTGGAGCTGTTCAGGTACGTGGCCACGAAGTAGCTCGCGCGGGCCGGCTTGTCCGAGGCACCGACGATGGCGATGGACTTCGCCTCGCGCAGCAGGGACAGCCGCTCGGGCGCGGACGGTCCGGTCCAGGTGCGGTCGGGCAGTGCGGTGCTCACTTGGTCTCCTCCTCGGTGGCAGTGGCAGTGGCGGTGTCGTCGGCGCCGTTCACGGCGGCCTCCAGGGCCTGGTCCAGGTCCCAGAGGATGTCCTCCACGTCCTCGATCCCCACGGAGAGCCGGATCAGGTCGTCCGGGATGCCGGCGGAGACCAGCTGCTCGGCGGTCAGCTGCTGGTGCGTCGTGGAGGCGGGATGCAGGACCAGGGTCTTGGCGTCGCCGATGTTGGCCAGGTGGCTCGCCAGCTGCAGGTTCGAGATGAAGGAGGCGCCGGCGTCGCGCCCTCCCTTCACGCCGAAGCTGAACACAGACCCGACACCCAGCGGCAGCAATTCCTTGCCGCGCGCGTGGTGCGGGTGGGAGGGAAGGCCGGCGAAGTTGACCCAGGAGACGCGCTCGTCCGCCTCGAGCCACGCGGCCACGCGGTAGGCGTTGGCCAGGTGGGCGTCCATGCGCTGGGCCAGGGTCTCGAGGCCGAGCATGAGCTGCTGGGCGGAGGCCGGGGGCAGGGCGGGACCGAAGTCGCGCAGCTGTTCGGAGCGCAGCTTGGTCAGGAATCCGTACTCGCCGAAGTTGCCCCACCAGGAGACGTCCCCGTAGGAGGCCACCGGCTCCGTCATCGACGGGAAGCGGCCGTTGTCCCAGGGGAACCGGCCGGACTCCACCACGACGCCACCCAGGGTGGTGCCGTGGCCGCCGAGGAACTTGGTGGCGGAGTGGATGATGATGTCCGCGCCGTGCTCGAAGGGACGGATCAGGTACGGCGGGGTCAGCGTGGCGTCCACGATCAGCGGGACCCCGGCGGCGTGGGCCACGCGGGCCAGGCCGGGCAGGTCCACGATGTCCCCGGAGGGGTTGGCCACGATCTCGGTGTAGACGGCCTTCGTGTTCGGCTGGATGGCGGCCTCGAAGTCGGCAGCCTCCATCGAGTCCACGAAGGTGGTCTCCACGCCGAAGCGTCGCAGCGAGACGTCCAGCTGGGTGATGGTGCCGCCGTAGAGCTTGGACGAGGCCACGATGTGGTCCCCAGCCCCGGCCAGGGCGGCGAAGGTGACGAACTCCGCGGACATGCCGGACGCCGTGGCCACCGCGCCGATCCCGCCTTCCAGCGAGGCCATCCGCTCCTCGAAGGCGGCGACCGTGGGGTTGCCGATGCGGGAGTAGATGTTGCCGTACTTCTGCAGCGCGAACAGGTTCGCGGCGTCCTGGGCGGACTCGAAGACGTAGGAGGTGGTCTGGTGGATCGGCACGGCGCGGGAGCCGTGCACGGCATCGGGGACGGCACCGGCATGTAGCGCGCGGGTACGGAAGCCGAACTGGTGTTCTGCCACGAGGGTCCTTCCAGCAGGGGTGTGGGCCCCGGCGCACCGCTGCGCCGCAGGTCCGTTTGGATTCATTGTTCACGACGACGGCCGGTTACGCGAAGCGTGTTGCCCCCGGCGACGGGGCGGCGGCACTCCGGCGCGCCCTGAGCTCCAGGTGCGGACTCGGGTGCCGGCTCAGGTGCCGCAGAACGTGGTGTACCGGCCGAAGTCCTCCGGGGCGCCCTCGGCGTAGCGCTCGAGTCCCGGGCGCTCGCGGAAGGGTTCGCTGAGCGCTCCCAGCAGTTGCTCCAGGGGACCCAGGTCCTGCTCCGTGGCGGCCGCGAGGGCCTCCTCGACCAGGTGGTTGCGGGGGATGTACACGGGGTTCGTCCGGTCCATGAGCCCGGCATCCGGGGCGAACGAGAGCCAGCGTTCCGTCCAGGCGTCGAAGGCCGGCCGGTCCGTGAACACCGCCCGGACCGGGGCGAGGTCCCCGCGGGCCGCGTGGCCCAGCCGCCGGAAGAACCCGGTGTAGTCGATGTGGTCCTGCTGCAGCAGGGCGAGCAGGTCATCGATCAGCGGAGCCGCGGCCTCGTCGCCGGTCTCCGCCGGCAGGCCCAGCTTGTCCCGCATGCCGGCGGAGAAGGCGGTGCCGAACAGCCGCGGGAACTCCCCGAGCGCCTCCGTGACCAGGGCCACCGCCTGGTCCTGGTCCTCGTGCAGCAGCGGCAGCAGGGCCTCGGCGAACCGAGCGAGGTTCCACTGCGCGATGGCCGGTTGGTTCCCGTAGGCGTAGCGCCCGCCGGAGTCGATGGAGCTGTAGACGGCGTTGCGGTCGAAGACGTCCATGAACGCGCAGGGTCCGTAGTCGATGGTCTCGCCCGAGATCGTCATGTTGTCCGTGTTCATCACCCCGTGGACGAAGCCCACGAGCAACCACCGGGCCACCAGCTCGGCCTGCGCGGCCATGACCCGGCGGAACAGGGACAGGTAGGGCTGGGCATCCTGCGCGGCCTCCGGGTGGTGGAGCCGGATGGCATGGTCGGCCAGGCGCTCCAGGACGTCCGGCTCATCCAGGTTCCGGGCGTATTGGAAGCTGCCCACGCGCAGGTGGCTGGAGGCCACCCGCGCCAGGACCGCTCCCGGCAGGTACCCCTCCTCACGCAGGATGGGCCGGCCCGTGGCGACCACGGCCAGTGAGCGGGTCGTGGGGATGCCGAGCCCGTGCATCGCCTCGCTGACGATGTACTCCCGGAGCATGGGCCCCACGGCGGCCCGTCCGTCCCCGCCGCGGGCGAAGGGTGTGCGCCCGGAGCCCTTGAGGTGGAGGTCGTGCCGGTGCTCGCCGGTATCGGTGACCTCACCGAGCAGCAGGGCGCGGCCGTCCCCCAGCCGGGGGGAGTAGGCGCCGAACTGGTGGCCGGCATAGGCCTGGGCCACCGGTGTGGCCTGTTCGGGGAGCCGGTTGCCGGTCATCAGGCCGATGCCGTCGCGGCCCCGGAGCCAGTCGGGGTCCAGTCCGAGGGTGGCGGCCAGGGGCTCGTTGAGCGCGAGCAGCGCCGGCTCGGGCGCCTCTTCGGCCTGCCAGGGGATGGACAGTTCCGGCAGGTCCGTGGCGAAGCGAGCCTGCAGGGACAGGGTGGGGTGCGGGGTTCGGCTCACGGTCCCCACCGTATCGGTGCGCTACCGCGGGTGCGAGGGGCCGGCGTCGTCGGGGCGGGCAGCGCCAGGAGCCGCGTGGCGGTCTCGAGCGTCTTCCGGTCGTCCGGGGAGATCTCCGCGGCGGCGGCCTGGGCCTGGAGGGCCCAGTGCTGGGCGGTCTCGTGGTCCACCTCGCCGGCCGCGGCCAGGACGGTGCAGGCCAGCTCCGCCTCATGGACCAGGGCGGCCCGCTTCCGCGTGGATCCTGTGACGGCCAGGAGGTCGAGGCCCGCCTCCGCGAAGACCAGGGCCCGGCGGGCATGGTGGGGGGGGGTCGGTCGGAGGGTGGCAGGCCTGGGCCACGGCGTGGACATAGAGCTCGGCCAGGGCCAGGTTGTGCGCGCCGATCGGGGCCTCGTCCGTGTCCCCGATGCGGCGTTTGCCCTCGTAACCTTCCGTCAGATGCGCGATGGACGTCCCCAGCGCGCGCAGCACCGCGGGGGCGGTGTCCGGGCCGCCGTCCCAAGCGGCGACGGCCGCCTCCCGTTCTGCCCGGCCCTGGTTGATGAGGGAGCCCAGCACGCGCCGCTGCCGCACCCCGGGCATGTCCGCCGCGAGGGCGTGCCGGGCCACTGCCCCGGGCAGGTCCCCCTCCGCCTCCAGCAGCAGGGCCCAGTAGTTCTCCAGCTGCCGGGCCTGGCCCGGATCCGGGGTGAAGGCGCCGCAGTCCTGAAGCCGGGTCAGCTCCTCCAGGTGGCTGCGGACGCCATGCCCGTGGGCATCCGGGCGGTCCAGGCCGCTGCTGAGCAGGATCCAGGTCCGGGCGATGAGGTATCCGCTCAGCAGGGGGATCCCGTCCGGCACGGCCCATGCGGTGCCGGGCCATGCGGTGCCGGGCCACGCGGTTCCGGACCCCGCGGCTCCGGACCCCGCGGTTCCGGGCCGCACCGGTCCGGAGTGCGGGGCGGCCGACGGATCCGTGCACCGGACGGCCTCCACCCGCTCGTCCAGCAGGGACAGCTCGGTGAAGGCCTCCTCGAAACGTCCCATGCTCTCCAGCAACAGGGCCCGGTCGAGGGTGCCCCGCCAGCCGGTGAACCGGCGCGTCCAGTCCGCGATCCACAGGGCGACGTCGGCATCACCGCTGATCAGGAACGCGGAGACCAGCGCGGTGAGGTTCTCGATGGACAGCATCTGCAGCAGGTCACGGTCCGCGATGGAACCCTGTTCCTCGTGGTGGATCACGGCCGCCAGGATCTTCAGGCCCCGGTAGTGCTCCCGGCTCACGGCGAGCCCGATGTATCGGTTGAGCAGCTCGCGGTAGGCCACCTGCCCCCGCTCGGCGGGCGGGGCGTGCATCAGGGTGGTGAGGACGGCGGTGGGATCGTCATGACCGAGGAAGTGGCGCAACAGGCTGGGCCGCTCCCGCTGGGTGATGCTGCGGAGGGTGTCCTGGTGGGCACCCACCAGCCGTGGCCAGTCCGCAGGGCCGGAGAACTCATAGCCTCCGGTCATCGGTCCCGCCACCAGGAGGCCGTAGTCGGCGATGAGACGGTCGAGCCAGAGGGTCCCGTCGGGCTCACCGTCACCGACGCCCGGGGCCGGCTCCTCCAGCAGGGTGGTGAGGACCAACCCGGACACCAGGTCCCGGGGCAGGGCCCGGGCGGCGTCCACGGAGGGCCGCCACGGGGGCCCGAGGGTCAGGGTCCCGAAGGCCATGGCCGTCAGCAGGGCGCGCTCGGCCACCGGTCCGAACGCCTGCCGGAGCACGGCCACGGGGTCGTTCAGCGGCGCCGGATCGGCCGGGGGTAGACCGGTGCCCCCGGTGCCGGTGACGGCGCCCGTCCGAGGTTCGGGGCCGGCGTCGGGCTCGGGGTCTGTGAAGGTGGCCGCCTCGATCCCGGCCTCGGCCAGCTGGCGTAGTTGCGCCTCGAGTTCATCGTGGTGGACGCGGAGGACGACCTCCACCGGGACACCTCGGAAGCAGGCGGCGATGCCGCTGGTGCCCAGGGAGGTGGGTTCCATGGCGTTCCACACCACCACCCGGGCGACGTCTCCACGCCGGGTCACCATGCCCATGCGGCGCCGGATCCGGGTGGTTGCCTGGTCCTCACGGCCGAACCAGCGCCTCACCATGACGGCGACGCGGCCCTCCGGCCCGGCGTTGAGGGCCTGGGGCGCGAAGCTGATGATGACCACGCCGATGACGAAGGTGCTGAGCAGCAGGGCGTTCTCCCAGTCGGTCGACAGGGAGAACGATTCCAGCGCCCTGCCCATCAGGCCGTTGAAGAGATCGAGGATGAGCAGGGCCAGCAGGGCCAGCACGCCGAAGAACAGGGCGAGTCCCCAGCTGAGCACCCGGACGAGCCAATAGCTGGAGACGAGTGTGCCGGCGGTGGTCCGGATGGTCCGTTCCAGCTGATGGGCCGTGGTGTCCGGCGTGAGGAGGACCTCCAAGGTGTCACCGCTCAGGGTGTAGCCCTGGCTGACGAGTGAGGAGGCGCGGGGCGGGCGGAGCAACGCCGTCATTCCCGGCGCAACGCGCCAGGCAGCCGGATGAGACATGGTGCGATCCTTGGGCCACGGGGGGATGGAGCCGATGTCCGGAGCTTAGGCCGTGCCGCCGTGCCGCGGCGATGGTTGGCCGGTGCCACCGCCGGTGCCACCGCCGGGGCGCGCGCCCCGGCGGCCTCGGGGCAGGACACCGCTCTTCTCGAAGTCGCGGGTGGTTGCTAGTCTCCGATCAAGCGCGTCTCCCCGTCCACGGACCGTGCTGACTCCGTGCAGGGGACCACGCGCCAGGGATACACCTGTGGCGCCGAATCCGCGCGAGGAGAATCCCGTGAAACTGCCGCTGACCCGAGGGCCGGTCACCTACTCACTGTGGCCCGATCTGCTGTCCTATCCGGCCGACCGTCAGCTGACCACCACCGCCGAATCCGTGCGGAGCGCCCTGACGGCCTCGGAGGACATCCTGTACGACGAGGACCTGCAGCTGGCCCTGTTCTGTCTGTACGAGCTGCACTACTCCGGCGTCAACGGCGTGGACGAGCGGTGGGAGTGGGACCCGGCCCTGCTGGCGGTCCGGCACCGGATCGAGTCCGCCTTCGAGGCCCGGCTGCGCCGCGGGGCCGAGGAGCTGTATGGGCCGATGCAGGAGATGCCGAGGTCCGCGCAGCAGATGGCCAGCCGCCTGTTCGAGATGTCCGCCGGCCACCGGGGCCCCTCCGTCGTCGACCACATCGACCGGGAGGCCACGGAGGATCAGGTCCGGGAGGCCCTCGTCCACCAGTCCGTCCACCAGCTCCGGGAGGCCGACCCGCAGACCTGGGCCATCCCGCGGCTGCACGGCCGCGCCAAGTCCGCGCTGGTGGAGATCCAGGTGGACGGGTACGCCGGCGGCAGGCCGGGCCGGATGTACGCGGAACTGTTCGCCGCCGCGATGACCGGGCTCGGCCTGAAGACCGGCTTCGGCGACTACCTGGACCGGGTGCCCGCCCTCTCACTGGCCGCGGCGAACACGATGTCCCTGTTCGGCCTGCACCGGCGCCTCCGGGGAGCGGTCGCCGGCCACCTTGCCTTCCACGAGATGGCGTCGCCGCGGACCCATGCCGCGTCCGCCCGGGGCCTGCGCCGGCTCGGATTCACGGCCGCCGTCACCGAGTACTTCGACGCACACGTGACCCACGGCGCGGCGCACGAGCAGATCGCCGGGTGTGAACTGGCCGGGCGGATGGTGGAGGAGGACCCTGCCCTGGCCGACGACGTCTGGTTCGGGGCGGCCAGCGCCGGCCTGGTGGACCGGCTCCTGGGGCGGTGGCAGCTGGAGGCCTGGCACGCCGGGCGCAGCTCGCTGCGCACGTCCCCGTCCGCCGCCTCCGTGCCCCGCGGGGAGCAGGTGGCCGCCTACCCCTAACCCACGGCGAAGACCAGCGCCAGCGGCCCGCCCACGAACACGAGGAGGAACACCACGACGGCGGTCCGGCCGGCCCGGTTGCCCACGTTGACGGTGGTCCCGATGCCGTAGCCCTCCCGCTTGGGGACCATGATCAACGGCTCGTCCGGGTTGTTGTAGATCCCGCCGGGGAGCCAGAGCCTCTCCTCGGCCTGTTCCTCGGCGGTGGGCGCGAAGCCGTGCTCCGTGGCCCGGGCGTCCGACCAGCGCTGCCATCGGCGGTAGGGCACGAAGATCATCACGAAGACCAGGACGAGATACAGGGCCATCGGCCATGCGAAGGACACGTCCTGCGGGGTGGTCCACCCCTGGACACCGAGTCCGCCCACGAGCAACGCGGTCAGCAGGGAGACCCATCCCAGCGCCGAGATCGTGGCCCGCTCGGCCCCCTCGAGCCGGTACCGCCTCCAGGGGGACGGGTCCCGGGGAGGGTTCATCAGGGCGGGGATGATGAGCGCCAGGACGGCCATCAGGGCGGCGGTGCCGGCGGAGATCAGCTGGGGCATGAAGACCGAGCCGAAGGACTTCTCCTCCCAGGCGTCGGGGGCCCCGCCGGGTCCCCAATGCGTGGGAATGGTCTCGGGGAGGTCGTCGTAGATCCGGGCGCCCCACACCGCCAGGACCGCCAGGGCGAGCAGCGTCAGCAGGAACGGTGCCCACGCCGCCGCCCGCCCCTGGCGCAATCCCGGAAGGCTGGTGTTCTCGTCGTCAGTCACGTCCCGATACTAGTCAGGCGGGATGCGGTCCGAGCCCGCCGGCGCTCTCAGCCTTCCGGGGCTGCAGCTCAGGTGGTGGCGAAGCGCCCCGTGGTGCCGAACCGCTCCCAGACCCGGTGCGCGGGCATCAGCGCCAGCAGCTGCGCCACAGCGTCCGCGCCGCCGGAGCCGTTCACGACGCCGGCCCCCTCCAGGTATCCGGCCGCGCGCAGGACCTCCTCGCCCGCGCCGAAGGAGCCGATCGCCTTGGCCTGCCGCCAGACCTCGCCGAGGAGCAGCTCGACCCGCGGGTCGACCGTTCCCGTCCCGGCGGTGACGCCGACCTTGCTGTCCAGGCCGTTCGCCGCGTCCGGGGCGGGCGGTGTGGCCGAGGCGACCAGGACGGCGTCGAACTCGATGGACCGGGCCGTCAGGTAGGTCCGCTGGGCCACCAGGTCCTTGCCCAGCAGCCGGGTGGCCGCCTCGCCCCCCGTGGGGGCGATGACGAGGGGGACGAGTCCGGCCGCGTCGACCGCCGCGACGGCGGCGGCCACCTCACCGGCGTCCACCTCGGGGCCCACGAGGAGGCCCACCTGCCGTCCGTCCAACGGCCAGGTCTGGCCGACCTGGGACAGGGCGGGGGAGGGGGCCACTTCCGTCAGGTCCTCGGACGGCTTCGGTGCCGGCAGTCCCAGGCCCTCGGCCACGACCTGGCACAACACCGGGTCGATGTTGGCCAGGGCCTGCAGCTGACGTTCACGGACCGTCTGCTCGTAGCACTTGCCGAGTTCGAAGGTGTAGGCCTGCGCCGTGTGCTCCTTCTCCACCTCGGACAGCGAGTGGAAGAACAGGCGCGCCTGGCTGTAGTGGTCGTCGAAGGAGGCGGGCAGGGCCCGTTCCTTGACCGAGGCCGGGACCGGGGCGGGATGGTCGATGAAGGGCCGGTCGCCCGCGGGCGTCTCGAAGGGGTTGCCCCCGTCCAGGGAGTTCGGTCGGTACGGGGCGACGCCGCGGTGCACCGCGGTCTGGTGCATGCCGTCCCGCAACATGTCATTGACCTCGGCGTGCGGTCGGTTGATGGGCAGCTGGTTCCAGTTCGGCCCGCCCAGGCGGGTGATCTGGGTGTCCAGGTAGGAGAAGAGCCGGCCCTGCAGCAGCGGGTCGTTGGTGACGTCGATGCCGGGGACGAGGTTGTTCGGGTTGAACGCCACCTGCTCGGTCTCGGCGAAGTAGTTGGAGGTGTTCTTGTTGAGGGTCATGAGGCCGATCGGTACGACCGGGACCAGTTCCTCCGGAACGATCTTGGTGGGGTCGAGCAGGTCGATGCCGGCGAACATCTGGTCCTCGGTGTCGTCGAAGACCTGCACGCCCAGCTCCCACTCCGGGAAGGCGCCGGCCTCGATGGCGTCGGCCAGGTCCCGGCGGTGGAAGTCAGGGTCGGCGCCGCTGATGATCTGCGCCTCCTCCCAGGTCACCGAGTGCACGCCCAGCTTGGGCTTCCAGTGGAACTTCACCAGGACGGTGGAGCCGTCCTCGGCGATGAGCCGGAAGGTGTGGATGCCGAAGCCCTCCATCATCCGGAAGGACCGCGGGATGCCCCGGTCGGCCATGTTCCACATGGTGTGGTGCTGGGCCTCGGTGTGCAGGGACACGAAGTCCCAGAAGGTGTCATGGGCGGACTGTGCCTGGGGGATCTCCCGGTCCGGGTGTGGCTTCACCGCGTGCACCACGTCGGGGAACTTGAGGGCGTCCTGGATGAAGAACACCGGGATGTTGTTGCCCACCAGGTCCCAGGTGCCCTCGTCCGTGTAGAACTTGGTGGCGAAGCCACGGGTGTCCCGGGCGAGGTCCGAGGAGCCGCGGGAACCGACCACGGTGGAGAAGCGGACGAAGACCTCGGTCTCCTTGTCCTGGGCGAAAACGCCGGCCCGGCTGATCCTCGAGGCCGTGCCATAGCCGCGGAAGGTGCCGTGGGCGCCGGCGCCGCGGGCATGGACCACGCGCTCGGGGATCCGCTCGTGGTCGAAGTGGCTGATCTTCTCCCGGAAGTGGTGGTCCTGCAGCAGCGCCGGGCCGCGGGGGCCGGCGCGCAGCGAATGGTCGGAGTCCTTCAGCCGGGCCCCGTGGGCCGTGGTCAGGAACTTCCCGCCCTGGGCCATCTTCTCCTGGGGGGTCCCCGTCTCCTGGCCGGTGGGGGACACGGTGGCCGGCCCGGACTGGTCCGGCTTCGGCGGCAGGGGATCCGCCGGGGTGGTCGGCTCCTCGAGGGGTGGCGGCACGGGGCCGGGGGAGCCGGGGATCTGTGGCTGCTTGTCTGACATGATGCACCTTTCGCCGGAGGTATCTACTGCATCGTCACCGTAGTCACGGCTCCCGGGGCCTGGGCCAGTGCTCGTCTGCTGTGAGTCTGCTGTCCGGCTGGCTGGGCGCAGAGTGACCGGGCCCCGTCACAACGGTGGGGGGCAGGTCACTCTGCGCCTGGGTGGGTTACAGCTAGGCGGGCTGGGGCAGGCCGCGGGCCGCGAGGGCAGCGAACGGGCCGGACCCGGCCAGCAGCTCGGCCGGGGCGCCGCGCTCGACGATCCGCCCGCCACTGAGCACCAGGACCTGGTCCGCGGCGGTGACGGTGGAGAGGCGGTGGGCGATCATCAGGGTGGTGCGCCCGGCGGAGAGGCGGTCCAGGGCGGCCTGCACGCGGGCCTCGGTGGTGTTGTCCAGGGCGGAGGTGGCCTCGTCCAGTACGAGTACCGGCGGATCACGCAGGATGGTGCGGGCGATGGCCAGGCGCTGCTGCTCACCGCCGGAGAAGCGGTGGCCGCGGGCGCCCACCAGGGTGTCGAGTCCCTCCGGCAGGGCGGCGACGGTGCCGGCCAGGGAGGCGGCGTCCAGGACCTCCCAGAGCCGGGCGTCCGTGGCGTCCGGGTCCGCCAGCAGCAGGTTCTCCCGCACGGACGCGTGGATCAGGTAGGTCTCCTGCGAGACCACCCCGACGGTCGCCGCGAGGTCGGCCGGCGCGAAGTCCCGCACGTCGGTGCCGTCGATGCTGACGTTGCCGGCCGTGGCGTCGTAGAGGCGGGGCAGCAGGGCCGCCAGGGTGGATTTCCCGGAGCCGGTGGGGCCCACGATCGCGGTGGTGGTGCCGGCCGGGACCACCAGGTCGATGCCGTCGAGCACCCAAGGTGCCGGGCCGCCGTCGTGCCCGGTGTCCTCCGTCCCGTAGGAGAAGGAGACGCCCTCGAGGCGGACCTCGCCGCGCACCCGGGCGGGATCGATCGCGGCGGGCGCGGCCGGCGGTTTGAGGGCGGGGTCCAGGTCCAGGTACTCGAAGATGCGGGAGAAGAACGCCAGGGCGGTGACCCACTGGACGCCGATGTTCAGCAGCCCCATCACGGGGCGGAACACGGTGCCCTGCAGGGCGGTGAAGGCCACGAGGGTGCCGATGGTCATGCCGCCGGAGGTCGCGGGGAGGCCGGCGGCGAGGTAGATCACGGCGGGGATGGCGGCGAAGACCACCTGCATGGTGGCCATCCGCCAGCGGCCGGCCAACTGGGAGCGCATCTCCAGGTCCACGAGGGCGCCCGAGCGCGCGGCGAAGCGGGCCGCGTCCCGCGCCGTGGTGCCCAGGGTCTTGGCCAGGCGCACGCCGGAGACGGAGAGACCCTCCTCCACCTGGGTGTGCAGCCCGGCCAGCGTCTGCTGCCGTTCGTCCGTGACCCGGCGGCGGATCAGCGCCACGTGGCGCGTGAGCCAGATGGCCGGGGGCAGCACCACGAGGGAGATGAGGCTCAGCTGCGGGGACAGGGCCACCATGGCGGCGGCGGTGGCCACGGTGGTGGTCAGGTTGGTGGCCACACCGGTGGCGGTGGAGGTGACCACGGACTGCATGCCCGCGATGTCGTTCATCAGACGGGACTGGACCTCGCCGCCGCGGGTCTTGGTGAAGAACGCCAGGGGCTGGGACTGCAGGTGCGTGAAGAGCCGCACGCGCAGGGTGTGCATGACCTGCTGGCCCATCTTCGTGGCCCGCCACGTCTGCACCACGCCGATCGCGGCCGTGAGGGCGGCGACGGCGACCATCGCGCCCGTCAGCCAGGCCAGCAGGGGCAGGTTCTGGTGGGGCAGGGCGTCATCGATCACGCCCTTTACGAGGAAGGGCTGGGCGAGGTTGACCACCGAGGAGACGGAGATCAACAGCACGACGACGGCGATGCTCACCTTGTGCGGGGCGAAGAGGGCCGCGATGCGGCGCAGGGAGACGGGGTGGCGCTTCAGCTGCGCCTGGTCGGCCGGGTTCTTCCGGGCGGGGCCGCGGCCGCCGGGGCGTCCGCCGGAGGGGGTGCCGGAGGGGGTGCCGGGCGGGGCGTGGGGAATGGGGGTGCTCATGGGTCCTCCCTTCAGAAGACATAGGGAGGTTACCTCACTAAGAGGTTGCCGGTCAATATTCGCGTAGGATGGCGGCATGACTGCTACTGGCTCCGCTGCCGGGGATGCTCCCGAGTCGCCCGACCTCGGCGACCTCATGCACGCCGCATTCCGCCGGCTCCGCCACCGGTGGAGCCACCAGCTCGCGCCGTTCGAGCTCACGCCGTACCAGTTCCGGGCCCTGGGGACCGTGGGCGGCGGGGGGCGCGATCACTCCCATGCCGAGCACGAGCGGGCCGCTCGGGAGGGGCTGCGGCTGAAGGACATCGCCGACCGGCTGCGCATCGCGCCGCGCTCGGCCACCGAGGTGATCGACCAGCTGGAGGCCAAGGGCCTGGTCGAGCGCCGCCCCGACCCCGCGGACCGCCGGGCCACGCGCATCAAGCTGACCCCGGCGGGTCTCGCGCTCCGGGATGAGGTCCGTGAGGCCCGACGGCGGGAGGCCGGGGACTACTTCTCCGCCCTGTCCCAGCGAGACCGGGCGGAGTTGGCGCGGTTGCTGGCCGAGCTGGTGCGGGGGCAGGAATAGGGGGCGGGGTGGATCGGGTTGAAACCAGTAGACGCCCGAATCTTTCCTGGAGGAGCCCCATGGCCACCGTAGACATCACCGTAGACACCTTCGGCAGCACCGTTGCCGAGAACGACACCGTCCTCGTGGACTTCTGGGCCGCCTGGTGCGGTCCGTGCCGCCAGTTCGCCCCCGTGTTCGAGGAGTCCTCGGCGAAGCACGACGACGTGGTGTTCGCCAAGGTCGACACCGAGGCGGAGCAGCAGCTGGCCTCGATGGCCGGCATCACCTCCATCCCCACGCTGATGGCCTTCCGGGGCGGCGTGCTGGTCTTCTCCCAGGCCGGCGCCCTGCCCGGCAGTGCCCTCGAGGACCTGCTGACGCAGGTCAAGGGGCTGGACATCGCCGAGGTCCGGCGGATGGCAGAGGAGCAGGCCGCGCAGTCCGCTCAGGAGGGTGGGCAGCGGGGCGGTCAGCCGGAGGAGCCGTCCGTAGACGAGGCGGTCGAGTCCGCCGCCGACCAGCTGAACGCCCTGCACGGGCGGTAAACGAGCGTTGGTCGACCCCGGATGTACATCGGGGTTGTAGATCTGGCGGTCGAAAGGTGACCGGAATCGACGAGAAATCGTGATTCCTGGGCATCTTCCGACCGCCAGTTGCGTTGGGGGCTGGGGTATGGCGCCTCCGCCTCTCTGGGCCGACATCTCGGTGACCTGCATCACTGCAAGTTTGCAGTTGCGCAATAAGTGCAGTCGTGCAACAATATTGGCATGCCCCCCACGGATTCCCTTTCTCTTCGCGAGCGCAAAAAGACCGAGACCTGGCACGCCATCCACGATGCCGCGGCCGAACTCGCCCTCGACGACGACACGAAGCACGTCACCGTGGAGGCCATCTCCAGCGAGGCGGGGATCTCCCAGCGGACCTTCTTCAACTACTTCCCCACCAAGGAAGACGCCATCCTCGGCGTGCGGACCCCCCGGGTCCCGGAACTGCCGGAGGACTTCCTGGACGGGGAGGGGCTGATTCAGCGAACCACCGAGTTACTGCTGACGGTGGGACGCAGCACCTACGCCGAAGGCGACGCCGACCGGCGTTCCCTGCTCTTCGAGAAGTTCCCGCACCTGCTGCTGCGCCGCCGCGAAATGATGATCGAGGGCGAGGACCTCGTCTACCAGGCCATCGCCACCGCCATGGCCGAGCATCCGGACTGGTCCGAGGGGCTCAACGGGCACAGCGTGGAGAGCGCCGCCCGCATGCTCACCATGGCCGCCGGGGTGCCCCTGCGTTATCTCATCGTCAGCGGCGGAATGCCGGGCGCGCGGCTGGAGACCGGCTCGTTGACCACCGCCCTTGACCTCTATCAGGACCTCTACAGGAAGCTTTCATGACCACCACCTCCCAGGACGCACACCAGGGGTCCGCGTCCGCCCCCGCCTCCAGCATCCCGAAGGGGACGCTCGTCCCGCTGTTCATCGGCCTGATGCTGGCCATGCTGCTGGCCTCCATGAGTCAGACCGTCTTCGCCACGGCACTGCCGACCGTGGTGGGTGAGCTGAACGGGGTGAGCCAGATGGTCTGGGTCATCACCGCCTATATCCTGGCCACCACCATCGTCATGCCGATCTACGGCAAGCTCGGTGACCAGATCGGCCGCAAGCCACTGCTCATCGCGGCGATCACCCTCTTCATGGTCGGTTCCGTGGTCGGCGGCCTGGCCGATGACATGGGCATGCTCATCCTGGCCCGCGTGATCCAGGGGATCGGCGGCGGTGGGCTGATGATCCTGGCTCAGGCCTCCATCGCGGACGTGGTCCCGGCGCGGGAGCGCGGCAAGTACATGGGCATCATGGGCGGCGTGTTCGCCCTGTCCTCGGTGGTGGGCCCGCTGCTCGGTGGCTGGTTCACCGATGGGCCCGGTTGGCGCTGGGCCTTCTGGATCAACCTGCCCATCGGCGTGCTGGCCCTGGTGGCCGCGATCTTCTTCCTCAAGCTGCCCCGCCATCATCACGGGCGTCCGACCCTGGACTGGGGTGGCATGGCCCTGATCGCCGCGGCAACCACCTCGATGGTCCTCGTGACCACGTGGGGTGGCGGCACCTATGCCTGGAGCGACCCGGTCATCCTGGGCCTGATCGGTCTGTTCGTGCTGACGGCCGTGGCCTTCGTGCTGGTGGAGCGGCACACCGCCGAGCCGCTGATTCCCATGACGCTGTTCAAGGAACGCAACTTCGTGCTCACCACGATCGCCGGACTGTTCATCGGGGTGGCCATGTTCGGAGCGCTGGGCTATATGCCGACCTACCTGCAGATGTCGTTCGGCCTGGACGCCTCCGTGGCCGGACTCGCCATGATCCCCATGATGGGCGCCATGCTGATCACCTCCACGACGTCCGGTGCGCTGGTCTCCAAGTACGGCAGGTACAAGTGGTACCCGGTGGCCGGTGCCCTGTTCATCGGCGGTTCCATGGTCCTGCTGTCCCTGATGGATCCCCACCAGCCCCTGTGGCTGGCCTGCACCTACCTGGGGCTGCTCGGCGTCGGCCTGGGCCTGTCCATGCAGAACCTCGTGTTGATCGTGCAGAACACCTTCCCGATCACCATGGTCGGCACTGCCACCGCCTCGAACAACTACTTCCGCCAGATCGGTGCCACCCTCGGGTCCTCGCTGGTCGGCAGCCTGTTTGCCTCGCGACTGGCCGGCATCATGTCCGAGCGCCTGCCGGCCTCGGGTGCGGGCCAGATGGGCAGCGCTGAGTCCCTCACGCCCGCCGCGGTGTCCGGCCTGCCGGAGCCGCTGCACGATCTGGTGATCACCGCCTACTCGGACGCCCTGACTCCGATCTTCCTGTGGATCGCCCCGCTGGGCCTGGTCGCCGCCGTGCTGCTGATGTTCGTGTACGAGAAGCCGCTGGCCACCCGGATCGAACGCTCCGTGGAGACCGAGCCGCTGGCCACAGGCAGCATCTCCTTGGTCTCTGAGCAGCCGCGCCGGATGACGGTGCACAGTGAGTCCACCGGGCCCGATGACGCCGAGCTGGATTCAGAGAGGGCTCCCGCAGGGGCGCAGGCCCAGCCCCGCTGACCCCCGCCCCCTGCAACTGGCGGTCGGATCCGGCCCATCTACTCACGGGTAACCCCGTGAAATGGGCCGGATCCGACCGCCAGTTCTCTGTGGTGGGTAGCATCGGCGCCATGACCAGCGCACCCGAGTACCTGCCCCTGCCTGCGGACCCCGTGGTGGCCGTCATCGGCGCCGGAACCATCGGACTGTCCTGGGCGCGGCTGTTCGCCTCCCATGGGCACCCCGTGCGGATCTTCGACCCCCGCCCGGACCTCGCCGAGGTGGTGGAGGCGTTCGCCGCAGAGCACCCGGACCTGGCCTTCCGCATCACCCGTGCGGAGTCCGTGGCGGATGCCGTCCGTCAGGCCGGGTTCGTCCAGGAGAGCACCCCCGAGAAGCTCGAGGTCAAGCGCCAACTCCTGGGCGACCTCGCCGCAGCGGTGTCCGAGCACGCACTGATCCTGTCCTCCTCATCGACCCTTCCCGCGAGCCGGATGGCCGAGGGGCTCCCAGATCAGGTGGCGGCCCGGCTGCTGATCGGCCACCCCTTCAACCCTCCGCACCTCATGCCGCTCGTGGAGGTCGTGCCCGGGGAGCGGACCGCGCCGGAATCAACCGAACGTGCCGTGGCGTTCTACCGGTCCGTGGGCCGGGAGCCCGTGGTGCTGCACCGTGAGGCCGCGGGCTTCGTGGGCAACCGCCTGCAAAATGCTGTGCTGCGCGAGGCCGTGCACCTGGTGCAGACCGGGGTGGTCAGCCCCGTGGACCTGGACACCCTGGTGACGAACTCGCTGGGACTGCGCTGGGCCGCCGTCGGGCCTTTCGAGGGGATGCACCTCGGTGGGGGTCCGGCCGGCTTCCGCGGCTTCATGGAACACATCGGCCCCTCCTTCGCCGCGATCGACCTCCACGAACCGGACCTCTCGGCCGAGGGGATGGAACCCGTGTTCCAACAGGTCGAGGAGGCGTACGGGCCCCGCGGCTCAGCAGAGTCGGCCGAGCGCCGGGACGGCATCCAAGCCGACATCCTCGAACGACGCCCGACCCGGTCCAACTAGCGGTCGATGGGTGACCCAGATTCGCGAATTCCCCGCGATTCGAGTCATCCTTCGACCCCCAGTTGTCAGGGGTGGCGGCGGTGGTAGGCCCGCCGCAGCGCGTAGGCCAGCACCGCCACCAGCCCGGCCACCGCGGCGGTGACGCCGAACAGCGCGGCCCAGCGGCCGGCGTCGGCCAGCGGGCCTGCCACCAGGGCGCCCACCGAGCTGCCGGCGAAGAGCGCGGCGGCGAAGAGGGACACGGCCGTGCCCCGCAGCTGCGGCAGCACCACGGTGGCCCAGGACTGCAGGGCGGTGTGCATCAGCGCCCACGTCCACCCCAGTCCCGCGGCGGCGAACACCACGGTGCCGATCGAGACCTGGAGCGCGACGGCGGCGTACCCGGCCACCATGCCCAGCCCACCGAGCGCGATGAGCCGGTGGGCGGGCCAGCGCCGCGCCAGCGGCTTCACGAGCCGGCTCGCCACCAGGGTGGCGGCACCGTAGGCCGCCACGGCCAGGCCCGCCGTGGCCGCGTCCAGTCCCTGGTCCTGCAGGGCGGGGGCCAGCAGGGTGAGCAGGCCCAGCACCACGGCGCCCTCCACGAACGCCAGGGCGATGATCGCGAGCATCCACCCGTGGGACAGCGTGCGCGCGAGCGAGCGCCACAGCCCCTGGGCGGTGCCGCGCTCGGGCTCGGCCAGGGGGCGCAGGGCGAGCAGGCAGGCCACGGCCAGGAGCACGGGCAGGGCGAACATCACCCGCCAGCCCAGGGTGCTGCCCACCACGCCGGCCACGGCCGTGGCCAGCGCCGTCCCCACGGCGGTGGCGGCCATGTTGTCCGCCAGGGCCGACTGCCGGTGGCGGCCCGGGACGGTGTCCCCGATGAAGGTGATGGCCGTGGGGATGATGCCGCCGAAGAGCGCACCGGTCAGGCCCCGCAGCAAGATGAGCCATCCCAGACCCGGGGCCACGGCGGATGCCGCACCCGCCAGCCCGGCCCCCACCAGGGCGAGGCGCATGACCCGCAGCCGGCCGTAGCGGTCGGAGAGCATGCCCCACAGCGGCTGGGTGAAGCCGTAGGCCAGGAAGTACACGCCGGCCACGGCCACGCTCTGGGCCAGGGACACCCCGAGGTCCAGGGCCAGGAACACCAGCAGCGGGCTGACGGCGAAACGGTCGAAGCTCGAGGTGAAGGAGGCCAAGCCGATGGCGAGCGGCGCGCGGGAGGGGCCCGGGCCGGCGTCGTGGTTCTGCTGGTCTCCCTGGTCCGCTGTGCTCACAACAGGCCAAGCTACGCCACGCAACCCCCGCACCCCTCAAAACACGAGAGCGCCACCTGTCGATGACACCGGCGTTTCTCGACAGGTAGCGCTCTCGTGATGGGGTGGGGCGGGGATCAGTCCAGCATGAACACGTCCAGGACTTCCGGGACCGCGGCCGGGTCCGTGGTGTCCAGGATGAAGGACGTGACCGAGCCGGCTTGGGTGTCCAGGTTGGTGAAGATGCTGTAGTCGTTCGAGGCCACGTACGGGGCCTCGGCGGAGGGGTCCACCAGGGACATGAACGGCCGCTCGGACGGGGCAATCGGCTCCAGGCCGCCCGGGCTGCCCTGCGCCACGTAGTTCTCGGCGTTCCACGGTGCGCCCGGGACTGGGCGGGAATCCCCGGAGAGCTCGTGGAAGGCGCCGTAGGAGTTGCCCACGTTGGAGGTCTCCAGGTAGTTCACGCCGTGCTCGGACTCGAAGCGGTTCCACAGGTGGGAGTGGCCGTTGAAGACCAGGTCCACGGCGGTGCCCTCGGCGTCGATCAGCGGGGTGAGGTCGGTGAGCAGCTTGTTGTTCCGCTCCTCGTACTCGTAGCGGATGCCGGTGACGTTGCCCTCGGCGTCCTTCTCCTCGATCCGGGTGGGCTCGGCGAAGTGCGGGGCCACGTTGTCACCCAGGCCCTGCGGTCCCTCGTGCATCATGACGACCACGTTCTCGGCTTCCGTGGTGGCATCGGAGGACAGCTCGGCCTGCAGCCAGTTGTACTGGTCCGAGTCCACGGCCAGGGTCTCGAAGGGGAAGGAGCCGTGGCCCTGGGCCAGCGGGTCGTCCAGGTTGTCCTGCGCCTCCTGGTACCGCGTGTTCGCCTGGCGGGCGGCCGGGTCCTCGTTGTTGATGTCGGAGCGCCAGATGCGGGTCGAGTACAGGGAGATCAGGCGGGTGTTGCCCACCGTGGCGGCGTAGTACTGCTCGCCGCCGGCCTCGGACTCGGGCAGGGTGAAGAGCTCCTCGTAGGTGGTGGTGGAGAAGGAGTTGTCCTCGATCCACTGCTGCTTGACCTGCTCGTCCCCGGACGGGTTGACCTCGCCGGCCACCTTCTCGTACTCGGCCTCGGCCACCTCGCGCGGCACCGGGGAGTTGAAGGAGTCGTCCAGGGAGTCCATGCCGTCGATCCGGCCCTGGACCTCGTGGTTGCCGATGACCGTGTAGAGCGGGGCGTGCTGGATGATCTCGCCGCCGTCATAGGTCTCGCCGTTCGGGGCCTCGAAGCCGGCGTTGCCCTGCAGGCCGGGGAAGAAGGCCAGGCCGTTCTCGGAGTCGAACCACTCGGAGGCGCGGTCCGGCACGTTGGCCAGGTCGCCGGCCATGAACACGGCGTCGATGCCGCCGGGGCCGAACATGGTCTCGGCCCACTGCAGGTTGGCCGGGGTGTTGTCCTTGGCCTGGTGGTCCGAGGTCAGCAGGATGTTGGCATCCTCCTCGGCGGTCTTGGCGTCCTCGAGGGTGAAGGTGTCCGAGAGCACGGGCGTGCCGCCGAAGACCGAGACCACGCGGTAGTCCACCTCGCCGGACTCCTCGAGGCCGGTCACGGTGGCCTCGTGGCGGAAGATGTCCCGGGCGACGATCCCGTCCTTTTCGGCCGGGGCGTCGGCGAGGACGGAGTCGGCGTCCTCCGCGGTCCGGGACATCTGTGCCGACTCGGCCAGGGTCACGGTGAACTGCACGTTCTGCGCCTCGGACTGGAACACGCCGTTGGTGGAGGCCTCGGCCTTCTTCACCGCGGGGGCCAGGTCCTCGGCGGTCAGTCCGTAGACGTCCCCGGTGACCACGTAGTGGCGCTGGCCCGCCAGCTCGGTGAACCAGGCGACGGTGGTCTGGCCCGCCTGCGGGTCCTGCAGGAAGGGGTCCGTCAGCAGGACGGGCTCACCGGCCGGCATCTCCGGCTCCGGGACCTCCGGGACCTCGGGCTCGCCCGGCTCCTCGCGGGGGTGGTCCTCGTTGTAGCCGTACATCAGCTTGGCGACCTCGCCACGGGTGATGGACCGGTCCGGGCGGAAGGAACCGTCCTCGTAGCCCACGCTGTAGCCCTCGGCGGCCAGCCACGCGATGGCGTCATGATGGGCGTTGGACTCCGGGACGTCCGGGAACTCCAGCTTGGCGTCCTCCAGCGCGGGGTCGAGCGCGCGGTACAGGAAGGAGGCGAACTCGCCGCGGCTGACGTCACGGGCGGGCTTGAACTCGCCGTCCACGTAGCCGGTGGTGATCTCCTCGGCCACGCCCCAGTTGATGGCGTCGAAGTGGGCGTTGTCCTCGGGCACGTCCGGGAAGGACTGGTCGGCGGACTCGAACTCCGGCGCCACGTAGCGGTACACCAGGGACAGCGACTCGCCACGGGTGATGTCCGTGAAGGTGCCGAAGGTGTTGTTGCTGAAGCCCTCGGCCAGGCCGGTGCACTGCATCCAGCGCACGAAGTCGTAGTAGTGGTTGCCCGGCTGGTTGTCCGCGAAGTCCTGCGCGGCGCACTCGGCGGCGGTCGGGCTGGGGGCGGGTTCCCCGGTGTTCGTGGCGGTGGCCGGCGTGGCCAGGAAGCCGATGGTCATGAGTCCGGCCAGGGCGGCCGCGGGAAGCTTGCGCTGCATGTGGGGCTCCGATTTGAGGCGCGAGTGGTGATCGGTGGGGGTTCTCCCACCGTGACCGGTCCAGTCCACCGGGCGCCGTCAACGTCCAGGGGGGCGTTGGGTGAACTCCATGCCAAGAACGGGGGACATCGCCGGAAAGGCCGGGGCACGACGCCGGCCGGGCGGCTCCACGGTCGGCGGCGCCTGCCGCTGTGGTGGGGCTTGGGGGCGGCTTTGGGCCTGCGACACCCCCGCGTCGGGCTCGCGTCAGGCGGGGCGGCCGCGGGTCAGCGCCGCGTAGTCCCGGGCGATCGCCGCGGCGGCGTTCTGCAGCAGGGTCACATAGGGGCGGACGGGGGCGGCGTCGTTGGGGACGATGACGGACAGGGCCCCGAGCAGGTCGTCCTGGTGGCCCCGCAGCGGGACGGCGATGCCGCGGGCCGCGGTGTGGATGAAACCGTCATTGGCCACGAATCCGGCGCGGCGGATCTCGGCGAGCCGCTGCCGGATCTTCTCCGGCTTGGTCACCGTCAGCGGCGTGTAGTGGCGAACCCCGGCGGCGATGGCGGCGTCCTGCTCCGCCTCCGGCAGCCAGGCCAGCTGGACCAGTCCGGACGAGGAGGCCAGTGCGGGCAGGCGCTGGCCGATCACGGAGTAGTTCACCACGGCGTCCGGTGCGGTGAGCCGCTCGATGAACAGGACGTCGTGGCCCACGAGGATCCCGATCTGGGCGTGCTGGCGCACGGCGTGGTGGACCTTCTGCAGGTGGGGCAGCGCCGCGGCCCGCAGGCCGGCCGCCCCCGGCGAGCGGGCCGACCACTCCCAGATCCTCGCCCCGATCCGGTACGTCCGGTCTTCGGACCGCTCCACCAGGCCCAGGGCGGTCAGCTCACCGAGCAGCCGGTGCGTGGTGGAGACGGGGCTGCCGGCGCGGGCCGCCAACTCCGTGGCCGTGAGGTACACGGAGCCGGAGTCGAAGGCGTCCAACAGGTCCACGGCCCGGGACAGGGAGGACCGGCCCGCCGAGGTTCTGGCCACAAGAATCCCTTTCAGAGAGAAGCAGCGTGTGGAACCAGTGTGACACGACTCATAGTGGTCTCTGTCCACCTCGACACCTAGGAGCCACCGATGACGCCACGCCTGACCTCCACCCGCCGGACCCTGACCTCGGCCGGCCTGCTCTCGATCGCGGCCCTGGCCCTGACCGCCTGTGGCTCCGGCTCGCCCAGCGACGCCGGCAGCGCATCCGAGGGCTCCTCCGCCCCGGCGCAGGCCGCCTCCGGGGAGCTGCAGACGGTCAGCATCGGCTACTTCCCGCTCGTGCACACCTCGACCATCGTCAACGCCGATGAGGCGGGCTACCTGGAGGAGTCGGGCATCGACGCCGAGCTGGTCCAGACCCAGGGCGGTGCGGCCGCCATCCCGGCGCTGGCCTCCGGGAACGTGGACATCACCTACGCGAACTACACCTCGGCCCTGCTGGCCGCCCAGCAGGGGCTGCCGATCGTGCTGATCGCGGGCAACGACGTCGGCGCGGACGACCACGGGATCTACGTGGACCCCGACTCCGGGATCGAGGGCATCGAAGACCTGAAGGGCAAGAGCTTCGCCGTGAACAACCTGCAGAACATCGGCACGGTGGCCCTGTACTCCCAGCTGGAGGAGGCCGGCCTCTCGCCGGATGATGTGGAGGTGCTGGAGATGCCCTACCCGGACATGGCCGCGGCCGTGCAGAACGGCAACGTCGACGCCATCTGGCAGGTGGAGCCCTTCCAGGCCGTCTCTGAGCAGGCCGGACTCGTGAAGATCGGCAACCTCTTCGCCGGGCCCGCGGCCGACATGCCGGTAGCCGGATGGATCACCACCCGGGACTACGCCGAGGCCAACCCCGAGGTCATCGCGGGGCTGCGCGACTCCCTGGGCCGGTCGATCGAGGACCTGGACGGCAACCGCGAGGCCTTCGCCGCCCTGGTGCCGGAGTTCACCACCGTGACCGCGGAGGTGGTGCAGGAGATCGACCTGCCCGTCTTCGCCGCAGAGGTGGACGTGGCCAAGGTCCAGGAGGGCGCCGACCTGATGCTCGAGTACGACCTGATCGACGAGGCCCTGGACGTCCAGGGCGCCACCTACACGGACTGAACGGAGAACCTGAGATGACTGACATGACCACGACCCGCCCGGCCCCGGCCACGGGCAACCCTCACGGCGAGCGGCCCACGCCGCCGGCCGGCGTCCCGGCACCGCCCGCCGGGGTGGCGGTGGTGGACCACGACCCGTTCTCGGATGCCACCCTCACCAACCCCTACCCCATGCACGAGGCGCTGCGCGAGGCCGGGCCCGTGGCCTGGATCCCGCAGTACGGCGTCTATGCGGTGGCCCGCTACGAGGAGGTGGTCCACGTGCTGCAGAACCACGAGATCTTCGTCTCCGGACGAGGCGTGGGGCTGGCAGACTACAAGAAGAACAAACCCTGGCGGCCGCCGTCGTTGTTGCTGGAGGCCGACCCGCCCCAGCACACCCGGGCGCGCAAGGTGGCCACCTCGGTGTTCAACCCCAAGACCATGCGCCAGATCCGGGACGAGTTCCAGGAGACGGCGAACCGGATGGTGGAGGCGCTCTTCGCCGAGGGTGACACCGTGGAGATCGACGGGGTCGCCGACCTCGCCGCGGCCTACCCGCTGTCCGTCTTCCCGGACTTCATCGGGCTGTCCGCCGAGGGACGGGAGAACCTGTTGCCCTACGGCAACATGGCCTTCAACGCCTTCGGCCCGCAGAACCGGCTCTACGAGCAGGCCATGGAGGACGGCGGCAAGGCGACCCCGTGGATCGCCGAGCAGTGCGTGGTGGGAACCCCGAAGCCGGGGCGCTTCGGGGCCACCCTGCATGAGAAGGCCGCCGAGGCCGGACTGGACGAGGACGAGGCCGCGCGGCTGCTGCGGTCCTTCCTGACCGCGGGCGTGGACACCACGGTGCACGGGATCGGTGCGGCCCTGCGGGAACTGGCCGAGCACCCCGAGCAGTGGGCCCTGCTGCGCGAGGATCCGTCCAAGGCGCGCGTGGCCTTCGACGAGACCGTCCGGTTCGTCTCCCCGGTGCAGACCTTCTTCCGCACGGTCAACGAGGACACCGAGGTCTCCGGGGTGACCCTCCCGGAGGGCTCCAAGGTGCTGATGTTCCTGGCCGCCGCCAACCGGGACCCCCGCCACTGGGAGGCCCCGGACACCTTCGACCTCACTCGCCAGGCCTCCGGCCACGTGGGCTTCGGCTTCGGCATCCACTCCTGCGTCGGGCAGATCATGGCCCGTCTCGAGGGGGAGTGCCTGCTCGGCGCCCTGGCCCGCAAGGTCGCCACCATCGAGGTGGCCGGTGAGCCGGAGCTGCAGCTGAACAACACCCTGCGCGGCTGGGAGCGGCTGCCCCTGCGGCTCACCGCGGCCTGATCACTCACTCACGCGCAACTGGCGGTCAGATCCGGCCCGATTCTCGTGGTTACTCGAGAGTAGGTGGGCCGGACCTGACCGCCAGTTCTGTCTGGAGGGGGGGCTGGCTACTGCTGGACATCCACCACGAGGCCGTCGAGACCTGCTGCGGCGTCCTCGATGATGCCAGCCTCCTCGGTGGCCTGGGCACCGCGCTGCATGGCCTGTTCCGGGAAGCCCCAGCCGAACTTTGTGAGGATCATTGTCTCCGCGGTCTGCGGATCGATCTCGGTGAAGTTGGAGAGCTCGGTGCGGAACTCGTCCGGATTCTCCGTGGCGTACTCCTGGGACCGCTTCACCACCTCCACGAAGTCCTTGACGAACTGCGGGTCCTCGGCCCACTTCTGCTCCGAGGTCAGGTAGACGGCGGTGACGAACTCGGGGTCCACATCGATGTACGGGTCGGCGATCAATCGGTGCCCGGCGTCCTTGGCGTTGCCGAGGAAGGGCTCGGAGGTGGAGATGGCGTCCACAGAGCCGCGCTCCAGGGCCGGTTGCATGTCCGGCAGGGGCAGCTCCAGGAACTGCACCAGGTCCGGATCGCCGCCGGCCTTCTTGACCGATTGGCGGATGGCCGCCTCGTGCAGGCCCTTGACCGCATTGACGGCCACGGACTTGCCCTCGAGGTCGCCGGCGTCCTGGATCTCCGAGTCCTCGGGTACCACGACCCCGCCGTGGTCCGCCCCGGGCTCCCCGGTGGTGCGCCCGCCCTCGGCCACCGCGATCACGGGCAGGCCCGTCTCGCGGGCCTGGAAGGCATTCACGCTGCCGGTGTACACCACGTCGTACTGGTCCTGCAGCAGGGCCGGGATCGAGATCGAGCTGCCGGGGGTGAACTGGATGTCGATCGTCATGCCCTTCTCCGCGAAGAACCCCTTCTCCTCACCGAGGTAGATGGCGGCCACGTCCACCACGGGGACCGCAGCCACGCGGACCGTTGTCAGCTCGTCGGACGCTGCGCTGCTGGAGCCCTCGGCGCCGGCCTGGTTGCCCGTCTCGCCGCTGGACGATGCCGCGCCGGAGGGGGTGCCGGAACCGCAGCCGGTCAATAGCAACAGGGATGCGGTGGTGGCGGCCAGGGCCGCGGTGATTCTCTTCAAGGTGACCTGCCTGGGTGTTCGGGTGGACTCGGACGTCCCACCAACTTGAGTTGCAATTGCAACGAGTGTGGCATGTCACATACGATCCGACAAGTACCCGCGCTCAAGAATGCGGGGAGGAATCAGGAGTTGCCATGAGACGCAGCGGTCGAACCCACGGACGTGGGGTGGTTCATCAGCGGGATGTTCTCGTACATCCGCCGCAGGAAAGTCTGCAGCTGCGCGCGTTCCTCGTCGGAGAACCCGGTGAGCATGAGCTCGGCCCTTTCCAGGGCCACTGGCAGCACGGCATCGTGCACCCGGGCCCCGGCGGTTGTCAGGTAGAGGCGTCGGCGAGATCCGTCCTGCTCCCAGCAGATGAGGTCTTTGTCCCGCAGCCGTTGCAGCCGCCGGCTCACCACCGACTTGTCCAGCGCCACCTGCTCCGAGATGTCCACAGCCTGGCAGCCCGGTCGGTTGGACAGGGTGGAGAGAATGGCGAAGTCGGGGGAGGTGACACCGAAATGCTCGTTGTAGATCCGGGAGCCGCCCCACACGTGGGCGTTGTCCACCAGGGACAGGTAGGCGGGGGTGAAGGTCTCCCGGTCGATCGTGTGATCGAGCGGGGAGCGGATCGGTTCGGGGGGCGTCATGGTGCCCATCCAACCATTGACAGTGACCATCTGAAGAGACGAAGGACGGCATGAAGAAGCTCATCAACAACCCGCGGAACGCAGTGATCGAGTCCCTGGCCGGAATGGTCCGGTTGAACCCGCGCCTGCGCCTACTGGAGGGCACCCGCACGGTGGTGGATTCTGCGGCCGTCGGGCGCGGCACCGTGGCCGTCCTCTCCGGTGGCGGGGCCGGGCACGAGCCGGCGCACGCGGGGTTCGTGGGACCCGGCATGCTCTCGGGAGCCGTCTCCGGCGAGGTCTTCACCTCGCCCTCAGTGGACGACGTCCTCATGGGGATCCGCGCGGTGGATGCCGGGGCCGGCGTCGTGCTGGTGGTCAAGAACTACACGGGCGACCGGCTGAATTTCGGCCTGGCGGCGGAACTGGCGCGCGCGGACGGGATCGAGGCCCGGATGGTTGTAGTGGCGGATGACGTGGCCCTGACTGGCGTTGCGGAGCACGCCGGAGATCGGGGGATCGCCGGGACCGTGCTGGTGCACAAGATCGCAGGGGCGGCGGCTGCCGCGGGGCGCGACGTTGACGCTGTGGCTGCCGCGGCTCAGCGCGCCGCCGATGCGCTGGCCACCATGGGAGTGGCGCTGGGCTCCTGCATCGTCCCGGCGGCTGGTACTCCCAGCTTCGAGCTGGGTGAGGACGAGGTTGAGTGGGGGCTGGGGATCCACGGTGAACAGGGGGTGGAGCGTTCGGTCGCCGCCTCGTCTGAGGCGACGGTGGATCGGCTGCTCTCCGCCTGCCTGGACGCGGGACGTGTTCCCGACGCCGGCCGGGTGGCACTGCTGGTCAACAACCTCGGTGGAAGCTCGGCCATGGAGGTATCGATTGTGGCCGACTCCGCCCTGACGTGGCTGCGGGCGCGCGGCATCACCGTGGAGCGGGCCTGGTCCGGGACTTTTCTGACAGCCATGGAGATGGCGGGGGTCTCCCTGACCCTGCTGGCCGTGGATGATGGGTTGATTCAGCTGTTGGATGCCCCGGTGCAGACCTCGGCCTGGCCTGCGCTGGATGGCCGGATCAACGCCGACCCGTATGTGGCGGCACCCGCCGCCGACGCGCCGGAGCTGGAGGGGCCGCCGCTCTCCGGGCCGGGTGGCGCTGTTCTGGACCGGACCCTGACCGCGCTCCGGGACGCCGAGCCCGAGCTGACAGCCATGGACCAGCAGGTGGGCGACGGCGACCTGGGCCACAGTCTGGACCGTGGCGCCCGCGCGGTGCTCGAGTCTGCAGCGGACCTGCCGGCCCGCCCGGACCGGCTGCTGCGCCACATGTCCGCGGTGGCCCGGCGGAGCATCGGCGGCACGTCGGGACCGCTCTACGCGGTCTTCCTGCTGAAAGCTTCGGAGGAGCTGGCAGGGCTGGAAACTCCGACGGTGGGGGATTGGGCTCGAGCCCTGGCTGCCGGCCAACAGGGCATCCAAGGCCTCGGCGGAGCTCAGCCGGGGGACCGGACCATGCTCGATGCCCTGAACCCCGCCGCCCGAGCACTCGCCGATGCAGCAGGCGCCCCGCTGGCTGGGGCACTTCGCGCGGCGGCTGACGCGGCACGTGCCGGGGCAGAGGCCACCGCGGACATGGCGCCGCGCCGGGGGAGGTCCAGCTATGCGGGCGATCGGGTCAAAGGGCATCCTGATCCGGGAGCGTGGGCTGTGTACCTCTGGCTGGATGCAGCCGCGGGGGCCCTGGAGGCCGGCGGCTGAGTCGCCTCCGCCGCCGACCGGTGCGGGGCCGCCCGCCTACTTCAGGGTGACCCGCATCGGAAGGGAGGAGTAGCCGCGCAGCCAGTGGTTGATCTTCCGGACCGGTTCGGCCGTGACCTCGAGGGACTGTACCTGCGTGGCGACGGCAGTCAGCAGGCTTTCGGCCTCCATGCGGGCCATCATCTGTCCGACGCAGGCGTGGATGCCGTAGCCGAAGGCCGCATGTCCTCGGACGTCTCGGGTGATGTCGAAGGACTCTGGGTCCTGCCACCGGCGGGGGTCGCGATTGGCGGCGGAGACGCAGTTGACGATCTTCTGCTCAGGCTCGAGCACCACGCCGCCGAGTTCGGTCCGGGTGCCCACGGTCCGACCGATGTAGGGGCTCGGGGCGTAGCAGCGCAAGGTCTCCTCGAAGGCGGTGCGGGCGAGCGAGGGATCCTCCCGCAGGGCACTCCAGGCACCGGGGTTGCGGGAAAGGGCCAGGAGGGCGTTGCCGATCCCGAGCATGGTGGTGTCGAGTCCAGCGGAGAGGAAGGTGCGCACGAGCAGTCCGGCCGTCTCCTCCGTGATCGTCCCGGTGTCCGCGGCGGCGAAGAACTTCCCCGCCAGTCTGGACTCGTCCAGGTTCTCCCGCCGCATCTGCCACTCCACGTACTCCTTGGCCTCGGCGGCCTGGTTCACGGCCTCCTCATACAGTGCGGTGTCCCGCGGTCCCATGGCCTGGAAGTTCAGATTCGCGTACGTCAGGAGGTGCTCGCGCCCCTCGGGGGCCAGGCCGATGGCGTCCGGGAGTACCTGCAGGGGGTAGGCCTCCGCCAGGTCGGTGACGGCGTCGAACTCGCCGCGGCCGCAGACCTCAGCCACGATGGCATGGGCCGCGGCCTGGAAGTCGTCCTTGAGCTGCTTGACCACCTTGAGGGACAGCGCCGAGTTCATCAGTTTACGCGTCACCGTGTGCTGCGGTTGGTCCTGCTCGAGGATCACGCTCGGCTTGCGCCAGTTGTCCTCCAAGGCGGTGTTGGTCAGCCCCGTGCCGTGGGAGGAGATGAACGTCTCCTGGTCCAGGAACACCTGCTGGACCAGATCTGCGCGTCCCGTGGCCCAGATCCCGTGGCTCTCCAACCACACCACCGGTCCAGCCTCACGGATGGCGTCCTCTATCGGGAAGGGATCCTGCAGTGACGGGATGGAGAACGGATCCAAGTCCAGAGTGGGGGCCTGGGCTGGGACGCCGTGGGCAGGCGCGGTCATGGAGTTCTCCTTCGAGGGGGCGAAGCGACATCAAGTTGCTATTGCAACCCATGGTGTCATGGGTCACGCCTGTCGGCAACAGCCTGGCTTGAGGGCATGCACGCGGCGCAACGGGGCACCATGGAAGGAGGCTCGGAAGATGTACTTCCGGGCCTCCTTCCTCTTCAGCTTCTCGCTGGCTACTCCGTCTCGGCGTGCAGGCTCCGGTCCTTGGACTCGGCCATGAACAGCACCGTGACCAGGCTGACGACGGCCAGGGCCATGAGGTACCCCACCACCGGTGTCAGGCTCTGGCCGGCGTAGAGGGTGGCGAGGACCAGCGGCGTGAACCCGCCACCGATCAATGTGGCGATCTGGTATCCCATGGAGGCGCCTGTGTAGCGGTTCTTGGTGCCGAACCGCTCGGCGATGAAGGCCGCCATGGGGCCGTACATAACGGTCTGCACCACGATGCCCAGGGTGAATCCGAGGAAGACCAGCAGCATGTTGTTCTGCCCCACCAGGAACATCACCGCGGGGATGACCAGGATGAAGAGGGCGTTGCCGATGATCAGCAGGGGACGCCGGCCTGTGCGGTCGGAGAGGCGTCCCATGAACAGGGTGGTGGCGATGGAGATGATGCCCGCACCGGCGAACGCCAGCATGACCTGCGGCTGGGGGTTGCCGGCAGACACCGAGTAGGAGATGGCGAACGTGGAGAGCAGGGTCTGCAGGGCGAAGGCGGACACCGAGGCCAGGATCACGAGGATGAGCGTCTTGGGGCGGCGCAGCACCTCGAACAGGGGGATGCTCTGCTTGACGCCGGTGGTGGCCTCCTCCTCTAGCTTCTGCTGGGCCTCGAGGAAGACGGGGCTCTCGGTGACCTTTGCGCGGACGAACAGGCCAAGCAGGAGCAGGACGAAGGACAGCAGGAAGGGCACGCGCCACCCCCAGGACAGGAACTGCTCCTGGGGCATCGTGGCGAAGCCGCTCATGACCAGCAGCCCGAGGACGGACCCTGAGGGGGCGCCCGCGTTGACAAAGGACGCTGCGAATCCCCGGGACTTCTGGTCCGAGTGTTCCAGCGCCATGAGGGCTGCGCCGCCCCATTCGCCGCCGACGGCGATCCCCTGGAGGACGCGGAGGCAGACGAGGATGACTGCACCCCAGGGGCCGATGACGCTGGCATCCGGGACCAGGCCGATGGCGGTGGAGGCCAGACCCATGATCATCATGGACGCGACGAGGAGCTTCTTGCGACCCCAGCGGTCTCCGAGGTGTCCGAAGACGACGCCGCCCAGGGGGCGCGCGATGTAGCCTGCGGCGAAAGTGCCGAAGGAGGCGATGGTGCCGGCCCAGGGGTCCAATCCGGAGAAGAACACGGGGGCGAAGACGACCGCAGAGGCCGTTGCATATAGCAGGAAATCGTAGAACTCGATCGTGGTGCCCAGGTAACTGGACGCGATGACGAGGCGTCGTTCCTTGCGGGAGGGGGCCGCGGTGCTGCCCGACGCCTCCAGTTCGACAGTGGTATGGGTCATGGGGTGCTCTTTCGGGATGGGGGCGGAGTGGGGGTGGGGGATGTCACCAGGTGACGGGTAGGGAGGTCATGCCACGGAAGACCCAGCCGTTCCAGGTTTCCGGGCGGTCCTGGTGCAGGTCCGGCAGGCGTTCGTAGAGCCGCGGGATGGCGATGCGACCGATGGACGACTGGGCGGCCCACTTGCCGGCGCACTGGTGTACGCCGCGACCGAAGGCCAGGGATGTTGTCTCGCTCCGGTGGAGGGAGAATCCGTCGGGATCCGGGAATCGGCCCTCATCCCGGTTGGCGGATGCCAGCAGGGCACCGACCTGAGCGCCCGCCGGGATGTGGAAGCCCTCGAACTCACCCTTAGCCACGGTCTCGCGCGTGATCATGCCGATCGGCGTGTACTTTCGAACCGCCTCGTTGAAGATCGAGTCCCACGTCGTGGGGTCCTGGCGTGCGGCCTCCAGCGTCTCGGGATGGCGGCTGAGCTCGTAGACGATGTTGGTGATCATGTGCTGGGGCTCGTTGATCCCCCCGGAGATCGTCAGCTTCACGTTGTTCCGTACCGCGTCCTCCGGAAGGCCGCCGGCCAGCATCGCGGAGGTGATGGAGGCGTCGGGATGGGCCCGGAGCCGTGGGATGGCCTCGTCCAGGGCGGCGTCGCATTCGGCACGGGAGGTCTCGCATCGCAGCCAGATGTCCGGGTCGTCGGTGACGTTGCCGGAGCCGGCGATGAAGTCGAGGCTCCATCGTGCGATGTCCAGCGGATCCACCCCGTGCAGGCCGAGCATGTCGATCAGGTTCTTGCCGGCGAGCGGCATGGCGAACTCCGTGTTCAGGTCCGCGCCCGGACCGGCCTCCACGAGCCGGTCGAGGTAGGTCTCCGCGTTCTGCTCGAAGAGCGCGTTCCACGCCCCCTGGATATTCCGCGGCCGGAGGGGTCGGTTCATGGACTGGCGTTCGGTGGCGTGGTCCGGGTCGTCCTTGCGGATGAGGGGTCGTCCCCCCAGGGCTTTGACCATGGCTGCCCCCTCCACGTGGGAGCTGAAGATCTCCGGGTGGTTCTCCACGTAGGCGCAGGCCTCGAACGTGGTGAACAGGATCTTGTTGATCGCGGGGGCCCAGACGACCGGTGCAGTCTCCCTCAGGTGCCGATAGGTGGAATAGGGGTCGTCGGCGAGTGCCGAGGTGTCGAGATCGACCACCGGCAGTGCTGAGACGTCCACGGCGGGCTGGGTGATGGTCAAGGGTTCCTCCTTCGACGGTGCGGGTTCGGAATCGACTATGACTCGTGTCACACTGGATCGAGGAAAACTACGAATCATTCGGAATCGGAGGGTGGCGATGGCCAGGAGATCGGACGGGAGGTCCGCCGTGGCGCGGATCTGCCGGGTCCTGGAGGCCTTCACGTCGGACGATTCGGACCTGACTCTGACGGAGATCGCCCGGCGGTCGCGGATGCCGGTCTCGACGGTCCACTCGATCACCGGTCAACTGGTGGATGAGGGTCTGCTCGAGCGGATGGACCAGGGATATGTGCTCGGGGTCCGGCTCTGGGAGCTGGCCATCCGCGCCCCTGGGACCTTCGGCCTCCGGGAGGCGGCGTTGGCACCCATGGAACAGGCCCACGCGGAGATCCGGCATCACGTCCAGCTGAGCGTGTTGACCGGGTTTGAGTCGCTCTACATCGAACGGCTGTCCTGGCCCACGTCCGTGGTCAACTTCACCCAGGTGGGCGGGCGCCTGCCGTGGTACGTGACCTCAAGCGGAATCCTCCTGGCGTCCTTTGCGGACGAGCCCGCCCGGTCCGGGTACGCCACCTCGAGCCGCCCTCCGCGCCCCCCGGCTCCGGACCTGGATGGGACAGCCATGGAACGGCTCATGGCCTCAGCCAGGAATCGGGGCTTCCTCGTGACGGAGGGATTCATCCATCCGGACGCGACGGCCGTGGCCGTTCCGGTCTTCGCCCCCTGGCGGGCGCCGGTGGCCGCGCTGGCCGCCGTGGTGCCGGCCGCCGAGTCAGGGGTGGAGTCCGTGGTCGGATCTCTGCGGCAGGCGGCGCGCCTGACCGGTGAGCGGCTTGCGGGGACATTGACGCGCGGCCGGCCCTAGCGGGGCCTTCCCGCGCTGGCATGCTCCCGTCGCCACGCGTCGATGTCGTTGATGTGTGGGGTGAACCGCTCCTGCGTGAAGGTGACCAGTTCCGTCACTCGGCGAGGGGGCCGGCGTCGTTCCACAGGTTTGAGCCAGGCGACATGCACGCGCACGTCCTCCGCGTCCACGTCGAAGGGGACCTCGACCACGGCGTGGCCGTCCACGGTCCACGGCGAGGCGTCCGGCTGGACCAGCGTGGCGATCCCGAGCCCGGCGCCCACCAGGGCGCGGGTCAGGGGCAGGGAGGAGGTGACCCAGGCGATGCGCGGATCCTGCTCGGTGATGCCCAGGACGCGCAGGGTGTTGACCTTGCTGGGGGTGTTGCCCAACAGGATCAATGGCTCGCCGTCGATGTCAGCCACCGTGAGGCGCTGCCGCCCGGCCAGGCGGTGGCCGGCCGGCAGCAGGACGTGGGGGGAGCGCTGCAGGATGAGCTCGTGGTTGATCTCGGTCGGAACATCGTGGGGGTACGTGAATCCCACGTCGATGGCTCCGGACTGCAGCCCGGACATCAGGCCGGAGTGGTCCGTCTCCACGAAGGACAGCTCGACCAGTGGGTGCGAATCGGCGAAGTCAGTGAGGATCATGGGCAGGATGTAGGGCGCCAGCGTGTCATAGACCCCCACGGTGAGCGGGCCGCGCAAATGGCCGTCCCGCTCCTGCAGGATTCGGCCGGCCTCCAGGGCGGTCCGCAGGACGATGGCCGATTCCCGGTGCAGCTGACGGCCGGCCGCGGTGGGCCATGCGCCCTGCGCCTTGCGGCGGACCAGGAGTCGTTGACCGACCTGCCGCTCCAGCTCGTCGATCGCGGAGGACACCGAGGATTGCGCCGTGGTCAGCTCGCGCGCTGCTGCGGACAGGGAGCCGGCGCGAATCACGGCGTCGAAGATCTCCAGCTGGCGCAGGGTGAAGGGGAGGGCCATGACGTCCTTTATCGAGAAATCCGATGTTGATTGTCTAATCTTCCCCTTTGCTTCGATGTGATGTCCAGCACAGGATGGAGGCAACGCATCACCCCGAACCGCCGAACCCAGGAGCACCGCATGCCCACCATCACCTTCCACCAGCCCGACGGGGCCACCCAGGTCCTGGAGCTGGAGAAGCCCGACCGCATCATGCAGGCCGCTCTGAAGAACAGCGTCCCCGGGATCGTCGGCGAATGCGGCGGCCAGGCCATGTGCGCCACCTGCCACGTCTACGTCCGCGAGGACTACCTCGAGGCCCTGCCGGAGATCGGCGACGACGAGGAGGAGATGCTGGAGGTCACCGCCTCCGAGCGCGACCCGCAGCGCAGCCGGCTCGGCTGCCAGATCGAGGTCGGCGCCCCCGGACTGGAGTCCATCGAGGTCGACGTCCCGGAAGAGCAGGTCTGAGCCATGGCCACCCAGCTGCCAGGAACCGTCATCATCGGCGGCGGTCAGGCCGGGCTGCAAGCCGCCGCATCCCTGCGTGAGGGCGGCTACACCGGCCCCGTGACCCTCGTGGCCGAGGAGGCCGGCCAGCCCTACCAGCGCCCCCCGCTGTCCAAGGACTACCTCAAGGCCTCCGACGGCGGCCACGCTGCCTCCCCGCTGCCGCTGCGCGGGCCGGCCTTCTTCGCCGAGCAGGACCTCGACCTGCGGACCGGCACCGCCGCTACCGGCGTGGACCGGCAGGCGAAGACCGTCACCCTCGCGGACGGCACGGTGCTGCCCTACACCTCGCTGGTCTTCGCCACCGGTGCCCGCAACCGCGAGCTGCCCACCGAGGGCATCGACCTGCCCGGCATCCACGGCCTGCGCACCCTGGCCGACGCCGAACAGCTCGGCGCCGCGCTGGACACCGCACGGAACGTGGTGGTGGTCGGCGCCGGGTTCATCGGCCTGGAGTTCGCCGCCGCGGCCCTGTCCCGCGGCTGCCGCGTCACCGTGCTGGAGTTCGCCCCGCGCCCCATGGGCCGGGCGCTCACCCCGCTGCTGGGTGACTGGTTCGCCGGCGCCCACCAGCAGCTGGGCATGGATCTGCGGTTGAACGAGGGGATCACCTCCTTCGAAGCCGGCGACGACGGCCGGGTCGCCTTCGCCGTCTCGACCACCGGGGACCGGTATCCGGCAGACCTGGTGGTGGCCGGCGTCGGGGTCCAGCCCAACGACCACCTGGCCGCGGAGGCCGGCCTCGAGGTGTCCAACGGGATCGTGGTGGACGCGAACCTGCGCACCGCGGACCCGGACGTCTACGCGATCGGCGATTGCGCGAACTTCCCGTGCGAGCACTTCGGCGGGCCGTTCCGGCTGGAGTCCGTGCAGAACGCCACCGACCACGCCCGCCACGTGGCCAAGGTGATCCTCGGCGAGGACGCCCCGTACCGCGAACTGCCGTGGTTCTGGTCCACCCAGGGCCCGTTCCGGCTGCAGATGGCCAACATCGTGCGCGCCGATGACGAGACCGTGGTGGTGGGGGACGCGGACCCGGCGAACCCGAGGTTCTCCGTGTTCTGCTTCCGGGACGGCATCCTGGCCGCCGTGGAATCCGTCAACCAGCCGGCCGACCACCTCTCCGCGCGGAAGATCCTCTCGGCGGGCCTGGAGATCACCCGCGAGGAGGCGCTCGCGGAGGGGTTCTCGCTGCGCGCGGCCTACAAGGAGCGGATGGCGCTGGTCGGAGTGTAGGCGCCGGACGCCGAACCGCAGGCAGAAAGTGACCCCACCCCGTCACAACGACGGGGGTGGGGTCACTTTGCGCCTGGGGGCGGGGTGGGGTAGGGGTGGGGTCAGGCCTTCGAGAGTCCGAGGGCGTGGGGTTCCATGAAGGCGCGGAGGCCGATGGGGCCCATCTCGCGGCCGATGCCGGACTGCTTGATGCCGCCGAAGGGGGCGCGCTGGTCCAGGAACGGTGCGCCGTGGGTGTTGTGGAAGATGTAGCCGGCTTGCAGGCGTGATCCTACGGTGCGGGCGGTCTCCTCGTTCGAGGTCCAGACGGAGTTGCACAGCCCGTATTGGGTGTCGTTGACCATCCGGATGCCGTCCTCGACGTCGTCGAAGGTGATGATCGGGATGGTCGGGCCGAACTGTTCCTCGGTGACCACGCGCAATGACGGGTCCGGGTCCAGGACGATCGAGGGGCGGATGAAGTTGCCCTCGGCCCACTCGCCGCCGGGCAGCTCGCCGAACTCGCGGACGTCCGCCCCGGAGTCCTTGGCCTCCTGGACGAGGTCGGTGACGAACTGCAGCTGGGCCTTCTGGTGGAACGGGCCCATGGTGGTGGAGGGATCCGTGGCCGGGCCGATCTTCACCTGCTCGAGTCGCTTGCTCAGCGCGGCGACCAGCTCCTCCTTCTTCGAGGAGTGGACGTAGATGCGCTTGGCGTTCATGCAGATCTGCCCGGTGGAGGCGTAGATCCCGCCGAACAGCGCGTCCATGTTGGCCTCGGTGAACTCGGCGTCCTCGAGGATCAGCACGGCGTCGTTGCCGCCGAGTTCGAGGGTGACGTTGGTGAGTGACTGGGCGGCCATGGACATGATCCGCTTGCCGCCGCCGACGGAGCCGGTGAAGCAGACCTTGGCCACGTCCGTGTTGGAGACCAGGGCCTCGCCGATCTCGGCGTCCTCGCCGGTGACCACGTTGAGCACGCCGGCCGGCAGCTTCTCAGCGAAGCGCTGGACCGCGCGGGTGGTGGCCAGCGGGCAGGACGGCGGCGGCTTGACCACCACGGTGTTCCCGGCCATCAGGGCGTAGGGCAGGGCCGCACCGAGGATCGCGATGGGCCAGTTGAACGGGACGATGATGGTCACCACGCCCATGGGCTTGTAGGAGACAACCGTCTCGGTCGGCGGGCCGGGCAGGGTCTCGGCGGCGTCCACGATGTCCGCCAGGCCCACGGCCAGCTCGGTGCGGGCGACCAGGCCCATGTGATCGCCGATGCACTCGCCGACGACCTTGCCGTTCTCCGAGGACAGGATGGCCGCATCGGTCTCGACGTCGGCGGCCACGGTCGCGTTGGCCTCGGTCAGCAGGGCGCCGCGCTCGGTGGGGGACAGTGCCGCCCAGGCGGGGAAGGCCGCCTTCGCGGCGGCCACGGCCTCGAGGGCCTGCGCACGGGTGGCGGAGGCGGCCTCGCCGACGACCTCCGAGGGCCTGGCCGGGTTGGTGATGGTCAGTTTGGCCGTGGTCTGGTGCTCCTGGCCCCCGTAGTACAGCGGGGTGCTGGGCAGGCCCTGCGGGGCAGCGCCCCCAGCCTGGGTGACGGTGCTGGTGTCAGTCATGATGCCTCTTTCAGGGATAGTGAATGCGGCCGAGGAGACGTGAAAATCCATCAGGATCCGGGTGAATGCGGATTGTCCGCGGTGAGACGGGGTGGTCCGTGGATGGGCGCCGAGGGGCGTGATTCACATCACTCTCATCATAGTGAACCAAAGCGGGTCGGGGTGCGTCAAGGATGCGCGCGCCGCCGACCCCGGAATCGCCGCAAGGCATGGCATCGTGAAGGAATTTTGTCGTAGATCCCCTTGTCAGGCTTGATTTGAACAAGTTAACGCAAAAATGAGGGAAATAAGTCTTTACCTCCGGTCGGGTTGCGTCTACTGTCTCTCGGAGACATAGATCACTTCCCAGCAAAGTTGCTGGGGCGCCGCGATTTCCCTGGGGGATCCCTTGACATCCACGATTGTTCGACCGGAGGCCAGTGTCTCCGAGTTGGAAGACCTTTCCTACGAGCTGCGGGAGAAGTTACTGCTTCTCTGCGGCGAATATAACGGTTCAGTCCACATTGGTGGAGACCTTTCCTGCGCAGACATTCTGACTTTGTTGTACCAGTACGGGATGCGAGTGGATCCGCAGGATCTGCGCAACCCGGAGCGGGACCGCTTCGTCCTCAGCAAGGGCCATGCGGCCGTCTGCATGTACATCACCATGGCCATCCGCGGCTTCTTCGACTACCGCGAGATTGTGGACACCTACGGCCAGCTCGACTCCGCGTACGGCATGCATCCCTGCAAGGTTCAGCTGCCCGGGGTGGAGGTCTCCACCGGGTCCCTGGGCCACGGGCTCCCGCTGGCCACCGGCATGGCCCTGCATGCCCGGCGCAACGGCATGAGCCACCGCGTTTTCACCTTGATGGGGGACGGCGAGACCGGCGAGGGATCGGTCTGGGAGGCCGCCCTGGCCGCGAACAGCAACAACCTCGGCAACCTGGTGGCGTTCATCGACCGCAACCGCCAGCTGATGACGAGCTTCGCGGAGGAGCGCGTGAAGCTCGAGCCCTACCCGGACAAGTGGCGGGCCTTCGGCTGGAACGTCATCGAGGTGGACGGTCATGACATGGGTGCCCTCGTGACCGCCTTCGACTCCCTGCCGGAACCGGACTCGGACACCCCCACGGTGATCATCTGCGACACGGTCAAGGGCAAGGGCGTGGACTTCATGGAGGCCAACCTCGCCTGGCACGCCGGCTCCCTCAACGAGACGGACCTGAAGCGGGCCTTGGCCTCGCTGGCCCACGGACGAAAGGCGGCCTGACATGACCAGCACAGCTTCCACCGCAGAAGTCACCTCCTTCACCTTCGGGGAGATGCTCTCTTCCCGCACGGTGATCGGCCAGACGCTCAAGGAATTGGGCGAGGCGAATGACAACCTCTGGGTCCTCACCCCGGACATCGGGGCCACGCTCGTGGAGTTCCGGGACGCTTTCCCGGACCGCTTCGTGGACGTCGGTCTCTCGGAACAGGCCTGCGTGGGCCTCGCGGCGGGCCTGGCCTACGAGGGCAACATCCCAGTGGTCTCCGGAATGCTCCCGTTCCTGAGCATGCGCGCCCTGGAGCAGGTCCGCTCGGACATCTGCTACCCCAACCTGCCCGTGAAGATCGTGGGCACCCACGGCGGGCTGGTCGGCAACGGCGGCTCCACCCACTACGCGGTGGAGGACCTCGGCCTGATGACCTCCCTCGTCAACATGACCGTCACCTCGATCGGCGACCCGCTCATGGTGGGGGAGGTGCTGCGCCAGTCCATGTCCATGACCGGCCCGCTCTACATCCGCCTGGCCGTGGGGAAGAAGGACAAGGTGGTCTACGAGCCCGGCTCCGTCACCGTCGAGATCGGCAAGGGCATCACCGCCCGCGAGGGCACGGACCTGACCCTCTTCGCGCACGGCGAGACCGTCAGCCAGGCCCTGGAGGCCGCTGAGATCCTGGCAGCCGAGCACGGGACCGACGCCCGCGTGGTGGACATGTTCACCCTCAAGCCGATCGACGCCGACCTCATCCAGCGCTGCGCCGAGGAGACCGGCCGCTTCGTGGTGGTGGAGGACCACCTGGCCTACGGCGGCCTGGCCTCCCAGATCTCGGACGTCCTCGTGGACCGCGGCATCCGCCTCGAGGGCTTCCAACGCCTCGGCATCCCCCAGGTCTTCGCCGGCTTCGGCGAGGACACCGAGCTGCGGGACAAGCACGGCTATGGGCTGCAGGCCACCGTGGACGCAGCACGTGACGTGGTCCGGGGGGCGGCGGGATGAGCGCCCCGGCCATCGAGGTCGAGACCGTCGCGGTCACCAAGATCGGCAGCCTGACGGCGCCCGACGCCGGCCAGCGCGGCGCCGTCGGAGTGGTCACCTTCCCTGCGGATCGGGTGGGGCCGGAGGACGTGCGCATCACGGTGGCCTACGCCGCGATCTGCGGCTCCGACCCACACCTGGCCGAGGGCTTCTTCGGCACCGACGTGCCGATCGGGCTGGGCCACGAGATCTCCGGGGTGGTGGCGGAGATCGGCCCCGGTGTCCGCCGCACGGACCTGCGGGTGGGGGACCGGGTGTCCGGCAACTTCGTCCGCTTCTGCGGGGCCTGCCAGCCCTGCCAGGACGGCCGCCAGCAGTTCTGTGCGAACCTGCACGAGTACAACCGCCCGGGGATGGCCCGCTCCGTGGTCTGGCACGAGTCCCAGGTGTACCGGCTGCCCGATTCCGTCTCGCTGCTCAAGGGCTGCCTGCTGGAGCCGACCTCCGTGGCCGTGCGCATCGCGGACAAGACCCGCATCCGCCCGGGGGACCGGGTGGCGGTCTGCGGCGGCGGGCCCATCGGCCAGCTGTCCCTGCAACTCATGCACCGCTACGGAGCCACGGATCTGACGCTCATCGAGCCGATCGCCGAACGGCGGGAGCTGGCCCGGCGCTTCGGCGCCCGTCACGTCATCGACCCGAACAGCGAAACCCTCGCCGAGCGCAACCGCGAGATCACCGGGGGAGGGGGCTTCGACGTCGTGATCGACGCCTCCGGGTCCCGGCACGCCGTGGCGGGCCTGCTGGACCTGGCCGCCCCCGGCGGCACCGTGGTCTACGGGGCCATGTACCCGGAGGAGTACGAACTGCCGCTGAACCTCTCCGACTACCTGTACCGCAAGGAGCTGACGCTGACCGGCGTCTTCGTCTCCCCGTACACGTTCCCGCGGGCCGTACGACTGCTGGAGGAACTGGACCTGGAGCCCTTCCTGGAGTCGGTCTTCGACCTTCAGGACGCCGCCGAGGCCTTCGAGGCCCACCTGGGCGGAGCCCATCCGAAGGTCGTCATCCGGTGCAACCGGCTGCCGGAGGACCCAGGGGCCGGGACGGGGCGGGCATGAGCACCGCCACGGCCGAGCCCCGCGCCGCGCAGACCGAGAGGCTCGTGCTGCAGGCCACCGGGATCTCCAAGAACTTCGACGGGGTGGCCGCCCTGAGCGAGGCCCGCCTCGAGGTCCGCCCCGGCGAGATCCACGCCCTGCTGGGAGAGAACGGGGCCGGCAAGTCCACCTTGATCAAGGTCCTCACCGGCGTCCACCAGCCCGACGCCGGCTCGATCGAGTCCGCGGGCGAGGAGGTCCGGTTCTCCGGGGTGCGGGACGCCCACCACGCCGGTGTGGTGGCCCTGTACCAGGAGACCTCGATCATCCCCACGGTCAGCGTGGCCGAGAACATCCTGCTCGGCGAGCGCACCCCGAGCACCTCTGGACTGGTGCGGTTCAGCGAGCTGCGCCGCGAGGCACGGCGCCAGTTGGACCGTCTCAACCAGGGTCACATCCCCCTGCGCCGGCTGGCCGGACGGCTCTCGCCCGTGCAACAGACCATGGTCTCGGTGGCGCGCGCCCTGGCCGCGGACGCCCGGGTGCTCATCCTGGACGAGCCGACGGCGGCCCTGACGGACACCGAGATCAAGGACCTGTTCACGGTGCTGCGCGGGCTGCGGGCGGACGGGGTCGGGATCGTCTACGTCTCCCACCGCCTGGAGGAGGTCTTCGAGCTCTGCGACCGCGTGACCATCATGCGCAACGGCCAGACCATCGTGACCCGGGACGTCGCGGAGATGACCATCGACGAGGTCATCTCCACCATGGTGGGCCGGCCCGCCGAGGACCTGTTCCCCGAGCGCGGCACGGCCACGGACCGGGTGGTGCTCAGCGTCGAAGACCTGTGCGGCAACAAGGTGCAGGGCATGAGCCTGACCGCCCACGCCGGCGAGGTCCTGGGCGTCGGCGGCCTGGCCGGATCGGGGCGCAGCGAACTGATGCGCCTGCTGGCCGGGGACCAGAAGCGGACCGCGGGGACCATCTCCGTGGACGGGCAGGCCCTGCCGGGAACCGTTGGTGTGGGCCGGGCCCTTAACCATGGGATCGCGCTGGTGCCCGAGGAACGGCGCTCGCAGGGCGTCTCCGTGGGTGCCTCGATCCAGGACAACATCGCCGGGGCCAACCTGGACAAGGTCAGTTCGGCTGGCTGGGTGTCCTCCCGCCGGGTCACCGAACTGGCCCGTCGCGGCATGGAGAACCTGCGCGTCAAGGCCCGCAGCCCGCGTCAGGCTGTGGGGCTGCTCTCCGGCGGCAACCAGCAGAAGGTCGTCCTGGCCAAGATGCTGGCCCGGAACCCCCAGGTGCTGTTGCTCGACGAACCCACCCGCGGCATCGACGTGGGCACCAAGGCCGAGATCTACCGATTGATCCGGCAGCTGGCGGCGCAGGGAACAACCATCGTCGCCGTGAGTTCCGAACTCCCCGAACTGATCGGCCTGTCCGATCGGATCCTCATCATGCATGAGGGACGCGTCTCCGGAGAGGTGCCCGCCGAGGGCGCCGACGAGGAGACACTCCTGTCTTATTGCTACGGAAGGAACGCCTGAGATGGCCACCGTGACTCCCCCCGATACCGTGACCGCGGTGGCCGTGCCCGAGAAGCGTGCGCCCCTGGTCCAGATGGTCTGGCAGGGCGGGACCATCATCGCCCTGGCGGCACTCATCCTGATCTTCGGGGTGATGAGCCCTTCGGCCTTCCTGAGCCTGGGCAACCTGACGAACGTCCTGGCCCAGGTGGCCATCTTGACCATCATCGCGGCCGCCCAAACCATGGTGATGGTCACCGGTCACTTCGACCTGTCTGTGGGGACCACAGCCACCCTGTCCGGGGCCACCGCCTCCGCCCTGATGCTCAGCGGACTGCCGGTGCCGGTGGCGATCGTCCTGGGGCTGCTCGCTGGGCTGGCCGTGGGCATGATCAACGGGCTGCTCGTGGCCTACCTGAACATCTCGGCCATCGTGGCGACCCTTGCGACCATGACCACCGTCGGGGGCCTGGCCTTCATCGTCACGGACGGCACCACGCTCTACGGCATGCCGGAGTCCTTCTTCTGGATTGGCCAGGCCCGGCCGCTGGGCATCCCCATGCCCGTCGTCTTCGCGATCGTGGTGGCGCTCATCGTCTGGGTGGTGCTGCGCTACACCACGGTGGGCCGCCGCTGGTACGCGGTGGGCGGCAGCCCAGAGGTGGCACGGCTGTCCGGCGTCAACGTCCGCGGCAACGTGTTCTGGGCCTTCGCCCTCGCCGGTCTGGCCTCCGGGCTGGGCGGCATCGTGCTGGTGAGTCGGCTCTCCAGCGCCAGCGCCACGAGCGCCAACGACTACATGATGCTCGCCGTGGCGGCCGTGTTCCTCGGCATGACCATCGCCAACTCCGGCCAGGCCAACCTCGGCGGGACCCTAGTTGGCGTGGGCATCATCGGCGTGCTGCAGAACGGGCTGAACATCGTGGGCGTCAACACCTACATCCAGCAGGTGCTCACCGGCGTGATCATCGTCGGGGCGGTCCTGCTCTCCTCCTTCAAGTCCAAACACCGATAGGCCCCTCCCGGCCCCTCACCCCGGATACCCCCATCCACCCACGGCCACCGTCTGGTGGCACCTTCCACAGGAGAAGACCATGCGTACATCACTGAAGATCACCGCAGGCCTGGCCGTCGCCGGGATGTTGGCCCTCACCGGGTGCTCCGGTGACGCCGGAGCCGGTGGCGAGGACACCTTCAAGGTCGCCGCCTTCACCGCCGGGTACGGCACCCCGGCCGGCAAGGAATCCCTCGACGAGCTCGTGGAGAAAGGCAAGGAGAAGGGCTGGGACGTCACCCTGTACACCTCCGACTTCGACTACGACAAGATCAACACCGACGTCCAGTCGGCCATCACCCAGGGGGCCGACGTGATCGTGGCCGGCTTCCCGGACCCCCGTCAGATCGCCCCGCTGGTCAACGCCGCCGAGTCCTCTGAGATCCCCATCTTCTCGATCGACGGCGGCGTGGAGCCCAACGACGACTTCGTCCAGGACATCACCTTCGACCAGCAGCAGATCGCCGACCTCGGCCTCGGCGCCCTGGAGGAGGCCATGGGCGGCCTCGAGGGCAAGGATGTCATGGTGATCGGGCACGATCCCCACGTGGGGATCATGACCCGCAGCAACATCGCCGTGGACGAGCTGGAGGCCGCCGGAGCCAACCTCGCCGGCGGCGAGATGAAGCAGGTCCTGAACCCGGGTACCTCGCAGGAGGAGACCCTGAAGTTCGTCACCGACTTCCTGCAGGCCAACCCGGACGGGCTGGACGGGATCTGGACCGGCTGGGACCACGCCGCACTCGGGGCCGTGCAGGCCATCAACGAATCCGGCCAGGACGACATCTACGTCACCGGCGTGGACGCTCTCGGTGCGGCCGCGGCGGAGATCGAGAAGGACGGCCCCTTCTACGCGTCCGTCCTGCAGGACTGGTCCAAGGTCGTGGACATGACGGTGGACAGCGTCGAGGCCTTCCGCGCGGACGGGACGCTGCCCGAGGAGGACTTCGTGGAGGTCGAAGCGGAGCTGATCGACCGGAGCAACGTGGCCGACTACGAACCGACGATGTGAGGCATATGACCGGTACTGACATCACCACCGGGACCGACCGCCTGCTGGAGATCTTCTCGATGCACCAGGACATCGTGGTCGTCACTGGGGCCTCGAGCGGCATCGGCCGCGCCGCCGCCGAGATCTACGCGGATGCCGGCGCCACCGTCGTCGTCCTGGGCCGGGACCAAGGGCGCCTGGACGAGGTCCGGGACGGCATCACCGCCGCCGGGGGCACAGCCCACGCCTACGCCGCCGAACTCTCCCGGTTCGGGGCCTTCGACGAGGCGCTGGAACGGATCGTCACCGAGGTCGGCCGGCCCACCGTCGTCGTGGCCAATGCCGGGATCGCCGGCGGTGGCAGCTACCGGACCGAGGACGGGGCCATCGCCCGGTACACGGATGAGGAATGGGACCACGTGGTGGACACCAACCTCAGCGGCACCTTCGCCACGGTCCGCGCCGCCGCCCGGGTGCTGCCGGAGAACGGCCGGATCCTGGTCACCTCCTCCACCGCCGGGCTGCGGACGGACCCCATGGTGTCCTACGCCTACGGGGCCACGAAGGCGGGCATCATCAACCTGGCCCGCCAGGTCGCCCTCGAGCTGGCACCCCGCGGCATCCGCGTCAACGTGATCGCCCCCGGCCCGTTCAAGGGCACCCGGATCGGCGGGGACGCCGTGCTGGACGAGGCCGGCGAGCGGATGTGGGAGGAGACCATTCCGCTGGCCCGGATGGGAACCATGGCCGAGATCCAGGCGCCCATGCTCTTCCTCGTGGCGCCGGGCAACTCCTTCGTCACCGGCGCCGTGCTCGCCGTGGACGGCGGGGCGCTGGCCCTCTCGCACACCATGTTCTGACCCACCTCGAGAACTCCCAAGGAGACAATGTGACCACTCTGAAAGACAAAGTCCTGCTGATCACCGGCGGTGCCAGCGGCATCGGCCGCGCCACCGTGCGTCGCTGCGCCGAGAAGGGCGCGAAGGTGATGGTGGCGGACCTCAACCTCCACGGGGCCCAGGCCGTGGCCGAAGAGGTGACGGCCGCCGGCGGGCAGGCGGCCGCGGTGGCGGTGGACGTCTCGGATTTCACCGCCGTTGAGGCCGCCGTGCAGTCCGCCGTGGACACCTACGGGCGGCTGGACGGGATCTTCAACAACGCCGGGATCGCCGGGGGCAAGCCGCTGCTGGAACACGACCCGATCAAGGACTACCACCCGATGATCCGAGTGGACCAGGACGGGGTCTACTACGGCATCCTGGCCGCCGGGCGGCAGTTCGCGAAGCAGGGCGGGGGCGGGGTCATCGTGAACACCTCCTCCATCTACGGCGAGCAGGCCGCGGAGCTGTCCTTCACCTACTCGGCGGCGAAGGCCGCCGTCATCTCCTTCACCCGCTCGGCCGCCTACGAGCTGGCCGAACACGGCACGCGCGTGCTGGCGATCACCCCCGGGCGGGCCAACACCGCGATCATCCAGCAGTTCCCCCAGCAGCTGCGGGACCTCTTCGCCTCCGAGCAGCTGCGCAACAAGATGACCGAGCCGGAGGAGATCGCCAACGTGGTGGCCTTCCTGTTCTCCGAGGAGTCCAATGCCATGAACGGCACCGTGGTGTCCGTGGACGACGGCTACTCGGTGTTCAAGCACCGCTTCGACCTGCCGGAGTTCTGAGGTGCGGGAGGACCTGTCCGCCGGTACGGACCTGGCCTGCCAGAGCGCGGCCTTCACCACGGATCCCTTCGGTGCCGATTTCGCCCGCTGCCTGCCGGTCCTGAGGGACGCCGGGTACCGGCGCGTGGTGCTGGGTCCGCTGGACCCCTCGGCGCGCGGTATCGAGGCGCTCGGCGCGCGGATTCACGACGCCGGCCTGGAACCTATCGCGATGGTGGTCCAGTCCCCGGAGGCGAACGTCATGTCCGGCAGCCCGGACGTCCGGCGGCGGGGATTCGAGCAGTTGCGGCGGATCGTGGAGATGACGCACCGGATGGGCGGGGACCAGCTCAACGGGGTGCCCTACGGGGTCCACGGGGACGCCTCCGCGTTGCCGGCGGAGCAGGACGTGGCCACCACTGCGGCCCTGGTGGGGGACGTGGCGGACGAGGCCGCCGCGGCCGGGATCATGATGACCTTCGAGGTGGTGAACCGTTATGAGACCTCCGTGCTGAACACGGCGGCCCAGGCGGTGCGCTTCGTGGAGCTCTCCGGCTCGAGGAACCTGAAGATCCACCTCGACACCTTCCACATGGCGATCGAGGAACCGGACCTGCTGGGCGCCGTGGCTCACGCCCTGCCCCACCTGGGGTATCTGGAGTTCGGGCAGTCCTCCCGCGGCCTGCTCTCCACCGGCAGCCTCGACCTGGCCGGCATTCTGGGCGCGGTCCGGGAGCTGGGCTACACGGGCAGGTACGGGGTGGAGGGATTCAGCCGCGCCACCATGCAGGAGCCGGTGGCGGACGCCCTGCGGATCTGGGGCACCACCTTCAGCACGGGCGAGGAGTTCGTCCGTGACGCAGCTGCGCTGTTCGCCTGAGCCCCTGCCGGACCGTTCACCCGCCGCGGAACCCCGCACCAGTCTGGATAGATTGGTTGGCATGTCTCCGGAACGCGATGACCTCCTGGCCTATCCCCGCCCCTCGGTGGCGGCCGACGTCGTCCTCCTGACCGTGGCCGACGGCCAGCTGAACGTGGTCCTGCGCCAGCGGGACCAGGGCAGCCATGCCGGGGAGTGGATGCTGCCCGGCACCATGCTGCGCGAGCGCGAACGGCTGGGTGCCGCGGTGCTGCGGTGCCTGGACACCCGGATGCACATCCAGGGACGCTCCCCGCGCCAGCTGCACGTCTTCGACGACCCGGCCCGGGACGAGCGGGGCTGGGTGCTGACCGTGACCCACCTGGACGTGCTGCCGCTGGCCGCCCTGGAGCAGGGGCTGGCCCACGGCCACGGCCAGCTGCGCCCGGTGACCGAGGTGCACGGCCTGCCGTTCAGCCACGACGAGATCATCGCGTGGGCCGTGAAGATGGTGCGCTGGGAGTACGAGCAGGAGCCGGACCCGTGGAACCTGCTGGAGTGTGAGTTCACCATGACCCAGTTGCGCCAGGTCCACGACGCCGTGGCGGGCTCCCCCCACCAGAAGGACACCTTCCGCCGGGCCATGGAGCCGCAGCTCGAGGCGCTGGAGCTGCGGGCCGTGCCGCCGGGCGGCAACGGACTGGGCCGTCCGGCGCGGGTCTACCGCAGACGACCGGACACCGATCAGCCCCTGCTGATCATGACCTGAGCACTCATGGCCGAGGTGGAGACCCCGAACGGGCGATCACGGCCGCGCCAACTGTCGATTCGCCCGGCGATTCTCGACGTGTAGCGCGGCCGTGATCTAGAGCTGCCCCTGAGGGTCCCACAGCGGGGTCTTGTTGCCCATACGCCCGCCGCGCTTGTACCAACGGCGGTACCAGGGCGGGGAGAGGAACAGCGGCCAGTGGATCATCGAGATCAGACCGATCGGCACCGCCAAGACCACCAAGAGGACCGTCAACAGGTCGATCGCTACGGGTGCGTCCTCGAACACGAGGTGAGGGGTCAGCCCCACCAGCAGGAGGCCCAGGGCGAGGTACGTATAGGGCATGAAGTTCCGGGCCAGGTAGTTGAAGATGGACGGCTTCGCACGCGCCCATTCGCGATTGACCCCGGCGATGCACATCAGCGAGGTCACCACCCAGGCGGCGCCGAGGATGAAGAGTCCGATTCCTGCCCATATTTCCACCCGTACAGGCTAACGTGTCAAGGCGGGAAGGGGCGCCGGCCACGCTCCCGCCGGGCATGGGGACTTCTCCCCATCGCGGGGCCGGGAACGACTTCCTAGGATGGTCCAGGTCCGGGGGAGACATGACCACAGTGACCGGACTGAGTGGAAGGAGCCGCAGCATGGCCTTGGAGCACTGGTCCATCGACGTCACGGAAGCACGGGCGGTGGTCACCACCACGAAGGGACACTTCGACAAGATCGACCAGCTCAAGGTGGACGCCCACAGCGCGGTGTTGGACGCCATCTCGGCCACGGACAACTTCGAGATCGGCGAGGCCCTGTCCACCACGAACAACGAGTACCTGGCCGTCATGCTCGGTTCGGCGGAGGCCATCGGGGACAACATCTGCCTGAAGATGCATGAGGCGATCAACGCCTACGTCAACGGGGACGCGGACATGGCCACCGAGGCGGAGGCCTCCACGGCCGGCCTCCCGGATGAGGATCCCGAAGCGGATAAGAGCACGCCGGTGGTCCGGCCGGCAGGGGAGTGATCATGACCGTCACCATTGCGGGGCTGCCGGAGAAGCTGCCGAACACCGGGGACATCGACGCAGCGGCCGGGGACATCAAGACCGCTGGCACCAACGCCGCCAGCTACGCCGAGGACGGCGTCACCTCCTGGTCCGGGCTGTCCGCCCACTACAGCACGCCGGATGCGGAGACCGCGCTGAACGCCGTGAACATGGTGCAGGTCTACGCGGACGAGGCCTCCACCTGTGCCACGTCCGTGAAGACGGCCCTGGGGAACTTCGCCGACGCCATCGAGGCGCTGCGGTCGGAGTACAACCTCGTCAAACAACTGGCCGGTACCCACAACGCGGTGGACACCACGGTGGCGGACTTCGACTACGCCGCCCACGCCACCGAGCGGAACAACCTCCAGAAGCGCATCAATGACGTGGCCACCGACTATGACGATGCGTCCAAGACCTGCGCCGATGCCATCCGGGCCGCCAACACGGGCAAGCTCTTCGAGCTGACCGACGGTGGCCTGCCGGTCGCGGTGGCGACCTTCGTGACGAAGACAGCCCTCGAGGGGTACACCACCAAGGGCAGCACGAAGTACTTCACCTACAACTTCTCCGCCCCGAGGATCGTCAGGCCGGCGGTGCTGGACAAGCTGCCGATCCCCCCGAAGTTCGTGGACCGGATCGATACGTGGGCCGAGGCCGGCAACAACGCGATCAACCAGAAGCACCGGCAACTCCTGCCGGACTTCTCGAAGAGGCAGTTCGCGGAGAGGACCGGTGGGTTCGACCCCGTCAAGAATCCCCATTTCACCGCACTGATGGCCTCTCCCGCGTTCCGGAGGCTGCTGGGCACGGATGGCAAGGCGAAGAACCCGAGCCTGCGGCGGTTGGTGGATCGCCATCACCTGTCCGTGAAGAACGGCACGGTCACCGTGGGGTACGCCGCCACCGATGGAAAGACCAAGGGCACGCCGAAGGCCCCCAAGTGGGCCAAGAACACCCTGCGCGGGATGAACGCCGCCGGCCACGTGGCCGGCTTCGCCTCGGCGACCTCCGCGCAGTACGAGGAACTCCGTCAGAAGCACCCCGACTGGTCCGAGGCGCAACTCAAGTCCGAGGCCGTGGCCGACGGCGTCACCACCCAGGTGGCCACCGCGGTCGGCGAGGAGGTCGGCGCCAAGGTCGGCACCCAGGTGGGTCGCTATGCCGGTGCCGCGATCGGCCAGGCTCTCATCCCCATCCCCGGCGTCGGCGCCGCCATCGGCGGGATCGCCGGCGGATTCGTGGGCAACTTCGTGGGCGGCTGGGTCGGCGGGAAGGTCGGCGGGGCCATCGGCGACTGGGTGGCGGACAACACGGACTTCACGGAAACAGCCAAGGATGTGGGGGAGAGCATCGGCAAGGCGGCCGGCAAGGCCAAGGACTTCATCGGCGGCCTCTTCGGCTAGCCGCCGGCCGGTTCCGGCCACCGCCTAGACTCACTCCGACTCTCACCGACCGATCACCGAGGCGAGGTACGCATCAGCATGTCATCCCCCCACCAGCAGCCAGCGCCGGAGCAGCAGGGCCGGTCCCGCATCCGGGCGCGGATCCCCGGCGGCTGGGCCACGGGCGAGGCGCCCCGCCCGGAGATCGAGTTCTTCGCCTTCCCCCAGATCGAGGGTGACGCCGGGTTCGTCCCCAACATGGTGGGGGTCCTCAACCCCTTCGAGGGCGGGCTCCACGAGTTCTCCGCCCTGGCCCAGGGGAACCTGTTCGCGCAGTTCGAGGACCTCCAGGTCATCGATGTGGGCTGGTGGGAGCGCGACGCCGGCCCGGCCCGGAGCCTGGTCACGTCCCGTTCCGAGAATGGCCGGGTCTTGATCGGCATCGAATACCTGTTCATCGAGGACGGCTGGGCCGTCCAGCTGACGGCCACCCTGACACCACCGGCATACCGGGCCCTCCGTCCGCTGTTCGACGGGATCGCCGCCAGCGCTGCGGTGGCCGACCACACCGGCCCGGCGGCCGGTGGGGCCGTCATGGACCAGGCGATCCGACTCGACGAGGTGGCCAGCGCCGCCGTCGGGCAGCCCTGCGAGCGGCTCGACTCGGTGCGCGGCATGGGCGTCTACCGCTCCGAGGGCCCCGTGCTGTCCACCGAGGCACTGGAGCTGCTGGTGAACCTGGCCCACGGCAACCGGCCCGGCCGGCTGGCCGGCACCACGCCGGCCATGGCGGAACTCCAGGAGGCCGGGCTGATGGCGGACCACCAGCCCACGGAGGAGGCCGGCCCCATCCTGGACCTGCTGGCGGAGCCGGCCGCCCAGATCACCGTGCAGGCCCACCGCGGTGAGACGGCCACGGACTTCCAGGCGTGGTTCGACGGCTCCCACGCCGTGATCGCCGCGGGGCCTCCCGCCGGATACCTCGACCACGACGAGGTGGCCCACGTGGGCCAGTCCGGGTACCGGCAGCTGGACCTGATGAGCACGGAGCAGCTGCCCGCGGCGTTGTTCGCCTGGGCCGGCGCCGGGCCTGCATGGGTCCTGTTCCCGGAGACGGAGACCATGAGCCAGGAACGGCTCATGAGCCACTGGACCGCCGTGGCCCCGGCGCCGAGCGCGGGCGCCGTGGACACCGCGGTGTGGGCGGAGCCCTGGTTCATCTGGACACTCAACGCCACGGGTGCCGCCTCTCGACTGGACGAGGTCGTCCGCGTCACGGCCGGTGACCGGGGCACCTACCGGCTGTTCCAGGCGGAACCGGACGAGGGGGGTTCGCGTCCCGTGAGTCTGCACCCGGAACCGCCGCAGGTGATCTTCGAGCACCTGCTGGGCACCGTCTCCGGGCTCGTGGGGGCGCGGTAGTCCGAGCCCCCCCCGGCCGTCCCCCCGACGGTTCCCCGACGGTTCCCCTGGGCGGAAGTGGCCGGTGCTGGCCAGGTCCTTCGATAGCCTGACGGGTGAACCGGCCGCCCGGACTGACTGATCAGGAGATACCCCCGTGAAGATCGAAGCACTCGTCGTCGAGGAGAAGGACGCCCCGTTCGTCCAGGAGACGCTGGAACTGGCCGAGCCTGGCCCGGGGGAGGCGCTGGTGCGGGTGGTGGCCTCCGGGGTCTGCCACACGGATGCGATCACCCAGGCCGGAGACATGCCCCTGCCGCTGCCCGGGGTGCTGGGCCACGAGGGCGCCGGCGTGGTGGAAGCCCTCGGTGAAGGGGTCACCAACGTGGCGGTGGGGGACCACGTCATCATGGGCTGGCCCTACTGCGGGCAGTGCCGCAACTGCCGCCGCGGCGAGCACCGCTACTGCGACCTGCTCGGCCCCGCCGTGGCCAGCGGACAACGGTTCATCGGGCCGCAGGCCGGGACCTCGGCCTACTCTCGCGCGGACGGCTCCACGCTCTCCGGGCACTTCTTCGGCCAGTCCTCCTTCGCCACGTACTCGCTGGCCAACGCCAACGCGCTGGTGGTGGTGGACCCGGAGGTACCGCTGGAACTGGTGGGCGTGCTGGCCTGCGGCATCACCACCGGCGCCGGGGCCGTGCTGAACACCGCACGGCCCTCCGCCGGTGAGTCCCTGGTCATCTACGGGGCCGGTGCCGTGGGACTCGCGGCGATCATGGCCGCCCGCAACACCGCCGCCACCACGATCATCGCCATCGACCTGCATGACTCCCGGCTCGAGCTGGCCACCCGCTACGGCGCCACCCACGTGATCAACTCCGGGCGCGAGGAGGCCCTGGAGCGGATCCTGCAGATCTGCGGCGGGACAGCCGACTACGTCATCGACTGCACCGGCGTGGTCGCGGTGATCGAGGAGGCCGCCGAGGCGGTGGGCATGCTCGGTACCCTGATTCTCATCGGCGGCGCCCCCGCCGGGGCCCGGTTCAGCCTGGACCACATGCGCACCCTGTGGGGCAAGCACGTGGTCGGCACCCTCGGCGGGTCCGGCACCTCCCAGGACCTGATCCCGGCGCTGATCGCGCTGTACCGGCAGGGCCGTTTCCCGTTCGACGAGCTCGTGCAGTACTACGGCTTCGACCAGGTGGACCAGGCCTTCGCCGACTCGAAGTCCGGCCAGACCATCAAGCCGGTGCTGCGCATCGGCTGACCCCGAACAGGGGATCACGGCCGCGCCAACTGTCGATTCGTTCGGCGATTCTCGACGTGTAGCGCGGCCGTGATGTGTGGGGTAGGCGGGGCATTTCATTGCGGTCGCTACGCTCGGAGCATGGAACCGCACTCCTCCGGCACGCCGCTCGGCCCCTCCTCGCGCTCGCAGGTGCCGGACTTCCAGGTGATGACCATCCTCGGGAGGGTCGCCGAGCTGCGGGCCGCCGGGGCCGACGTCGTGAGCCTGTGCGCCGGGGAACCCGGCGGCGGGGCACCCTCGGGCGTCAACGCGCGGGCCGCCGAGGTGCACGCCTCCGGGCGGGCCCTGAACTACACGCCCACCCTGGGGATCGCGCCGCTGCGGCAGGCCATCGCGGCGCACTACGGCCGCTGGTACGGCCTGGACGTGGACCCCGCGCGGGTGGCCGTGACCACCGGCTCCTCCGGCGCGTTCATGCTCGGCTTCCTCGCCGCCTTCAACCCCGGGGACCGCGTGGCCATGGCCCGCCCCGGCTATGCCGCCTACCGCAACATCCTCACCGCGCTCGGCTGCCAGGTGGTGGAGCTCGACGCCGGCCCGGCCGTGCGCTTCCAGCCCACCCCCGCGCTGCTCGAGGAGGCGGAGGCCGCCCACGGTCCGCTGGCCGGGCTGATCCTGGCGTCCCCGAACAACCCGACGGGCACCATGGCCACCCGCGGGGAGCTGGCCGCGCTGACGGCCTGGTGCTCCGGCCGCGGAGTGCGGCTGGTCTCGGACGAGATCTACCACGGGGTGACTTACGGGTCTCCCGGCACCGAGGGCGCGAGGCCTGCGGGAGGTGACGGGGCCGGCGTCGTGCGCGGGGTCTGCGCCTGGGAGTATTCCACGGAGACGATGGTGATCAGCTCCTTCTCCAAGTACTGGGGCATGCCGGGGTGGCGGATCGGCTGGATGCTGATGCCCGAGGACCTGGCACCGGCGATCGGCGGACTCTCCGGCTCGGTCTCCCTATGCCCGCCGGCGGCCGCACAGTACGCGGCCGTCGAGGCGTTCACGGAGCAGTCCTACGCCGAGTCCGACGCGCAGGTGGCCGGGTTCGCCCGCGCCCGGGAGCTCGTGCTGGCGAACCAGGACCGACTGGGCTGGACGGACGCCGCCCCGGCGGACGGCGCCTTCTACTTCTGGGCGCAGCCGGGGGAGGCCATGCTGGAGAAGTACGGGACCTCAACGGCCTACTGCGAGGCCCTGCTGGAGCAGGCGCACGTGGCCCTGACCCCCGGGACGGACTTCGACACGGCCCACGGGGAGCAATACGTGCGCCTGTCCTTCGCCGCCGGGGAGCGGGACGTGGCCGAGGCGATCGAGCGGATCGTGGGGTTCCAGCGGGGGTGATGGCGCAGGGGAACCCTCCAGGATTGCTAGGCTGGAGCGCATGTCCACCGCCCTGACCCTCGCAGTCCTCGCGGTCGGACTCATCCTCACCCCCCTGTTCTGCCGCTGGTGGGGCCGTCACGCCGGCTGGCCGCTGGCTGCGGTGTACGTGCTCGCGGCCGCCGCGTACGTTCCGGCTCTGGCGCAGGGCTCTGATGCCGCCACCTGGTCCACCCCCTGGATCCCGTCCTGGGGCGGGGAGGGTGGCGAGGGCATCCGGCTGGCGTTCTCCGCCGATCCGGTCTCCAGTGTCTTCACCCTGATCGCCCTGCTCATCGGCGCGGTGGTGCTCGTCTACTCCACCCAGTACCTGGACCCCGGCCCGAACCGGAGCTTCTACCTCGGGATGGCCCTGTTCACGCTCTCGATGGTCGGACTCGTCACGGCGGACGACCTGGCGGTGCTGTTCATCTGCTGGGAACTGACCTCGCTGGCCTCCTTCCTGCTCATCGCCCGGTCCGGCCAGGGGGCCGTCGCCCCCTCGATGCGGACCCTGCTCATCACCTTCCTCGGTGGGCTGGCCCTCCTGGTCGCCGTCGTGCTGATGGCGGCCCGCACCGGGACCACGGACCTGGGCGAGGTCATGGCCTCGGGCGTGTGGGCCGAGGACCCGGCGTTCACCACCCTGATCGGGGTGCTCATCGCCCTAGCCGCCATGACCAAGTCGGCCCAGTTCCCCTTCCACTCCTGGCTCCCGGACGCCATGGCGGCCGCCACCCCCGTCTCGGCGTACCTGCACGCCGCGGCCGTGGTGAAGGCCGGCATCTTCCTGCTGCTCCGGTTCTCCCCGGTGTTCCACGAGGACGCCACCTGGTCAGTGCTGTTGGTCGTCGTCGGCCTGGTGACCTCCGCCGTCGGCGGCTGGCGGGCCCTGCAACAGCATGACCTCAAGAAGCTCATGGCGTACTCGACCGTGAGCCAGCTCGGGCTCATCGTCGCCGCGATCGGCACCGGGACCGAGGCCGGGATCGCCGCCGCACTGATCCACACCATCGCGCACGCCCTGTTCAAGTCCGGCCTGTTCATGATGGTCGGCGTGGTGGACCATGCCACCGGCACCCGTGACCTGCGGCGCCTGCCGGTGCTGTACCGGGCGATGCCGTTCACCTTCGCCGTGACCGTCCTGGGCGCCGGCGCGATGGCCGGCATCCCCCCGTTGCTCGGGTTCATCTCCAAGGAGTCCATCTTCACGGCCCTCAACCAGTGGTCCGCGGACGGCGGGGCCGGCGGCACGCTGGCCTCCTGGGCAGGACCTGCTGCGCTGGTCGGCGCCGCACTCGGCTCCGTGCTGACCTTCGCCTACTGTGCCAAGGTCGTCGTGGGCGGTTTCACCGACCCGGAGCGTCCCGAAGGATCCGGGGACCCGGCGCACCGGGCGCCGGGCCAGGACCACGGGCACGGACAGGGGCAGGGACAGGCCACGCCCCTCCACGCACCCGGCGGCGTGCTCGTGACCGCCACGGCAGTGCCGATCCTCGCCTCCGTCGCGGCTCTGTTCACGCTGCCGCTGCTGGATGCCGCCGTCGGCTCCGCCACCGCCACGGCGCTGCCCGGTGCCACCGCCGAACCGCACTTCGTGCTGTGGCACGGCGTCACGGCCGAGCTGCTGACCACGCTCGCGGTCTTCGCCGTGGGTCTGCTGACCGTCCTGCTGCGCCACCGGCTCTGGCCGGCCCTGGAGTGCAAGGGGCTGCCGTTCAGCGGCGCCTCCATCATCGAGGCCTGCACCCGTGGCCTGACGGTGGCCGGTCACGCCGTCGCCCGTCTCACCGCCCGGGATGCCGCCGCCTCCCACGCGGCCGCCATGGTCGCCGCCCTGACGGCCGTGGTGGTCCCCGGTGTCCTGGTGCTGTCTGCGCAGGGCAGCCTGCCGCCGTTGCGTGAGGGCGTGACCCAGCCGGCGGACGTGGTCCTGCTGGTGCTGATGGCCGTCGCGGCGCTCGGTGTGGCCCTGACCCGTTCACGCCTGGGCGCCACGGTGGCGTTGTCCGCCATCGGCGTGCTCATGACGGTCCAGATCGTCGCCCTCGGCGCGCCCGACGTGGCCCTGACCCAGCTGCTGGTGGAAAGCCTGACCATCATCGTCATCATGCTGGTCCTGCAGAAGCTGCCACGGACCTTCGTGGCACCCAGGGCCAGGCGGGCCCTGCCGGCGGCGGTCATCGCAATCGGGGCCGGGCTCGCCACCGGCCTGGCCACGTGGGGACTGACCGGCCGGCGAGAGAAGTCCGAGGTCGGCACGTACCTGCTGGAGAACGGGCGGGAGATCACCGGCGGTGACAACATCGTCAACGTCATCCTGGTCGAGTTCCGTGCCCTGGACACCCTCGGGGAACTGGCCGTGCTGGGCATGGCCGGCATCGCCCTGGCCGCCGTGCTCTCCACGGTCCGCAACCGGTACATGGACCCGGACCCGGACCGGTTGGCCCACGAGCAGGACGGCGCCGACCGCACCGGCGGCCCGGACCTCGGCAGTCCGACGGCTCACCGCGCCATCCTCAGCTCCTGGGGCAACATCAGCCAGCTGCAGCTGATGCTGCGCTTCCTGATCCCGCTGCTCGCCGTGGTCTCGGCCGTGCTGTTCCTGCGCGGTCACAACGAGCCCGGGGGCGGGTTCATCGCGGCCCTCGTGGGTTCCGCCATCGTTGGCCTGGTCTATCTGTCCACCTCGAGGGACCGGCAGGTCGGCCCACCCCGGCTGCCCGTCTACCTGATTGGTGGCGGCGTGGTGGTCGCCGTGGCCACCGGACTGTGGAACATGGCGGTCACGGGGACGTACATGGAACCCCAGCACGGATACATCCTCGGGCAGCACGTGAGCACCTCCATGGTGTTCGACGCCGGCGTCTACCTGGCGGTCATCGGACTCATCCTGCTCGCGTTCAACGTGCTCGGCACGGCGCGTTCGGTCCACCTCAGCCCCGGCGGAGAGGGTGCCCGGGAACGGATTGACGAGACCGTGACGGGGGAGGTGGACGGTCCGAGGGACAACCCGATCGACAGCCTGCTCTTCGCGGCCGACCGGCGGGCCGGGGCCGACAACGACTCCGGGACACCGGTGAGGCCCACCAGCCAACACATCTCAGCCGGCGACCGACCTGACGAATGGGGGCGGTGACATGTTCGTCCTGGCCGTGACCATCGGCGTGCTGACCGCCGCGGGCGTCTGGCTGCTGCAGCAGCGGAGCATGGTCCACACCGTCTTCGGGCTGACCCTCGTCTCCCACGCCGCCAACCTGTTGCTGCTGGCCTCGGGCGTGCCGGGGTGGCGCACCGAGCCCCTGATGTCCACGGCGGAGGCCGCCGAGGCGGCGGACCCCTTGCCCCAGGCCTTCGTGCTGACCGCCATCGTGATCTCCATGGCCACCACCATCTTCATGCTCGCCCTCGCGGTGATCGGCCGGAACGACGACCAGGAGAAGATACCCGAGACCGGGGAGGAGCACGCATGACCGAACTGACCGCCGGCTCGCTGCTGGCCCTGTTCGTGGCCGTCCCCCTCCTGGGCGCCGGCCTCTCGGTGATCCTCCGCCGCCGCCTGGTGGACCGGGGCCTGCTCGTGGGGGTCCCCGCGCTGGCGGTCGCCGGGGCCGTCGCCCTGATGCTGTTCCACCGGGAGACCCCCGTGGTGGCCACCGCCATCGGCTCCTTCGAGGGCGGCATCGCCATCCCGCTGGTCTCTGACATGCTCGCCGCCCTGATGCTGGCCACCACCGGCCTGGCCACGGCCGCCGCGGGGTGGTTCCTGACCGTCACCGGGGAGGCCCGGCTCCGGTTCGTCCCCGCGCTGGCCCTGTTGCTCATGACCGGCGTCAACGGCGCCCTGCTGACCGGCGACCTGTTCAACCTCTTCGTCTTCGTCGAGGTCATGCTGCTGCCGTCCTACGCGCTCATCGCCGTGACCGGCACCTGGCGGCGTCTCGGCCTGGGCCGCATGTTCGTGATCGTCAACCTGGTGACCAGCCTCATCCTGCTGATGGGGGTCGGCCTGGTCTACGGCTCGGCCGGCACCGTGAACCTGGCCGTCCTGGCCGGGCGGGCCGCCGAGGACCCCCAGGTGGCACTGGCCGTCACCGTGGTCCTGCTGGCCCTGGCCATCAAGGCGGGCGTCGTCCCCGTCCACGGCTGGATGCCCCGGGCCTACGCCGGGACCTCGGCGGGCATCATGGCCCTGTTCTCCGCGCTGCACACCAAGGTTTCGCTCTACGCCATCTTCCGTCTCTACTTCACCGCCTTCGAACCGGGCACGACGCCGGCCGGTGCCTCGGGCGCTTCCGGCGCCTCTGAGCCGGGCACCGGGATGGGCGAGACCGTCGCGGTGGTGATCGCCGTCGTCGTGCTCGTCACCATGGTGCTGGGCGCCCTCGGTTCCCTGGGCGAGCAGCGGTTCCGCGGTGTCCTGGCCTTCCAGATGGTCGCCGGCGTGGGTCACATCCTGATCGGCGTCGCCGTGGCGTCCCCCGCGGCGGTGACAGCAGGACTGTTCTACCTGGTGCACCACGTGATCACGATGGCCTCGCTGCTGACCACCGTCGGCGCGGTCGAGCACACCTACGGCACCGGGGTGCTGGGGCGGCTCTCCGGGGTGATGCACCGGGAGCGGCTGACCGCAGTGCTGGTGGCCCTGGGCCTGCTGTCCCTGGCCGGGCTGCCGCCGACCTCGGGGCTGTGGGGGAAGTTCGGGCTGGGCCTGGCCGTGGCAGACTCCGGGGCGGAGAGCCCGGCGTGGCAGACGCCGCTGTTCCTCATCGCGATCGTCGTCTCCTCCGTGGTCACGCTCGTGGCGCTGCAGCGCCTGTGGGGCGGCAGCTTCGCGGGAGCTCCGCTGCGCCGGTACTGGCCTGCCGCGCGCGGGGGCGGCCGGGATGAGGCCCTGCCGCTGGACAGTACCGTTCGTGTCCCGCTGCGCCTGTTGGCCCCCGGCGTGATGATGATGGGGGTCTCCCTCGCGCTCTTCGTGTGCGCCGGGTTCCTGATGCCCTTCGTCGACAGTGCGACGGCCGGACTCTTCGACACCGGCCCCTACATCGAGGCGGTGCTGCCATGACGGCTGACCAGCCACGCGCGCGCGGGCCCTGGCGGTTCAGTGCCGGATCCATGATCGTCTACCTGGCCTGGCTGATCGGCCAGGTCGTCGCCGGCTCCGTGACGGTGGCCCGGCGCACCCTGAGACCCGGCCGGTTCGCGGAGCCGTCCATCGTGGCCTTCCCACTGCGCTGTGAGACGGATCTGGAGGTGACCTGGATGGCCTCCTCCATCACCATCACGCCGGGCACCCTGGTGGTGGGCACGGCGCACGGCTCGGACGTCGAGCCCGTGACCGTCTTCGTCCATTCCGTCTTCGACCAGGACCGGGAATCCGTGCAGGAGGGGCTGCGGGACATGGAGGACCGCCTGCTGCGGATGACCCGCGGGCCACGGTGGCAGGAGTATGGGGACCACAGGGGCCATGAGGGAAGGGAGACCGGATGAGCATCGACTCCGCCTACGACGTGGTCCTCTCGGGGGTGTTGCTCATCCTGGCCGTGGCCATCCTCGTGGGGCTCTTCCGCATCTATACCTCGGCGGCGGCCGCCGAGCGGGCCGTGGTCGGGGACCTGGTGTTCTTCGCTGGCGTCGGGATCCTGATGATGGTGGGGATCCACTCCGGGTCCGCCATCATCCAGGACGCGGCCATGCTCGCCGCCTTCCTGGGCATCCTGGCCACCGTGGCCCTGGCACGCATCCTGACGAGGGGGGAGCGCTAGTGGCTGGATACGAGATCCTGGCTTCCGTCCTGATGCTGGGTGGCGCACTGCTGGTGCTGCTGTCCGCCGTGGCCATGGTGCGCGCGCGGGACGCCCTGCAGATGATGAACGTGTTCTCCCCTGCCACGGGGATGGGACTGCCCCTCGTGGTCGCCGGCGTGTTCGTGCACCTGACCGGACGGGAAGGGTTCGACTGGTGGGCGCTGGCCGTCAGCCTCGTCACGGTGGCCTCACTGGTGATCGTGTCCTCGCTGGCCTCGAACACCCTCGCCCGCGCGGTGTACCAGTCCGGTGCGCCGGTGGATCCGCGCACCGAACCCCAGGACCTGGCTCGGCCCTCGGGCCCGGGGACACCGTAGGCGAACTCCTCACCGCCATCCCCGGCCAGGCGCTCCCCGAGCCGGGTCCCCAGCCGGCCGCAGTCCACGAGCAGGCCCGGTCCGGGTGCGGTGTGCGTCGGAGGGCGGAACCATCTGGGCAGTCTATCCGCGCGCCCAGTTGGGGCCGGCCCGCCCTCAGACGCTGAACAGCTGCCGGTCCGCCGCCAGGGCGAACGGCCCGTCATAGGTCTCGCTGATGCCGGTCAGGTCGGCCTCGGAGAACACGCCGGCCATGTGGCTGACCACCACCTTCTTGGCCCCGGCCGCGGCGGCGATGCGTCCGATGCCCTCCGGGGAGGTGTGGCTGGACTCCAGGTGGTGCAGGAACTCCTCGGTGAAGTCCTGGTCCCGGTAATAGTCCATGTTGACGACCTCGTGGACGAGCAGGTCCGCATCCCGGCTCAGGGCCACCATGTTCGGTGTCTCGGCGGTGTCCCCGGAGAAGGCGATCACGCCGTGCTCGGACTCGAACCGGAAGCCGAAGGCGGGGAAGACCGGCAGGTGCTCCACGAGCGTGGCCTGGACCCGCACCCGGTCATCCTCGTAGACGGTGAAGGGCTCCATGTCCGGGACGGGGTTCCGGTCCGGATCGGCTCGGGGCCGCCGCGGCAGCTCGATGTCCACGCCCTCGAAGAGCTCATCGAGGGGGATGCGGGCCTCGTCCGTGGTGCGAATGTTGATGTCATAGGCGTTGGCGCGCATCAGGTTCCTGATGACGTCCTGCATGCCGGTCTGGGGCGGGGAGACGACGTTCTTGATGCCCCGGGGCAACCTAGCCCGTCCCGGACCCATGATCCCCACGCGGGAGGTGACGCCCTGCACGGGGGTGTCCCAGTTGTAGAGCATGTAGGCGCTCAGCTCGGAGATGTGGTCCGAGTGCAGGTGTGTCACGAATGCCTGGCGCAGCTTGTTGCCGGTCAGACCGGCCTCGCTGGCCTGGCGCGGCATGCCCAGCCCGAAGTCCACCAGGTAGTGCAGTCCATCCACGACGACGGCGCTCGCGATCCCGTGGCGGGTCCCGCGGATCGCGGGGCCGGCCGCCGTGCCCAGCGTGATCAGGTGCATGCCGGTGTCCGGCACGGTCTGCGGTGAGGCCAGCACCGGTTCAGTGTCATCAGCGGCCACGGCAGCACCGACGCCGAGGAAGGGGGCCGCCAGGGCGGCAGCTCCTCCGGCACCGAGGAGGGTGCGGCGGGACGGGCCGGACGGGCGGGGTGGGGTAGGCATGCTTCCTCCATGGAGTGGAACCGGATCAGGGAGCACCACCGGAGGAGGTGATGTGCCTCACAAGACGGAACCACTATGGACGGAGTGAGGGGTCTCCACAAGCCGTGTTGCCGAGGATAAAGCGGACCGAGGCGGGGTGCCGGACAGGTTCGGGCGAGGTTCAGGTGACGCTCAAGCGGGACGGTCCGGGCCGGCGTCGGGCTTCTTCGATTCGATGACCGGGGGCTCCTGCGCGTGCTGTGCCCGGGTGCCGGCTGTGCCGTCCACCAGGTCGGCGAGCTTGCCCGCGGCCTCGGCCAGGGCGCGCAGGCCCCGGCCGGTCTCCTCGCGGCCGCGTTCGGCGAACAGCCGGGCGGTCTTCTGCAGGTCGGCCGGGCTCTGATTGTGCTGCCGGAACTCGTTGAGCTTCTGGGTGGTGGTCTCGGCCGTGTGGCGGATCTGATCCCAGGCCTCGGAGGGATTGCCGGGCAGGGTCGGCCCGGTGAGGGGCTTGGGCGGCCTGGTCGGCTGGGGCTGCTGGGCCGCCGGGGCCGGATCGGCCGGATCGGCCGGATCGGTCGGATCGGTCGGAGGGTCGGGCGGGGTGCTGGGCAGGTTCTGCTCTGGCTCCGAAGTCATGCCCGTGAGTCTAGGGGGTGGGGTCGGGGCGGCCACAGGGGCCGGCCTCGGATGGTGCGGAGGCGGAACCGGCATCGGTGAGGCGCTGGACCAGGCGGTCGAGGGTGTCGTGGATGGCCTGGCGCCGGTGTGCTGGGTCGTGAGGGGGTTCGGGATGGTGGATGGAATGCGGGGGAAGCAGTTCCACCGTGGTTCTCCTGGGGTGCGGAGGGGGAGGTGACGGGGATGGTGAACGGCGGTGGCGTCCGCAGGGGGATGATGCGGACGCCACCGTCGAAACGTGAGACGGTGCGCTATGGCGCTATGGCCGGACGGTCACTGGATGAGCTCGATCCCGTCCACCAGGAAGGTGGGAACGGTGGTGGATCCGCCGATCTGGGTGTCGTACGAGAACGACGGCCCGACGGTGGCCAGGACGAAGACCTCGTCATCGGCTACGAAGTCACTGAGGGCCTCGCAGCCGGCGGTCCCGTCCTCGCCCATGAACATCGAGTTGTGCTCGTAGTCCCAGGTGTCGGCCATGTTCGTGTACGCCGTGTTGCCGCGGAAGATGCAGTCACCCGTGGCGGCGTCGAACTGCGTGATGTTGGCGTACACCTGCACCTGGCGGCCGAGGTGGCTGTCCGGATTCTTGGTGATCAGGGCCAGATCCCGGGCACCGAGCTTCTCGTAGTCTGCCGGTTCGGCCGGAACGTCGGGCTCCACCGTTGGGGTTGGGGTTGGAGTCGGCGTGGGTGTGGGCGTCGCGGTAACCGAGTTCGCTGACGGCGTCGGTGCGGTCGTGGACCGGGTGGGCGTGGGCGATGGCGTGGTCTCGGCGTCCACGCGCTCAGCACTGCGCGTGGAGGAGGGGGACTAGTCCGCCGTTGCCGTGACGGGGTCCTCGCCGCCACCACTCAGGGCGCTGCCCAGGGGCGGCGACCACGACCGCGATGGCCAGGCCGAAGGCCCACCAGCGCCGGTACCAGGGCTTCTGCGGGTCTGCCGTGCCGGCGGTGTGCTCGGTGCCGTGAGACGGATCGGGGTTCTGGATGGAATGCGGGGGAAGCTGTTCCACAGATGATTCTCCCCGGGGATGGAAGGGTGCCCTCGTCCCGCTGGCCGGAGTGCCAGAGGAGTCAGGTGATGACGAGAAGAAAGCTACGGATAGCCACGGACAAAATAAGGGAATTATAGAAACTACATTGGTGTGATTTAGGGGGCAGTCTTTCAGGGAGGGAACATTCGATTAAGTCTCACGCTGAGGCCCAGGGTTCTTGACTGACCTTCGCCGGATACCGGTCCCGCCGCATCACGGATGAGCACCGGTTGGTCTACAAGGTCGCCGACGGTGAGGTCCGCATTGCTGCCTGCCCCTACCGCTACGGCTGAATCGGCCTCTCTCACCACTGGATCGCCCTCGGAGCTAGGGCTGAGGGGCCTGCGTGCATAGGTGTTGAATCCGGTCGCACGGTTCGGCCCCAACACGGCTACCGAATCCCGCAACTGATCCCGCACCTGGCCCGGTGCTGGCGAATGCGGTGCACTGACGGTATGTTCGTACTATCACATGCCGACTGACCACTGTAGTGGCATGTCACAGATCTAGGAGTTCTTGGTGGTTGTTGAATGGCCAGTGCCGAGTGAAGCGGCCCCGGAACTGGTGGTCGGTCGTGAGTACGGTCGAGGCGGAGGAAGAGTTCGTGGGGAGCCTCCTCAGTTGCGAGATCCTGCGGGGTGCGTGCTGATGAGGCGCCAGAGTCACAGCAGCAGAACATGGATGTGATCGGGGGGCGGCGCATGCCGCTATGGGTGACCACCGCGGTACTCGCCCTGAGTGGGATGGTGACGTCACTGACGTTTACGCTCACCATTGCACTGGTTCCTGCCCTACCCTCCATTCTTGAGGTCTCTTCAAACGACGCATCATGGGTCATCACAATTACGCTGCTGACGAGTTCTGTAGTGACGCCGATCCTCTCAAGGATGGCGGACATGTACGGCAAGAAGAAGATGTTGATCGCGTCGTTGTCCACTCTCGTCATCGGTTCGATCATCGTCGCGACTGGCGACACCTTCTGGACCATGTTGGTGGGACGAAGCTTGCAGGGGTTCGCCCCCTCACTCGTGCCCATCGGAATCAGCCTGCTCCGTGACATCTTGCCGAGAGAGCGGATTTCAAGTGCGGTCGCGATGATGAGCGGGACCGTTGGGGTCGGGACGGCCTTGGGCCTGCCGATCTCAGGATTCCTTTACGAGCACTTTGGCTGGCAGGCGGTGTTCGTCTTCACGGCAGTCCTTGGGGCGGCTCTCGTGGTTGGAATTCTGTTCATCGTTCCCGAGTCGCCGGTCCAGTCGCCCGGCGCGTTCGATTGGACTGGAACTCTGCTCTTCTCGGTAGCGCTGACAGCTTTGCTGTTGGTGATTTCCAAGGCTGGCCAATGGGAGCTCGCGGTCATCCTGGCGATGGTAGGCGTCGTCGCCGCTGGATTTCTCACCTGGGTGCCACAGCAGCTCAAGGCCAATAATCCCATGGTCGATCTACGCACCATGACGCGACGACCGGTACTCCTCACGAATATTTCCTCGTTCTTCGTGACGACCGGGACATTCGCCAACTACTTGATGACCCCGCAGGAGATACAGGCACCGATCGAGAGCGGCTACGGGCTGGGGGAGTCTGCACTCGTTGCTGGACTGGCGATGATTCCAGCCGGTGTCACCCAAGTGGTGATCGCTCCGCTGTCAGGCAGACTGCTCGACGCATGGGGTGGCCGTACCGTTCTGCTCGCGGGTAATGCCTTCATGGTCTTCGCGTACCTCTACCGCATCTTCTTCGCTGATGCACTCTGGATGGTCATCCTGGGCTCAGTACTCGTGTCCATCGGCACGGGGCTATCATTCGCTTCGATGCCTACGCTCATCATGGCGTCGGTCCCGCGTACCGATACGGCGGCTGCGAATGGGATCAACTCATTGATCCGGGCGATGTCGATGTCTGTGACGAGTGCGTTAGTGGCCCTGCTTGCGACAGTCATGGCAGTTTCTGTATCCGGACAGGAGTATTTGTCTTCGAATGCCATGGTGTTCTGCTTTGCCGTTGCGGCTGCGAGCGGGCTGGTGGGAGCTGGCGTGGCGTTCTTCATTCCCGTCGACACCCGCACCCTTGAATCAGACTGCATTCAGTCAGCGAAGACGGACGCGGGTCATGGGGTCGCCCTGATCACTGGTCGAGTGACAGTCGGAGACGGGGTCGGGCTGGTCAGGCCGCCGCTGGTGAATCTGTTGACGCTCGATGGCGCGCAGGTGGACTGGGCCCGAGCTGATCTCCAGGGCAGGTATTCCGCCGTCCTGCCGGGGCCCGGGCGCTACCTCATGGTTGCGAACACGGCAGGCTGGGCGCCTCAGACGCAGCTCATTGACGTACATGGGGCTGAGACCGTCATTGACATCACCGTGACGAAGCAGCTGGTGCTTCGTGGACGGGTGACAGCGGACGGAGGGCCGCTCGAGGGAGCAGTGATTGTCCTGAGTCGCAGTGAGGGGGCGCTAGTTGGATCTGTCCGAACCGACGTCCAGGGCAGGTATGAGGTTCAGCTTCCGCCAGTGGGGCCTCACATCGTGACTGCCATCGACTCTCAAGCCAATCGGGCCCACTCAAGGAAGCTTGTCATCGGGGTCCAGTCGACGGTCTGCGATCTGAAGTTTCAAGGACTTGCGTCACAGTAGTGAAAAAATCACCATCTCGTATTACAGTAAGATGATCAGTTGGCAATCGTGGTTCGGACCATGTGCGCTAGCGGCGAGTGGCTCTACAGAGCGGGAGGTCGGATTGCCGAAGACGACATGCGGAAGCGGAGTGAACATGGCTGAGCGTTTCGAGGTTCTCGCATTCCGGTACGGCCGCCTGCGGACGGAGTGGAATCAACTATTCGTTGATGAGATGGCGTCCCGTTCGGGCCAGACCGAGATGGCGTACTATTTCTGGCTCGCCTTCAATGACGAACGCCTGATCCTGATCGACACGGGATTCCACCCCGCAGTAGGTCAGCGCCGTGGGCGGGAACTGCTGATCGAACCGCTCGCGGCACTCCAACGAGCAGGAGTCCATCCGGATGACATCACCGATGTGATCCTGACGCACTTCCACTACGATCACATCGGCAACGCTCGGGAGTTCAAGAAGGCGCACTTCTACACGTCCGAGGCCGAGTACGACTACTGGGTGACGCAGAATGGCCTGCACAACGGTGAAGCACCCGTTGAATCAGACGAGTTGGCCGTGATCGAAGGCATCCGTGCCGAAGGGCGGCTCACTCTTCTGCCAGCAGAAGCGCCGAGCGCCGTTGTCGGCGGAATCCGGAGCTTGCCGTTGCGCGGTCATACGCCCGGACAAATCGGGCTACAGGTTCCGACTCGCGGCGCTCCGGTCTTCCTCACGTCCGACGCGGCCCACACCCAGGAGGAGATCGAGAGGGACGCACCCTTCCACGTGTTCACGGACCTTCGCCAGATGAAACAGAGCATGGCGGCCGTCCGAGCGATGGTCGATCGACAGGAGCACATTCTGGTTCTCGGGCACGAGAAATCTGTCGCCGAGGATTTCCCACTGTGGCGCAGCACTGACGGCATCTACCAGGTCTCGCCCGTCGTCCCTGAGGTGCAGGGCACGAGCGACCACACCATTCATTCCGCGGAGTCGAGCAAAGGAACTGGCGCATGAAAGCAGCGGTCGTCCACACGTGGGGAGGGCCAGAAGCCCTCAAATACGAAGAAGTAGCCGATCCGATCCCGGGCCCAGGTCAGGTCCTGGTCTCACTCAAGACGGCTTCCGTCAACTATCACGACGTACTCGTCCGGCAAACCGGACGAGGTCTCGATCTCCCGAATATTCTGGGCATCGATGGCGCCGGAACCCGGGAAGACACGGGAGAAGAAGTGGTTCTCTACCCTGCCTTGAATTGGGGAGATGACCCGGAGTTCTTCGGCCCGTCCTTCGAGGTGCTCGGGGACGCATCCGACGGAACCTACGCAGAGAAGATCGTAGTTCCTGAATCCAGCGTCTTTCGCAAGCCCGCTTCCCTTTCATGGGAAGAGGCGGGCGCGTTGCCGATCGCAGGCCTGACTGCCTTCCGGGCCTTGTTCACACGGGGCAAGCTCGAAGCAGGCGAGGCCGTCCTCGTACTCGGTGCTGGCAGCGGCGTTTCAACACTTGCCGTCTCGTTTGCCGTCGCCGCTGGCGCGAGGGTATTCGTGACCTCCTCAAGTAGCGAGAAGATCGAAAAGTCCGTCGAGTTGGGCGCTGAGGGTGGGTTCCTCTACACCGATCCGCAATGGGTAGAGCAGGTCCAAGCCGGGACAGGTGGTGTGGATCTCGTCATCGACGGCGTCGGTAGTTCTCTGCAGGACGCTGTCGACAGCCTCAGGATGGGCGGACGCGTCGTTGTGTTCGGTACATCCGGCGGCGGAGAAGCGACCGTGGGCATCCCGAGCATCTTCTTCGGTCAGAAGTCCGTAATCGGTACGACTTCAGGGAGTCCATCAGAATTCCAGAGAATGCTGAGCTTCGTTGATGCCCAGGGGATCAAACCGGTCATCGACAGCGTGTGGCCCCTGCATGAAACGGCTGCAGCACACAGGCATATGGAGGGGCGAAAGCACTTCGGAAAAATCGTTCTGCAAGTCTCATGATCCATCCCTCGTTCGTGCCGGCACCACCGATCGTCTCCAAGAAGAGGAACCATGACTGAACTCTCAGCACTGCAAGAAGACCCTCGGCTCATTCGAGTCTTCCTTGAGTCACCACTCCTGGAAGAGCGTAAGAGGGCGAAGCTTCCGAGCCTGAGGTTCGACGCCTTGCTGGTCGACTTTGAAGACAGTGTTCCACCACACCGCAAGCGCGAGGTTCGCGAAGTCGCGCGACAGATCCTGTCAGCGCCAGCCGAGGAACGGCTCCATGGAATGTTGATTCCCCGGGTGAACCCCATCGGGTCGGGTTTCTTTGAAGAGGATATTGCGGCCCTGGCTGACCTTGACATCACTCACATCGCCTACCCCATGCTGCAGGACGTGGAAGAACTCGACGCCGCTCTCGAAAAGATGAGTGCGATCGGTATCCAGCCGAAGATCTTCGCGAGCATTGAGACTGCCCGGGGTGTGCAGAACGTTGACGCGATCGCAGCACACCCGAGCGTATGCGCTCTTCTGTTCGGGCCATCGGATCTAGGCCTTGATATGGGAATCCCGTTAGCTGCAGCGAAGGACATCACCGGACCAGCCCTGTATTACCAGCGTGCCAGGGTCATCACGGCCGCAGCGGCAAACGAGATCGCCGCGATCTCGATGGCCTTTCCGGCCCGGCTTAAGGACCTAGAGCAGGTGCGGGAACATGTTATTCACGGCCGGAACCTCGGTCTGACCGGCATGATGGCATTTTATCCGCCGCATCTCGAAATCATCGACGACGCCTTCACGCCGTCGACGGGGCAGGTCGAGAAGGCTCGTGAATCCGTTGAGGTCTATGAATCCGCCGCAGCCCAAGGAAGAGCACAAGCCTATCTTGCGGACGGCGAACTCGTCCTGGCCTTCGACTATGAACAGTCAAAAGAAGTATTGCGTAAGCACGGACTCTTTGAGCGGGGCAATTGAATGAGCAGAGATCTCCTGACGTCTGAAGACGATGAACTGCAGCTCTACCGGCATCCGGACGGAATCCTTGAAATCCGGATGAACCGTCCCGAAGCGCGCAACGCATTGAACCAGAATCTTCGTGACAAACTCTTCGCGGCCTACCGCAAGTTCGAAAGCGAGGACGAATGGAACGTCGCCTTGCTCACCGCGGCCGGAAAGGTCTTCTGTGCGGGGGGTGACCTCAAGGAGATGGCAGAGAATTCCTTGACAATTCCCGGACGAGACTTCGCACCCTGGTTCGGAATCAACATTGACGTGACGAAGCCGCTGATCGCAGCTGTCCAAGGTGCCGCCCTTGCCGGTGGGTTTGCCATGATGCTCAACGCGGATCTCGTCGTGGCGTCAGAATCAGCGAGAATCGGCATCACGGAGGCCAAGGTCGGACGCGGTGCACCATGGTCTATCCCGATGGCGCCCCAGGTACCTCAACGGGTGATGGCCGAGATGCTCATGACAGCCGAACCGATCTCAGGAGCACGGGCGTATGACGTTGGGTTGGTCAATCGGGTCGTTCCAGACGATGACCTCTTTGACACAGCGCTACAACTGGCGACGACGATTGCGCGGAACGCACCGCTCTCGGTTCGTGCAGGAAAAGCAACCGTCCGACTGGCGCACGAGTACAACCGTGAGGAAGCCATCGAGCGGGCCTTCCCCCTTTGGGATCACGTGTATCTGAGCGATGACGCTCAGGAAGGCCCTGCCTCCTTCCGCGCCAAGCGGCGGCCCGTATGGCAGGGACGATAGCCCTCCAGGCCCGGGCAATTCAGGCAGTACAAGTATTTTCGCACCACGAAAGGAACCACACCATGGCATTCGATGAGAACGACATCGACGACGTCCGGTCTGCAGTCCGCGAGCTGTGCACCGAATTTCCGGTGGAGTATTGGGAGGAGAAGGACGCGAAGGGAGAATTTCCGACAGAGTTCCACAAGGCATTCGCGGAGGGCGGGTGGCTGGGGTCGGTTGCGCCGGAAGAGTACGGCGGCGGGGGTGGAGGCGTGCGCGTCGGTGCCACGATTCTCCAGGAGGTTGCCCGCTGCGGGGCGCTCACTGCATGCAGTACGGTCCACATGCCCATGTTCATCATGAGTTCCCTCGCGGAATTCGCGTCTGAAGAGCAGAAGAAGCGGTACATTCCGGAAATCGCTGAGGGCCGCATGCTCGCAAGCTTCGGTGTCACCGAACCCGACGCGGGTACGGACACCACGAAGATCAGCACGCGTGCTGTCAAGGTTGATGGTGGATATATTGTCAACGGTCAGAAGACCTGGAACTCGGGAGCGATCGAGGCCGATCGGATTCTACTTCTGGCGCGTACCAGTCCTCGTGATCCGGAAAAGAAGACCATGGGCATGTCCCTCTTCTTCGCATCATTCGACACGCCGGGCGTGACCATCAAGCCTATTCGCAAGATCGGTCGCAATGCCGTGGCCTCGTGTGATGTCGTGTTCGAGGACTTCTTCGTTCCGGACGAAGATCTCATCGGCGAAGAGGGGCAAGGGTTCCGCTACATCCTGAGCGGCATGAACAGCGAACGGATCTACATTGCCTCCGAGGCTCTGGGCATCGGCAAGTGGGCCTTGGAGCGTTCGGTAAATTACGCGAAGGAACGGATCATCTTCGATCGGGCGATCGGACAGAACCAGGCAGTGCAACACCCGCTCGCACGCAATTACATGTCGCTGGAAGCTGCTCAGCTGGCAGTGAACGCGGCGATCGATGCCTTCGACTCGGGCGTAGACCCCAAGCGTGCTGGTGAACTCGCCAACATCGGCAAATACCTCGCGAGCGAGGCCGCTTTTCAGACGACGGACGATGCCATGCAGACGCATGGCGGATACTCCTTCGCGCGTGAGTACCACGTCGGTAGGTACTGGATCGAGTCGCGACTCATGCGAATCGCTCCGGTGAACAACCAGATGGTGCTCAACTTCATCGCAGAGCATGTGCTCAAGCTTCCCCGTAGCTACTGATTCTGGGGTGAGAGATACGGTCTTCCTGCGGCGACGCGGCGGAAGCAAGAGGTCCTCGCAATACCGGAGTTCTAGGTAGGTGCTAGCAAACGCTCGGCTGGAGATCTCCGGCCGAGCGTTTTGCGTGTCTGGGCTGAGTCTCTGCTAAACGTGATAAAGGCCTTCAACAGGGCAGTAGCTATCGGGATCCTCGTGTGGGGTGTCATCTACGCGCCCAGTCCCGAGTGGACGCCCAAAGGCACGCTCTTCGAGGACGGCGCGGGCAGCTTTGACGGACTGAGGGCAGGTATGGTCGGGGAGCCTCACAGGACGAGTGGCGGATTCGCAGAGCGTGATGATCGTAGTCTGGTGCCGTTCCTGGG
>NZ_JBFARZ010000009.1:0-148794 GCF_040677445.1 Citricoccus sp. NPDC055426
CGTGGACGCGCAGGCCGTGACCCGCGAGGATGGCCGCCGTCGGCAAGCCGATGTAACCCAGGCCGATCACGGCAACGCTGGAGATGTCAGTCATGGAATACGTCCTTAAATCGATGGTTGCCTGCGGTGGGCGTCCCCCGACGCGACCGAGGACAACCCTCGGCTGGCGGTTCAGGGTGGGACGACGACCGCAGGCAGATCCGGTCAGTGGCGATTATAGGGGGTCGCCCGGTCTGCACGGCGCAGCACGGTGTCCCGGGCACGTTCCACGAAACGCCGGCCCAGCTGCGGCAGGTCCGCGTGGCGGCTCACCCATTGACGGCCGCGGCCCGCCACGTCGGTGCTGCCCTGCTGTTGCGCCAGGCGCCGCCATGCCTCGGCCAGGGCCTGCGGTTCAGCCGGCACCAGGGTCGAGGCCCCGGACTCCTCGAGGATCCGTGCGGCCTCTCCCGTGACGACCCCCGTGACATGGCGGCCCACGGCCAGCAGCTCGTAGGTCTTCGAGGGAACGGTCCATTCGAAGCTGGGCCAGTCCGGGCGCAGGGTGACCAGGCAGGTGTCCGCCCACGCGTACTGCGCCGTGAGGGCGGCACCGTGCACGGACTCGAGCATCTGGACCGGCGCGCCCAGGGAGGCGTTCAGCGCGGCCAGCCCGGCGCGCTGCGTGCCGGAGCCGACGAAGCGCACGGTGATGTGTTCCGGTCCGTCGGTCACGAGCGAGGCGGCCCGGATCACCGTCTCCAGGCCCTGGCTCTCACCGTGGTTGCCCAGGTACAGCACGTTGAGGTGCCCCCGGGGCCGGATACGCGCGGGCAGGGCGGGGATGGCGCCGAGGGGCACCCCGTTGCCGACGACGTCCACCCGCTCGATGCCCCGTTCCCGGAGGCGTTCGGCGAACCCCTCCGTCACGGTCACCACGAGGTCCGCGGTGCGTTGGGTGCCGGTCACCAAGGACTCCATGAGGCGGCTCAACAGCCCGGTGGACACTCCCGATTCGCGGGCCAGGTCCGGCCAGGCGTCCCGCATCTCCACGATGAGGGGTACGCGGCGGAGCCGGGAGAGGGTCCAGCCGGCCACCACGGTGGGCAGCGCCGGCACGGTGATGACGATCACGTCCGGCCGGCCGGCCCGCAGGCCCACCGGGATCGCGGCCACGGCATGGAGGATGTGACCGAGGAACCGGCCGTCGCGGGTTCCCCGGAGGGCCGACCAGCGAAGGGTCCGGTGGATCCTCTCGCCCCAGGGTCCCAGGGCGGGCCCCGTGCCGGAGGTCCCGGACTCCGGGACGGCCTCGTGCCCGCCACCGGGGATATGCCCGGGGTCTGCCGGGGGGACCACGATGTCCACCTCCCAGCCCTCGGCCCGGAAGGCCTCCACGAAGGCGGCCCACCGCCGTTCCGGCGGTGTGCGCTCCGGCAGGTACGAATGCGTGATCAGCTGCACCCGCATGGACTAGGCCCCGGCGCAGACGGGGGCTGCGGCCTCCGTGGAGGCGCTCCCGGACTCGGCCGGGCCCGATGCCGAGGCGGAGGCAGGGCTCGACGCGGGGTCAGTCGCGGGGTCGGTCGCAGGGTCGGTCGCGGGCTCGGACGTCGCATCCGAGGGGGGCTCCGACGCGCCGGCGGTGGCGTCACCCGGGGCGGAGGTCCCGGGCTCGGCCTCCGGTGCCAGGTAGTCGCCCAACCGGTCCTGCTGCAGGGCGCGGCGCAGCTCCTCCATGGCCTGTTCGTCCTGGAGCACGATCGAGGCCCCGCCCGGTCCCTCGGCCGGCGGACCGTGGGGGATGGTGAAGGTCTGGATGTCACCGGAGCGGATCCCGTTCAGCTGCAGCCCGTACCCGGCGATCGTCGCGGCGTCGAGCCCCTCGTCCACGGAGATGAACGGCACGATGGCGTTGACCACGTCCATCACCCGCTGCGGGTTGGCCAGCGTGTCCACGGTGAGGATCTGGTCCACCATGGCGGACACGAAGCGCTGCTGGTTGGCCACCCGTTCGAAGTCACCGCCCAGGAAGGCCTTGCGTTCGCGGACGTACCGCAGGGCGTCGGCACCCTGGAGCAGGATCTCCCCCTGGGGGTAGTAGGACGGGTTCACCTGGCCGGAGGAGAAGGCCGTCGGATTGCACACCTCCACGCCGCCCAGGGCCTCCGTCAGCCCGTTGAACCCCTCGAAGTCGATGACCGCCAGGTGGTCGACGTTCACGCCCAGCATGTCCTCCACCATGGCGGTCACGAGCGGGTAGCCACCCAGGCCGAGGGCCGCGTTGACCTTGCGCTGGCCCTCCCCGGGGATCTCGACCCAGAGGTCGCGCACGATCGACATGACGAAGATGTTCTGCCGGTCCTCGGGGATGTGGACCAGCATCATCGTGTCCGAGCGGGCGCCGTCCTCTCCCTTGTTCTCTGCGGTGTCCATGCCCTCGCCCCGCGAGTCAGAGCCCATCACCACGATGTTCAGCGCACCGTCCGAGGCGGCCTGCTCGGTGGCGATGCCCGCGTCCACGGTCTGGCGCTTGTCATTGAAGGTGGAGGCGATGGAGGCGACGTACACGCCCACGAAGACGAGGACGACGACCAGCAGGGCGGCCACGACGATCAGGGCGTTGCGGACGGTATGGCGCTTGCGACGGGTCCGGCCACGGGAACGGCGCGGCACGTAGTCGTGGTTCTCGGTGTGAGCCAAAGGGTGTCCCATCCATGCAGAAAGTTCCAGACCATCTTAGACCGCGGTCCTGGAACCGCTGGCCCGGCCGTGGGGCCTGGCGCCGGGGCAGGGGACCCCGATCACCAGCGTGCGCGCCGGGGCACCGGCTGGCACCGGGGGCAGTAGGCGGAGGAGCGGTTCATGAACCGGTCCTTGACGATCAGGGAATCCCGCCCCTCGGCGGCGCAGCGCGGGCACATCCGGCCGGCCTGCCCGTAGACGTTGAGGGAGCGGTCGAAGTATCCGGACTCGCCGTTGACGTTCACGTAGAGGGCATCGAAGCTGGTGCCGCCCTGAGCCAGGGCGTCCTCCATCACGTCCTGGACGGCGGTCAGCAGCCGGGCGGACTCCCCGCGGTTCAAGGTCTCGGTGGGCCGGGCATAGTGCAGCCGGGCCCGCCAGAGGGCCTCGTCCGCATAGATGTTGCCGATGCCGGAGACCAGGGACTGGTCCAGCAGCGCCCGCTTGAGCCCGGTCTTGCGGGACCTCAGCCGCCGGTGCACCGCGGACGGGTCGAAATGGGGGTCCAGCGGGTCCCGGGCGATGTGCGCCACGGAGGCCGGCAGGAACTGCTCGGGCCGATCCGCCGACGGCACCAGGGGATCCAGGAACAGCCCCCCGAAGATGCGTTGGTCCACAAAGCGCAGCTCGAGTGCGGAGCCGCCCTCTGCGGTTCGGGTGCCGGTGCCGGTGTCCTCCAACAGGATCCGGATCCGCAGGTGCCGCTGCACCGGGTCTGAGGGGGTGCTGACGAGCAGCTGTCCGCTCATCCCCAGGTGGACCACGAGAGCCTGCTGACCGTGCGGGTCGGCCGGCTCCTCGTCCGGGCGGCCGGCCAGGGGTACCCACAGGTACTTCCCGCGGCGCTGTGGTGCCGCCAGCCGGCGGCCGGTGAGCTGGGATTCGAAGGCCGCCGCGCCGCCGTCGTGCCGGCGGGTGGACCGGGCGTCCAGGACCTCGACGGCGGAGACCGGGCGCCCGGCCGCCCAGGTGGCCACGCCACGCCGGACCACCTCCACCTCGGGGAGTTCAGGCACGCCGGGCTGTTCCGGCCGCCTCGGCGGCGGCACTCACCGCATCCCAGGATCGGGCGGCGGCCTGACGCTCCGCCGCCTTCTTGGATGGACCGGTGCCGCTGGAGTAGGTGACGGCCCCGATGACGAGGGTGGCGGTGAAGACCTTGTCATGGTCCGGGCCGGTGGACTCCATCCGGTACTCGACCCCGCCGAGGCCGCCGTTCGCGGCGGCCTCCTGGATGAAGGTCTTCCAGTCCGTGCCGGCCCCCATGGCGAGCTTGTCCTCCAGCAGGGGGACCACGAGGCGGTGGACCAGTGCATGGGCCGCCGCGAGCCCGTGGTCCATATAGGTGGCACCGATGAGGGACTCCATGGTGTCGGCCAGGATGGAGTCCTTGTCAGCACCGCGGGTGCGCCGTTCGCCCTCGCCCAGCAGGATGGACGGCCCGACGCCGATGCTGCGGGCCACGGAGGCCAGGGCGCGGGTGGAGACGACGGCGGCACGCTTCTTGGCCAGGTCACCTTCGGTGAGGGCGGGATACGTGCGGTAGAGGTGGTCGGTCACCACGAAGCCCAGGATGGAGTCGCCGAGGAACTCGAGGCGCTCGTTCGTGGGCAGTCCGCCGTGTTCATAGGCGTAGGACCGGTGCGTCAGGGCAAGGACAAGCGTCTCGGGGTCGATGGTGACCCCGAGACGCTGGTGCAGGTCTTCAGTTGACTGAGGCGCCACGGGCACCTCAGGCGTCAGCGACCTTGCGGCCCTTGTATTCCAGGAACATCGGCGTACCGGCGGAATCGGTCACGACCTGGGCCTGATGCGGCAGGCGGTAGGTGACGCGGCCGTTTTCCACGGACTTCACCAGCGGGGGCACGGTGGCCTTCCACTGGGAGCGGCGGGCACGGGTGTTGGAACGGGACATCTTCCGCTTCGGGACTGCCACGGCTATCTCTCTTCTGTCTCGTCGGATGAGGTCTTCGGTTCCGGTCCGGCGGTACCGGACGCGGGGGTCTTCGTCAGTTCGGCCAGGGCCGCCCAGCGGGGATCCAGCTGTTCGTGGACGTGGTCTTCGCCAGCGTCCTCCAGGCGAATACCGCAGTCGGGGCACAGTCCCTGACACTCCGGCCGGCAGACCGGCTGGAAGGGCAGGGCGGTGACCACGGCGTCCCGGAGCACGGGCTCCAGATCCACGGTCTCGTGCACCACCAGGCGCTCTTCGTCGTTGCCACCCTCGGGGGCGGCCGCGAGGAACAGCTCCTGCAGGTCAACGGTGATCCCGTCCTGAATCGGGTCCAGGCATCGACTGCACTCCCCCACCAGCTCGGCGTGAGCCTCACCGGTGACCAGAATGCCCTCGTGGACCGCTTCCAGACGCAACTCGACGTCCACGGCTGAACCAGCCGGGATGCCGATGAGCGGAGTGGACAGTGCCTCAGGGGCTGACCACCGCTCCTCCAGGGTCCGCATGGACCCCGGGCTGCGCACCAGGTCCCGGACGGAGTGCACCCAAGCCTCCGCTGCACCGGCTGCGTTCGGGGACGATGACGCGGACATCAGCATTCCTTCCGATCGGCAGTGGTGGCGGTACGGATCCCCTCGCACGGTGTGCACCGTGCTCCGGCATCCAGGCAGGACGGAACCCGCGGGACCGACTCACCAGTCTAACCGTTCAGGCCGCCGCTGACCAAATGGCCCGCCGGTGGCCTCACAGCCCGCTGGCGAACTCCTTCAGCCAGGGACGCAGCCCCGGGCCGAGGTCCTCGCGGGCACTGGCCAACTCGATGACGGCCTGGAGGTAGCTCAGCTTGTCACCGGTGTCATAGCGCTTGCCCCTGAAGACGACGGCGTGCACACCGAAGCCCTCGCCCTCCCCCTGGGCCAGGACCTGGAGGGCGTCCGTCAGCTGGATCTCGTTGCCGCGGCCGGGACCCGTGCGCTCCAGCACCTCAAAGACCACGGGGTCCAGGACGTAGCGCCCGATGATGGCGAGGTTGGACGGCGCCTGTTCCACCGGCGGCTTCTCCACCAGGTCGGTCACCCGGACCACGTCCTCGGACCCCTCCGGCACGGCGTCGACCTGGGCCACGCCGTAGGCCGAGATGTTCTCCGGGGGCACCTCCATCAGGGCGATGACGGAACCGCCCTTCTCCTGCTGGACATCGATCATCCGCTCGAGCAGGTCGTCCCGTTCGTCGATGAGGTCGTCGCCCAGCAACACGGCGAAGGGCTCATCGCCCACGTGCTGCTTGGCGCACCACACGGCGTGCCCCAGCCCCTTGGCGTCGTTCTGGCGCACGTAGTGGATGTTGCCGAGGTTGGTGGCCTCCTGGATCTTGTCCAGCTTGCCGAAGTCCCCCTTCAGCTCCAGGCTCCGCTCCAGGGCGGGCACCCGGTCGAAGTGGTCCTCCAGGGCGCGCTTGTTGCGGCCGGTGATCATCAGCAGGTCCTTGAGCCCGGCGGCCTTGGCCTCGGCCACCACGTACTGGATGGCCGGCTTGTCCACCACCGGGAGCATCTCCTTGGGCATCGCCTTGGTGGCCGGCAGGAACCGGGTGCCCATCCCAGCGGCGGGGATGACGGCCTTCTTGGTGCGGGGATTCTGCGAGCGCTGAGTCATGGGTGCAGGATAACCTCTCCGGGCGTGGGCCTGTTCTCGGTGACGGTCAGCCCTCGTGCAGCCGGCGCATGACGGCGCGCGGGACGAACTCAGAGACGTCCCCGCCGAGCTGTCCCACTTCCTTGATGAGCGTGGAGGACAGGTGTGCGTACCGGCCGTCCGTGGGCAGGAACACGGTCTCCACCCCGGTCAGATGGCGGTTCATCGCGGCCATGGGCATCTCGTACTCGAAGTCGGCGGTGTTGCGCAGGCCCTTGATGATGGCGTTGGCCCCCGCCTTGCGGCAGAACTCGGCCAGCAGGCCGTCGCCCATCGGCACCACCGAGATCCCCTGCAGGGAGGAGACCGTCTCCCGGATCATCTCGATCCTGGTGTCCACATCGAAGCGGTACTTCTTCGCATAGTTGGTCGAGACCGCCACGATGACGTCGTCGAAGAGGTTGGTGGCCCGAGCGATCACCTCGACGTGACCGTTGTGCAAGGGGTCGAAGGATCCTGGGCAGACGGCGCGGCGCATGCCCTCGAACATACTATGGAGCCCATGCCCGCCGCATCACAGCCAGCCCGGCCCCGCGTCACGCCACGACATCCACCGTCCGTCTTCGAGACCATGACCCGGCTGGCCGCACGCCACGGCGCCGTGAACCTGGGCCAGGGCTTCCCGGACACCGACGGCCCGCACTGGGTCCGGGCGCTGGCCGCGGAGGCCGTCCTGACCGGGCACGCGAACCAGTACGCGCCCGGGCGCGGCGACCCGGGTCTGCGCCGGGCCGTGGCCGCCCACCAGCACCGCCACTACGGCCTTCAGGTGGATCCCGAGCGTGAGGTGGTGGTGACCACCGGGGCCACGGAGGGCGTGGCCGCCGCCCTGCTGGCCCTGGTGCAGCCGGGAGACGAGGTGGTGGCCTTCGAGCCCTTCTACGACTCCTACGCGGCGGTCACCGCCCTGAGCGGGGCCCGCTTCGTGACCGTCCCGTTGGCGGCACCGGGCTTCCTCCCGGACCCGGCGGCGCTCGAGGCGGCGATCACCCCGCGCACCCGCGTCCTGCTGCTGAACACGCCCCACAACCCCACGGGCGCCGTGCTGCCGGCCGACGTCCTGGCCCGGCTCGTGGCGGTGTGCGCCCGGCACGGAGTGCTGATCATCAGTGACGAGGTCTACGAGCACCTCGTGTTCGACGGCCGGCATCAGCCCGTCGCCTCCGTGCCGGGCGGCTCGGACCGCACCCTGACGGTGTCCTCGGCCGGCAAGAGCTTCTCCCTGACGGGGTGGAAGGTCGGCTGGGTCACCGGGCCGGCGGACCTGGTTCAGGCCGTGTACTCGGTGAAGCAGTTCCTCACCTATTCCTCCGGCCCCGCGTACCAGCCGGCCGTCGCCCGCGCCCTGGCGGAGGGCGACGGATTCCTCACCGAGCAGCGCCAGCGGTACCGCGCGGCCCGCGACGGGTTGGTGGCCGGGCTGCGGACGGCGGGCCTGGATCCCGTGGTGCCGGCGGCCGGGTACTTCACCGTCGCGGACCTGGCGCCGCTCGGGGTGGCGGACGCCCTGGGTGCGGCCCCCGTGCTCGCGGAACGGGCCGGCGTCGTGGGGATCCCGGTCAGCGCCCTGTGCAGCCCGGCGGCGGACCCAGGCGGGACGGCGCCGCTGGCGTCCTGGATGCGCTGGGCGTTCTGCAAGTCGCCGGCGGTGATGGCGGAGGCGGTCTCACGGCTGCAGCGGTTGCCCGGCGTCCTCGGCGTCCCCGGCAGCTGAGGGTCCCGCGGCCAGGCAGAAGTACAGTGTGGTCTCTCCGTAGCGGCGCGTCTCGAAGTGATCCAGTCCGGCAGGCCAGTCGGGTTCGGCCGACCGGGAGGACCGCTCGAGCACCAGCAGGCCCTCGGGCACCAGGACCGCCGCGATCCGCTCGAGGGTCCCCGCCAGCGCGGCCCCGGCCAGCGGATAGGGCGGGTCCGCCAGGACGAGGTCCCACGGCCCGGCTCCCGCCGGCGAGTCCAGCACCCGGTCCACGTCTGCGGCGCTGACCTCCACGACGGGCCGGCCCACGCGGTGGTTGAGCGCCTGGGCGTTCTGCCGGCAGACGGCGGCGGCGCGCCGGTCCCGTTCCACGAGCAGGACCCGTCGGGCGCCCCGGCTGGCCGCCTCCCCGCCGAGGGCGCCGGACCCGGCGAAGAGGTCCACGACGGCGGTGCCCTCCAACCAGCCCCGGCTCGCCAACCAGGAGAACAGGGCCTCCCGGGTCCGGTCCGTGGTGGGGCGGGTGGCGTCACCCGGCACGGACTGCAGCTTCAGCCCCCCGGCGTGGCCGGCGATGATCCTGGGCATGCTCGGTGCCTCAACCCTTCTCGATGTAGTCGCCGGTGTCCTCGTGTCCCGCCTCCCAGGCCGTGACGGCCCCGGTCAGCGGCGGGTGGTCCAGCGTACCGTCTGCGCTCAGGTGCCGGTCGATCCAGTCCGCCGCCAGTTCGATCAGCTCGGCGTGCTGCAGCACCCTCAACACCCTCAACCGGCTGCCTCCGTGCTGGCTGGCCCCGAGGACGTCCCCCTCGCCGCGCTGCTGGACATCGGCCCGGGCGATCTGGAGCCCGTCCTGGGTGGCCGCGAGCACCTGGAGGCGGTCCAGCGCGGGGTGTCCGTCCGGAAGGCGGGTGGCCAGCAGGCAGATCGCCGGGGCGGTGCCTCGGCCGACCCGGCCGCGCAGCTGGTGCAGGGTGGACAGGCCGAAGGCATCGGCGTCCAGGACGGACATGACCGTGGCGTTGGGCACGTCCACGCCGACCTCCACCACGGTGGTGGCCACCAGCACGTCCACCTCCCCCGCCACGAACCGGCCCATGGTCTCCGCCTGCGTCGCCTGGTCCTGGCGGCCGTGGAGGCCGGCCAGGCGGAGCCCCTGCAGCGCCGGGATCGAGGCCAGGCGCGGCAGCATGTCCTGCACCGCCGCGGCATCGGCGTCCCCGCCGGCATCCTGATCACCCGGCTCGATCTTCGGGCACACCACGAACGCCTGGTGGCCGGCGGCCACCTGTTCGGCGATGACCTCCCAGACGCGGTCGATGATGCGCGGGCCATGGGCCATGCGGGCCACGTGCGTGGCCACGGGCTGCCGCCCGGAGGGCAGCCCCTCCAGCACGGTGAGGTCGAGGTCCCCGAAGACCGTCATGGCCACTGACCGCGGGATCGGGGTGGCGCTCATGACGAGCAGGTGGGTGCCCGGATTGGCCCGGCGCAGCGACTCCCGCTGGTCCACGCCGAAGCGGTGCTGCTCGTCCACCACGGCCAGGCCCAGGTCCGCGAACTGCACGGTGCCGCCGAACAGCGCGTGGGTGCCCACCACCAGGCCGGCCTGCCCCGAGGCGATCTTCAGCAGCGCCGCCCGGCGCTGGGCCGCCGTCAGGGACCCGGTCAGCAGGACCACCTCGGTGGCCGGCCCGTCCGGGGCGTCCAGCCGTCCGGCCCGGGCCAACGGGCCCAGGGTGGCCGTCAGGGAACGGTGGTGCTGTGCGGCCAGCACCTCGGTGGGGGCCACGAGCGCCGCCTGGCCCCCGGCGTCCACCACCTGGAGCATGGCCCGCAAGGCCACGAGGGTCTTGCCGGAGCCCACCTCGCCCTGCAGCAGCCGGCTCATGGGCCGGTCCCGCGCCAGGTCGGCGGCGATCACCGCCCCGGCGGAGAGCTGGCCCTCGGTCAGAGTGAAGGGCAGCTGCGCATCCAGCGCGGCCAGCACACCGTGTCCGATGGCGGGCCGCGCCACCGCGTCCGGCAGGGATGCCGCGTGCCGCCGCAGGGCCAGGGCGCCCTGCAGCACCAGCGCCTCCTGCAGCGCGAACCGGCGCCGGGCCCGCAGCGCGTCGGCCACCTGGCCCGGCCGGTGGATGTCCGCGTAGGCGGCGGCCAGGGTCGGCAGGGGCACCCCGTCCGTGCTGGCCGCCTCGAGCAGCTCGGACGGGACCGGGTCCGCGGACTCTCCGGGATCCGACGGGCCCAGGGCGTCCAGGACGGTGCCGATGCTCGCGCGCAGGACCCAGCTGGGGAGCTTGGCCGTGGCGGGGTAGATCGGGACGGGCGACAGGTCCTCCTCCCCCGGGACCTCGGCGCCGTCCAGGACGGAGAAGTCGGGGTTGTTCAGGGTCAGGTCCCCCCGGTACAGGGCCGTCTTGCCGTGGAACATGGCCCGCTGGCCCGGCTGCAGACGCCGCAGCGCGTCATGGCTGTTGAAGAACGCCATGTCGAGGGAGGCCGGGCGGTCCGAATCCTCGTCGGTGACGGTGACGTCCACGATGAAGCCGCGCCGCGAGTGCATCTGCCGGCGCTCGACCGAGACCACGCGGGCCACCACGGTGACCTGCTCCCCCACGGGCAGGGCGGCGATCGGGGTCAGCTCCCCCCGCTCGATCCAGCGGCGGGGAAAGTGCTGGAGCAGATCCCCCACCGTTCTCAGCCCCAGTTCCTGGTCCAGGCGCTTGGCCGTGCGGCCGCCCAGGAGCCGCTCGATCGGCTGCAGGAGCGGGTCCGGGCTCATGGGGTGCCGTGCTGCAGGGACGTGATCACCAAGTTCTCGGGGCTGCCGGCCTTGCGGACGAGCGCCTCGGCCGCCTCGTGGTCATCCACGTGCACATGCAGGCGCCACCGCACCGGGGCGTCGGCCTCATCCTCCCGGTGCTCCGTGCCCAGGTCCTGGGGGGCGGTGCCGGCGGGGTCACCGGCCGAGCCCACCGGACTCATGATCACGGAGTCACCCATCTCGTTCAGCTCGAACCGCAGCGTGGCCGCGGTGAGGGGGTCCAGGTCGATGCTGCACATCAGCTCGTACCCCACCGTGGACTCGCGGTCGGCGTGGATGTGCGGGGCGGACGCGGAGAAGCCGTGCAGCCCGTCGAGCAGGCCCGGATCGATCCGGGTCCCCATCACGGTGGCCCGCAGGGAGTCGAGGATCAGCATCAGCCCGACGCCGCCGGCATCCACCACGTTGGCCTCGGTCAGGGCCGGCAGCTGGCCCTCCGTCTGGACGACGGCCTGCCATGCGGCCTCCACCACCGCATCCAGTGCGGCGCCGAGCTCACGGCGGCTCATCGCCTGGTCCTCGGGTTGGCCCTGCAGCCCCGCGGCGTACTCCCCCGCTGCCTGGGCCGCGGAGCCCAGGACCGTGAGCATGGTTCCGTCCTGGGGATCGGAGAGGGCGGCCCAGCAACTGGTCCGGGCCCGCTCGAGGGCCGCCGCCAGGGTGGGGGCCGCCAGCCGCTCGTGCCCGTTCAGGGGTTCGGACATGCCGATCAGCATCACCGCCAGCAGGGTGCCGGAGTTCCCCCGGGCCTGGTCCAGGGCGGCGCGGCCGGCCGTGGCCAGCAGCACCCCGACGTCCTCGGTGGTGGACTCGGCGACCGCGGCACGGGCGGCGCGCACGGTCCCGTAGAGGTTGCTGCCGGTGTCACCGTCCGGGACCGGGAAGATGTTCATGGCATCCATCCGGTCCGAGGCGTTGCCGACCACGGTCTCGGCCAGTTCCAGCCACTGGTGCACCCGCGAGGGGCTGCGGCTGGGCGTCTCGTCCCTGGTCATGCCCGGCACCTCACCGGAATCGCATACCCGTCAGGGCCTTCTGGTTCGAGGACTGGCCCTTGCCGGAGGGCCGGCCGCCGTTGGGCCGGCCGCCGTTGGACCGGCGCGCCGAGGTGGGCTCCACGGTGTCCGCCTCGTAGGCGTACTGATAGGCGTAGTAGGTGCCGCGCTTCTGCGGCATGCGGGTCAGCACCAGGCCCAGCACCCGGGCGTCCACGGAGGCCAGGCTGTCCAGGCCTCCCTGCAGCTGCTCGCGGTGCACGTAGCCGTCCACTCGGTTGACGAGCAGCACGCCGGAGGTCATGGCGGCCAGCACGGAGGGATCCGTCACGGGCTGCAGCGGCGGGGCGTCCAGCAGGACCACGTCATAGCGGCCCTCCAGCTGGCGCAGCAGCCGGCGCATGGCCTCGGAGCCCAGCAGCTCGGAGGGGTTGGGCGGGATCTCGCCGGAGGTGATGACGTCCAGCTCGCCGTCGGGGCCCCAGGTCTGGATGGCGTCCTCGAGGTCGATCTGGCCGGACAGGATGGTGGACAGCCCCACGGCGCCCTCCAGCCCCAGGGTCTTGGCCACGCGCGGGCGGCGCAGGTCCGCATCGATGATGACCACGCGGCTGCCGGACTCGGCCAGCATGATGCCGAGGTTGCAGGAGGTGGTGGTCTTGCCCTCACCCGGGATCGACGAGGTGACCACCACAGACTGGGTGCCGCCGTCCACGTTGGTGAACTTCAGGTGGGTGCGCAGCTGGCGGTAGTTCTCGGCGCGCGGGTCGAACTGGTCGTCCAGCGAGATGATGGGCTCGTCCTCGGCCGCCTTGTGGTCGGCGAAGGCGCCCAGCACCGCGGCGTCCGTGATGCGTTCCACGTCCTCGCGGCTGCGGATGCGGGAGTCCAGCAGGGTCCTCAGCAGGGCGAAGGCCACGCCGAGGGCGGCGCCCACCACGAAGCCGAGCACCAGGTTCAGGGCGACGCGCGGGCTCGAGGGGGACAGCGGCACGGAGGCCTCCTCCACCACGGAGAGGTCCACCAGGGGGTTGCTGCTGCCCTCGGGGCTCTCCACCTCGTACACGGTGGAGATCAGGGACTCGGCCACGGCGTTGGCGATCTGAGCCGAGCGGGCCGGGTCCTGGTTCGTGGTGGAGAGGTTGATCAACACGGTCTGCGGCGGGGCGGTGGCCTCCACGGTCTCGGCCAGTCCCTGCACGCTGGTGTCCAGGCCCAGGTCGTCGATGACCGGCTGCAGGACCCGCGGGCTCGTGGCAAGGGTGACGTAGGAGGTGACGCGCTTCTCGGAGAAGCTGGACCCCTGCAGGATGTCGCTCGCGGTGTCCCCGGAGTTCACCGCCACGAAGATCTGTGTCCGGGCCGTGTAGCTCGGTTTCGTCAAGGCGGTGGCGCCTGCTGCCACGGCGACGCCCAGGAGGGTCACCAGCAGAATCGACAGCCAGTTGTTCCGCAGGATCCGGATGTAGTCGCGAAGGTCCAAGTCGCGTCCTTTCGTGTGGGTTCCGGTCACTGACCGGAAAGGTACGAGGCCATGTCGTCGTGGCTGAGCGCGGAACCGATCTCCTCGATCGCCTGCTCGTCCGGCCAGACGACAGACTGGCCCCTCGCGCGGCCCACCCCGTTGGTGGGCACCGTGAACATCTCCAGATCATCCGATCGGACGTCCGTCATGGTCCGTCCGATGGAGACCAACTCCCCCGAGTTCAGCGTTTCATCAAGCGTCAGATATGGAGACAACCCGCTAACCATATCGGATATTCTGGATGGATTTGTCAGGGTTTGTGGCGTCATCAGCTTCTGGGCCACGGCCTTCATGAACAGCTGTTGATGACGCACCCGCGAGTAGTCCCCGTCCGCGAACGCATACCGTTCGCGGACGAAGGACAGTGCGGTGTCCCCGTCCATGTGCTGGGGGCCGGCCTGGAACGACCGTCCGCCGTTGCCGGACCGGAAGGATTCCGGCACCGTGATGTCCACGCCGCCCAGGGAGTCCACCAAGCCCTCGAACCCGGCCATGTCCACGGCAGCCACGTGGTCGATCCGGGTGCCGAACATCGTCTCCAGGGTCTGGACGGTCTTGGGTACGCCGCCGAAGGAGTAGGCGGCGTTGAGCTTGTGGGTGCCCTCCCCGGGGATCTCGACCCAGAGGTCGCGCATGACGGACATCACATAGACGGCCTGGCGGTCCCCCGGGATATGGACCCACATCATGGTGTCCGAGCGTCCGGCCTGGGGCACGCCGGCCAGGTTCTCGGTCTCTCCCGAGCCGCCGCCGGAATCAGAGCCCAGCAGCAGGATGTTCAACGGCTCCTCCCTGCCCTCCTCGGCCGGCGCCTTGCTCGGACGCGTGTCCGCCTGGGGGAAGGTCGTCTCGAAGCGCTTCGTGTCGTTGTCGAAGGTGGAGGCGAGGTTCATCAGATACCCGGCGGCCACCACGCCGGCTCCGATCACCAGGACCAGGAGCACACCCAGCGTCCACCAGACCGCCTTGTTCTTCCGCTTCCGGGGCCGGGATCGGCGGGGCTCGTCGCCGAGCTGGGCGTCCTGGCCGAACTCAGGCTCGTCGGTGGGGCGTTCAGACACGTCGGTCCTCCGTGGTGTGGGCGATGGCGGTGGCCCCGGGCAGGGGCTGCGGGGTGCGGTGACCTCCGCGTCACGGTGGTCACCGGCACGCAGGCCACCAGGGAACCTGCCAGATCGGGCCAACACCGTGAAGTGCTCGTTCCATGGTACGGCACCGCCGGACCCGGACATCGTAGGCTGTCTTCATGTTCTCCCCTGACCTGGTGACCCAGCCCCGCCCTGCCGCGCGTCGCGGTGTCAGGGCCGTCGGGACGATGGCCCTGACCGGCGCGGTGCTGGCCGTCAGCGGCTGCGGTGGGCCGGTGGCGGATGTGGAACCGGCCCCCGAGGCCACCGATCCCGTCTGCGCCGAGGCCATGGTCATGCTCCCGGACGTCGTCGCCGGCCTGGAACGCCGCGAGACGGACAGCCAGGCCACGGCCGCCTGGGGTGAGCCGTCCGCCGTCATCCTCCGCTGCGGGGTCCCGGTCCCGGGGCCCACCACGGAGCACTGCGTCACGGCCAACGGCATCGACTGGGTGATCCGGGACGACGGGGAGTTCTGGACCCTGACCACCTACGGCCGGTCCCCCGCCGTCGAGGTGCTCTTCGATGACACGCGGGCCGGGTCGAGCTCGGTCATGGTGGACCTGGCCGCGGCGGTGGGCCGTATCCCGGCCACCGGAGCGTGTACCAGCACCGCACCCACCCAGGCGCCGATCCCGCAGACGGACGCGCCGTCGTCGTAGTCCTGCGCGTGGCGGGCACGGCGTGACCGGACCGTGTCACTCCGGCGGGGGCAGGGTCACGGTGCGCCTGTGGGGTCGGGCGGGTCGGGCGGGTCAGTGCAGCCCGGTGCCGCGTTCCAGCGCGAGGGCCAGCAACTCGTCGATCAGCTCGGGGTAGGACAGCCCGGTCCGCTCCCACATGGCCGGGTACATGCTGATGGGGGTGAACCCGGGCATGGTGTTGATCTCGTTGATGATGAACGTGCCGTCCGGCGTGTAGAAGAAGTCCACGCGGGAGAGCCCCTCCGCGTCGACCGCGTCGAAGGCCTCGACCGCCAGCCGCCGGACCCGGGCGATAGCCTCCGGGGGCAGGTCCGCCGGGCAGGACAGCTCCGCTGCGGCGCGGTCCTGGTACTTGGCCTCGAAGTCGTAGAAGTCGTGGTCGCCGGTGCCCTCGTGCACCACGATCTCCCCGGGCAGGGAGGCCCGCGGTGCGGCGAGGCCGTGGCCGTCCAGCACGGCGCACTCGATCTCGCGGCCCTCGATCCCGGCCTCCACGACCACCTTCGGGTCGAAGCGCCGGGCCTCCTCGACGGCCTCGGCGATCCCCTCGGGGGTGGACACCCGGGTGATGCCGAAGGACGAGCCCGCGCGGGCCGGCTTGACGAACAGCGGCATGCCGAGGGCGGCCACCCGCTGAACGGCGGCCTCTGGATCGGCCCGCCACTGACGGTCGGTGATGGTCTCCCACGGCCCCACCTGCAGCCCGGCGGCCTGGAAGGCCACCTTCATGAAGTGCTTGTCCATGCCGACGGCCGAGGCCAGCACACCGGCGCCCACATAGGGCACGGCGGCCATCTCCAGCTCGCCCTGCAGGGTCCCGTCCTCGCCGAACGGCCCGTGCAGCAGCGGGAAGACCACGTCCACGGCCCCGTGGGAGGTGCCGCTGGTGACGGAGACGAGCTCGTGGCCCCCGGCGGAGGTCAGGTGCAGCGTCAGCGGGTCTGCAGGCTCCGGGACCCGGGGCAGGTCCCCGCCGGGCAGGTCCCAGCGCCGCGGATCCGCCCCGAGGCCGTGCCACTGGCCGGTCGGGGTGATCCCCACCGGCACCGCCTCGTAGCGTTCGGCGTCCATGGCCTTCAGCACCCCGGTGGCGGTGATGCAGCTGATCGGGTGCTCGCTCGAACGGCCTCCGAACAGCACCAGCACGCGCAGGCGGCCGCCGTCGCCGGACCCCGCGGGGTGCTTGCGGTCAGGTTCCGTGCTCACGTTCGTCCTTCCGATTTGAGGTCACGGGCCAGCAGCAGGCCGGCCAGGGTGTCCACATCGAGGGTCTCGGCGATGACCGCGTTCATGGCCTCGCTGATCGGCATCTCCACGCCGTGCCGCCGTGACAGGTCCACCACGGCGGACACGGATTTCATGCCCTCCGCCGTCTGCTTGAGCCGTGCGGTGGCCTCCGCCACGCTCAGCCCCTGGCCGAGGTACCGGCCGGCCGTCCGGTTGCGGGACAGCGGCGAGGCACAGGTGGCCACCAGGTCGCCCAGTCCGGCCAGCCCGGCCAGCGTCTCGGCCTGGCCGCCCAGGCTCTCGGCCAGCCGGGTGGTCTCGGCCAACCCGCGCGTGATGACGGAGGCCTTGGAGTTGTCCCCGAAGCCCAGCCCGTCGCAGATGCCCACGGCCAGCGCGATGACGTTCTTGACCACGCCGCAGATCTCCACGCCGGTCACGTCCGTGTTCGTGTAGGGCCGGAAGTACGGCCCGGCCGTCCGGGTGGCGATCCATTCGGCCGCGGCCGGGTCCGTGGAGGCCACCACGGTGGCGGTGGGCTCCCCCCGCGCGATCTCCAGGGCCAGGTTCGGGCCGGACACCACCGCGAAGCGGTCCGCCGGCAGCTCCAGCTCCTCGGCGCACAGCTCGCTCATCCGGGCGTCGGTGCCGCGTTCCAGCCCCTTGACGAGGGAGAGCACGACGGCGGCCGGGTCCAGGTGGGCGCGGATGGCCGGCAGGTGCCCCCGGACCTCCTGTGCGGGGATGGCCAACACCACGAGCCCGGCCCCGGTCACGGCCGCGGCCAGGTCCGTGGTCGCGGTCAGGCAGTCCGGCAGGTCGATCTCGGGCAGGTAGTCCTCGTTGCGGTGGTCCCGGGTGATGGACTCCGCGATCTCGGGCCGCCGGGCCCACACGACGATCTCGGGTGCGGGGACCCCCCGTTCCACGGCGGAGTCGGCCAGGACCTTGGCGAAGGTGGTGCCCCAGCTGCCGGCCCCCACCACGACGAGCTTCTCGGGCCGGGCGGGCGCGCCCGCCACCTCGGCCGCCTCCACGGCCCCCGCGCTCACGCGGTGCCCCGGTCCGGCAGCGCCCCGCCGGGCCCCGGCCGCCCGGGGGTCGGCTCGCGCCGTGCGGTGCGCGGGTTCCACCGTCCCGACGGGGCCGGTTCGCCGCGCAGGACCTCGAGCTCACCCGTGATGGCGGACATGATGCGTTCGCTGGCCGAGTCCAGGACATCCCGCGTCAGCGGCGAGTCCCGGAGGTCCTCCAGGGGCACGGGGGCCCCGATCCTGATCCGTCCGGTCCGCCGCGGCCACGGCTTGGGCGCCCTCGCCGGTCTGGGCATGACCTCGTGGATGCCCCACTGGGCCACCGGGATGACCGGCACCCCGGTCTCGAGCGCCAACCGGGCGGCACCCGTCTTGGCCTTCATCGGCCAGAGGTCGGGATCCGTGGTCAGGGTGGACTCCGGGTAGATGATGATGGCACCGCCGTCGGCCAGGACCTGGTTCGCGGTCAGCAGCGACTCGTTGCCGCCGCGGGCCCGGTCCACGGGGATCTGCCGCATCCTGGTCAGCAGTCCGCCCACCACGGGGAGCTGGAAGAGCTCGGCCTTGGCCAGGAAGTACGGCAGGTATCCCAGGCTGTAGACCATGTGGCCCAGGGCCAGCGGATCCAGGTTGGAGAGGTGGTTGGCGCACAGGATGAACCCGTCCTCCGGGAGGTGTTCGCGGCCCTGCCACTCCTTGGACATGATGGCGTTGAGGGTGGGACGCACCGCGGCGGCCGCGGCGAAGTACCCGGCGCGCAGTCCGGCGGATTCAGTCACGGCGTTCTCCTACCGGCTGATGGCGGACAGCTCGACGTCCGCTCCGAGGCCGGTCAGCTTGTCCATGAACTTCTCGTAGCCGCGGTTGATGATCTCGATCCCGGTGGCCCGCGAGGTCCCCCGGGCCGCCAGGGCGGCGATGAGGTGGGAGAAACCGCCGCGCAGGTCCGGGATGTCGAAGTCGGCCCCGTGCAGTTCGGTCGGGCCGGAGATCACGGCGGAGTGCAGGAAGTTGCGCTGGCCGAAGCGGCACGGCACGGAGCCCAGGCACTCGCGGTGCAGCTGGATCGAGGCGCCCATCCTCACGAGCGCGTCGGTGAACCCGAAGCGGTTCTCGTAGACGGTCTCATGCACGATCGACACGCCCTCGGCCTGGGACAGGGCCACCACGAGCGGCTGCTGCCAGTCCGTCATGAACCCCGGGTGGACGTTGGTCTCCAGCACGAGGGGCTTGAGGCTCCCCCCGCCGTGCCAGAAGCGGATGCCGTCGTCGTCGACCTCGAACTCGCCACCGATCTTCCGGTAGATGTTCAGGAAGGCCGTCAGGTCGCGCTGCATGGCGCCCTCGACGTAGATGTCCCCCTGGGTCACGAGCGCGGCGGAGGCCCAGGACGCCGATTCGTTGCGGTCCGGGATGGCGCGGTGGTTGAACCCGGAGAGCTGGCTGACCCCCTCGATCCGGATGGTCCGGTCCGTCTGGACCGTGATGATGGCGCCCATCTTCTGCAGGATGTGGATCAGGTCGTGGATCTCCGGCTCGACCGCGGCGCCCTTGAGCTCGGTGATGCCCTCGGCCTTCACGGCGGTCAGCAGCACCTGCTCCGTGGCCCCCACGGAGGGGTAGGGCAGTTCGAGCTTGGCCCCGGTCAGCCCCTTCGGGGCCGAGATGTGGATGCCGCCGGGGCGCTTCTCCACCACGGCTCCGAAATTGCGCAGCACGGTGAGGTGGAAGTCGATCGGCCGGTCGCCGATCTTGCAGCCGCCCAGGTCGGGGATGAAGGCCTCGCCGATCGAGTGCATCAGCGGGCCGCAGAACAGGATCGGGATGCGGGAGTCGCCGGCGTGGGCGTCGATCTCGGAGCTGGTGGCGGACTTGGTGTCCGAGGGGTCCAGGGAGAGGTCGCCGGTCACCGGGTCCTTGGAGACCTTGACCCCGTGCACGGAGAGCAGACCGGTGACGATGTCGACGTCCCGGATCTCCGGGACGTTACGCAGCACGGACGGCTTGTCGCCCAACAGCGAGGCCACCATGGCCTTCGGCACCAGGTTCTTGGCACCGCGGACGGTGACCCGTCCCTCGAGCGGCTTTCCACCGTTGATCGTCAGCAGATTTCCCATAGGCAGTGGCATTCCTCCGTGGCCCGCCGGGTCGGGCCGTCGCTGGTGTGTGGATCCGCTGGGGAATACAGCCCGGGCGGCGCGGATCCGCACACCAGCATACGATGCCTCGGGGGACCGGCGGGGATCAGCCGGTCCGCACGGGCAGCGTGGCGGGCTTGAGGGCCGGGCGCCGCGCCTCGAAGTCGGAGATCTCCTGCTCACTGCGCAGGGTGAGCCCGATGTCGTCCAGTCCCTCCATCAGCCGCCACCGCGTGTAGTCGTCCAGGCCGAAGGCGGCGCTGACCGAGCCGCACGTCACGGTGCGGGTCTCGAGGTCCACGGACACCTCGGTGCCGGGGTGGTTCTCGATCTCCTTCCAGATCAGCTCGATGTCCTGCTGGTACACCTCGGCGGCCACGAGACCCTGCTTGCCGGAGTTCCCCCGGAAGATGTCTGCGAAGCGGGCGGAGAGCACCACCCGGAAGCCGAAGTCCTTCAGGGCCCAGACCGCGTGCTCGCGGGAGGAGCCGGTGCCGAAATCAGGCCCGGCCACCAGGACGGAGCCCCGTGAGTAGGGCTCACGGTTCAGGATGAACTCCGGGTCCTTGCGCCACCCGGCGAACAGGGCGTCCTCGAATCCGGTGCGGGTGACCCGCTTGAGGTAGACGGCCGGGATGATCTGGTCGGTGTCCACGTTCGACTGCCGCAGGGGGACACCGATTCCGGTGTGGTGGGTCACGGGTTCCATGATCAGGCCTCCTGCAGTTCGGATTCGGTGGCCGCCAGGTCGGACGGCGAGGACAGCGTGCCCCGGATGGCGGTGGCGGCGGCCACCACCGGCGAGACGAGGTGGGTGCGCCCGCCCTTGCCCTGGCGCCCCTCGAAGTTGCGGTTGGAGGTGGAGGCGCACCGCTCCCCCGGCGCCAGCTGGTCCGGGTTCATGCCCAGGCACATGGAGCAGCCGGCGAACCGCCATTCGGCACCGAAGTCCGTGAAGACCCGGTCCAGGCCCTCGGCCTCGGCCTCCAGCCGGACCCGCGCGGACCCCGGGACCACGATCATCCGGACGTCCGCGTCCTTGGTCCGGCCCTTGATGATCTCGGCGGCCGTGCGCAGGTCCTCCAACCGGGAGTTGGTGCAGGAGCCCAGGAAGACGGTGTCCACCCGGATCTCCTTCATCGGCATGCCGGCGGTGAGATCCATGTACTCCAGGGCCCGCTCGGCCGCCGCCCGGGCATTCGGGTCCTCGAAGTGTTCCGGGTCCGGCACCGCGGCGCTGAGGGACACGCCCTGGCCGGGGTTCGTCCCCCAGGTCACGAAGGGCTCGAGGGAGTCGGCATCGAGGAAGACCTCGGCGTCGAAGACCGCCCCCTCATCCGTGGGCAGCGTGTTCCAGTAGTCCACGGCCGCGTCCCAGTCCTCGCCCTGCGGGGCATGCGCCCGGCCGCGGAGGAACTCAAGGGTGGTCTCGTCCGGCGCCACCATGCCGGCCCGGGCGCCGGCCTCGATCGACATGTTGCAGATCGTCATCCGCGCCTCCATGGACAGCGCCCGGATGGCGGAGCCACGGTACTCCAGCACGTAGCCCTGGCCGCCACCGGTGCCGATCTGGGCGATGACGGCGAGGATGATGTCCTTGGCCGTGACCCCCTCACGCAGGGTGCCCTCGACGTTGACGGCCATCGTCTTGAATGGCTTCAAGGGCAGGGTCTGGGTGGCCAGGACGTGCTCGACCTCGGAGGTGCCGATCCCGAAGGCCAGAGCCCCGAAGGCCCCGTGGGTGGAGGTGTGGGAATCGCCGCACACCACGGTCATCCCGGGCTGCGTCAGGCCCAGCTGGGGCCCCACCACGTGCACGATCCCCTGCTCGGCGTCCCCCAGGGAGTGCAGCCGGATGCCGAACTCGGCGGCGTTGTCCCGCAGCGTCTGGATCTGCTTGGCCGAGACCGGATCGGCGATCGGCCGGTCGATCTCCAGCGTGGGGGTGTTGTGGTCCTCGGTGGCGATCGTCAGGTCCGGTCGCCGGACGGGACGGCCCGCCAGCCGCAGCCCCTCGAAGGCCTGCGGGCTGGTCACCTCGTGCATGATGTGGAGGTCGATGTAGAGCAGGTCCGGGGTCTGGGCCTCGCCCGCACCCTCTCCGGGGACCACCACGTGGTCCCGCCAGACCTTCTCGGCCAGGGTGAGCGGGGTCCTGTCCGCCGCTGCACCCGCTGACGTCTCCGCTACCGTGTTCGCTGCTGCGCTGTCTGCCATCTCGTGTCCTTCCGCCAGTGACATCCCCACTCTGGCACCGCCGGATCAGGCGGTGCCAACCCCGGCGCGATTGTCTCGCATATTGAGACGTTAGTATCAGAGTATGGACACATCGCCGCATGACGACCGACCCGCCCTCCAGAGTCCCAGCGGGGTCGGGGTGGTGGACAAGGCCGCCGCCATCCTGGACGCCCTGGAGGCGGGACCCACGTCCCTGGCCCAGCTGGTCTCCGCCACGGGCATCGCCCGGCCCACCCTGCACCGGCTGGCCTCCGCCCTCATGCACCACCGGCTGGTGGGCCGGGACCTGCAGGGTCGGTACGTCCTGGGCAGTCGCCTGACCGAGCTGGCCTCCGCCGCCGGGGAGGACCGGCTGACCTCGGCCGCCGGCCCCGTCCTGTCCCGGCTGCGGGACGCCACCGGCGAGAGCTCCCAGCTCTTCCGCCGGCAGGCCGACTCCCGGGTCTGCGTGTCCAGCGCCGAACGGCCCGTGGGGCTGCGGGACACGATCCCCGTGGGGACCCGGCTGTCCATGAAGGCCGGCTCGGCAGCCCAGGTCCTGCTGGCCTGGGAGGACAACGAGCGGCTGGTGGAAGGCCTGGACGGCTCCGTCTTCACGCCCACGGTCCTGGCCGCCGTCCGCCGCCGCGGCTGGGCCCAGTCCCTCGGGGAACGCGAACCCGGCGTCGCCTCGGTCTCGGCGCCGGTCCGGGGTCCCAGCGGCCGGGTGATCGCGGCCATGTCCATCTCCGGGCCGATCGAACGGCTGACGCGTCAACCCGGCCGCGTCCACGCGGAGACCGTGATGCGCCATGCACATCAGCTCACGGAGCTCATCCGCGCCACCGGGGTGTCCGCCACGAAGATCTGACGCCGGCTCCCGCCGGCGGTCTACTGTTGCACAGCCGGCACCAGTCGTTCCCGGAGCATCGGCTCCAGCGAGCGCATGTAGGTGGCCGTGAGGTGGGCCTTGGAGTCCCGGTAGACCACCGCGTTCCCGATCACCGCCGGACAGAACCCGTCCCTGCAGAAGTACTCCCGCAGGTCGATGACCTCCGCGCCCTCGATCCGTGAGGCCACCTCGGGGAGGGGATCGACGAGGGCGAACGCCTCCTCAGCGCTGGTCCCACACCGGTGGTCCTGCGGGGTGAAACCCACCCGCGTCAGGCACTCGAGTGCCGCATCGGTCGATGCGGGCGCGTCGGCGACCACGATGATCTTCGTCCCCCGCTCGGCCACCGGTGCCCAGGCCTGCTCGTAGCGATCCCGCCGTTCCCCGGCAGGACGCACCGTGTCATACCGCGAGGAGGAGACGATCACGGCGTCATAGGGCTCCCCCGTCAGCATGGCCTGCTGGGCCTGCTCCAGCGGCCCCTGACAGTTGTCCCCCTCATCGTGCACGTACCAGTGGCATCCCCAGCCGGTGAAGACGTCGAGGTCCCACCCCTGGCTCTCGGCGATGGGTTCGATGGCCGGCAGCAGGGAGGCGGCATGGCTGTCGCCCCGGAGCGCGACGCGATACTCCCCCTCGGAGGCCCCCAGGTCGCACTCGGGGAAGGCCTTCCCGTCCCTCTCCCGCCAGCACTGGAACGAGCCGCCGACCTCGGTGGCGAAGTTGTCGACGGACGGCCACAGTCCGTCCCCGAGGACACCGTCGCAGTCCTCCCCGGCCTCCAGGGAGGCGGCGCCCAGGCATCGGTCCATCAGCGCCGAGGCCTTCCTGCGGTCACCCTCGTCCCCGCCCGCTCCGGCCGGTTCCGTCACGCCACCTCGGATGGAGACCAGGGAGACCGAGGTTCCGAGGGCTGCCACCACCACGAGCGCCACGGTCACCGAGATCCGCTGCGGGGACGGCTGCGGCCTCCCCGTGGCGTGTTCCCGCCGCCAGCCGAACCACCGGGCGTGGCGGAGCGGATTCTCCACCAGGTGGTAGCCGGCGCTGGACAGGCCGAAGGACAGCACGAGGGCCAGCAGGACATACAGGGGGCCCTCGGAGGGCACCACCGCGACCAGCAGGACGATCACCGGCCAATGCCACAGGTACAACGAGAAGGAGATGTCGCCGATGTAGCGGCTCACGGGATTCGTGAGCGGCCACAGCCCCTTGACCTCTGCCCCGGTCCCCGCCGCGATGACCAGGGCCACCGAGAAGACTGGCAGGGCCGCCCAGGGTGCCGGGAACCCCCCGTTCTCGGCGCTCACCCACAGGATCGAGGCAAGCATGCCCGCGCTGCCCGTCCACGCCAGGTACGGCCTGGCGCCGGACGGAATCCTGCCGAGCAGGGGGGCGGCCACGGCCAGCAGTGCCCCGATGCCCAGTTCCCAGGCGCGGGTGAAGGTGGAGAAATAGGCCCGGGTCTCATCGGCGCTGGACTGGTGGAGCGCCCAGACACCCGTCACCAGGATGATGACGACCATCGCCGCGGCGATGACGCGCCGGGACTGCGCCGGACCGGTACGGGACCGGGCCATGGCGACCAGGATGGCGAGCATCAGCCACGGCCACACCAGGTAGAATTGCTCCTCCACTCCCAGTGACCAGAAGTGCTGCAGGGGCGACGGCAGCGTGCCTTCCTGGAAGTAGTCGGTCCCGGTGGAGGCGAAGCGCCAGTTGCCGGCGAAGAAGAAGGACCATATCGCGTCCACGACGGTGGACTTCGCGCGCGTGGCGGGCAGGACCAGGCTGGCTGTGACCACGGTGACGAACAGGACCAGGGCGGATGCCGGGAGGATGCGCTTGACCCGGCGCTCGTAGAACCGCCGGAAGGAGATGGTGCCCGTGCGCTGGTACTCCCGGAGCAGCAGGCCGGTGATGAGGAACCCGGAGATGACGAAGAAGATGTCCACACCGACGAAGCCGCCGGTGGGCCAGCCGAAGAGGTGGTCGAGGAGCACCGCGATGACCGCGACGGCCCGCAGCCCCTGGATGTCGGGTCGGAACGCATGCCTCGGCGGACGCACCCGGCGGGTTTTCTCCGCCGTGCCGCTGGTCGTGCTGAGGCTCATGGCTTCCCCGGACGTCGACTGATGGATGGCCCTCGTGGACGCGGCGTCGACCGGTCGTCGCGGCCGGGACACACCGTCCGGGCCGCGGCAGGACGGGGCCGATCTTATCCCGCTGTTGGTCGGATGTTCTCCCGTTGGTGCCCTACGGCGGCGGGGCGGATCCTAGACTACCGTCCGTGATGACCTCCACCCGCAGCCTCCGGCACCCGCCCGCCGCCCCGGGGACGGCGGCCCCGGCCCCGCCCGAAGGGACGGCTCGGGCTCCCCTGCGGATCTCGGTGATCGGGACGGGGTATCTGGGGGCCACGCATGCCGCCTGCATGGCGGAGCTGGGGTTCGAGGTGTTGGGGCTGGACATCGACCCGGCCAAGGTCGAGGCCCTGACCCGGGGCAAGCTGCCCTTCTACGAGCCCGGACTGCCGGAGCTGCTGATCAAGCACGTCCAGTCCGGCCGGCTGCGGTTCACCACCTCCTACGAGGAGGTCGGGGCCTGGGCGGACGTGCACTTCATCGGGGTCGGCACCCCGCAGAAGCCCGGCGAGAGCGCGGCCGATCTGCGCTTCGTGGACGCCTCGGTGACCTCCCTGGCCCGGCACATCACCCGGGACGCGTTGATCGTGGGCAAGTCCACCGTCCCGGTCGGCACCGCCGCCCGCCTGAGGGACCTGCTCGCCGCCACCCGCACGGAGGCCGGACCGGACGGGCGTGGACTGCCCGGGGACGTGGAACTGGCCTGGAACCCGGAGTTCCTGCGCGAGGGCTACGCGGTGAAGGACACCCTGACCCCGGACCGACTCGTCGTCGGCGTCGAGTCCGCCCACGCCGAGCAGGTGCTCCGGCAGGTGTACGCCAAGTCCCTCACCGAGGACACCCCGTGGATCGCCACCGACTTCGAGACCGCCGAACTGGTCAAGGTCGCCGCCAACGCCTTCCTGGCCACCAAGATCTCCTTCATCAACGCCTTCTCCGAGATCACCGAGACCGTGGGCGGGGACATCGGCACCCTGGCCGACGCCATCGGGCACGACCCGCGGATCGGGCGGAAGTTCCTCAACGCCGGCGTCGGCTTCGGCGGCGGCTGCCTGCCCAAGGACATCCGCGCCCTGCAGGCCCGCGTGAGCGAGCTCGGCCTGGACCGCACCATGCGCTTCCTGGCCGAGATGGACGACATCAACCTGCGCCGCCGCGACCGCGTGGTCGACCTCGCCGTCCAGATCCTCTCCCACCACCGCCACGGCCAGGCCCGCACCGCCGGGGCGACCGGGACGGCCGGGGCTGCCGGCCCCGGTACCACCGGAACCGGCGCCGTCCCGTCTCCGGCCGCCGTCGAGGTCCTCAACGGGTCCAAGGTGGCCCTGCTGGGGGTGACGTTCAAGCCGCACTCGGATGACGTGCGGGACTCCCCCGCCCTGGACGTGGCCAACCGGCTGTTCACCGCCGGGGCCGACGTGGCCGTCTACGACCCGCAGGGCAACGCCAACGCCGCAAAACGGTTCCCCCGCCTGGACTACGTCGACACCCTGGAGAAGGCCCTGGTCGGCGCCGACCTGGTCATCCTGCTCACCGAATGGGACGAGTTCCGCCAGATGGACCCCGAGTACGTGGGACGACTCGTGGACCAGAAGCTGCTCATCGACGGCCGCAACGTCCTGGACCGAACCGCCTGGCAGGCCGCCGGCTTCACCCACGCCGCCCTCGGCCACCGCTTCTCGCCCGGCCACCCCACCGCACACCCAGGGCCAGCCCGGGGATCATGAGAGCGCCAACGGTCGATTCGCCCGGCGTGTCCCTACCCGGACTGCGGCCGTGATCTGAGCGGGGCGGCGAAGTGGTCCCAGCCGTCGGGGTCTCCCGAAGCCTCGACAGCCTCGACTGCCTCGGAGGAGGACTCATCCGTCTCTCCGGCCCGCCCCACCAGGCGCCCGACCCGGCGGAACCCCGGCGGGATCTGCGCCCCGGTGGGCCCGCCGGCCGGCACCACGGCCAGCAGCCCGTAGTCCTCACCGCCGGCGGACACCCAGTCCTCGGCGTCCCGGTCCAGGGAACGGGCCAGGGGCGCCAGCGCCCGTGCCTCGGTCCGCACCCAGTCCGGATCGAGTTCCGCCCGTAGGCCGTTGGCCGTGGCGAGCCGTCCGGCGTCCTTGAGCAGGCCGTCGGAGACGTCCATCATGGCCAGGGCCCCGGCCTCGGCCGCCCGGCGGCCGGCTCCCAGCGGGGGCCGGGGCCGCAGTTGAGCTGCGGCCGCCAGGGCCGCGGTGCGGTGGAGCCCGGCCCCTGCCGCCCGTGGAGCGGACGTGAGGCGGCGCATCAGACTCTGGCGGCCGGTGTCCAGCACCTCCAGCCCCGCGGCCGCCCAGCCGGCCCTCCCGCACAGGACCAGGTCGAGCCCCGGATCGGCGCCGCCCGGGGTCCGGCGGGGACGCGCGCTGAGCGTGCGCCGGATCGCCGGACGGCCCTGGAGGTCTCCTGTGGCCGTGATCGCCAGGGTGATGCGGTCATCGGAGCCGAGGTCCCCGCCGACCACGCGGCACCGGCTCGCCCCCAGGTGGATCACCGCACCGGAGATCCCCGCGGCGAGGCCGTCGATCCAGGCCACGGACGTGGTGGCGGGCATGGTCAGCGCCAGCAGCAGTCCCGAGGGCTCCGCGCCCATCGCGTTGACGTCGGAGAGGTTCTGGGCCGCCGCCTTCCAGCCGGTGGAGTAGCCTCCGGCGAAGTCCCCGCCGGCCGCTGCCCCTCGTGGTGCCGTGGCCGGCCAGGACATCCGGAAGTCGCGGTCCTGGGCCATGGCGTCCGTGGTGATGACGAACCGTCCGTCCGGGGCAGCCACCACGGCGGCGTCGTCCCCGGGGCCGACGGTGCCCTCGGGCCAGTCCTCCGCGGCCGGCACCGCGGCAAAGCGGCGGTTCAGGATGCCCAGGATCCCCGCCTCGCCCAGCCCACCCACGGTCCGCCCGTGCACCGTCTCACCGCCGGTCAATGCCGCCCGCTGGCCGCCGCCAGCGCCTCCCGGAACGCCCCGTAGCGTTCGATCTCGGCCGCCACGGGGGCGGCGACGCGCTCGCGGGCGACGGCCGCGATCCCGTCGCGCAGCCGCCGCCGGGCCCGGTTCCCGCGCCGGCGGGCCCCGAGGCGCACCAGCGGTGCCGTGAGCAACCCCAGCAGCAGGCCGAAGGCCAGCCCACCGGCCAGGAGCAGGGCGGGGACCGGGAATCCCTCCACGTCCGGTGCCGGCGGCAGCTCGAACTGGAGGTATCCGGCCCCGGCGAGCACCCCGAGCCAGCCCAGCCCCGCGAGGGCGGCCAGCAGGGCCAGCCACTGCAGGACGTTGACCACGGGCCACCACCAGGTCCCGGTCCCGGCCCGCAGGTCGGCCGAGGAGACCGCCTGGTCCAGTTCGTCCACCAGCGTCTCGTCGTGGCGGCGGGCGGCGCGGCGGATCGCGGTGCGCCAGGACTCCGGTGCCCCCTGGCTCGCCCCGTCCGCGAAGGATCGGATGGCGCCGTCCGCCTGGGCCCGCTGGGCGGGGCTGCGCTCCGGCAGCGAGGTCCGGTGCACCCGGGGGTCGTCGGGGGCCGTGGACTGGCGCCGGGCACCCACAGCGCCGTCCCCCCGGCGCAGGCCGAGGCGGCGCAACGGGTCCTGCCGCACGCGGGACATCCACCGGGTCACGGGCCAGCCGGTGCGGCGTCCGCCCTCGAGCCGGTAAGACTGCTGCACGGCGCGCACCACGGTGTCCACGCCGGAGGCCTGCGCCAGGGCGTCCACCAGCCGGGCCTCGGCCCCCTTCCCGACGCCGGCCGGCACCCCACCGGCGTCCTGGGCACCGAGGGCGTGGGCGGCCGTGCGCACATCGGCCAGCAACCGCTCGGTCGCGGCGGTCCGCCGGCGCGCCACCTCGGCGATGGCCTGACGCAGCGGCTCGATCCCCTCGCCGGTGACGGCGGAGGCCCCGTACACCGGCACCCGGCTCATCCCGTCCTCGGCCAGGATCCCCCGAAGCGAGGACAGCACGGCGGGCACGTCCGGCGCCGCGAGCCGGTCGACCTGGTTCAACGCCACCAGGGTCACGCCACGGTGGGCGGCCAGCGGCTGGAGGAACTCCCGGTGCAGGGCGGCGTCGGCATACTTCTGGGGGTCGACGACCCAGACCAGCACGTCCACCTGGCCGGTCAGCCGCGTCGCGATCCGACGGTGGTGGATGGCGATCGAGTCGACGTCGGGCAGGTCCAGCACGATCAGGCCACCGTGGACCTCGGCGCCACCCTGGGCCCCACCCCGCAGCCGGGCCCGGCCCGCTCCCAGCAGTCCCGCCCAGGTGTCCTTCGGGTCAGCGCCGGCCGGCGGACCCGCCACCTCGTGGCGCTGGTCCACCTCGAGCCAGTCCAGCAACGGCCCGGCGCCCTCCGCCCCCCACACGGCCGCCAACGGCTCGGCGGTGGTCGGCCGGGTGGCCGCGACGCGGGCCAGGTCCTGACCGGTGACGGCGTTGAACAGGCTGGACTTGCCGGAACCGGTGGCCCCGAAGAACCCGACCACGGTGTGGTCGGCGGAGAGCCGCCGCCGTTCGCCGGCCCGCCCGGCGACCTGCCCGGCGTCTGCCAGCAGCTGGTGGTGGACGCGCCCCTCGCCCAGTTCGGCGGCGGCCCGCAGGGCCGCGAGCTTGCGGTCCAGAGGACTCTGGTCGTTCTTCGCCATGGCTCAGCCCTCCCGCCGGGCGGCCAGCCGCCGCAGTGCGGGAATCAGCTCGGACCATCGCCCCGAGGCCGCCTCGTCCGGCACCTCGTCCAGCAGCTGGGTGAAGCGGCGGGACTCGGTCTGCAGGAGCTCCGTGATCCGTTCCACGAGGTTCTCCTGGGAGCGGCGGGCGAGCCGGCGGACGGCGTCCTCACCGAAGATCGATTCCAGCAGCTTCTGGGCGACGACGGCCGTGCCTCCCGCGATCCCCACCTCGATGCCCAGCAGTCCACCGGTCGAGGCGAAGGAGACGATCATCAGGGTCACCGCGACCCCGTTGACGCCGAGGGCGGAGATCCTGGCCATGGTCCGCTTGCCGGCCCCCTCCTGCTGGATCAGGTGGATCAGGTCCTCCTGCCAGCCGCGGATCTGGGCGGCGGCCCGGGCGGGGAAGTCCTCCGGCAGCCCCGCCAGGTCCCGGCCCTGCACGAGTCCCCGTCCGGCGGCGTCCTGCCGCCAGCGTTGCTCGGTCTCCTCGGCTGCCGCGGCGGCCTGCTCCACGAGCACGGCGTGCAGGCCGGTCTCGATGGCCGTCTCGACCTCCTCCGGAGGGGCCGGTCGTCCGGTCAGGAAGGCGGTCAACCGGTCCCGCAGCCGGCCGATCCCGGACTCGAGGGAACGGAAGAACTCCCCGGTCCCCACGAAGTCCTGCCACCGGGAGAGGACCTCGCCGCGCAGCAGGGTCCCGTCCTGCGTGGCGGCCAGCACGCCCTGCAGCGCCTGCTCGTACGCCGAGTCCACGTCCCCCTTCAGCCGCGCGGCGGCCCGCCGCTGGTCCTGTTCGGCCTGGACCAGGCCCTCCGTCTTGTCCGCCAGCTGACGGACCACGCCGTTCAGGGTGCGGCGTGCCACCTCGGAGCGGGAACCGGCATCGGCGGCGATGGCGGCCAGCCAGTCCCGCAGGGGGTCCGCGGCGCCGGCCGGCAGCATGCCGTCGGCGTCCAGCGCGGACTCGGTGACCACGAACAGCCGGGCAGATCCCAGCCCCTGCCGTTCCAGCATCCCGCGCAGATCGGCGCCCACCTCGGCCTGGACCGCGTTCGGCACCCGGTCCAGCACCACGGCCACGGTGATGTCCCGGGCTGCCGCGTCCAGCAGCAGCTCCCAGGGCACGGCGTCCGCGTAGCGGTTGGCGGTGGTGACGAAGATCCACAGGTCGGCGGCGGAGAGCAGCTGTGCAGCCAGCCGGCGGTTCTCGTCTGCGATGGAGTCGATGTCCGGAGCGTCCAGCAGCGCCATTCCGACGGTGAGGGACGGCTCGGCCACCATGACCAGGGACCCGATGGCCGCGGGGTCCGGATCCACACCGGCCTGCTCGGCTCTCACGGCGGCGCCCAGATCGGCCCGGTGGCCCCGGACCCGGGACAGGTGGGGCAGCACCCGTGCGGTGGTGAACCACTCCAGGTCGTCCGGGTGGTGCAGCAGGATCGGCTGTCGGGTGGTGGGCCGGATGGCCCCGGAGCGCGTGACCGGGTGGCCGACCAGCGCGTTGACCAGCGTGGACTTTCCCGCACCGGTGGATCCCCCGACGACGGCCAGCAGGGGGGCGTCGAGGCTGCGGTAGCGCGGCAGGACGTAGTCGTCCAACTGGTCCACCGCGGCGTCCCGCGTCCGGGCGGACTCGGCGGCACCGTCGATCCCGAGGGGCAGGGAGACCTGCTCGAGCGAGTGGCGCAGGCGGCTCAGCAGGTCCACCGCCTCGGCCGCGGCCGCGGGTGGCGGCGTCGGCGCCGAGGCGTCGTCTTCTGTGGTGCTCACGCACCCCATCATGACACCTGGCCCGTCACCGGCGTGACTCCGCACCGTGACGCGACACGGAGGGAACGGCACGGAGGGAACGGCACGGGACACGGCACGGGGGAACGACGAAGGCCCGGTCCAGATGGACCGGGCCTTCGTGCTGTGGTGACCCCAGCGGGATTCGAACCCGCGTTACCGCCGTGAGAGGGCGGCGTACTAGGCCGCTATACGATGGGGCCGTCACCGTTGCTCACCCGTCCTGCCAGTGGCAGACCCGTTTGGGCAACCCCAGAAGTGTTTCACACTCTGGTGGTCTTCACCAAATCGACGCTCACCTCCGCGGAGGTCCATCTCTTCAGTGAAACCGCTGGGGTACCAGGACTCGAACCTAGAATGACAGTACCAGAAACTGTTGTGTTGCCGATTACACCATACCCCAATGGCTGTCAAGTCCGTGTTCGGAGGAACCGATCCGGTCTTGGGCCATCCGTGCCGCTGTCTCTGCGGCACGGGTGTTTACTATACCGGCGTTCCGCCCCGATGACAAAACGAGGTCTGGGGGCGGTGCCGGCGGTGATCAACCGGCCTGTTCGGCCGCGAACCGGTCCAGCCGGGCCAGCGAGGATTCCTGGCCGAGGATCTCCAGGGACTCGAACAGCGGTGGCGAGACCTTCTTGCCGGACACGGCGGTCCGGACCGGGCCGAAGGCCTGGCGCGGCTTCAGGCCCAGCCCGTCGATCAGAGCGGCACGCAGGGCCGCCTCGATGCCCTCGACGGTCCAGGAGGCCGCGTCCAGGGCGGCGAGGGACTTCCGCGCCGCGGCCAGGGCGCCGGGCAGGTCGGCGGGCATGCCCTTGAGGGCCCCGTCCGCCGTCGTGATCTCCGCGTCCTGTTGGAACAGGAACGCGAGCATGTCCACGGCCTCGCCCAGCAGGGCGACGCGCTCCTGGACCAGCGGGGCCGCCGCATCCAGGATCCGGCCCTCGCGCTCGGAGAGCTCCTCCCCCACGAGCCCGGCGGCACGCAGGTACGGCACGAGGCGGTCGCGGAAGTCGGCCCCGTCCAGGAGCCGGATGTGCGTCCCGTTGATGGCGGTGGCCTTCTTCTCGTCGAAGCGGGCCGGGTTGGCCAGGACGTCGTGGATGTCGAAGGCGGAGATGAATTGCTCGCGCGTGAAGATGTCCTCGTCCGCCGACAGCGACCAGCCCAGCAGGGCCAGGTAGTTGATCAGCCCCTCGGGGATGAACCCGTTCTCCCGGTGCAGGAACAGGTTCGACTGGGGGTCCCGCTTGGACAGCTTCTTGTTGCCCTCCCCCATCACGTAGGGCAGGTGGCCGAACTCGGGCATGTACTTCGCCACGCCCACCGCGTACAGCGCCTGGTACAGGGCGATCTGGCGCGGCGTGGAGGACAGCAGGTCCTCACCGCGCAGCACGTGGGTGATCTCCATCAGGGCGTCGTCCACGGGGTTGACCAGGGTGTACAGCGGGTTCCCGTCCGCCCGGACCACCACGAAGTCCGGGACCGAGCCGGCTCGGAAGGTGATCTCCCCGCGCACCGTGTCCGTGAACGTGAGGTCCGTGTCCGGCATCCGCAGGCGCAGCACCGGCGCCCGGCCCTCGGCCCGGAACGCGGCCTTCTGCTCCTCGGTGAGCCCGCGGTCGTGGTTGTCGTAACCGAGCTTGGGGTCCCGGCCGGCGGCGCGGTGGCGGGCCTCGACCTCCTCGGCGGTGGAGAAGGCCTCGTAGATATGGCCGGCCGCCTGCAGCCGGGCGATGACGTCCTGGTAGATCTCGGAACGCTGCGACTGGCGGTACGGACCGTGCGGGCCGCCGACCTCGACACCCTCGTCCCAGTCGATGCCCAGCCAGGCCATGGCCTCGAGCAGCTGCTGGTAGCTCTCCTCGGAGTCCCGCTTGGCGTCGGTGTCCTCGATGCGGAAGACCATGGTGCCGCCGGTGTGCCGCGCCCAGCCCCAGTTGAACAGGGCGGTGCGGATCAGCCCGACGTGCGGCGTGCCGGTGGGCGAGGGACAGAAGCGGACCCGCACGGGTGCGTCGGCGGGAACGGCGGGGATGTCGGCGGGGGCGGGTGCAGGGGTACCGGGCAGGGATTCAGTCATGATGCCCTGAAGTTTAGCCGCTGGGAGGTCAGCAGCAGCGCCCCGAGGGGTTGAGGTCCTGCTCGCGGTAGACCATCCGCCAGAAGTCCCCCTCGCTGAGCGGCACCGAGCCCGGATGGGCCCGGGACTGGTGTTGGACGTACTGGCGGTACCGGTCCTCCCCCAGCAACGCCCGGACATACCAGGCGGCCGCAGACCACCCCCGCTTCAGCCTCCCCCGCACGGACCGGTGCATCAGTGGCCGCTCCGGACGGGCCGGCGGTCCGCCGGCAGCTCGTCCCACTGGGCCTGGACCTCCTTCTCCTCCCGCGTGGCCAGGATGCCGGCCGGGGCGAAGATCTTCGAGGGCACGGTGGGATCCGCGTGGTCGATCACCTCGGTGGAGCGGAAGGCCTGGACGGTGCGCGTCACCGAGGTGGCGATCACCACCAGGGTCAGCACGAGGAAGATGACGGACAGGGACGTCTGGATGAAGGAGTTGCGCACGATCGCCTCCATGGACGCCACGTCCGGTGCGGCCCCCAGGGAGGTCTCCCCGGCGGCCAGGGCGTCCCGGAACTGCACGTGCTGGGCCCAGTAGCCGACCGCCGTGGCCGGGGAGAAGATCTTCTGCAGCGAGCCCACGGTGGTCACCACCGTGATGAAGGCCAGCGGCAGTGCCACGATCCACAGGGAGCCGAAGGTCCGGCGTCGCGCCACGATGGTGAGCACCACGGCCAGGGCGATCGCGGCGAGCAGCTGGTTGGCGATGCCGAACAGCGGGAACAGGGTGTTGATCCCGCCGCGGGGGTCCCCCACCCCCATGATCAGCACGGCCCCCCAGCCGGCCACCATGATGGCCGTGCACAGCCACGCCCCGAACCGCCATCCGGTGTCCTTGAAGCGGGGCACCACGTTGCCGATCGAGTCCTGCAGCATGAACCGCGCCACCCGGGTGCCGGCATCCACGGCGGTGAGGATGAACAGGGCCTCGAACATGATGGCGAAGTGGTACCAGAATCCCATCATGCCCGAGCCGCCGATCCACTGGCCGATGATCAGGGCCAGGCCGACGGCCAGGGTGGGTGCCCCGCCCGTCCGGGAGACCACGGTCTCCTCACCGACCTGTTGGGCCAGCGTGGTCAGCATCTCCGGCGTGAGGTCCACGCCGGTCAGGCCCAGCGAGTTGACCCAGGCCACGGCCCCCTCCACGGAGCCGGAGGTCAGGGCCGCCGGGGCGTTCATGGCGAAGTAGATGCCCCGGTCGATGGACACGGCGGCCACCAGGGCCATGACGGCCACGAAGGACTCCATCAGCATGCCGCCGTAGCCGATGAACCGGGTCTGCTTCTCCTTCTCGATCATCTTCGGCGTGGTCCCGGAGGCGATCAGGGCATGGAACCCGGAGAGGGCGCCGCAGGCGATCGTGACGAACAGGAAGGGGAACAGCGCACCACCCCAGACCGGCCCGTCGTCCCGCGAGGCGAACTCGCTGACCGCCGGCACGTCGATGCCCGGCTGGACGATGACGATCGCGACCGCCAGCAGGACGATGACGCCGATCTTCATGAAGGTGGAGAGGTAGTCGCGGGGGGCCAGCAGCAGCCAGACGGGAAGCACGGCGGCGATGAACCCGTAGACGATGATGCCCCAGGCGATGGTGGTGCGGTCCAGGGTGAACAGGGTGGCACCCCACTCGGTCTCGGCCACCCAGCCGCCGCCCACGATCGCGGCCATCAACAGCGCGAAGCCGATCAGGGAGACCTCGGCGATCCGCCCGGGCCGCAGGAAGCGGAGGTAGACGCCCATGAACAGTGCGATCGGGATGGTCATGCCCACCGAGAACACGCCCCACGGGCTCTCGCCCAGGGCGTTGACCACCACGAGGGCGAGGATCGCGGTGATGATGATCATGATCAGCAGCGTCGCCACGATGGCGGCATAGCCGCCCACCCGGCCCAGCTCGTCCCGGGCCATCTGGCCCAGGGAGCGCCCGCCCCGGCGGGTGGAGAAGAACAGCACCAGGTAGTCCTGCACCGCGCCGGCCAGCACCACCCCGACGATGATCCAGATGGTGCCGGGCAGGTATCCCATCTGCGCGGCGAGCACGGGCCCCACCAGCGGCCCGGCACCGGCGATGGCGGCGAAGTGGTGCCCGAAGAGCACCCGGCGGTCCGTGGCGACGTAGTCCTTGCCATCGGCCTTGTACTCGGCGGGGGTGGCCCGGCGGTCGTCCGGCCGGGCGATCTTGCGCTCGACGAACTTCGAGTAGAAGCGGTAGAAGATCAGATAGGTGCAGACCGCCGCGAAGACGAACCAGATCGCGTTGACGGTCTCACCGCGGACGATCGCCAGCATCGCCCAGGCGACGCCGCCGAGCAGTGCGATCCCCGCCCAGAGGGCGATCTTCAGCGGTGTCCACCGCGGTGCGGACTCGACATGCACCGGTGGCAGGTCGGCCACCGTCTCGGTGTCGGATGGATCGGCATGGCTCATCGTCGGATCCCCTCAGTGACAGATGTGACAGATCTGGTCAACGTGAATCCAGTGATCCCCGTGGCTCACGTGACGCCTGTACATCTTCGCCACCCGGTACCGGCCGGTCAAGGACCGGCACGCCGAGTATCCTGCCGAGCGGGTGGGTTCCGTGGGTTCCGGCCCGCGGGCCCGCTCAGCGCCGGTAGAGGGTCCTCAGGGAACCGATGCCCTCGACGGTCGCCTCCGTGCGCTGGCCGGCCTCCACCAGTCCGACGCCGGCCGGCGTCCCCGTGAGGATGACGTCGCCGGGCAGCAGGGTGAAGGCCTGGGACACGGCCGAGACGATCTCCCGCACGCCGAAGACCATGTCCGAGGTGCGGCCGTCCTGGACGAGGGTGCCGTCCAGCTCCATGCGGATCCCCAGGTCCTCGGTGTCCGTGCTCTTCAACCCGGTCTCGATCCACGGTCCGAGGGGGCAGGAGCCGTCGAAGCCCTTGGCCCGGGCCCACTGCAGGTCCGCCTTCTGGGCGTCCCGGGCCGTGAGGTCGTTGCCCACGGTGTACCCGAAGACCACGTCATCCACCCGCTCGGCGGGGACGTCCTTGCAGATGGTGCCGATGACCACGGCCAGTTCCGCCTCGTAGGACACCTGCTCGGACCAGGGGGGCAGGGTCACCGGCTCGCCCGGCCCCACCACGGAGGTGTTGGGCTTCAGGAAGAACTGGGGGCTGTCCGGGACCTGGTTGCCCAGTTCGGCGGCGTGGTCCGCCCAGTTGCGCCCGACCCCCACGATCTTGGACCGGGGGATGATCGGCGCCACGAGCCGCACGTCCGACAGGCGGTGACGGGTCGCGGTGGGCTGGATCCCCTGGAAGAACGGGTCCCCGTGCAGGACCACGACCTCGAGGTCCTGCTGCGGTGCGTCCGGCTCCCCCTCGATGAGTCCGTACTGGGGTTCGGCGTCGACGACGAATCGGGCTATGCGCATGGAACCAGCCTAGGGCAGTGCACCGGGTGGAACGGACCGCGGGCTCAGGCCAGCCGGTACAGCCAGTCGTGGCGGTCCTCGGAGTGTCCGGTCTGGATCCCCAGCAGCTCTTCACGGATGTCCATGGCCACGCTGGTCTCGTCGACCTCCGGCGAGGCGAAGGAGTCCCCGCCGTCCACGAGCGTCCCGATGGGGGTGATGACGGCCGCGGTGCCGCAGGCGAAGACCTCGCTGATCTGCCCGGAGGAGACGCCCTCGCGCCATTCGTCCAGGGTGACGGTGCGCTCGACCACGTCGAGCCCGCGGTCCCGGCCGAGCTGGATCACGGAGGACCGCGTGATCCCCTCGAGGATGGTGCCGGTGAGTTCCGGGGTGACCAGGGTGCCGTCGGAGAAGACGAAGAAGATGTTCATCCCGCCGAGCTCCTCCACCGCGTTCTGCCGGGTGGGGTCCAGGAACAGCACCTGGTCGCAGCCGTGGGCGGAGGCCTCCATCTGGGCGGCCAGGGAGGCGGCGTAGTTGCCCCCGAACTTGGCAGCGCCGGTCCCACCGTGGCCGGCGCGGGCCAGCTCGCGGGAGACCCAGATGGACACGGGCTTGAGCGCACCGCCGAAGTAGTTGCCCGCCGGGGAGGCGATGACCTTGAAGGCGACCTCGTTGGCCGGACGCACCCCGAGGAACTCCTCCGTGGCGATCATGAAGGGGCGCAGGTAGAGCGACTGCCCCTCGCCGTCGGGCACCCAGGACTCGTCCGTGGCCACGAGCAGGCGCAGCGCCTCGAGGAAGTCCTCCTCCGGCAGCTCCGGCAGCGCCAGGCGCCGGGCGGAGCGGTTCAGCCGCGCCGCGTTGGCCTGCGGGCGGAACGTCCACACGCTGCCGTCCTGGTGGCGGTAGGCCTTGAGCCCCTCGAAGATCTCCTGCGCGTAGTGGAACACGGCGGCGGCCGGCGAGAGGGTCAGCGGGCCGAAGGGCTCGACGCGGGCATCGTGCCACGCCCCGCCGCTGTGGGGCGCCCCGGCCCCCGGGTCGGCGCGGGTCCAGTCGATGGAGACCATGTGGTCCGTGAAATGCTGCCCGAACCCGGGGTCGACCAGGATGTCCCGACGCCGGTCCTCGGACACAGGCGTCGGATGGGGGTGGCGGGTGAACTCCATGGTCACGGCAACTTCCTTCTCTCGAGTCCGTCCATCATAGAACCCGCCGCGCAGTGGGCGATCCAGGCGGAGCACCCCTGCCGGCGCACGCCTCTACAGGCGCGCGGCGATGTCGCTGCCGATCTGCGCGGTGGACCGGGACGCCGACTGGTCTCCCGCGGCGGCGCGTGCCGCCAGATCGGACCACACCGCCTCGTTGATGCGCCGGGCCGCCTCGGTGCGGCCGGCCTGCTCGAGCAGCAGGACGGCGGAGAGGATGGCCGCCGTGGGATCCGCCTTCTGCTGACCGGCGATGTCCGGGGCGGAGCCGTGGACCGGTTCGAACATGGAGGGCCCGGTCCCCGAGATGTTCAGGTTGCCGGAGGCGGCCAGGCCGATGCCGCCGCTCACGGCCGCGGCCAGGTCCGTGAGGATGTCCCCGAAGAGGTTGTCCGTGACGATCACATCGAAGCGTGCGGGATCGGTCGTCAGGTAGATCGTGGCGGCGTCCACGTGCATGTAGTCGTGGGAGACCTGCGGGTACTCGGCCGCCACGGCCTCCACGGTCCGGCGCCAGAGGTGGCCGGCGTGGACCAGGACGTTGTGCTTGTGGACCAGGCTCACGTGGCGGCGGGGGCGCCCGTCGGCCAGGGCGAAGGCGTGGCGCACCACCCGCTCCACGCCGAAGGAGGTGTTGATCGAGACCTCGGTGGCGATCTCCTGCGGCGTCCCGGTGCGAATGGCCCCGCCGTTGCCCACGTAGGGGCCTTCCGTGCCCTCGCGCACCACCACGAAGTCGATGTCCCCGGGGTGGGCCAGCGGGCTCACCACCCCGGGGTAGAGGCGGGAGGGACGCAGGTTGACGCCGTGGTCCAGGGAGAACCGCAGCTTCAGCAGCAGCTCCCGCTCGATCAGGCCGGACGGGATGCGGGTGTCGTTCGGGGCTGCGCCCACCGCGCCGAAGAGGATCGCGTCATGGCCACGCAGCCGCGCCAGGGTCTCATCGCTCAGGGTCTCCCCCGTCTCGAGCCAGTGGGCGGCACCGAGAGAGTACTCCGTGGCTTGGATCTCGGCGTCTCCCACCGCAGCGGTGGCGGCCCGCATCACCTTGAGGGCCTCGGCGGTGACCTCCGGGCCGATCCCGTCTCCGCCGATCACGGCGAGGTCCAGCACGGCGGTCGGATCGGGGGTGTTGGCTACGTTCTCCATGCCGTCAGGTTAGGTGGACACCCTCCCGAACGTCCACCATGTGGTCGCCCTGTCCGAATGATGGACACTTTCGTCAGCCTCTTCACTTTGAGGGCAGAACGAACCGGTTCATTCTGCCCTCAAAGTGGTGGCGTGGGGCGGAGCGGCTCAGTCCGCCTCCGGCTCCTCGTGGCGGGGGAAGACCGGGGTGGGCGCGGGCAGGGCGGTGCCCGGCACCAGGGCCGCGTCCCAGGCCGCGAAGGACCGGGCGCCGGTCCCCGAGGAACCGGTGCGGCCGGCGTCGCCGGTGGCCTCCACGCCCAGCAGGTCCAGCAGCCGGGTGGCCGAGCCGGGCATCACGGGCTGGGCCAGCAGCGCCACGCGCCGGACGGTCTCCAGCGTCACGTACAGCACGGTGGCCATGCGGGCCGGGTCGCTCTTGCGCAGCACCCACGGCTGCTGCTCGGCGAAGTAGGCGTTGGCGTCCCCCAGCACGGCCCACGTGGTCTCGAGCGCGTGGTGGTAGTCCTGCACGGCGTAGTCCGCGCGTGCGCCGTCCAGCAGGCCGGAGACGGACTTCAGCAGGGCGCGGTCGGCGTCCGTGTACTGACCGGGCTCCGGGAGGACCCCACCCAGGTTCTTGGCCACCATGGACAGGGACCGCTGGGCCAGGTTGCCCAGATTGTTCGCCAGGTCCGCGTTCTTCCGCCCCACCACCGCGTCGTGGCTGTAGGAGCCGTCCGCCCCGAAGGGGAACTCCCGCAGCAGGAAGTACCGGACGGCGTCGAGCCCGTAGCGCTGGACCCACTCAGCCGGCCCCACCACGTTGCCCAGCGACTTGGACATCTTCTCGCCGTTGTTGTTGAGGAAGCCGTGGATCATGACGCGCCGGGGCAGCTCGATCCCGGCGCTCATCAGGAACGCGGGCCAGAAGATGCAGTGGAAGCGGGAGATGTCCTTGCCGATGACGTGCAGGTCGGCCGGCCACCGCCGGAACTGCTCGGACTGCTCGTCCGGGAAGCCCGCCCCGGTCAGGTAGTTCGTCAGGGCGTCCACCCAGACGTACGTGACATGGTCCTGCGTCGGCTGCGGTCCGGAGGCGTCGGCCGGCGCCGGGACGCTGATGCCCCAGTCGAAGGAGGTCCGGGAGATGGACAGGTCCTCCAGCCCGGACTCCACGAAGCGGATGACCTCGTTGAACCGGTACTGCGGGGCCGCGAAGTCCGGCCGTGCGCGGTACAGCTCCAGCAGCGGCTGCTGGTAGGCCGAGAGGCGGAAGAAGTAGCTCTCCTCCTCGGTCCAGGTGACCTCGGTCCCGGTCTCCGCCGCGTAGCGTTGACCGTCCTCGCGCACCTCGGTCTCGTCCTCGGTGAAGAACCGCTCGTCGCGGACCGAGTACCACCCGGCGTAGCTGTCCAGGTAGATGTCCCCCGCGGCCTCCATGCGCCGCCAGATCTCCTGGACCGCCACCGCGTGATCCGCGTCGGTCGTGCGGATGAACCGGTCGTAGGAGATGTCCAGGACCTCGTCGTCGACCGACTTGAACCGTGCGGCGTTGCGCGTGGCCAGCTCCATGGGGGTGATCCCCTCGCGCTCGGCCGTCTGCTGCATCTTCTGGCCGTGCTCGTCCGTGCCGGTCAGGAAGTAGACGTCCTTGCCGTCCAGCCGCTGGAAGCGCGCCATCACGTCCGTGCCCACGTACTCGTAGGCGTGGCCGATGTGGGGATCTCCGTTCGGGTAGGAGATCGCGGTCGTCAGGTAGTAGCTCTCTGCCACGGCGGCTCAGTCCTCGAGGTCGATCCCGGCGACCTTGGAGGCGCCGATGGCCTGGCCGAGCTCCTCGGCCACACCGGAGGGCAGCGCCGCGTCCAGGGTCAGCAGGGCCAGGGCCTCGCCGCCCTCGACCTGGCGCGAGACGTCCATGCCGGCGATGTTCACGCCGGCGTCCCCGAGGACCCGGCCGATGGTGCCGATGACCCCGGGACGGTCGGCGTAGCGGAACACCAGCAGGTGCTCGGCCAGGGGGACCTCGAGCTCGTAGCCGTCGATCCCCACCACCTTCTGCACCTGCTTGGGCCCGGTCAGGGTGCCGGCCACGGAGAGCTGGGTGCCGTTGGAGGTGGCCCCCTTGACGGTGATCGTGTTGCGGTAGGCCGGGGACTCCGCTGTGGTGGTCAGCCGCGACTCGATGCCGCGCTGCTCGGCCAGCACCGGGGCGTTGACGTAGGAGACCTGATCCGAGACGACGTCCGTGAACACGCCCTTGAGCGCCGCCAGCTGCAGCGACTTCACGTCCTTGTCCGCGATCTCGCCGGCCACGTCCAGCTCAACCACGGTGAGGGAGTCCCCCGTGGACAGGGCGGTGAGGATCCGCCCGAGCTTCTCCGCCAGCGGGATGCCGGGGCGGATGTCCTCGTGGATGACCCCGCCGGCCACGTTGACGGCGTCCGGGACGAGTTCACCGGCCAGGGCCAGGCGCACGGACCTGGCCACGGACACCCCGGCCTTCTCCTGGGCCTCGGTGGTGGAGGCGCCCAGGTGCGGGGTCACCACGGCGTGGTCGTGGGCGAAGAACGGCAGGTCCACCGCCGGCTCGGAGGAGAACACGTCGATCGCGGCGCCGCCGATGCTGCCGGCGGTCAGGGCGCGGTCCAGCGCCTCCTCGTCGATCAGTCCGCCGCGGGCCACGTTCACCACGAAGGCGGTGTCCTTCATGAGGGCGAACTGCTCGTCCGAGATCATCCCGATGGTCTCCGGGGTCTTGGGCATGTGGATGGTGAGGAAGTCGGCCTCGGCCAGCAGCTCGTCCAGGGTCAGCAGCCGGGCGCCGATCTGCTGGGCGCGGGCGGAGGTGACGTATGGGTCGTAGGCCAGGATCTCCATGCCGAAGGAGCGCATGCGCTCGGCCACGAGCGAGCCGATCCGGCCCAGCCCGATGATGCCGAGCTTCTTCTCGTACATCTCCACGCCCGAGTACTTGGAGCGCTTCCACTCCCCGTCCTTCAGGGCCCGGTTGGCCGGGGCGATGTTGCGCGCCACGCCCAGCAGGTGGCCGCAGGTGAGCTCCGCGGCGGAGAGGATGTTGGAGGTCGGCGCGTTGACGACCATCACCCCGGCCTGGGTGGCCGCCTTGGTGTCCACGTTGTCCAGCCCCACGCCGGCACGGGCGATGACCTTCAGGTGCGGGGCGGCGGCGATGGCCTCGGCGTCCATCTTCGTGGCCGAGCGGACCAGCACGGCGTTGGCCTGCGGCAGGGCGGCCAGCAGCTGGGCGCGGTCCGAGCCGTCCGTGGTCCTGATCTCGAAGTCGGGACCCAGCGCGTCCACCGTGGCCGGGGAGAGTTCTTCAGCAATGAGGACGACGGGCTTGGTCTCAGACACGGATCATTCGCTTTCGTTGGGACTGTGGTGGGGCTGGGGTGGAGCAGGTGGGCCGGCCGCGCTGGCTCGGGTCGGCCGTATCGATTCTAGGGCTTGGCACCGAGGGGAATGACGCCGGCCCCCCGCCTACCGCAGGGAAGGCAGGTAGACGAGGGGCCGGCGTCGGGAACCGTGGGACCGGTTGCAGGCCTGATCAGCCGGCTCAGCGGGCTGCGGTGCCCTCGGTGTAGTCGTCGTCCGAGTCCTTGAGCCAGGAGAACATCTGGCGCAGTTCACGGCCGGTCTTCTCGATCGGGTGGGCCTCGCCCGCGGCACGCAGCTGCTTGAACTCCGGGCCGCCGGCGGCCTGGTCGTCCATGAAGCGCTTGGCGAAGGTGCCGTCCTGGATGTCGGCCAGCACGGCCTTCATGTTCTCCTTGACGGACGGGTCGATCACGCGCGGGCCGGAGACGTAGTCGCCGTACTCGGCGGTGTCCGAGACGGACCAGCGCTGCTTGGCGATGCCGCCCTCGACCATCAGGTCCACGATGAGCTTGAGCTCGTGCAGGACCTCGAAGTAGGCGATCTCCGGCTGGTAGCCGGCCTCGGTCAGGACCTCGAAGCCGTACTGCACCAGCTGGGAGGCGCCGCCGCAGAGCACGGCCTGCTCGCCGAAGAGGTCGGACTCGGTCTCCTCGGTGAAGGTGGTGTCGATGACGCCGGCGCGGGTGCCGCCGATGCCCTTCGCGTAGGCCAGGGCCAGGTTCTTGGCGTTGCCGGTGGCGTCCTGCTCCACGGCGACCAGGGCCGGCACGCCGCGGCCGGCCTCGAACTCGCGGCGGACCACGTGGCCCGGGCCCTTCGGGGCGACCAGCGCGACGTCCACACCGGCCGGCGGCTGGATGTAGCCGAAGCGGATGTTGAAGCCGTGGGCGAAGAACAGCGCGTCGCCGTCCTGCAGGTTCGGGGCGATGTGCTCGTTGTAGACGGCGCCCTGGACCTGGTCCGGGGTGAGGATCATGATCAGGTCGGCCTCGGCGGCCGCCTCGGCCACGGAGACGACGCGCAGGCCCTCGGCCTCGGCCTTGGCACGGGACTTCGAGCCCTCGGCGAGGCCGATGCGGACATCGACGCCGGAGTCGCGCAGGCTCAGGGAGTGCGCGTGGCCCTGGGAGCCGTAGCCGATGACGGCGACGGTGCGGCCCTGGATGATCGACAGGTCGGCGTCGTCTTCGTAGTACTTGGTGGTCGACACAGGTGTTCTCCTTGGATTGGGTTGAGAGGTCTAGAGGTCTGGATCAGTTTTCGGGCTCAGTTTTTGGACAGAGCCCGGTCGGTCATCGACTTGCCCCCGCGCCCCACGGCGATGGTGCCGGAGCGCACGAGTTCGCGGATCCCGAAGGGCTCCAGGACCTCGAGCAGGGCGGCGAGCTTGTCCGCGGCCCCGGTGGCCTCGATGGTGACCGAGTCCGTGGAGACGTCCACCACGGAGGCGCGGAAGAGCTCGACGGCCTGGACCACCTGGGACCGGGACGCGGCATCGGAGCGGACCTTGACCAGCAGGTGGTCGCGCTGGACGGAGGCGTCGGCGGCCAGTTCGACCACCTTGATGACGTTGACCAGCTTGTTCAGCTGCTTGGTGACCTGCTCCAGCAGGTCACCCTCCGCCTCCACCACCACGGTGATGCGGGAGAGCCCCTCGAGTTCCGAGGTGCCCACCGCCAGCGAGTGGATGTTGAAGGCGCGGCGGGCGAAGAGGCTGGTGACGCGCGTGAGCACGCCCGGCAGGTCCTCCACCAGTACGGACAGGGTATGCCTTGCCATGTTCAGTCCTCCTCGTCCCAGTCCGGGGTCATGTCCTTGGCCACTTGGATCTCGCTGTTGGAGACGCCCGAGGGGACCATCGGCCACACCATCGAGTCCCGGGAGACCACGAAGTCGATCACCACGGGGCGGTCGTTGATCGCCAGGGCCTGCTCGATCGTGGCATCCAGGTCCTCCTCCGACTCGCAGCGCAGCCCCACGCAGCCGTAGGCCTCCGCGAGCTTGACGAAGTCGGGCACCCGGATGGTGTCGTGCCCGGTGTTCAGGTCCGTGTTGGAGTACCGGGACTCGTAGAACAGGGTCTGCCACTGCCGGACCATGCCCAGCGAGGAGTTGTTGATGATGGCGACCTTGATCGGGATCTTGTTGATCAGGCAGGTCGCCAACTCCTGGTTGGTCATCTGGAAGCAGCCGTCGCCGTCGATCGCCCAGACCACCCGGTCCGGGTTCCCGACCTGGGCGCCCATGGCGGCCGGGACGGAGAAGCCCATGGTCCCGAGCCCGGCGGAGTTCAGCCACTGGTGCGGGCGCTCGTATTGCACGAACTGGCTGGCCCACATCTGGTGCTGCCCCACGCCGGCCACGTAGACGGCCTCAGGGCCGGAATGCGCCGAGAGCCGTTCGATGACCTTCTGCGGGCTCATCAGGCCGTCCTCGGTGGGCGTGTACCCCATCGGGTACGTCTCGCGCAGCCGCTTCAGCACGGTCCACCACTCGGAGAGGTCCGGGGCACCGGACTCGCCGTGGATGTCCCGCACGGCATCGGCCAGCTCGGGGATGATCTCCTTGACCGAACCGACGATCGGCACGTCCGCCGTCCGGTTCTTCGAGATCTCGGCCGGGTCGATGTCCGCGTGGATGACCTTCGCCTTGGGGGCGAAGGTGGACAGCTGGCCCGTGACGCGGTCGTCGAACCGCGCGCCGAGCGTGATCAGCAGGTCGGACATCTGCAGGGCGGACACGGCGGCCACGGAGCCGTGCATCCCCGGCATGCCCAGGTGCTGGTCATGGGAGTCCGGGAAGACGCCGCGGGCCGTCAGGGTGGTGACCACCGGCGCGCCGGTCAGCTCGGCCAGCTCGCGCAGCTCCACGCTCGCGTGGCCGCGGGACACGCCGCCGCCCACGTAGAGCACCGGCCGATCGGCCTGCTGGATCAGCCGTGCGGCCTCGCGCACCTGCTTGGAGTGGCCCCGGAGCACGGGGCGGTAGCCGGGAAGGTCGATCTTGGGCGGCCAGGAGAACTCCATGTCAGCCTGCTGGGCGTCCTTGGCCACGTCGATCAGCACGGGGCCGGGGCGGCCCGTGGTGGCGATGTGAAAGGCCTCGGCCAGGGCCTGCGGGATGTCCTGGGCGTCGGTGATCAGCCGGGAGTGCTTGGTGATCGGCATGGTGATGCCCACGATGTCCGCCTCCTGGAAGGCGTCCGAGCCGATCGCGCTGGAGGCCACCTGGCCGGTGATGAACACGCAGGCCTGGGAGTCCATGTGCGCGTCCGCGATCGCCGTGACCAGGTTGGTGGCCCCGGGGCCCGAGGTCGCGATGGCCACACCGGGGCGGCCGGAGGCCAGGTAGTAGCCCTGCGCCGCGTGCCCCGCCCCCTGCTCGTGCCGCACGAGGATGTGGCGGATGACGGTGGAGTCCATCAGGGGGTCGTACGTCGGCAGGATGGCGCCGCCGGGAAGCCCGAAGACATCCGTGACCCCCAACTCCTCCAGGGACCGCACGATCGCCTGCGAACCGGTCATCGTCTGCGGCCCGATCACGCGGTTCGACCCCGGTACCAGGCGGTCCGCCGCCGACTCGCTCTTCTCCCGCTTGTCACGGGTTGCATGGGATGGCATCACCGACGGGGTGATGCGGGATCCGTTACTCATTGCTGTGCCTCTTCGTCACTGCTTGTCCGATGGCGACTGGTGCGCCTTGGGTGCCGGCCCGGGTGTCCCCCGGGTCCGCCCGCCTCACGGCGGGGAAACTCGTGGAGCCGATGTGGTGGCCGGTTCCGTTCCGCTTCCCCAACAAAAAAACCCCGACGGCGGCCGGTCGGCCTACTCGGGGTCTCGCGCCTGGCAGCGGGCGAACCCGCCGTTCCCGAACCGTGGTTCAGGCCAGGCGCTGGATAACGACGACTCGTCGCGTGTTGGACATGGGTCCATTATCCCCGAGGTGGTGCTGTTGGTGTCAATCTACCGGACAGCCGTCTCATATCGTGAGACGGATGTCCGGTCTGTGGACCTCAGCCGAGGTAGGCGCCCTCGGCCGCGGAGTGCACGAGCTTGGCGTACTTGCCCAGCACTCCCGTGGTGAACTTCGGCGGGATCGGCTCCCACCCGTCCTTCCGCGCGGCGAGCTCGTCCGCCGGGACCAGCAGGTCCAGGGTGCGGCCGGCGATGTCCACCCGGATCCGGTCTCCGTCGCGCACGAATGCGATGGGGCCGCCGTCGGACGCCTCGGGCGCCACGTGGCCGATGCACAGGCCGGTGGTGCCGCCGGAGAAGCGGCCGTCGGTGAGCAGCAGGACGTCCTTGCCGAGGCCGGCGCCCTTGATGGCGCCGGTGATCGCGAGCATCTCGCGCATGCCCGGGCCGCCCTTGGGGCCCTCGTAGCGGATGACCACCACGTCGCCGGCCTTCAGCTCATCGGCCTCCAGGGCGTCCATGGCCTGGCGCTCGCGCTCGAAGACGCGGGCGGTGCCCTCGAAGACGTCGGCATCGAAGCCGGCGGACTTCACCACGGCACCCTCCGGGGCCAGGGACCCCTTGAGCACCGCGAGGCCGCCGTTGTGGTGCAGCGGGTTGTCCAGCGCACGCAGGACCTTGCCGTCCAGGTCCGGCGGGGTGATCTCGGCCAGGTTCTCGGCCACGGTCCGGCCCGTGACGGTCAGGGCGTCGCCGTGGATGAGGCCGGCGTCCAGCAGGGCCTTCATGACCACGGGCACGCCGCCGACCTTGTCCACGTCCGTCATGACGTACTGGCCGAAGGGCTTGAGGTCGCCCAGGTGCGGCACCCTGTCCCCGATCCGGTTGAAGTCCTCCAGGGTGAGGCCCACGCCTGCCTCACGGGCGATCGCCAGCAGGTGCAGCACGGCGTTGGAGGATCCGCCGAAGGCCATGGTCACGGCGATCGCGTTCTCGAAGGCCTTCATGGTCAGGATGTCCCGGGAGGTGATGCCGAGGCGCAGCAGGTTCACCACGGCCTCACCGGACTTGCGGGAGAAGACGTCGCGGCGGCGGTCCGCCGAGGGCGGGGCGGCGGAGCCGGGCAGGGACATGCCGAGGGCCTCGCCGATGCAGGCCATGGTGTTGGCGGTGTACATGCCGCCGCAGGCGCCCTCGCCCGGGCAGATGGCCCGTTCGATGGTGTCCAGGTCCTTCTCGCTCATCAGCCCCCGGGCGCAGGCGCCCACGGCCTCGAAGGCGTCGATCAGGGTGACCTGCTTCTCGGTCCCGTCCTCGAGCGTGGCGTAGCCCGGCATGGTGGAACCGGCGTAGATGAAGACGCTGGCCACGTCCAGGCGGGCGGCGGCCATCAGCATGCCGGGCAGGGACTTGTCACAGCCGGCCAGCAGGACGGAGCCGTCCAGGGCCTCGGCCTGCATCACGGTCTCCACGGAGTCGGCGATGACCTCCCGGGAGACGAGCGAGTAGTGCATGCCGTCATGACCCATGGAGATGCCGTCCGAGACGGAGATGGTGCCGAACTCGAGCGGGTAGCCGCCGCCGGCGTGCACGCCCTCCTTGGAGGCCTGCGCGAGCCGGTCCAGGGAGAGGTTGCAGGGGGTGATCTCGTTCCACGAGCTGGCGATGCCGATCTGCGGCTTGGCGAAGTCGTCGTCGCCCATGCCGACCGCACGGAGCATGCCACGGGCGGGGGCGCGCTCCATTCCGTCGGTCACCGCACGGGAGCGGGGCTTGATGTCCGGGGCGGAGGCGTCGTTGCCGCCGGGCTCCCCGGGGAGGGTGGTGTCTGCGGAGGGGCTGGTCATGGCCCCCATCCTAAGACCGCCGCGCCCCTGACGTGGCGCACGTGACAGGCGGTGTCCGGCGCACCGGCCGTGCCCGGCCGCCTCCCGCGCGCCTGCCGCCTGCCTGCCGCTTGCCTCCCGCCTGCCTGCCGCCTGCCCGGGGTCGCCTTCCGTAGACTGTGCCCATGGACGGCGACGACCTCAAGTACCTGCTCCGTGAGGCCTTCGATTCCCAGGTCCTCAACCATGGGGACTTCAACCTGGTCTACGGCCAGCCCTCCGGCGCCGGAAACCCCTGGACGATCGGCTACCGCCGCCACCCCCTGGAGCTGCTGCTGTGCCCCGTGGACCTCGAGGCCCTGCCGGGGCTGCGGGAGGACGCCTCGATCGCCACGGTGGCCCTGGGCAATGTGGCGACCCTCGCGGACACCGGCACCGGCTACCAGGTCGAGACCGTCACCGGATTCCGGACCTGGTTCGAGGTGAGCGGCGCGCCACGGGTTCCGCTGCCGGAGAACCTGCGGGACCTGCTGGCCGCGCCGAGGCAGGAGCCCGACGCCGACTCCCTGGTGCTCGAGCAGGAATCCGACGCCGAGGACTTCCACCAGTTCATGTCCCATTTCATGGACACCCTGGACTCGTACTACGACGAGTAGGGCCGATTTCGCTTCCACCGGATTCCTCTGGTAATGTTTTTCCTCGTTGCACGGGCCGAATACCGGTGCAGCAGGCCAGCACCTCTAGCTCAACTGGCAGAGCAATTGACTCTTAATCAATGGGTTCCGGGTTCGAGTCCCGGGGGGTGCACCGCAGCAGCAGAACCAGTAGGACCCCGGTCACGGTACCGGGGTCCTACTGGTTTAACGGCCCGTCAGCGCGATGGATCCACTCACCCCTCCACCCACCCTGTTCCCAGCCGTGAGATCCGACACACCTGAAGCACCTTCCGTTCACCCTCAGGTCTACCTCCCGTGGCCAAAGCATGCCACGCTGTCGGGGTAACACTCGAGGGGTTGGCGTGGGAGGTTCGTGGGATCGTGAAGCGTGGATGGGCGCCCGCAGGCGCGGCGGCTGCGGCCTTGGTCCTGGCGGCCGTCTCCGGGGGGATCGGCCCCACCACGGCGTTGCCGTCCGGCACCCCGGGCTCCACCGGTCCCGGACCACACCCCGGCACGACGGCGGCCGTCGCCGGCCACTCCGACGTCACGCCGGGCGGCGGCTGGCTGGAGGCCGGTCGCGAGTCCACCGCGCTGCACCCTGACTTCCTGGCCGGCCCGCTCGATCCCTCGGCCCGCGACGCCGGACGCGGCGGATCCGGCCCGGCCGACGCCCTCGCCCCGGCCGTGACCGCCACCTTCGCCTCGGCCCGCGGCGCCTACCCCGGTTCCCTCGTGGTGCTCTCGGCCGCACAGCAGCGCGCCCTGCAGGATCGCGAGGGCACGCTCACGGGCAGCCCGGATCGGGCACCCGCCTCGGTCCACCGCGGTTCCGTGCCGGACCTCGGCGTGGTGCTGGACCATCCGGTGTCCGGCCCCATCAGCCTGAGCTCGCCCTTCGGCTGGCGGGTCAATCCCACCCGGATCGGCCCCTCCGTGCAGTTCCACATCGGCCAGGACTATCCGGTGGCCTGCGGGACACCCGTCCACGCGGCGGCGGACGGGACCGTCCGCTTCGCCGCGGACCGGGGGACCTCCGGCCTGCGGGTGGACATCGACCACGGTTCGGGCCTGGCCAGCGCCTACCACCACAACTCCGCCCTGCTGGTCTCCCCCGGGGATTCGGTGGCCCGGGGGGATGTGATCGCCCTGGCCGGCACCACGGGCAACTCCACCGGCTGCCACGTGCACTTCGGCCTCACCCTGGACGGTCAGTCCCTGGACCCCGCCCTCGTCCTGCCGGCCGTCGCCGGCCAACCCGCCGCGCTGACCGCCGAGGAGCTGCAGCGCCTGCGCCAGCAGGCGCGCGGCACCACGGATCCGCCCGGGGCCGAGGCACCCGCCGCTCCACCCACGCGGGCCTCCGGTCCCCGGGAGCGCCCCAGCACCCCGCCGCCGGCCGACACACCCCGGCCCCCGGCCACGGCCACCACGAAGCCGACGGCGACGCCGGGCGCGAAGACCACCGCGAAGCCGACGACGAAACCGGCCCGACCCACCGCGCAGCCGGCCAGACCAACGGCGAAGCCGACCGCCGCACCAACGGCGAAACCGACAGCGAAGCCGACGGCGAAGCCGACGACCCAGCCCACGGCGCCGGCCCGCCCCACCGCCACTCCGACCGCGCCGCCCTCGACCCCGCATCCGACGGCGCCCCCGGCCTCTCCGGCGCCCCCCGAGCCAACCGAGCCTGTGCCCACCGAGCCGGCACCCACTCCGGAGCCCACCCCCACGCCGACGCCGGAGCCGACGCCTCCTCCCGCGCCGGAACCGACCCCGGATCCGGCCCCCACCGAGCCGGCGCCCGACCCCACCGTGCCTCCGAGGCCGGGCCCGGCACCCGCTCCGATCCCGACCCCGGACCCGGACCCGACGGTGCCCGCACCGCCCAGCCCCCCGGCGCTGTCCGAGGACGAGGCGGCCCGCTGGTGCATCGCCCTGGACCCGGAGGACCTCGAGGGTGAGACGTTCGTCATCACCGCCGAGACGGTCCTGACGGAGATCGTCGCGGTGCTGGACGAGTCCGGGGAACCCAGACTCGTGGGCCGGGAACGGCTCGCCGAGGTCGATCCCGGCACCGTCTGGCTGGAGTCGCTCCCACTGTGTACCGACGAGGCGTTCCTCTCCCCCACGACCTACAGTGGTGCGCATGACTGATCAGCACCGCCTCGCCCCCGGCGACACCGCCCCCGCGTTCACCCTCACGGATCAGGACGGCGGCACGGTCTCCCTGTCCGACCACTCCGGCCAGCGCGTCATCGTGTACTTCTACCCGGCCGCCGCCACGCCCGGCTGCACCACCCAGGCGTGCGATTTCCGGGACAGCCTCAGTGCCTTCGCCGCTGAGGGCTTCACCTTGCTGGGCATCTCGCCCGATGCCCCCGCCAAATTGGCCTCGTTCGCCGAGAAGGAGGGGCTGACCTTCCCCCTGCTCTCGGATGAGGACCACGCCGTCGCAGAGGCCTATGGCGCCTGGGGCGAGAAGAAGAACTACGGCCGGACCTATGAGGGGCTGATCCGCTCCACCGTGGTCGTCGGCCCCGACGGCACGGTGGAGCTGGCGCAGTACAACGTCCGGGCGACCGGCCACGTGGCCAAGCTCCGCCGGGACCTCTCGCTGGCCTGATCCGTACCGGTCCGCCCCGCCGTACACCGCAGGTCCCCACCGGGTAGGATGGGCCGTTGTCCCCGCCTGGCGGGGCTTGCGGGCGTGGCGGAATTGGCAGACGCGCTGGATTTAGGTTCCAGTGTCTTCGGACGTGGGGGTTCAAGTCCCCCCGCCCGCACCAGCAGTCCACTGTTCGACCCCAGATCCGTTCCCGATCCGCTGCAGGGAGGCCCGGACGCGTGGAGATCTCACGCCGCACCGCCATCACATCCCTGGCGGCCGCGTTCGTCCTGCCGATGACCGGTTGCGCCGCCCGGATCCGCAGCGAGTCGGTACCGGCCACCGGCCGTGGGCCGGCCTCCCCCGCGGCGCCGCCTGAACCCGTCACCGTGCCCCTCACCATCGGGGTACCCGCGCAGCCGCAGTCCTTGGATCCGGCCCTGACCGTGGACGCCGAGTCCCACCGCAGCACGCGTCAGGTCCTGGAAACCCTGTTGGGCGTCGATCCCAACACCGGTGCACCGATCCCCCTGCTCGCGAGCGACTGGAGGGCCACCGAGGACGGGCTGCGCTACACCTTCTCCCTCGCCCCGGACGTCGTCTTCCACGACGGCACTCCCCTCACCGCGGAGGTGGTGGCGGCCAACTTCGAGCGGTGGTCCCGCCTGCCGGAACTCCTCGGCCAGGACCGGCTGGACCGGCTGCCCCGGCTGGCGTTCCCCTCCGTCTTCGGCGGCTTCGCGGGCGATGAGCAGTGCCGCTACGTGGAATGCCAGACCGTGGGCGATCGGACCGTCTCCCTGGTCCTGTCCGAACCGATCGTCTTCCTCGCCGCGGCCCTCACCTCGCCACCGTTCGCGCTGAGCTCGCCCGACTCCTGGGCGGCCTTCGATCAGGCCCTCGGCACCGCCGGCCCGGCGAGCCTGCCGGCGGCCCGGCCCGCCGGTACCGGCCCCTTCCGCTGGGGCGAGTCCCCCGGGCCGGACGCGGACGGGCAGGACGCGGACGGGCAGGACGCGGACGGGCAGGAAGGCCCCGGTGAGGCCCCCCCGATCGTGCTGGAGGCGGTGCCGGACTACCGCCACGGCCCCTCCCCCGTCGGTCCCGTGCGCCTGGCCGTGATCTCCGGCGCCCGGCAGCGGCTCCGCGAGCTGCGCCGGGGCCACCTGGACGCCTTCGACTACGTCACGCCGGCGACCCTGCGCCCGCTGGTCCAGGGCGGCGCGCAGGTCCTCCAGCGAGACCCGTTCTCGGTGCTGTACCTCGGCATGAACGTGCGGCATCCCATCCTGGGCCAGCTCTACGTGCGCCAGGCCGCGGCCCACGCGCTCGACCGCCGAGCCCTCGCCGAGGACTACTTCCTGGCGGGCTCCGCCCGGGCCGACGAGTTCGTCCCCCCATCCCTCGGCGTGGCCCACCCCGAGCTGACCACCTACGCCTATGACCAGGAGAAGGCCCGGGGCCTGCTGGAGCTGGCCGGATACCGGGGCGAGCCGCTGCCCTTCCTCTACCCGGTCCAGACGTCCCGCCCCTACCTGCCGTCCCCCGAACCGGTCTACGCCCGCATCGCCGAGGACCTCGCACGGGTCGGCTTCGTCCTGGAACCGGTTCCCGTGGCCTGGGAGGACGGCTACCTCGACCGTATCCCCGCGGACTCCGACCGCGCCTTCCACCTGCTGGGACGCACCGGGGAGTACCGTGATCCCCACCACTTCCTGGAGCCGCTCTTCGGCGCGCACTCGGCCGAGTTCGGCTACGAGAATCCCCTGGTGGTGGAGAACCTCGGCCGGGCCGCGGCCAGCAGCAGCCCGGAGACCAGGACGACCCTCTACCGGCGGGCCGCGGAGTCCGTGGCCCTGGACCTGCCGGCACTGCCGCTGGTCTACCCGATCTCGGCCGTGGCCGCTGGACACGATCTGGTCTCGTACCCGACGTCACCGGTGTTGGACGAACGATTCGACCGGATCGTCCCCGTGGATCAGCCCAGCCCGGGCCGGTAGTAAAGTCAGCAGAAGAGCCCACCACACCCCAACCGTTACTCCGGGAGAGAATCGTGACCCAGCAGTCTGCCGCAACCACCTACGACGTTGTCCTGGTGGGGGGTGGCATCATGAGCGCCACGCTGGGGACCTTCCTGCAGCAGCTGCAGCCGGACTGGTCCATCGCGCTCTTCGAGAACCTGAACCAGGCCGGCCTCGAGGCCTCCGATCCGTGGAACAACGCGGGCACCGGCCACGCCGCCCTGTGCGAACTGAACTACTCGCCGCTCGGCGCCGACGGCACGGTCGACCCGACCAAGGCCGTGGGCATCAACGAGCGCTTCCAGGTGTCCCGCCAGTTCTGGTCCTACCTGGTCAACGAGGGCAAGATCGGCGACCCGAAGACCTTCATCAACCCCCTGCCGCACATGAGCTTCGTCTGGGGCGCGGACCACGCCGACTACCTCAAGACCCGGCACGCCTCGCTCAGTGCGCAGCCGCTGTTCGAGACCATGGAGTACACGGAGGACCCGGACACCATCCGTGAGTGGGCCCCCCTGCTGATCGACGGCCGGTCCGGCGGAAAGCGCCTGGCGGCCTCCCGCCAGACCAACGGCACGGACGTGGACTTCGGGTCCCTGACCCGACAGCTGACCACGAACCTCGCCAACTCCGGCGTGGACGTGCGCTTCGGCCACCAGGTCACCTCGGTGGACCGCGGCACCGACGGCCGCTGGGAGCTGAAGGTCAAGAACAAGGCCGCCGGCGAGACCTCCACCGCACGCGCCCGCTTCGTCTTCCTCGGCGCCGGCGGCGGCGCCCTGCACCTGCTGCAGTCCTCCGGCATCCCCGAGTCCAAGGGCTTCGGCGGCTTCCCGGTCTCCGGACAGTTCCTCAAGTGCACCGACGAGACCATCGTCAACCAGCACATGGCCAAGGTCTACGGCCAGGCCTCGGTCGGCGCCCCGCCGATGTCCGTGCCGCACCTGGACACTCGGTTCGTGGACGGACGCCGCTCGCTGCTGTTCGGCCCCTACGGCGGATTCTCCTCGAACTTCCTGAAGTCCGGCTCCTACCTGGACCTGCCGCTGTCCGTGCGCCCGCACAACCTGCTGCCCATGCTCAACGTGGCCAAGGACAACATCGGCCTGGTCAAGTACCTCGTCAGCGAGGTCCTCAAGAGTCAGTCCAAGAAGGTGGAGGCCCTGCAGGACTTCTACCCCCTGGCCGACGGCGGTGACTGGGAGATGATCACGGCAGGTCAGCGCGTGCAGGTCATGAAGAAGGACCCCAAGAAGGGTGGCGTGCTGCAGTTCGGCACCGAGGTCGTCACCGCCGCGGACGGTTCCATCGGCGCCCTGCTCGGCGCCTCCCCCGGCGCCTCGACGGCCGCCCCGATCATGGTGGACCTGCTGGAGAAGTGCTTCCCCGCGAAGATGGACGCGTGGCGGCCCAAGCTGCAGGAGATGATCCCGTCCCTGGGCCGCCACCTCAACGAGGACCGGACCCTGATGAACGAGGTCGAACAGGCCACCGCGGCCGCCCTCAAGCTGGCCTGACCGGCCGGGCCACCAGACCGCCGCGATGGGTTCCCTGGCACGCTTCTCCCTGGCCAACAGGGCACTCATCGCGCTCGTCACGGCCCTGACGGCGGTCTTCGGCCTGCTGATGGTCGGCCAGCTCAAGCAGGAGCTGATCCCCTCCCTCGAGCTGCCGGTCGTCTCCGTCAGCTCGGTCATGCAGGGGGCCTCCCCCGACGTCGTGGACCGGCAGGTCGGGGAGCCGCTGGAGACGGCGCTGCAGGCCGTGGAGGGCCTCGAGTCCTCGAGCTCGACCTCCACCACGGGCCTGAACACCATCGGCCTGCGCTTCGAGTACGGCACGGACCTGAACCGGGCGCGCGCCCAGGTGGACCGGGCCGTGGCCAACATCTCCTCCCGGTTGCCCGAAGGCACCGAGACCACCTCGTTCGCCGGTTCCGTCTCGGACTTCCCCGTGGTCTTCATGGCGGTGGGCTCCCCGGACCCCGACGTCGGCCTGAACGAGTTGCGCTCGGAGGTCGAGCGGCTCGTGGTCCCCCGGCTGCAGAAGCTCGACGGCGTCCGCGCCGCCTCGGTGACCGGGGGCACCGACCAGCACATCGCGGTCCTGCCCGACGAGCCGGCGCTGGCCGCCGCGGGCCTGGGCACCGGTGACATCACCACCGCGCTCGAGGAGAACGTCGGGCTGTTCCCCATCGGCCAGATCACCGAGGGGACGCTCACCCTGCCCGTCCAGGCCGGGGCCCCGGTCGAATCCCTCGAGGACGTCGCCGACGTGCCCCTCGTCCCGGCGGAGGGCGCAGAGGGCGGGCCCGAGGACGGCGCGTCCAGCGCCGCCGCGCCGGTGCGCCTGGGCGAGGTGGCCGACGTCGTGATCCGGGACGGTGAGGCCACCTCCGTGACCCGGACCAACGGGGTGGACACCCTCGGGCTGTCCGTGACGAAGACCCCGGACGCGGACACGGTGAGCCTGTCCCACGCCATCAACGCGCTGATCCCCCAGCTGCAGGAGCAACTGGGCGAGACGGCCGGGGCCACCGAGATTACGGTGGTGTTCGACCAGGCCCCGTTCATCGAGGAGTCCATCAGCACCCTGGCGGTGGAAGGCCTGCTGGGGCTGCTGTTCGCGGTGCTGGTGATCCTCGCCTTCCTGGCCTCCGTGCGGTCCACCCTCGTCACGGCCGTCTCGATCCCGCTGTCCCTGCTGGTGACGTTCATCGGCATGCGCGTCTCGGACTATTCGCTGAACATGCTGACCCTCGGTGCCCTGACGATCTCGATCGGCCGCGTGGTGGACGACTCGATCGTGGTGGTGGAGAACATCAAGCGCCACCTCTCGCTGGGCCAGGACAAGCGCACCGCCATCCTCACGGGCACGGGCGAGGTAGCCACGGCCATCACCGCCTCGACCCTCACCTCGGTGGCCGTGTTCGCCCCGATCGCCCTCGTGGGCGGGATGGCCGGCGAGCTCTTCCGGCCCTTCGCCATCACCATGACGATCGCCCTGGTGGCCTCGCTGCTGGTCTCGCTGACGATCGTGCCCGTGCTGTCCTGGTGGTTCCTGGGGCGCTCCGTGGAACGCGCGCAGTCCCGCCGGCGGGGGCGCCACGCCGAGCCGGTCCCGGAGGCGGAGCAGGGCACGGTGGAACAGGGCGATCCGGTCCAGGCGGGGATCGGCCCGGGCATCGCCCACGGCCCGCTGCAGCGCCTCTACCTCCCGGTGCTCCGCGGCACCCAGCGCCGCCCGGCCGTCACCCTGGTGGCGGCGGGCGTCCTGCTCGCCGGCACGGTGGCGCTGGTCCCCCTGGTGCCCACCAACCTGCTGGGAGACACGGGGCAGAACACCTTCACCGTCACCGCAGCCCAACAGCCCGGCTCCTCGCTCGAGGAGACCTCCCGGGCCGCCGGACTGGTGGAGGAGGTCCTCATGGACCTCGACGGCGTCCGGGACGTGCAGTGGACGGCCGGCTCCGCCGGCTTCATCCCGGGGATGACCGGGAGTTCGGATGAGGCCACCTTCACCGTCCTGACGGATGCCGAGGTGGACCAGGTGGCCTTGCAGGACCAGGCCCGCACCCGGCTGGCCGGCCTCGAGGGCGCCGGCGAGGTCTCGCTCTCCGCGGCCAGCGGCCTGGGGATGTCCTCGGATGTCGAGGTGGAGGTCTCGGCCCCCTCCCCGGCACTGCTGGAACAGGCCACCGAGGCCGTGGTGGCGTCCGTGACCGGGATCGAGGGCGCGGACGAGGTCACCTCGGACCTCGCCGCGGTGCGGCCCACGTTCCAGGTGGACGTCGATGCGCTGGCCGCCGCCGAGCACGGGCTGAGCGAGGAGGCCGTGGCCGGTCAGGCGGCCGCCGCCCTGAACCCGGTGCCCTCCGGATCCGTGCGCATCGACTACACCGACTACCCCGTGCTGATCGGCGAACCGGCGAAGATCACCACGCTCGAGGAACTCCGCCGGGTCCAGGTCGTCACGGCCCGCGGGCCGGTGGACCTGGCAGAGCTGGCGGAGGTCTCCCGGCAGGAGGTGCGCTCCTCGGTGACGTCGTCGAACTCTGATCGCATCGCCGTCGTCTCCGTGACCCCGACCGGAGATGACCTCGGTGCCGTCTCGGCCGCCGTCGGGACCGCCCTGGAGGACGTGGACCTGCCGGAGGGGACCGCCGCCGAGCTGGGCGGGGCGGCCACCCAGCAGGAGGAGACCTTCAACGACCTGTTCCTGGCGCTGCTCGCCGCCGTGGCGATCGTCTACGTCATCATGGTGGCCACCTTCAAGTCCCTGCTGCAGCCGCTCATCCTGCTGATCTCGATCCCGTTCGCGGCGACCGGCGCGATCCTGCTGCTGCTGGCCACCGGAACCTCCCTGGGCCTGCCGTCCCTGATCGGCATGCTGATGCTCGTCGGGATCGTGGTGACGAACGCGATCGTGCTGATCGACCTGATCAACCAGTACCGGCGGCGGCCCGAGTACACCCTGGCCACGGCCCTGGAGCACGGCGCCCTGCACCGCCTGCGCCCGATCGTGATGACCGCGCTGGCCACCATCCTGGCCTTGACCCCGATGGCCCTGGGCCTGACCGGGCAGGGTGGTTTCATCTCCCAGCCACTGGCCATCGTGGTGGTGGGCGGGCTGGTGTCCTCGACCCTGCTGACCCTGATCCTCGTGCCGGTGCTGTACCGGCTCCTCGAGGGATGGGGCGAGCGGCGTCGGGGCCGTGCCGCGGCCGCCGTCGGCGGCTAGCGGCTACACCGGGTCCGGCACCCGGACCTGCAGGTGGGAGCCCTGCTTGGTCTTCTGCACCTCGAGCCGGTAGCCGATGTCCTGCTTCATCCTCTCCACGTGACTGACGATCCCGATGGTCCGTCCACCGGCCTGGAGCCCGTCCAGCACGTCCATGACGTCCGCGAGGGTCTCCGCGTCCAGGGAGCCGAAGCCCTCGTCCACGAACAGGGTGTCCATGTCGATGCCGCCCGACTCCGCCTGGACGGTGTCCGCCAGTCCCAGGGCCAGCGCGAGGGAGGCCATGAAGGTCTCGCCGCCGGACAGGGTGGCGGCCGCGCGCTCGTCCTCGGTGAACCGGTCCAGGACCGTGATGTCCAGTCCCCGGACGCCCCGCCCCCGCGCGGAGTCATCATGGCGCAGCTCGTAGCGGCCCTGGGTCATGCCCAGCAGACGTTCGGTGGCGGCGGCGACGACCTCCTCCAGCCGCCCCGCCAGGACGTAACTGCCCAACGTCATCTTGTAGGAGTTCTCCCCCGCCCCGCGGACCAGACGGAGCAGGGCCTCGGTCTCCTCGTAGACGGCCAGCTGTGCGGCGGAACGTTCGGCCACCTCGGTGAGCACTCCGGTCTGCCGTGTCACGAGCCGGTGCAGCGATTCCAGGGCTCCGGAGGTCTCTGCCGCGGTGTCGCGCCGCAGGGCGGCGTCCTGGACGGCCTGCGCATGGGCGGCGAGTTCTGCCTCCGACGGCGCGGCGACCCCCTGAGCGGCCAGCGCGCGGCCGCGGACGACGGCGTCGCTGGCCGCCAGCTCTGTGAGTGCCGCCTCCTCCCGGTCCCAGTCCCGCAGGGCGGCACCCCGCTGGCCCTCACCGTCACCGGGAAGCAGCGCCCCGCGCACCTGGTCTAGGCTGGTGAAGGAGCTGGCCGCCAGCTCCCGGGCGAGTTGCTCGCGCGCCTGCGTGGCCAGGGTGCGCTGGGTGGCCTCCTGCTGCACGGCGGCCCGTGCGGCGTCCACGCGGCCCCTGGCATCCTCCAGTTCCCGCCGCACCTCGGCCAGCGCGGCATGCTCGCCCAGCGCCTCCGCCACGGCCCGCCGGAGCCGGTGGACGGACTGCTCCGTGGTGGTGAGCCGCGCCTGTGCCCCGGCCAACTCCCCGCGGGCCGCCTGGACCGCCGCTGCACGCTCCTGCTGGTCCTGTTCGTTCTGCGTCACGGCGGCCCGGGCCTGGGTGAGGTCCTCGGCGGCCTTCCGGGCGGTGGCCACCTGGTCGCGGGCCTGGCTGCGGGCCTGTTCGGCGGCCTGGGGCGTGAGCCCGCCGGCGGCCACGCGGCTGGCCTCGGCCGTGCTCCGTGCGGTGGCGACCGCCTCCTCAGCCTGACGCCGCCGGTCCGTCTGCACCTCCATCTGACGCCGTGCCGCGTCCTGAGCCTCACCGGAGATCTCGGCGTCCCCCGGAGCCGCGGGCGCCGGGTGCTCCACGGAACCGCAGACCTGGCAGGGTGATCCGCTCTCCAGCTCACCCGCCAGCAGGGACGCCGCCCCGGCGAGGCGCTGTTCCACGACCCGGTGCCAGGCGTCCACAGCGGCCTGGGCCCGGTCCGTGGCGCCGCGCAGCAGCTCCGCCGCCTCAGTCAACGCGCGGTCGTCCCGGTCATGGGCCAGGGCGGCCTCCCACCGGGCCGTCGCCTCGTCCAGTCCCTGGTGCGCCGCGTCCAGGCCCCCGGCCGGCGCCGCCAGGTCCTCCACGCGCTGCTGCAGGCCACGGTGGGCCTCCACCAGCCGCTCCCGCTCATGCTCTTCGCTCTGGGCCTGGTGAGTCCACCGCGCAATGTCCGCCTGCAGCCGCACAAGGTCCGCCTCCGCCACGAGCAAGGCGGCCGCGTCCTCCTCGCGGTCGGCCAACCGGTCCAAGTCCCGCTCGGCCCGCTGACGCAGCGCATCCAGGCGGGAGGCGAGCTCGCACGGGGGCGCATCCCGGTCAGGTTCTGCGGCGGGCTGCCCCGAGGGTTCTGCGCGGTCCCACTGCGCGCAGAGCGGGTGACCGAGGGCGTGGCTGAGCGCCTGTTCCACCGTCTGTGCGGCCGCCGCGGACGCCTCGGCAGCCTCCGCGGATTCCGCGGCCCGCTTCTGAAGTGGCACCGCCTCCCGGTGCCGCTCCACCGCCACGCGGTCCGCCGCCGCCTGCTCCCGCCGCTCCTCGTGCACCGTGGACCTCGACCGCCACGCCCCGGCGGCCTGCAGATCCTGCTCACGGCGGGTCAACTGCTCGGCGGCGTTCTGGGCCGACTGCAGGGCGAGCGCCGCCTGCTGACGTTCCAGGCGTCCCGCCTCGACGGCGGTTCCCACTGCGGTGAGGCTCCGCTCGACCAGCTCCGCATCCGGCCAGTTCTCCGGCGCGGCGTCCTCAGCTCCCTCACCCCGGTCGACCTCGCCCTCACCCTCGTCGACCTCGGTCTCACCGCCGTCGACCATGGCCTCACCGCCGACCACCTCCTCGGGTGCCGGATGCCACCACTGCTCACCCAGGGTCTCCTGCACGGCGAAGCGCAGGTCCTGCCGGGCTGCCGCCACCACGTCCCGGTCCCGTTGAACGGACTGGCCCACGGTCTTGAGCCGGTCCGCGAGGGAGGTCTCGACCCCGTCGAAGCGGCCGGTGCCGAAGAGCGTGCGCAGCAGCGTCTCCTTCTCCTTGGACTCGGCGCGCAGGAAGTGGGCGAACTCCCCCTGTGGCAACAGCACCACCCGCATGAACTGCTGGGCGTCCAGGGACAGCTCCGCGCGCAGCAGCTGTCCGATCTCGTCCGCCCGGACCGAGAGTTCCACCCACTCGCCGTCCCGCCGTTCGCGCAGGACGGCCCCCGCCTTCTCCTCGGTCAGGGCCACGCCGTCCTGGTCCTTGCGCCGACGCTTGGCGACGCGCCGGAAGCGGGGCCACCGCAGCACCTCGAAGCGGCGCGAACGGATCGTGAAGTCCAGCAGGACCTCGGGCCGGGTCCCCACCGGCGACTGCGTGCTGGCCAACGACTCCGGGCTGCGGCCGCCGGGGACCGAGCCGTAGAGGGCGAAGCAGATCCCCGCGAGCACGGTGGACTTGCCGGCGCCCGTGGGCCCGTCCAGCAGGAAGAGCCCGGCCTCATTGAGGGTGGTGAAATCAACCGTCTCCCGTCCGGCGAAGGGGCCGAAGCCGTTCAGCTCGATCCGGTGGATCCTCACGCCGCGCTCCCCTCGCCCTGTTCGGCCCGGAGCCGGCTCTCCTGCAGCGCGGACTCCAGCAGCCCCGCCTCGGACGCGCTGGCCGGACGCTGCCGGACATGCTCCACGAAGCCCGTGCAGACCTCCAGGTCCGAGCTGGCGGCCGCCAGCCGGGCCGCATAGGTGGAGGGCGCCGTGGCAGGGACGCCCTCCGGGTCCAGGACGAAGTTCAGCAACCCGTCGAATCGCTCCTTCAACCGACGGTAGGCCTGGGGTGGACGCACCGGATCCGTCACGGTGATCTGGCACCAGCGGTCCTCGGCCCAGGCGTGGTCCTCGTTCGCGAGCAGGTCCTCGATCCGGCCGCGCAGCACCGCCAGCCGCCGACCGGCCGAGAAGTCCACCGGTTCCACGCCCGTGACCGCCCCGTGGGCCGTGCTCACGAGCCAGCCGCCCTTGGTGTGGTCGGCCTCGGAGAACGAATAGGCCAGTGGCGACCCCGAGTACCGCACGGCCTCGGCCATCCGCTGCCGTCCGTGCAGATGCCCCAGGGCCGTATAGTCCAACCCCTCGAACACGGTGACGGGCACCTGGCCCAAGGTGCCGACCACCAGATCCCCGGTCCCCGATTCCGCCGGCCGCTCGGCCCCGATGTCCCGTTCACTGTCCGAACCGGCTCCCCCGGCGGCGAAGAGATGGGCCATGACCACGATCGCCGTGTCCCGGCCGCTTCGTCCAGCGGTCCCGCCTGGTCCGCTTGGTCCGTCTATCCCGTCTGCCTCACCGAAGCGTTCCGCGGCGTCCCGCCGGATGCGACGCACGGCCTCGGCGGTGACGGCCGGATGCTGCGGTTCGACCTCCCAGACCTGGCCGGCGTGCCGCGGTTCGAGGTAGGGGATCCCGTAGACGGCGACCGAGCCGCCGTCCGGGTCCGGGAGCACCACCGGCGTGGCGATGCCGTCCAGGCGCGTGCGCACGTGCACCCCGGCGGCCTCCATCAGATGGCCGCCGAATCCCAGGCGGATGGCCGAATCGTGGTTCCCGCTGGTCAGCACCACCTGGGCCCCGGCGGCCACGAACTCGGCCAGGGCGGCGTCCAGGAGCTCGACGGCGTCCGCAGCGGGCAACGCCCGGTCATAGACATCACCGGCCACCAGGACGAGGTCCACGCCGCGGTCGCGGACGGTGGCCACCATCTGGTCCAGGACCTCTCGCTGGGCCTGGAGCATGCCGGTGCCGTGGAAGGACCGGCCCAGGTGCCAGTCAGAGGTGTGCAGGATCAACATGCCACCCACGCTATCCGTCGGCGGGGACACAATAGGCCGTTGTCCACAGTTCGCCACGACGGTGCCCGAACCCTCCCTACCATGGAGTACATGAGCGATGCCCCCGCGCCCCGGCCCGATTCACCTGCCTATGCCTCCCGGGTGCTGGGCCTGCTGGCCGCCGGCGCCGCCGGGGACGCCCTGGGCTACACCGTGGAGTTCTCCTCGCTGGATGAGATCCGTGCCGAGTACGGCGACGCGGGGGTGGCCCATCCCCTCCAGGTGCCCGCGATCCGCGCCGGGGGGACCATCCCGGTCAGCGATGACACGCAGCTGACGCTGTTCGTGCTGGACGGACTGCTGGACTGGATCGAATGGGCCAATGAGGGCTCCATGGCCGATCCGGCGGCCAGCGTGTGGTTGTCCTGCCTGCGCTGGTACCGCACCCAGACCGGTCACCTCCCCGAGGGCGCCCCGCAGCCTCCCACCCGCTGGCTGGACGCCCACCCCGAGCTGGGTGTCCGGCGCGCCCCCGGCAACGCCTGCCTGTCCGGGCTGTCCTCCCCGGACATGGGGCTGCCGCACCAGCCGCAGAACCCGGACTCCAAGGGCTGCGGCACGGTGATGCGCTCGGCGCCCTACGGCATGGTGCCCGGACTCGAGGACCACCTCGTGGTCTCGCTCGCCCGCCAGGGCGCCGTGCTCACCCACGGGCATCCGGCGGCCTGGACGGCCGCCGCCGCCTTCGCCCTGATGGTCTCCCGGCTGATGGCGGGCCAGGGGTTCGCCGCGGCCGTCGCCGGGGCCTTGGAGTGGCTGGAGACCGTGCCCGACGACGGCGGCACGGCCGCCGCGGTCCGCGCGGCGCTCGCTCTGGCCGGGTCCGGGGACCCCGCGCCCGACGGGACCGCCGCCGGGGAGGCGACCGGGCCGGCGTCGTCCCCGGGGGTGGTCTCCGGAGGGCTCCCGGCGGAACTCGGCGAGGGCTGGGTGGCCGAGGAGGCCCTCGCCGTGGCCGTCTACGCCGTCCTGGCGACCGACGGACCGTCCGCGCAGCCCACCAACCACCTCCGGGCCGCACTGGCCCTCGCCATCAACCACGGCGGCGATTCCTATTCCACCGCCTCCCTGGCCGGACAGCTGCTCGGCGCCCGCTATGGCATGGCGGTCTTCCCGGACGGCGCCGTGCCGGCGTGGATCGGCGAGCGGGAGGTCATCGTAGAGGCGGCGGAGCGGTGGACCGCCGCCACGAGCTAGGCCGCGATCCAGGTCACAGGCCGACGCTGATGTACTTGGTCTCCAGGAACTCGTCGATCCCGTGGAAACCGCCCTCGCGGCCCACCCCGGACTCCTTGACGCCGCCGAAGGGGGCCGCGGGGTTGGACACCACCCCGCGGTTGAGCCCGACCATGCCGGCCTCCAGGGCGTGGCTGACCCTGAATCCCCGGGCCAGGTCGGTGGTGAACAGGTAGGAGACCAGCCCGTAGGGGGTGTCGTTGGCAATGGCCACGGCCTCCTCCTCCGTCTCGAAGGTGGAGATCGCGGCCACCGGTCCGAAGATCTCGGTGCTGCAGAGTTCGGCCTCCGCCGGGACGCCCGTCAGCACCGTGGCCGGATAGAAGTGCCCCGGCCCCTCGATCCGCTCACCGCCGAGGCGTACCTCGGCCCCGCGCCCGACCGCGTCTGCCACCAGCTCGGTGACCTTGTCCACCGCCCCGGCGTTGATGAGGGGCCCCACCACGACGCCGTCCTCCACCCCGCGGCCCAGGGGCAGCTCCGCCATGCGCCGGGTGAGCCGTGCGGTGAACTCCTCCGCCACGGGGCGTTGGACGAGGATGCGGTTGGCGGCCGTGCAGGCCTGGCCGATGTTGCGCATCTTCGCTGCCATGGCGCCCTCCACGGCGACGTCCAGGTCGGCATCGGCGAAGACCAGGAAGGGGGCGTTGCCGCCCAGCTCCATGGAGGTCCGCATGACGGTCTGCGCGGCCAGCTCCAGCAGGGACTTGCCGACCTCGGTGGACCCGGTGAAGGAGAGCTTGCGGGAGCGCGGGTCGAGGATGAGCGGGGTCATCACGTCATTGCTGCGACTCGTGGTGACCACGTTCACCACGCCGTCCGGCACCCCGGCCCGTTCGAGCACCTCCGCGAGCGCGAGGATGGACAGCGGGGTGTGGGAGGCCGGCTTGATGACGGACGTGCAGCCGGCGGCGAGCGCCGGGCCGATCTTGCGGGTGCCCATGGCCAGGGGGAAGTTCCACGGTGTGATGAGCAGGCACGGCCCCACGGGCTCTCGGGCCACGAGGAACCGTGAGTCGCCCGCCGGGGCCGTCATGTAGCCCCCGTCGATCCGGACGGCCTCCTCGGCGAACCAGCGGAAGAACTCGGCCGCGTACGCCACCTCGCCGCGGGCCTCGGCCAGCGGCTTGCCCATCTCCAGGGTCATGATCAGGGCCAGCCGCTCGGACTCCTCGACCATGATCCGGTGGGCGCGGGCGAGGATCTCGCTGCGCTCCCGGGGCGGCGTGGCGGCCCAGGACGGCTGCGCGGCCGCGGCCGCATCCAGGGTGGCGGCGGCCTCCCGGGGGCTGGCATCGGCCACCTCGGTGAGGACCTGGCCCGTGGACGGATCGTGGACGGGCAGCCGCCGCTCGGTGCTGACCCACCTCCCGCCGGCGTAGAGGCCGGTGGGGACCGAGGCGATGGCCGCCGACTCCCGCTCTGGCTGGTTCGAGGGCTGCTTCGAGGGCTGCTGCGAGGGCTGTTGCGTGGACTGGGTCATGGTGAACTCCCGCCTGATGGATCCTTGCCGGTCAGCCCATCGTAGAAGTACTGTCAACTGCCAACCGCACCCCCGTGGAAGGTGATGTATGACCAGCCTGTCGCCCCATCTGAAACAAGCCTCCCCCGTCGTCGTGGACCACGGTCTCGGCAGTTGCCTCTGGGATGCCGAGGGACGCCGCTACCTGGATTTCACCGCCGGCATCGGGGTGGTCAGCACCGGGCACTGTCACCCGCGCGTGGTCGCGGCGGCCCAGGAGCAGGTCGGCTCCCTGATCCACGGTCAGTACACGACCGTCATGCACCGTCCGCTGCAGGAGCTCACCGAGACCCTGGAGGGTGTCCTGCCGCCCTCCCTCGACTCCCTGTTCTTCGCCAACTCCGGCAGTGAGGCCGTGGAGGCCGCCCTGCGCCTGGTGCGCCAGGCCACGGGACGGCCCAACGTGGTGGTCTTCCACGGCGGCTTCCACGGCCGGACGGTGGCCGCGGCCACCATGACCACCTCCGGCACCCGGTTCTCCGCCGGGTTCAGCCCGCTGATGTCCGGGGTGCACGTGGCCCCCTTCCCCACGGCCTACCGCTACGGCTGGAGCGAGGAGGAGGCCACCGCCTTCGCCCTGAGGGAGCTGGACTACCTGTTCGCCACCGTGACCTCGCCCCAGGAGACGGCCGCGTTCATCGTGGAGCCGGTTCTCGGGGAGGGCGGCTACATCCCCGGCAACACCGAGTTCTTCGCCGGCCTGCGGGAGCGGGCGGACCGGCACGGCATCCTGCTGGTGATGGATGAGATCCAGACGGGCTTCGGACGCACGGGCCGCTACTTCGGGCACCAGCACTTCGACGTCCAGCCGGACGTCATCACCATCGCCAAAGGCATCGCCTCCGGGTTCCCGCTGTCCGGGATCGCCGCCTCCGAGGAACTGATGTCCCGCGCCTGGCCCGGGTCCCAGGGGGGCACCTACGGTGCCAACGCCGTCTCCTGTGCGGCCGCCGTCGCCACCCTGCGGGTGATCGAGGAGGAGTCCCTGGTCCAGAACGCGGCAGAGCGTGGCGCCCAGCTGCTGGCGGGGGCCCGTGCCGCGGCGGGCGGGGGGTCCGGCGGCGGGGCCGGCCACGGCATCGGTGACGTTCGTGGCTTGGGGCTGATGGTCGGCAGCGAGTTCACCACCGCGGACGGCGCCCCGGACCCGGACCGGGCGAGGGCCGCCCTGACGGTGGCCGCGGAGAAGGGCCTGCTGATGCTCACCTGCGGGGCGTACATGAACGTGGTGCGGATGATCCCCCCGCTCGTGGTCACCGCCGAGGAGATCGACGAGGGGCTTGCCGTCTGGTCCTCCGTCCTCGCCGAGATCTGAGGGGCGGCACCCACCATGGCCACCGAGCCCCGCCATCTGAGGCTGAGCCTCGCCACCCGTGGGGTCACCTGCCGGATCCGGCTGCTCGACGACCTCGCCCCGGCCACCTGTGCGGCCGTGTGGCGGGCCCTGCCCCTGGCCGGGGACGCCTATCACGCGAAGTTCGCGCGCAACGAGGTCTACACCCTGGTCCCCCGGATCGCCGGGGCACCCCGGCGGGAGAACCCGACCGTCACACCGATCCCCGGGGACGTCTGCCTCTTCGACTTCGAGCCGTGGGAGATCGGCAACCCGGCCTACGGCTACGAGGCCGGGACCACTGCCCATCACGAGCAGGGCGCCACCGACCTGGCGCTGTTCTACGACCGCAACAACCTGTTGCTGAACGGCGACGTCGGCTGGGTCCCGGGCAACGTGTTCGGCACCGTGGTGGACGGGGACGGAACGGACGGCCTGGCCGGGCTGGCGGAGATGGCGGCGGCCTGCAACGACCTGTGGCGCCACGGCTTCGCCGGGGAGCGGCTGGTCTGGGAACGGGACTGAGCAGGCGCGAGCCGGCAGGTCTAGGTGAACAGGTCTAGGTGAACAGGGCTAGGTGAACAGCCGCTCCACGAAGCGTCCGGCGGCCAGCACGAGGTCGTCGGAGTGCCGCGGGCCCACGATCTGCAGGCCGACGGGGCGTCCGTCCGCCGTGGTGCCCACCGGAAGGCTGAGGGCCGGCTGCTGGGAGAGGTTGAACGGGAAGCTGAAGGAGGCCCACTGCGGCCACCGCTCCAGACCACTGCCCGGCGGCACCTCGTGGCCGGCTTCGAAGGCGGGGATCCCGACCGTGGGGGTGAGCAGCAGGTTGTGCTCCTCGTGGAAGGCCCCCATGGTGATGCCGACCTGGGCGGCCACGTTGCGGGCCCGGAGGAAGTCCACGGCGCTGTACCCCTCCCCGAGGTCCCACACCCGGCCCAGACCCGGATCGACCGTCGCCCGGGCCCCCGGCATGGAATCCAGCAGGGTGGCGGCACCCGCGGCCCAGAGCACCTCGAAGGCCTCGATCGGGTCGCTCAGCCCGGGGTCGGCTTCGGTGACGTGCAGTCCCGCGGCCTCGATCCGCCGGACGGCCTCCTGCACGACGACGGCCACCTCACCGTCCACGTGCGCGTAGCCGAGGTCGGGTGAGAAGGCCACATGCAGCCCCGTCACCTCCCGGTTCAGTTCCCCCCGGAAGGTGCGCTGGGGCGGTGCCAGGGACGTGGGGTCACGATGGTCCGGCAGGGCCAGGATGTCCATCATCAGGGCGGCGTCCTCCACCGTGCGCGTCATGGGGCCGGCGTGGGCCAGGGGGCCGAAGGGGCTGGCGGGATACAACGGGATCCGTCCGTGGGTGGGCTTGAAACCCACGATGCCGCAGAAGGAGGCCGGGATGCGGACGCTCCCGCCGCCGTCGGTCCCCACGGAGACCGGGCCCAGGCCCGCGGCCACCGCCGCGGCCGAGCCGCCGGAGGAGCCGCCCGCGGTCAGCCGCGGGTCCACGGGGTTGCGGGTGATGCCGTGCAGCGGGCTGTCCGTGACGGCCTTCCACGCCAGCTCGGGGGTGGTGGTCTTGCCCAGGAAGACCATGCCGTCCGCACGCAGCCGGGCGGCCACGGGGGAATCGACGACCCAAGGCTGATCGGGATCGATCGCCTTGGACCCGCGCAGGGTGGGCCAGCCGTCCGTCAGGAAGATGTCCTTGATCGAGACCGGGACCCCGTCCAGCAGTCCCCGGGGATGGTCGTCCCGCCAGCGGGACTCGGACCGGCGCGCCTGGTCCAGGGCGGCGTCCGCATCCACCAGGCAGTAGGCACCGAGCCCCGACTCACCGTGGTCGATCTCGCCGATGCGCTCCAGGATGGTCGTGGTGGCCTCCACGGGGGAGAGCTCCCGGCTTCCGTAGGCGGCCACGAGCTCGACGGCGGACATCTGCGTGGGGTCCATCTGAACCTCCCGAATCGACGGTGCTGCACGGTTGCGCGGTCGGTTCGGAACCGATCGCGTCCTGAGCATTATGGGTGGTTGATCTGCGGGGATGGAAGGGGCGCGGTGCGCCCGTGAGCAGACCATGGCCTGCTGACCGGCACTGCCCCTATCATTCAGCAGACCGTCCCCCGTGGCCCCGCGCACCCCCGCGCCGAGCAACCGGTGGACCGGCCCCAGGCATGAAGGCGGGGTGCTTCCGGTGGATCCGACCGATGTGGACTTGAACCATATGGACCCGAACTATGTGGTGCTGAACGGCGCGGGTCCGGACGGCGCGGGCCCGGAGGAGGCGAACGAGCAGGACCTGAGCGATCAGGCCTTCGACGGGCCCGTGGTCCAGCGCGGCATCGGCATCATCGCGCCCTTCGACCTCGCCTTGGAACGGGAGCTGTGGCGGTGGACTCCCCTGGACGTCAGCCTGCACCTGGCGCGGACCCCCTTCGAAGCGGTGCCGGTCAGCCTCGAGATGGCCGAGCTGGTCTCCGAGCATCGGCATGTCCAGGCGGCCACGCGGGACGTGCTGGGCGTCGATCCGGAGGTGGTGGCCTACCTGTGCACCTCGGGCAGCTTCATCCACGGGCTGGCCCACGAGGCCCGGCTCCGGCAGTCCATCCTGCAGGCCGGGGCGCCGGAGGCGGTCACCACCTCCGGGGCCCTCGCAGAGGCCGTCGGGGCACTGGACCTGCGGCGGGTCTCGGTGATCACCCCCTACGACGCCGACCTGACGGACCGGCTGGTGAGTTTCCTCGGGGAGCTGGGGGTCACGGTCCCCCGGCGCCACTACCTCGGACTGGGCGGAGGCATCTGGCGGGTCAACTACCGCACCGTGGCCGAGCTCATCCTGGCCGCGGACAGCCCCGAGGCCCAGGCGGTGTTCGTGTCCTGCACCAACCTGCCCACCTACGACATCATCGAGCCGCTGGAACGCCGGCTCGGCAAGCCCGTGCTGACCGCCAACCAACTCACCATCTGGGCCTGTCTGGGCCGCATGGGGTTGCCCATGGTCGGTCCCGGGCGCCGACTGGCCGGAGTCTTCCGGGAAGGACCGCCATGAACACCGCGCCGCCCAGCCACCCGGTCGCCGGGCCGGGACCCCGGCCCCCCGCCGTCGGGATCATCTACCCGGACCATGCCGCGGAGGACGAGTATCCCGCGGCGGCGCAGCGGCTCGGGGTGCGCCTGCCGGTCGAGCACGTCTACGGGACGGACCTGCACGCCGTGGCCGAGCTGATGGACCTGGGGAGCCCGGAGCGGCTCGCCGACGGCGTCCGGCGCCTGATGGCACGGGAGGGCCCCGGCGGGCTGGACGCCGTGATGTGGGCCTGCACCTCCGGCAGTTTCGTCTTCGGCCACGAGGGGGTCCGGCGGCAGGCCGAACAGCTGGCGGAGGTGGCCGGGGTGCCCGCAGCCAGTACCTCGCAGGCATTCGTCGCCGCCCTGACTGCACTCGGCATCGACCGGGTGGCCGTGGCCGCCAGCTACCCGGCGGACGTGTCGCGGCTATTCTCCGACTACCTGCAGGCCTCAGGCATCCGGGTCCAGGCCCTGGGCAGCGCCGGGATCGAGACCGCCGCCGGCGTCGGCCGGCTCACGGCCGAGCAGGTGACGGACCTGGCCCTCCGGAACGACGATGAGGCCGCCGGCGCCCTGCTCATCCCGGACACGGCCATGCACACGCTGGGCGTGGTGGGTGACGTGGAGACCCGGCTGGGCAAGCCCGTCCTCACCGCCAACCAGGTGACCCTCTGGTACGGGCTGCAACTGGCCGGGTCTGCCGGGGTCACCAGCCCCGGATGGGGGACGCTCTTCACCGGTACCGGCACCAGCACCAGCACCGACACCGGGTCCGGTTAGGGGATCGTGATCTCGCGATCCGCGAGCGCCGTCAGGTTGGCGGCGGCGAAACCCCAGGCGCTGCGCCGCGGGATGATGCGGTCGGCCTGCCAGGCGTCCATCATGAACGCCACCTTGCCCTGCATCTCCGTGCGGAGGCGGCCGAAGGAGTCCTGTGGGTCCGTCCCCACCTGTCCCTGCAGCAGCCACCAGGCCCAGGCGGCGGCCCCGGCGTTGGCCACGAAATCCGGGACCACCGGGATGCCGCGCACTGCCAGGCGTTCCTCCGCGGCCGGCGTCGTGGGTGAATTCGCGGCCTCGACCACCACGCGGGCCGCGACGTCCGCCACCGATTCCTCGCGCAGCGAGTAGGAGACGGCGGCGGGGACCAGGATGTCCACGGGGGCCGCGAGCACCGCGTCCCGGGGCAGGATCTCGACGTCGGCCGGGACCGTGGCCCGGTCGATCTCACCGAAGTGGTCGCGTGCGGCCAGCAGCGCCGGGATGTCCAGCCCGCGGGGCCGGAACAGGGTGCCCGCGGCGTCGGCGATCGCCGTCACCCGCACGCCGGCCTCATGCAGGTACCACGCGGCGCCGCCGCCCATGGTGCCGATCCCCTGGATGGCCACCGTGGTCTCGGCCGGGTCCAGCCCCAGGGACGCCGCCACGGCCAGACAGGCCTGGGCCACGCCGTAGCCGCCGATCACGTCCCCCAGCGGCAGCCCGTCCCCGTCCTGCACCGCCAGTCCGGCACGGACGCGGTCCAGGGTGGTGGCCGGGTTCGGAGAGCGCAGCATCGCCGCGTGGAACGACTGGTCCAGGCCCAGTCGGGCGAAGACCGCGTCCAGGTCCGACTGGGCCACCCCGAGGTCCTCGGCGGTGACCCAGGACCGTTCGAGCCACGGGCGCAGGTCCGCGAAGAACCGCTCCAGCACGCCGAGGGCCCCCGGGGACCTGGGGTCCAGGCTCAGTCCCGCTTTGGCGCCGCCCACGGGGAGCCCGAACGCGGCGGTCTTCGTGGCCATGCACCGGGCCAGGTCCGCGACCTCGTCCCGCGTGCACCCGGCCCGCATGCGGGTGCCCCCGGTGGCCAGCCCGCCGACGAGGGTGTGCACCACCAGCCACCCCCGGGTTCCGGTGACCGGGTCCGTCCAGGCCACCTCGTGCTCCGGCGGGCGGTTGAAGGGGTCGCTGCGCGTGTAGGGGTCGGTCTGGGGAACGGTGCCGGTGCCAGGACCGGTACGGAAGCCGGTGCCGAACGGTCCCCGACCGTCTCCGGGATTGTGGGTCAGTGTCATGCCCGCCACCTCCAATGTCTGTGCGGTTCGTCCGCCTGCGCGGTTCGTCCTTGAGATCGGTGCGCATCGCTGCGTCCGGTGTCCTCCCAGCGTGGACGCCGTGGACTCCGGCGTCCATCGACTGTTCCTGCACGGTGCTGTGCAGGGAAGCTGCAAGATCTCCCCTGTCAGGGGTGCACGCCCCTATGCTGGCGCGCATGGAGTTGTCGTTGCGCCGGCTGAGGATGCTGCGGGAGCTGCACCTGCGCGGCACCGTGACGGCCGTCGCGGTCGCCCTGCACTACAGTCCCTCAGGCGTCTCGCAGCAGCTGGCCCAATTGGAGCGGGACGTCGGCGTCCGGCTCGTGGAACGCCACGGGCGGCGACTGCTGCTCACCGAACTCGGGCTGGTCCTGGCCGAACACGCCGAGGAGATCCTCGGTTCGGTGGACCGGGCCACCCTGGCGCTCGAACACGCGCAGAACGGGGTGACCGCCCGGTTGACGGCGGGGGTCTGGGCCTCGGTGGCCTCCAGCCTGGTGCCGCCGGCCCTGACGGCGCTCGCGGTCGGCCACCCCGGGATCGTGGTCCGCACGGTGGAGTTGGACCCCGAGGACTCGGCCAGTGCGGTCAAGGACGGCACGCTGGACCTGTCCTTCGTGATCGACTACTCCGTCACCCCGACGCACATCGAACCGGCTCTGTCCCAGACATTGGTGGCGGTGGAACGTCTGCACGCGGCCGTGCCGGCGGGGATGGTCCCCACCGAGACCGTGCGGCTGGCGCAGTTGGCGGAGTATCCCTGGATCCTGGCCCCGGCCAGCGACCACTTCGGCCGCGCCGTCCGGACCGCCTGTCACCAGCAGGGATTCGATCCGAGGATCGTCCACACCGTGGCCGAACAGCCCACGGCCCTGGCCATGGCGGCCGGCGGACTCGGCGTGAGCCTGGTGTCCGACCTGGCGCTGGAGGTGCTTCCGGTGGGGGTGGACATCATCGCCCTCGAGGAACCCGTGATGCGTACGGTGTCGATCGCCTACCGCACGTCGCCCACGCCGCGCCAGTCGATCCGCCTGGTGATCGACGCCTTTCGGCGGACCGCGGCCGAGAAGGGCCTGGCGGCCGGACCGGTCGCCTCCTCCACCGCCGACTGAGGCCCCGGTTCCGTCCACATCCCTCGGGGCAGGTTCTTATCGTGTCCGCCACCCGTGTTCGAATACCAGTACGAGAGAAGGCTGGTCGAGGGACGGGACGGAGGACCCGAGCATGGCAACCGACCCAGCGGACGAGCACGGCCGCCCGGAGGGCGCTCCCAGCCTCGACGAGCTGCCGGTCCACGAGGTCGTCGCCCTCGCCCGGCAGGCCATGGACGTCCTCGCCCGTCGCCTGTCGGGCCCCACCACACTGGCGTCCTTCGAACGGGTCGCCCCTCCCCCACCGCGGCTCGGGTGGGAAGGTCAGGACACCCTGGCCCCCATCGCACCGGGCGAGACGGCCCACGGGCCCGACTTCGTGGCACCGCCCCCGCTGTTCGCGCAGGGATCCCTACCGGTCATCCACCGGGACATCGAGGACCTGGGGCGGGTCATGACGGCGATCCACACCTCGCTGGCCGGGCACGCCGCGCGGGCCATGGAGGACGGCGGCCTGCGCGAACCCCTGCTCGGCATCCCCGGGGGCGCCCGGCCCTTCCGGGACGCCCCGGACTGGATGGTGCGAACCCTGCGTATCGGGCGGCCCGAGGCGCGCCGGCGGATCCAGCGGGCCCGGCAGACCCAACCGCCGGCCCCGGAGTTGTCCGGCCACCGACGCAGCGCCACCTACCCCGTCCTGGCCGAGGCCTTCCTCCACGGCACCATCGATCCGACAGCCCTGGACCTCATCACCCGGGCCCTGCAGGACACCAGGGAGGACGCCGAGGCAGGCGGCGTCGATGCGCAGTTGGGCGAGGAGTGGCTGCGGCAGGGTGAGGAGCTGTTGACGTCTCAGGCGGGTGTCTTGGACGCCGAGTCGATGCGTCACGCCTGTGCGCGGTGGCGGCAGTGGGCCCAACATGCCCTGAACCCCGACGGGATCGAACCCTCGGAGGCCCTGCCGAACCTCCAGCAGGGGCTCTCCTATCAGGGGAAGCGGCGCCGGTTCCACCAGTGGAAGATCCTGGCCGATGATCTGCAGCACGAGGTCCTCAGCACCATCGCCGGGGCCGCCACCAATCCCCGGGCGAAGGGCTCGTTCGATCCGGAGGACCCGACTGGCTCGACGGGCCCGGCTGACCCGGCGGACCCGACTGGCTCGACGGAATCGAACGATGGTGAGACGCCTGGACCAGTCCACTCCGACGGCCCCGGGGTGCCGGCTACGCCTGCTGAGTCCGCGGCAGCCGAGGGTGGCTGCGACCCGGACCGCTCCTGGGACCGTGCCGCCGAGTTGGCCACGGATCCCCGCACCCGCCACCAACGACAGCTCGACGGGCTCACCTCCGCACTGATGGGCGCACTCTCGCTGACCGACGGCAACGGACTTCCCGATTCCGGCGGTGGCCGTCCCCTCGTGATGGTCGCGATCGACTACCAGACCCTGGCGGACCAGTGGGCGCGCGGTGCGGCCGGCGAGACGACGTCTTCGGCCCCGCCAGTCGCGCCCGATCCGCCCCATCAGCCCCATCCGCCCGGAACAGCGGAGATGCTTCCCTTCGACCCCGGGGACTTCCGATCCGAGGCCGTCTTCACCGGGCCGATCAGCCCGACGACCATCCGCGCCTTGGCCTGCGACGCCGATCTGCTCCCCGTGGTCCTCGGTGGTGCCGGGCAGGTGCTGGACGTGGGGCGTTCCCAACGGCTGTTCCCGGCCCGGCTCCGAAAGGCGGTCACCGCGAGGGACGGTGGTTGCACCGCTCCGGGGTGCACTATGCCTGCTCCCTGGACCGAGGTCCATCACGTCCAGTGGTGGACCCGGGGCGGACCGACCAGCGTGGACAACGGTGTGCTGCTGTGCAATCGGCACCACGTGGCCGTGCACGGCGGCTCCTGGGACATCACCCTGGAAGACGGGATCCCGTGGTTCGTCCCGGCGCCCTTCATCGACCCCTTCAGGAAGCCGCTGCGGAACCACTATTGGCGGGCGTGACGCTTCGGCGCTGGCCAGACGCCTCAGCAGACGCCTCGGCAGACGCGGCCGCCGTCGTCCGCGGTCATCCGGAGGCGGCCGGCCAGTTCACATCCAGCATCTGCAGGAACTCCGGCTCAGAGACCAGCTCCACGTGCTGACCCTGCCGGCGGCGCGCCAGCGCGTCACGGGTCTTGCGGTGACCCGTGGCCCCGGCCCGCACGGCGGAGTTCAGGTCCTCGGCACGGAAGCCGTCACCCACCACCAGCATGCTGGTCTGGGCATTGACCCGGCTGGCCGGCCGGGCGCCCCAGGCGGCGGCGCGGTTCTTGGCCTCCTGCCGGGGCATCCCCAGGTTCCCGGTGAACACCACGGTCTGCCCGTAGAGGGGGTGCGCCGGGTCGGCATCGGCCGCGGGCTCCGGGTTGGTTCCCTCGTCCGGCCAGTGCATCAGGTCCGGCAGGCGGGCTGCGTGGGGCAGCTCGACCGTGGCGTCGAACACCGGCCCGAGACCGCGGGCCTGCCGGGTGGCCCGGGACTCAGGCCCGGCGCCCGCACGGCGGGACTCCAGCCGGCGGAGGCGGATTCCGTCGAGGGACAGGACCCCGGCCAGGCTGGTCTCCAGCACGCTCGTCCCTGCCACGCTCGTCTCAGCCACGTTCGTCTCTGCCATGCTGCGCCCCGGCCCGATCGATGTCACGGAACGCGCGTTCGGGGTGCCCGCGGCGTTCGCCGCCCGCCGTTCGGCCGCGTCGATCATGATCCAGGCGCAGGCCTCGGCATCGGCCAGGGCATCGTGGTGGTTCAGCAGGGGGTGGCCGGCCTCGGCCGCGGCCATCGGCAGGGCGTACGAGGTCAGGTCATAGGCGCGCCGGGACATCACGAGCGAGCAGGCATAGTCCAGGCGGGGGATGTCCCGGCCGGAGACCTCGAGGGCGGACTCGATCACGCCGACGTCGAAGCCGGCGTTGTGGGCCACGAGTGGATCCGTGCCGATGAAGTCGGCCAGGTCCCCGAAGACCTCGGCGAACCGGGGTGCCCCGGCGACCTGCTCGGCCGTGATCCCGTGGATCCCCACGTTCCGGGGGTCGAACCGGTCGAATCCGGCGGGTGGCCGCATCAGCCAGTGCACGCGCTCCACGGGCCGCCCGTTGCGCACCCGCACGAGTCCCACCGAGCACGGGGACCCGCGGAAGCCGTTGGCCGTCTCGAAGTCCAGCGCCGTGAAGTCCAGCGCCATCAGCGTCCCCCGGGACCGAGAGGCCCGCCCGGCACACCAGCCCCGCCCGCCACACCCGGGCCGCCGGATCCGTCGGATCCGTCCAGGAAGCGCACCAGTTCCGGCAGGATCTGGCGGAAGGCCGCGCCGCGGTGGCTCAGGGAGTTCTTCGACGAGGGATCGAGCTCCGCCACGGACACGTCCATCCCGTGGGGCTGCAGGATCGGGTCGTAGCCGAAACCACCGCTCCCCCGGGGTTCCGTCAACAGCGTCCCGGTCAGGAACCCGAGTTCAACGTGCTCCGCACCGGCCGGAGTCACCACGGCCGCGGCGCAGATGAACGCAGCGTTGCGGTGTTCTGGTCCGACGTCGGCCACCTGGTCCAGCAACAGCTGCAGGTTGGCGGCGTCATCGCCGTGCCGGCCGGCCCACCGGGCCGAGAAGATGCCGGGGGCGCCCCCGAGGATCTCCACGGACAGCCCGGAGTCATCGGCCACCGCCACCAGGCCCGTGTGGCGGGCCACGGCGTGGGCCTTCTTCAAGGCGTTCTCCGCGAAGGTCACACCGTCCTCCACCACGTCCGGGGCGCCGACGGCCGCGGCGTCCACCACCTGGGTGTCGACGTCCAGGCCCGGGACCTCACCGCGCAGCAGCTCACGGAGCTCACGGAGCTTGCCCTGGTTGCGGGTGGCGAGCACCAGCCGGGGTCCGCCGCCCGAGGCTTCGGTGCCACTCATCGCTCGCCCGCCAGGGTCTCGGTCTGGATGCGGGCCAGCTCGGCGGTCCCCTGGACGGCCAGGTCCAACAGGGAGTCGAGCTCGGACCGGTTGAAGGGGGCCTCCTCCGCGGTGCCCTGGACCTCCACGAAGTCCCCGGACCCGGTGACCACCACGTTCATGTCCGTCTCCGCGCGGACGTCCTCCACGTAGGGCAGGTCCAGCATGGGGGTGCCGTCGATGATCCCCACGGACACGGCGGCCACCGAGTCCTTGAGGGGCTGGGAGGAGGCCTTCATGATGCCCTGACCCTTCGCCCAGGCGATCGCCTCGGCGAGGGCCACATAGGCGCCGGTGATCGAGGCGGTGCGGGTGCCGCCGTCGGCCTCCAGCACGTCACAGTCCAGCACGATGGTGTTCTCCCCCAGCGCCTTGAGGTCGATCACGGCGCGCAGGGAGCGGCCGATGAGGCGGGAGATCTCGTGGGTCCTGCCGCCGATCTTGCCCTTGACCGATTCACGGGCCGAGCGGGTGTTCGTGGCGCGGGGCAGCATGGCGTATTCGGCGGTCACCCAGCCGGTCCCCTCGCCCTTCAGCCACCGGGGCACCCCCTCGGTGAACGAGGCGGTGCACAGCACGCGGGTGTTGCCGAACTCGATCAGTGCGGAACCCTCGGCCTGCCGGGACCAGCCGCGGGTGATGGTGATGGGGCGCAGCTCGTCCACGGCGCGGCCGTCCTCGCGGACGGTGTGGGAACGGCTGTTCTCGGGCAGGCCGGAGGCTCCGGACGTCATTGGGGTCATGCACGTCATCCTACCGAGGGGGCCGGACCGGATACGACCGGCCCACCCCCGCCCGCGCCCGCCTACACCCGGTAGGTCACCCCGGACACGGCAACGGCCAGGTGCCCCGCATAGGTCTCCCGCGCCTCCACCGAGGCGGCCAGGGGGTCGGTCCACACGGGCAGGTGCGTCAACAGCAGGCGCCGGGCGCCGGCGTCGGTGGCCATCTGGCCCGCACGCCGGCCGGTGAGGTGGACGCCGTCGATCCCGTCGTCCCGGCCCTCCTGGAAGGCGGCCTCACAGAGGAACAGGTCGGCGTCCCGGGCGGCCTCCACCAGCCCGTCGCACGTGTCCGTGTCCCCCGAATAGGTCAGGACCCGGTGCACGGGTTCCCCGTCGGGACCCGGCTGGGTGGTCTCCACGCGCAGCGCATAGGCCTCGTCGATCGGGTGGCGCACGGGGAAGGGGGTGATGGTGAACGGCCCCACCGTCACGGGCACCCGGGCCCGCCAGTGCTGGAAGTCGAAGTCGGGGTGCATCCCGGGCTCGGGGTCCAGGCCGTAGGCGGTGGCCATCCGGTCCGCGGTGTCCGCGGGGCCGTGCACGGGGACGTGGATGCCCTTCCAGCCGTAGGGGTTCCAGCGGATGGCCACGTGCAGCCCACACAGGTCCATGCAGTGGTCGGGGTGCAGGTGGGAGAGCAGGATGGCGTCGATGTCATCCAGGGCCATGTACCGCTGCAGCGTCCCGAGGGCGCCGTTGCCCAGGTCCATGATGACCCGCCACGTCTTGGTGCCGGTCCCGTCCGGGGTGGGCCCCTCCGCCGTGATGAGGTAGCAGGAGGCCGGGGATCCCGGACCGGGGAACGACCCGGAGGCACCGATGATCGTGAGCTTCACGCTGCGTCAGGCCTTTCGTCCGTCGGGATCCGTGATGAGCCCCCGAGGGATGGGGGAATCCGGCGTTGGCTCCACTGTACTGGCCGGACCGGGCACGACTTCCCCGGTGGCCCCGCCCCGCGCGGCCTCGACCATCTCCGGGGTGATCCGGGCCAGCACGCCGGTCGGGTAGCGCTCGGCGATGTGGCCCACGTGCTGGACGCCGCCCACCTCGGGGCCGAGGAAGCGCCGGGCCAGGGTCTCGAACTGCCGGGGATCGCCGGTGGCCATGAAGGTGTGGGGCGGCACCCGGCTGACCCCGGGGTTCCCGGGCCCCCCGGCGTCACCGGGGCTCCCGGGGCCTTCGAGGCCGTGGCGCACCAGGGCCCGGTACACGTCCTTGGCGGTCTCCTCGGCCGAGGACACCAGTGTCACCTCCTCCCCCATGACCAGGGAGATCACCCCCGTCAGCAGCGGATAGTGCGTGCACCCCAGCACCAGGGTGTCCACCCCGGCGGCCTTCAGCGGGGCCAGGTACTGCTCGGCGGTGGCCAGCAGCTCCGGCCCCGTGGTGACGCCGGCCTCCACGAACTCGACGAACCGCGGGCAGGCCACGGAAGTGATCTCGAGGTGCGGGGCGGCGGCGAAGGTGTCCTCGTAGGCCCGTGAGCCCACGGTCGCCGCGGTCCCGATGACTCCGATCCTCCCGTTGCGCGTGGCCGCGACCGCCCGGCGCACCGCCGGCTGGATGACCTCTACCACCGGGATCCCGTACCGCGCGGTGTATCGCTCCCGGGCGTCCCGCAGCACGGCGGCCGAGGCGGAGTTGCACGCGATCACGAGGACCTTCACGCCGGCGTCGACCAGTTCGTCCATGATGCCCAGGGCGAACGCGCGCACCTGGGCGATGCTCCGCGGCCCGTACGGGCCGTTGGCGGTGTCACCCACGTAGGCGATCTGTTCTCCGGGCAGCTGGTCGATGATGGCGCGGGCCACCGTCAACCCGCCGACGCCGGAGTCGAAGACGCCGATGGGTGCGCGCGGCTGGGGAGCCATCGGCAGGGTGGTGGGGCTCATGGTTGGTCCGGCAGCTGCGTGGACAACGCCAGCATGAGGGTCTCCAGCAGCCAGGTGGTGAAGTTGTACAGCAGGGCCATGTAGGACTCGACGTCCGTGGCTGAGGCCCAGTCGTCGACCGCATGCACCCGTTCGGCGTCCTCCTCGGAGTCGATGCCCAGCCGTGCGGAGAGCACCAGGCGCACGTCGTTCAGGGCGCGGCTGAAGGACACCGCGTTCGCCTCGTCCAACACCAGCGGGTTCACCTGCAGTGCGGCCACCGCCCGTTGCAGGTCGGCCGTCTTGGACCGTCGCACGCTGTCCTCCGTCAGGGCCCGGAACTCGCCGGCGGCGGCCTGCTCGGCCGCGGTCTCGCCGTGTACGCCGGGTGGCAGCAGGCGCGCCAGCGCCTCGTCCCGCGGCGCCTCGCGGTGCAGGGCGGCGGTGTGCGGGTCAGAGGGCACGACGCCGGCCCCCTCGCCTCCCAGCCCGGCGACGATGTCCCAGAAGGGGTCGCCGGCCGCCTCCGCAGATGTACCCGCGGCGGGGGCGTCGGGGGCCGAGGCGGAAGGGGCGGATGTGGCGGGGGCCGAGGTGGACGGGGCGGATGTGGCGGGGGCCGAGGTGGACGGGGCGGCCGAGGGCGGGCGCGGCTCCTCGGCGTCCAGCAGTTGGATGACATCCGCGAACAGGGTCCGCAGCAGGCGCCGCTCGGCCTTCTCCAGATCGGCCACGAACCCCTTGGGCGTGCTCTTGAACGCGCGGGCCATCAGGCGCCCTCACCCGGGCTGTGCTGCAGGGTGGCCCACAGTCCGTAGCCGTGCATGGCCTGGACGTGGCGTTCGGACTCCTCACGGCCGCCGGAGGCCACGATCGCCTTGCCGTCCTGGTGGACCTGGAGCATCAGCGCATCGGCCTTGGTGCGGGAGAAGCCGAAGTAGGACCGGAAGACGTAGGAGACGTAGCTCATGAGGTTGACGGGGTCGTTCCACACGATGACCTGCCAGGGGCGGTCCGCGGCCTTCCGGGCGTCGGTTCCGGAGGCGGTCTCCTCCCGCTCCAGGACATCGGTGCCGGGACCGGTCCCCCCGCCGGGGGCGCCGGGCGCCTGCCCCGGGACATGACGGGATTCGATGGTCGAGAACATGGCGACCAGTCTACGGCGGCATCACCCCCGGGCTGACCGGTGCGCCTCGGTCCGGCCGCAAGTTGTAGGGTGAGCCTCGTGACCGACCAGATCTCCACCGGCACGCCCGGGTGGCTGCTGCCCACGTCCCTGTTCACGGACCATTATGAGCTGACCATGCTGGAGGCCTCGCTGCAGTCCGGCGCGGCCCACCGGCGCAGCGTCTTCGAGGTCTTCACCCGCCGGCTGGCCGAGGGACGCCGCTACGGAGTGGTGGCCGGCACCGGCCGGCTGCTCGAGGGCCTGTCCGCGTTCCGCTTCCGCACGGAGGAGATCGACTTCCTCGCCGATCAGCACGTGGTGGGCGAGGCCACCCTGCAGTGGCTCGCCGATTTCCGGTTCTCCGGCAACATCTACGGCTATGCCGAGGGCGAGACCTTCTTCCCCTACTCCCCCGTGCTGCAGGTCGAGTCCACCTTCGCCGAGGCGTGCATCCTCGAGACGTATCTGCTCTCCGTGCTGAACTACGACTCCGCCGTCGCCTCCGCCGCCTCGCGCATGACCTCGGCCGCCGACGGCCGCCCCTGCATCGAGATGGGCTCCCGGCGGATCAACGAGGAATCGGCCGTCGCCGCGGGCCGCGCGGCCGTGATCGCCGGGTTCAGCGCCACCTCGAACCTCGCAGCCGGCCTGCGCTACGGGGTGCCGACCGTCGGCACCGCCGCCCACTCCTTCACCCTGCTGCACGATTCGGAGCGGGAGGCCTTCGAGGCACAGGTCGCGTCCCTGGGCCGGGACACCACCCTGCTGGTGGACACCTTCGAGGTGGAGACCGGGGTCCGCACGGCCGTCGAGGTGGCCGGGACCGCGCTGCGCAATGTGCGCCTGGACTCCGGCGACCTCGTGGAGCAGGCGCACTGGGTGCGTTCCCTGCTGGACGAGCTGGGCAACCACCGGACCGGGATCATGGTCACCTCCGACCTCGACGAGTACGCGATCGCCCACCTGCAGTCCGCGCCGGTGGACTCCTACGGCGTCGGCACCCGGTTGGTCACCGGCTCGGGTGCCCCCACGGCCTCCATGGTCTACAAGCTCGTCAGCCGGCAGGACGGCCACGGCCAGTGGATCGACGTGGCGAAGTCCTCCTCCGGCAAGGCCTCGGTCGGTGGCCGTAAGTCCGCCTCCCGCCGGCTCAACGACGCAGGCCGGGCCACGGCGGAGCTGATCGGTGTCAACCGTCCGGCCGATGCCGACGCCGACGACCGCCCCCTCCAGCACACCTTCATGCGGGACGGGGAGCTGCTGCCCGGCTGGACCGGCCCCCAGGCGGTCGTGCGGGCCGCGGACCGGCACCGGGCCTCACATGCGGAATTGCCGGGCTCAGTGCGTAGACTGCAGCCCGGCGAAGCAGTGATCCCCACCGTCTTCACCGAGGCATGAGTTGCGGCCGGGCCAGGTGCCCGGCAGCGAAGTACCAGGACCCCTTTTGAGACAGGAAAGATCAACACCATGCGTGCATTGGTCATCGTGGATGTACAGAACGACTTCTGCGAAGGCGGCAGTCTGGGCGTCGAGGGCGGCGCCCAGGTGGCCGGCCGCATCACGGCGTACCTCGACGAGCACGCCCAGGACTACGCCGCGGTGGTCGCCACCCGCGACTGGCATGTGGATCCCGGTCCGCATTTCGCCCCGGAGGGCGCCACGCCGGACTACTCCGAGTCCTGGCCCGTGCACTGTGTCGCCGGTACCGAGGGCGCCGAGCTGCATCCCGAACTGGACACCGAGTTCCTGGACGCACAGTTCCTGAAGGGCCGCTTCGATGCGGCCTACTCCGGGTTCGACGGCCAGCTCGGGGCACCCGACATGGTCCGCTCCGGCGCCCCCGAGGGCCCGGCCGGTCCGTTCGGCGCCACCGCCGCGGCGTCCACCGCCGTGGAGGAGGACGCCCCCGGGCTGGACGACTGGCTGCGCGCCGAGGGCATCAACTCCGTGACCGTGGTCGGCATCGCCACGGACCACTGCGTCCGGGCCACCGTGCTGGACGCCATCGACTCCGGCTACGACACCCGCGTGTTCACCGACCTGGTGGCCGGGGTCGACGCCGAGCGCGCGGAGGAGGCCCTGGAGCTGATGGAAGAGAACGGCGCCATCCTGGCGGTGTGGGGCGGCTCCGCCGAATAAGCCCGCCGAGCCGAACAGGCCCGCCGAACAGGCCGGCCAACGACCTGCCGAGCGGCTACTTCCGCCCGACGAACCAGCCCTGCAGGGTCTTCAGCCGGGTCTGGAGCTGCTCCGCCGTCGCCTGGGCCACGGCCGGCCCACCGCTGATCTCCCGCAGGCGGTTGTGGATCATCCCGTGCGGCGTCCCGGAACGGGCCGACCACGCCGAGACGTTCTTGGACAGCTCGGAGCGCATCTGCTTGAGCCGGCGGTGGTCCACCACGCCGGCCCCGCGCTCGGCGGCGTGGTCCGGGTGCTCGTTGCGCACGGTCTTCGGCCGGCGCTTCAGCTGCTCGGCCTGGCGCTGGCGCAGCAGCTCGCCGACCTGCTCCGCGTCCAGCAGGCCCGGGATGCCGAGGAAGTCCAGTTCGTCCTCGGAGCCGATCGCGCCGCCGGTGCCGAACTCGGCCCCGTCGAAGAGCACCTTGTCGAAGGACGCCTGGGACTCCAGGGCCTTGAACTCGGACTTCGTCAGGGAGTCCGAGGCGCGCTCCTGGCGGTTCGCCGCCGCCAGCTCCTCCTCCTCGGGGGACAGCGAGAGGTCCTCCAGGTCCTCTCCCTGCGCGGATTCCGGCCGGTCCAGGGCGTGGTCGCGCTCGGCCTCCATCTCGTTGGCCAGCAGCATCAGCTGCGGCACGGAGGGCAGGAAGACGCTGGCGGTCTCCCCGCGCCTGCGGGAGCGCACGAAGCGCCCCACGGCCTGGGCGAAGAACAGCGGGGTGGACGTGGAGGTCGCGTAGACGCCCACGCACAGCCGCGGCACGTCGACGCCCTCGGAGACCATGCGCACCGCGACCATCCAGCGTTGGGTCCCCGCGGCGAACTCCTCGATCCGGTCCGAGGCGCCCTTGTCATCGGAGAGCACCACGGTGACCTCCTCGCCGCTGATCCGCTCCAACTGCGCGGCGTAGGCCCGCGCGCCCTCGTGGTCGGTCGCGATGACCAGCCCGCCGGCGTCGGGCACGTTGCGCCGCACCTCAGTGAGCCGGCGGTCCGCGGCCGCCAGCACCGAGGGGATCCATTCGCCCTCCGGGTTCAGCGCCGTGCGCCAGGCCTGCGCGGTGATGTCCTTGGTGGCGGCCTCACCGAGCTGGGCCTCCATGACGTCCCCCGTGGAGGTCTTCCAGCGCATCTGGCCCGAGTAGGCCATGAAGATCACCGGCCGGACCACGTGGTCGCGCAGGGCCGGGCCGTAGCCGTAGGTGTAGTCGGCCTTCGAGCGGCGGATCCCGTCCTCGTACTCGACGTACTCGACGAAGGGGATGGCGGCCGTGTCGGAACGGAACGGGGTGCCGGTCAGGGACAGCCGCCGGGCGGCCGGTTCGAAGGCCTCCCGGATCCCGTCGCCCCAGCTCAGCGCGTCGCCGCCGTGGTGGATCTCGTCCAGGATCACGAGGGTGCGGGCGTTCTCGGTGCGGTTGCGGTGCAGGATCGGCTTCATGGCCACCTGGGCATAGGTCAGGGCCACGCCGATGTACTCGTCGCCGTGCCGGCCGTCCGCGTTCTTGAAGTTCGGGTCGATCGCCACCCCGACCCGGGCCGCGGAGTCCGCCCACTGCCGCTTGAGGTGCTCCGTCGGGGCCACCACCGTGATGCGGCTGACCGTGCCCGCCTCCAGCAGCGTCTTGGCCACGCGCAGTGCGAAGGTGGTCTTGCCGGCCCCGGGGGTGGCGACCGCCATGAAGTCCAGCGGCTGCTTCTGCAGGTACAGCTCGAGGGCCTCCTGCTGCCATTGGCGCAGTTTGGGTGCGGTACCCCAGGCCGCCCGTTCCGGCAGGGCCGGGGGCAGATCGTCACCGATGTGGAACAGGGCTTCAGACACGGAGCTTGACGGCCTCCTCGCAGGCATGGTCGGGCTGGGAAAGGGACAGGGGATACCACCGGCACGACGGCGGCCGGCCGGGTGGGACGGTGCGTCCGGTTGGTCCGGGAGCGGCTATCTCCCGCGACCGCCGAACCAGCCGCGCCCGCCGCCCTTGCCGGAATCACCGTTGCCGGACCCGCCGGCTCCTCCGTCCTTCGGAGACTTCAGGCCGTCGTAGATCTCCTTGCACTCCGGGCAGATCGGGAACCGCTCCGGGTCCCGGCCCGGGGTCCAGACCTTGCCGCACAGGGCCACCACGGGTTCGCCGGTGACGGCGGACTCCATGATCTTCTCCTTGCGGACGTAGTGCGAGAAGCGCTCGTGGTCTCCCGGCTCCACATCCTGCAGCTGCTCCTGGCGGTCGAGGACCGCGGCTCCGCCGCTGCTGGGGCCACCGGGGGCGCCCGGGGCGCCGGGCTGGTTCGGGTCAGGATCGGCAGGCAGACTCATGCCGACCAGTCTACCGCCCCACCCCCGGTACCGCCCCCAGCGCCGTGCTCATCCGGTGGCGGCGAGCACCGACTGGTAGGTCTCCGCCTGGGAGCGGTTGAACCACCGCCCGCCCATCCGGATGCCCAGCCAGAGCAGGACGGCCCCCAGGCCCAGCCCCACCACGAGGGTCAGCCACTGGAACAGCATGTTGCCGGTGACCAACGCCACGATGTAGAGCACCAGCTCCGGCAGGGTCAGCGCCCCGACCACGACCATGGCACCCACGGAGATCAGCATCATCCTCATGCCGCCGCCCTCCGGGGTGGCGAAGGGGCTGGCGCCGGGAGGCGGCACCGGGTAGATGAAGCGGGCCGAGACCAGGGCGGACACCCCGGCCCCGGTCAACAGCGCGCCGAGGCCCAGCCCGATCAGGCCGGGCAGCAGGTTCCACCCGCCGGCCATCCAGACGGTGGCCACCGTGAACAGCAGGGTCACGGGGATCCCCCAGGCCAGCAGCGAGCCCACGCGGCCCACCCGGTCGTCCCGGCCGGACACCCCGGAGGTGACGTGCAGGGCGAAGGCGGAGCCGTCGTAGCTGATGTCCGCGGAGATGGAGTAGCCGAGCATGAACCCGGTGATGGGCCCCATCAGCAGGATCATGGTGTAGTCGCCGGACTGGTACCCCAGGAACCAGAAGAGCACGAGCATCAGGGGCAGCACCACCAGGGAGGCGGAGTACCGGGGGTCCTTGAGCCAGTAGAGCATCGAGCGGGCCGCGATCGCACCGGCCGGGGTGCCCGGGAAGATGCCCAGCAGCCCCAGTCCGGACTGCGTCTTGGTGCTGGCCGGTCCGGCGCCCCGGCCCTTGGCGTAGCTGAGGTCGACGGCCAGCTGCCAGAGCAGTACGGCCCCGCCCACCCACACCAGGCACAGCAGCCCCTGCAGGGCGGCCGTCAGGAACCGACCCTCGGCCAGCGCCCACGGGGCGGCGGTGAAGGAGCCGAGCGGGGTCCAGGCGAGCACCTGCGCCAGCCCGGGCAGCTGTTCCACGGCCGCCTGCACGGAGTCGGCGATCCCGGAGATGATCACCCCTGCCAGCATGAGCGGGATGAACGCCACGATCGACATGATCTCGCGGATCCGCCGCTGACCGGTGATCCCGGCCAGCAGGCCGGTCACGGCATAGGAGATGCACAGGCAGAACACGGCCCCGAGGACCGTGGTGCCCACGGCGAGCAGCATGGCCCCCGGGGCGTCCCGCCAGGCGAGGGTGGACGCCAGGAAGCCCAGCAGGGTGGCCGCGCCGGGGATGGTGACCAGCCCGGCCATGGCCAGTCCGGGGACGAGCTTGCGGGTGGGGATCCCGAAGGTGGCGAAGTTCGCCGGATCCAGGGTCAGGTCCACGCCCGTGAAGAAGACGGGGATGACGATCCATCCCAGCACCGCCAGGGCTCCGGCGAAGGCGAGGATGGTGCCCCGCATCTCGGTCTCCAGCTCGGGCATGAACCAGGCGCCGACCGCGAGCATCACCACCACGAACAGCAGGTAGGCCATGAACAGGATGGCCAGGATCATCTGGCCGGTGCTCTTCTTCCAGCCGTTGACGGTGATGGCCAGCTTCATCCGCATCAGGTGCGCAACCATGACAGCCCCTCCCCGGTCGAACGGCCGCCCACGAGGTCCACGAAGCGGTCTTCCAGGCTGCGGCCGTCCCGTACCTCATCCACGGTGCCGGCGGCCAGCAGGTTGCCCTGGGCGATGACCGCGACGTGGTCGCACATCCGCTGGACGAGGTCCATGACGTGGCTCGAGACGATCACGGTGCCGCCGGAGGCGACGAACTGCGCCAGGATGTCCCGGATGTTGGCGGCCGAGACCGGGTCCACGGCCTCGAAGGGCTCATCCAGCACCAGGACCTGCGGGGCGTGGATCATCGCGGAGGCCAGGGCGACCTTCTTGGTCATGCCCGCCGAGTAGTCCACCACGAGCTTGCCGGCGTCCGCGGTCAGGTCCATGACGCGCAGCAGGTCGGCCGTGCGTTCGGCCACGGTGTCCCGGTCCAGTCCGCGCAGCAGCCCGGAATAGGTGACGAGCTGCTCGCCGGTGAGCCGGTCGAAGAGCCGGACCCCGTCCGCGAGCACGCCCATCCGCCGCTTGGCCACGAGGGGCTCGTCCCAGACGTCCGTCCCGTGGATCCAGATCTGACCGTGGTCAGGGCGCAGCAGTCCGGTGGCCATGGACATGGCGGTGGTCTTCCCGGCGCCGTTGGGGCCCACGAGCCCGTAGAACGAACCGGCCGGCACGTCCAGGGAGATGCCGTTGACGGCGATCTTCTCCCCGAACCGCTTGGCCAGGCCGCGGATGGCGATGGCCGTGTGCGGGTCCGGGAGCGCGGCGGCGGAGTCCGGGCGCGGCTGGGGCGGGTTCCGGTCGGGCTGGGATTCGGGCTGGGAGCCGGCGGGAATGCTCATGGTCCTGACGGTAGCAAGGCCGACTGCCCCGCCAGAGGAACGCCATGGCCGGTACGGCCATGACTTAAGTCAGGAGTGGCCCTTCTAGAACAGGGCCATGGCCAGGGCCTTGCGGGAGGCCGCCGTCCGGGGATCCTGGTCGCCGACGATGGAGTACAGGTCCACCAGGTGTTCGCGGGCGGTGTTGCGCTCCGCGCCCGGGTGGGCCGCGACGAACCGGACCAGACGCTGGAAGGCGTCCTCCACGTGGCCGCCCAGGACGTCGAGGTCCGCCACGTCGATCTGGGCCTGCACGTCGTCCGGCTCGGTCGCCCCGCGCTCACGCACGGCCTGTGCGTCCATGGTGGAGGTGCGGGCCAGCAACCCGGCACGGGAGAGCCCGACCTTGGCCTCGGCGTCGGCCGGGTTCTCGGCCAGGGCCCGGCGGTAGGCGCCCTGGGCGTCCTCGTACCGGCCGGCGTCGAGGGCGTCCTGGGCCTCCTGGTGCAGCGGCGGCAGCGGCGGGGCCGCCGGCTCCTGCCCGTCTGCGGCCGGCGCCGCCGGCTCGCGCGGGGGTGCGAGCGGCGGCACGGTGCCGGAGACGCCGTTCTGGGCCGCCGCCGCGAGGAGCTCGTCGAGGAGCTGGTCCAGCTGCTCGGCGGGGACGGGCTGGTTCAGCACCGGAACCGGCTGGCCCGCCAGGACGGCGACGACGGCCGGCCCGGCCGACAGCCCGAAGGCGGACAGGACCTGGGGGTCGGCCTCGGTGTCCACCCGGGCCAGGATGAGCCGGCCTCCGAGCGCGTCGACGGCCGGTGCGAGCTGGTCGTCGAGCTGCTGGCTGACCGGGTTGGAGGGGGCGGCCAGGTGGACCAGCACCGGCACCCGCGAGGACAGCTGGATCAGCTGCTGCAGGTCGCCCTGGGTGGCGTTGTCCAGCACCCAGCTGCCGGCCGGGGCGCCGGCTCCGGACGCCGCGCCGGGCGCCGCGCCGGGCGCCGCCGGACGGGGCGCCTGCCCCGCCGGAGCCGGCTTGAGGGCGGACAGGTCGAGGGCCCCACGCAAGTGGGATGGCATGGCTGGGGGCTGCTGGGACATTCCGGCGCTCCTCCTGGCGTAGATGGACGGGCTGCTGACTGGTGGACTGGCGCTTCCGGACGGCACGCCGAGGACGGTCGTGGCCCGAGCGCTCCCGGCGACCGGTGCGGCTCAGTCGTAGGAGACGCTCTCCAACTCGTCGGTCAGGCCGACCAGGGAGATCTTCGCGTCGTCGCCGGTGGCGCCCTCGGCTGGTACGTGAAGGGCCACCACCTCACGGTACGTCATGCGCACGCGGGTGGAGCTCTCGTTGCTGTCCTCCCCCGCGCGGGCCGCAGCCAGGTCGTCCACCACCACCTTGCCCCCCGCCTCGCTCGGCGCGATCGCCATCTGGGCGTCGATCGTGCTGAACACCAGGGCGGACCCGTCCGCGAGGCGCAGGGCGGTGGCGGCGTCCGGCACGGCGTTGCGGCTGATGTACATCGTGGCGTCCGGGGCCGCCTCCTCGATACCGGCCTGGTACTCGTGGATGCCCTGGATCGCCGGGTTCTCCGTCATCTGGGCGGCGAAGTCCGCCTCGGGGTCGGTCAGGCAGCGGGCCAACCCGGCGACGGCCTTGCCGGGGCTCATGACCAATCCGGTGCCGTCATCGGAGGCGATCGTCTCCGCGCCCGTGTAGGACAGGTCGCTGGCCGGCAGCTGGGCGCCCGGCGTCATCGGGGTGTTGGCGACCAGCTTGTACTGCTCCCGGGCCGACTCTTGGCGCAGGACGAGGAACTGCGGGGTGCTGTTGCCCTCACCCTCCGTCACGACGGCCAGGGTCCGCGGGAAGGCGGGATCGGCCTCGGCCACCACGGACTTCACCGGTCCGGCGGCGACGGGGGCGGCGGCCTGGACGTCCTCCGAGAGCTCCCGGTTCTCGTAGTTGGCCGAGCGCATCGCGAGCGACTGTCCGCCGACGCGGGCCTCGAGCGCCCCGGCGTCCTGGGCCTCATCACCCGCCTCGACCACGCCGGCGATCTGGCCGAGGATCCGCTCCAGCTGGCTGTCCGTGACGATCGGATACGGCTCGTCCTGCCCGTCGGCGGAGGTTTCGGGGGTGGGGGCCTCGGCGCTGGGGGCACCGTCCGGAGACGAGCCGGCGTCGTCGGCCGTGGCCGGCCCCGCGCCCCACACACCGGTCATCACCAGGACGACGACGGCGGCCCCCGCTGCCCGGGCCTGCATCCCCCGGGCCTGCATCCCCCGGGCCTGCATCCCCCGGGGCTGGTCCGGGGACTGGGGCGAGGAGTCCGGCCGCGTGGTCGCCGGCACCGGGCGGCCTGCTGCGGTGCCGGAGCCGCCGCCGGGGCGCCCTCGACGCCGGCGCAGCAGGGCCCACACGAGCAGTGCGAGGCCCAGCAGGATCAGCAGGGCGCCGATGACGAACAGCGGGATGATCCACGGGCTGTCGCCGACCGTGTTGGTCCACGTGACGGTCATCTCGGCAGGTGCCGGTTCAGTGCCGTCGGCGGCCACCAGCAGGGCCCACTCGCCCTCGGAGGGGACGGACCAGCGCTGCTCGATGGTGCCGCTGGCCTCCTGGAGGTCCACCCACAGGTCCGAGCCGGCCGGGTCGGGCACGGTGGCCTCGCCCTCGGTGTGCTCCACCACCACCCGCGGGTCCTGCCCGTCCGGGACCTCGGTCTCGATGCCGGTCACGGTGTTGTGGGCGGCCTCGCCGACCCAGGCCTCGATGTCACGGGTCTGGCCCAGCATCACGGTGTAGTCGCCCTCGCCGGTCAGGGTGTACTCGACCGCCTCGTCCGCGGCACCGTCCACCTCGTTGATCCCGCCGGTGATGACCGTGAGCGGGGCCTCCGCCGGGGCGTCCACCCCCGCTCCGGCGGTGCTGGCCGTCACAGTGGCCGGGGGCGCCCAGATCGTCTGCAGCCCGATGGCGCCGAACAGGGCCGCCAGGCCCAACACCATGGCTACAACTCCGGATATTACTCGCACGCGGTCAACCTGTCTGTGGGTGGTCTGATTTCACCGCAAGAGTATAGCGGGAAGGTCACCGATTGATAACGATGCAGGTCATCGCCCACCGGGTCCGCGTGACGTAGCCTGTCGCTTGTGCAGGACCATGACTCCGCCCCCGCGGGCCCCGACGCAGCCGGCGACTCCGGCGGGGCCGCGCCCCCGCCGGGACCGGACCCCACCGTCGTGGCCCGGGTCCGCAGCTGGCTGGCCGCGCGGCGCCTGCCCGGGCCGCGGCCCCGCCCCCGCTTCGAGCTCCGACCCCCCGTGACGACGGCCGCGGGCCCACCGGGCACCCCGGCCTCCGACGGCTCCCCCGCGGGAACACAGCCGGCGGGCGCGCAACATGCGGGCGCGCAGCAGGCGGGCCTTCAACAGCTCAGGACGGTCCAGTGGGCCCACCCGGTCCAGCTGGGCTTCCTGCTGACCTTCGGCGTGGGTCTGGCCCTGCTGCTCTTCGGGATCATCTCCGCCAACACCCAGCTGCTGGTCTGGATCGGGGCCGCCCTGTTCATCGCGCTCGGCCTGGACCCGGTGGTGCGCCGCATCGAATCGTGGGGCGCCCCCCGGGGGGTGGGCGTGGCCGCCGCGGTGCTGATGCTGGCCGCCATCCTGACCGCCTTCTTCTCGATCCTGATCCCCATCGTGGTGGACCAGACCGCCAGCTTCATCAACGACCTGCCGCGGATGGTCTCCGACTTCCTGGAGTCTGAGTTCTTCCACGACCTGGACAGCCAGTTCGGCATCCACGACATCGCGGTCAACGAGGTCGAGAAGTTCATCGGTGACTCGGCCAACGTCACGGCGGTCTTCGGCGGACTCTTCGGGGTGGGCTCGGCCATCGTCAACACCGGGTTCTCGGTGCTGATCGTGCTGGTGCTGACCCTCTACTTCCTGGCCACCCTGCCCGCCATGAAGTACTGGGCCTACCGCCTGGCCCCGGCCTCGCGCCGGCCCCGGGTGGAGTACCTGGGCGAGGAGATCACCTCCTCGGTGGGCCACTACGTGATGGGCCAGTCGGTGGTCGCCGGGCTCAACGGGCTCGTGGCCTTCATCGCCATCTCGATCGCGGGGGTCCCCTTCGGCGCGCTGCTGGCCTTCTTCGCGGGACTGATGGCGTTCGTCCCCCTCGTCGGCGCCCTGACCGGCGGCATCGTCATCACACTCGTGGCCCTGATCAGCGGCTGGCAGGCCGCGCTGATCTTCGCGGCCATCTACTTCATCTACCTGCAGGTCGAGGCCTACTTCGTCTCCCCGCGCGTGATGAGCCAGGCGGTGGCCGTCCCGGGGTCCGTGGCCGTGATCGCCGTGATCGCCGGCGCCGCGCTGCTGGGCGTGCTGGGGGCCCTCATGGCCATCCCCTTGGCCGCCGCCGTGATGCTCGTGCTCAGGGAGGTGCTGATCCCCCGCCAGGACCGGTTGTAGGGCCCAGCATGGGTTCTGCGGGGGCAGCCGCGTGGGGATCTGGACTGGGCCCTAGTACAGGCCGTCCTGCCGGCGGGTGGACCAGCAGGTGGGGTGCCAGTGACGCCGTTCGGCGGCGGCCGCCTCGTCGCCGAGGATCCAGTCGCTGCGCCAGGCCACCAGGTGCGCCATACCGGTCGGGATCGTCCGGCCGCAGCCCGGGCAGGTGTAGTCCTTCACCGCACGCCAGGCGGCGATCCGCCGGACATGCCAGCCGCCGTCGTGCCCGTCCTCCTGCCGGTACCCGGGGTCCAGGCCCAGCAGGCCGTCCAGCCGGTCCTGCTCGCCGGGAGCCGGGCCCCGGCCCCGTGGCTGGCTGCGGGGCCGGCCCTGCGGCTGCCGGGACGACTGACCCGGGCGGCGGCGGGGACGGTTCGAGCGTGGCACCCCTCCATGGTTCCACACCACCACTAGACTGCCCTGTGTGCGTTTGGTGATAGCCCGGTGTTCGGTCAACTACGAGGGGCGTCTGCGCGCCCACCTGCCGCAGGCGACCCGCCTGCTGATGGTCAAGGCGGACGGCGCCGTCCTGGTGCATTCGGACGGCGGGTCCTACAAGCCGCTGAACTGGATGAGCCCGCCGGCCACCCTGCGCACGGCGGAGCCCTCCGAGGAGCTGGCCGCGGAGGGTGTGACCCAGGTCTGGACGGTGCAGGCGGCCAAGACCGACGACCGGCTGGTGGTGCACCTCTTCGAGATCCTGCACGATTCCGCCCACGAACTCGGCGTGGACCCGGGCCTGGTCAAGGACGGGGTGGAGGCCGATCTCCAACGCCTGCTGGCCGAGCAGATCGAGCTGCTCGGCGCCGGGCACTCGCTGGTCCGCCGCGAGCACATGACCGCGATCGGCCCCGTGGACATCCTCGCGCGGGACGCCGGCGGCGCCACCATCGCCGTGGAGCTCAAGCGCCGCGGGGACATCGACGGCGTGGAGCAGCTCACCCGGTACCTCGAGCTGATGAACCGCGACCCGCTACTCGCCCCCGTGCGAGGCGTGTTCGCCGCCCAGCAGATCAAGCCCCAGGCCCGCACCCTGGCCGAGGACCGCGGCATCCGCTGCCTCATCCTGGACTACGACGCGATGCGCGGCGTGGACGATGCGGACTCCCGGCTCTTCTGAGCCCGGCGCCCCCGCTCCCCCCGGCGCGGCCGGCCGGTCCGGCACCACGGGCCGGCTGCGGACCCCGGGACTCGTGGACCAGCACTGCCACGGGTTCTCCGGCGTGGACTTCGCCACCGCCCCGGTCGCCTCCGTACGGGACGCCGTCCGGGAACTCTTCCTGAACGGCGTCACCCGGGTGGTGGCCTCCCTGCCGACGCTGTCCCGCGACGAGACCCTGGCCGCCGTGCGACGGCTGGCACCGCTCGTCCGCGAGGGTGTGCTGGCCGGCCTCCACCTCGAGGGCCCGTTCCTCGCGGGTGCCCGCTGCGGCGCCCAGTCCCCCGCCGACCTGCTGGACCCGGCGGACCCGGACTCCCACCGCTGGCTGTCCGGCGTGCTCCAGGCTGGGCGTGACGGCGGCGAGCAGGTCATCGTCGCCATGACCTATGCCCCCGAGCTGGCCGGTGCCGCGGCCGTGGAGGACGCGCTGGCCGCGCACGGCGTGCTGGCCTGCCCCGGCCACACGGACGCCACCGCCACTGAGCTAGGAGCCGCCCTGGACCGGTGGGCGGACCAGAGCCGGGTCAGCGGCCACGGCAACCAGAGCAGCCACACGCGGCCGGATCCGGACCGCACCCCGGCCGTCACCCACCTGTTCAACGCCATGCGTGGATTCCACCACCGCGAGCCCGGGCCCGTCCCCCTCCTGCTGCGTGCTGCCACCGAGGGCCGGCTGCGGGTGGAGCTGATCGCGGACGGCCACCACGTGGACCCGGGCGTGGTGGTGGACCTGCTGGCCCTCGCGCCCTCCGCCGTGTGCGTGGTCTCGGATGCCTCGGCCGCCACGGGGGCGCCGGAGGGGGCCTACACCCTCGGCGGCGTGGGGATCGAGGCTCGTTCAGCGGCGGCCGACGGTGCGCCCCGCCTGGTGGGCAGCAGCACCATGGCGTCCGGTGCCGTGCAGTTGGACGGCGCCCTGCGGAACCTGCTGCGCTGGGGCGTCCCGCTGCCGGCGGCCCTCGCGGCGGTCAGCACGACGCCGGCCCGGACCCTTCCGGCCCACCGTCGGGACGCGGGGTGGGTCGAGTGGGTGACCGACCCGGAGACCGGGTCCATCGCACCCGGCCGGCCGGCCGTCGTCGTGCCCTGAACGTGAACAGCTCAGCGCTTGAACAGCTCAGCACTTGAACAGCTCAGCACTTAAACAGCTCAGCCCCGGGTGAACCGGGGCTGAGCTGGTACCGGAGGCCGTCCCGGCGGCTACAGGGCCTTGCGCCACGGGCTCCGCGGCGGCAGCTGCCGCCAGGTGCCGAACCCGATCGCGGGACCGGACTCGATCCAGGCGGAGAGTCCAGAGCAGGCGTCCGTGTCCATGGCCAGGGTGATCGGGGTGGGACCACCGTCCACGCGCACCACGATCACTCCGTCCTGGCTCACGGCGCCCTCCCGGTGCAGCCGGAGCTGATGCCGGGCCGCGGACCACCGGGGCCGGGGGTCCACGGACGCCACCGTCATCAGGTCCAGCCCGGACTCGTCGTACCGGCCGATCACCCGGATACCCCGGGAGTCCATCCCGGGGCGCCGGATCCGGGCCGTGAAGGTCCCGGGGGTCCGCACCAGCGTGCGCCACCGCCACCACACCATGAAGGCGATGACCAGCACGGCCGCCACCACGGCGGCGATCAGCGCGGACCACCCGGCGCTCACCTCAGGCCGCGCCCTGCCCGGAGTTCCCGCCCTCGAGGCTGGCCGCGCCGGCCACGATGACCACGCGGTCGTTGTCCACGGAGAAGAACCCGCCCTCTGCGTGCGCGTTGACCGTCTGGCCGTTCAGCTGCTGGACCACGACGTCGCCGTCGCCCAGCACGGCCAGCAGCGGGGAGTGACCGGGAAGGATCCCGATCTCTCCGTCGATGGTCCGGGCGCTGACCGACTGCGCCGGACCGGACCACACGAAGCGGTCCTCCGCCACGATCTCGACTTCGAGTTCATGCTCAGCCATGGACTCAGTTCTCCGACTGGATCTTGGCCCAGTTGCGCTCGACATCGTCCAGGCCGCCGACGTTGTAGAAGGCCTGCTCGGAGATGTGGTCCAGGTCACCGTTGGCGATGGCGGTGAAGCCCTCGATGGTGTCCTTGATCGGCACGGTGGAACCCTCCACGCCGGTGAACTGCTTGGCGGTGTAGGTGTTCTGGGACAGGAACTGCTCGATGCGGCGGGCGCGGGAGACGACGATCTTGTCCTCTTCCGAGAGCTCGTCCACGCCGAGGATGGCGATGATGTCCTGCAGTTCCTTGTTCTTCTGCAGGATCTGCTTGACGCGGGTCGCGGCGTTGTAGTGATCCTGGCCCACGTACTGCGGGTCGAGGATGCGCGAGGTCGAGGCCAGCGGGTCCACGGCCGGGTACAGGCCACGGGAGGCCAGGGTACGGGTCAGGTTCGTGGTGGCGTCCAGGTGCGCGAACACGTTGGCCGGAGCCGGGTCCGTGTAGTCGTCGGCGGGGACGTAGACGGCCTGCATCGAGGTGATGGAGTGGCCGCGGGTGGAGGTGATCCGCTCCTGCAGCACGCCCATCTCATCGGCGAGGTTCGGCTGGTAGCCCACGGCGGAGGGCATGCGGCCCAGCAGCGTGGAGACCTCGGAACCGGCCTGGGAGAACCGGAAGATGTTGTCGATGAACAGCAGCACGTCCTGGTTCATCTCGTCGCGGAAGTACTCGGCCATGGTCAGCGCCGAGAGGGCGACGCGCAGGCGCGTGCCCGGCGGCTCATCCATCTGGCCGAACACCAGGGCGGTGTCCTTGAGGACGTTGGCCTCTTCCATCTCGACCCAGAGGTCGTTTCCCTCACGGGTGCGCTCGCCCACGCCTGCGAACACCGAGGTGCCGCCGAAGTTGCGGGCCACACGGGTGATCATCTCCTGGATCAGCACGGTCTTGCCCACGCCGGCGCCGCCGAACAGGCCGATCTTGCCGCCCTTGATGTACGGGGTCAGCAGGTCGATGACCTTGATGCCGGTCTCGAGCATCTCCGTGGAGCCCTCGAGGGTGGCGAAGCTGGGGGCCGGGCGGTGGATGGGCCAGCGCTCGGTGACCTGCAGCTCGGAGGTCGGCACGTCCAGCGCCTCGCCGAGCACGTTGAAGATGTGACCCTTGACGACCTCGCCGACCGGCACCGAGATCGGTGCGCCGGAGTCGACCACTGCCGAACCGCGGACCAGGCCGTCGGTGGACTGCAGGGAGATGGCGCGGACCAGGTTGTCACCCAGGTGCTGCGCGGTCTCGAAGGTGATGGTGCGGGTCTCACCGTTGATGGTGAGCTCGGCGGTCAGGGCGTTGTACACGCCCGGCATCGAGTCCGCGGGGAACTCGGCGTCGATCACCGGCCCAATGACGCGGGCGATGCGACCGATGGCGCCGCCGGTGGTGGTACCGGTGCCCTGTTCGTTCGTGGTGGCAGTCATCTCTCTCACTTCTCTGGTGTGGCTGGAGGCTTGTGGTCTGTTGCGGTGGTGCGATGCGTCCGGTGTCAGGACGCGCTGAGCGCGTCCGCACCGGCGATCAGCTCGGTGAGTTCCTGGGTGATCTCGGCCTGGCGGGCGTTGTTCATCTTCAGGGTGTACTCGCGGACGAGGTCCTTGGCGTTGTCGCCGGCGGACTTCATGGCCCGCTGACGGTTCGCCAGCTCGGACGCCGCGGCCTGGAGCATCGCAGTGAAGATCCGGGACTCGATGTACTTCGGCAGCAACGCGTCCAGGACGTCCTCCGGGGCGGGCTCGTACTCGTACAGCGGGTACAGCTCCGACTCATCGGTGACCTCCTCCTCCACGACCTCCAGCGGCAGCAGCCGGACGACGGTCGGGACCTGGGACACCAGCGAGTGGAACGCGGTGTAGACCACGTGGATCTCGTCCACGCCGCCGGACTCCGTGTCCGTCAGGAACGACTCGACGAGGTTCTCGCCGATCTCCCGGGCCCGCAGGAACTCCGGGGCATCGGTGTTCCCGGCCCAGAACTTCTTGTACTCGCGGTTCCGGAAGTCGAAGTACCCCTGCGCCTTGCGGCCCACGAGGTAGATGTCCGTCTCCTTGCCGTCCGCATGCAGTGACTCGAGCAGTTCCTCCGCGTGGCGCAGGATGTTGGCCGAGTAGGCGCCGGCCATGCCGCGGTCCGAGGACAGCACCAGCACGGCGGCGCGCTGGGGGTTCTCGACCTCGGAGGTCAGCACGTGTTCGATGTCCTGCTGCGATGACACGGCGGACACGGCGCGGGTGATCGCGTTGGCGTACGGCAGCGACGCGGACACGCGTTCACGTGCCTTGCCGATGCGGGACGTGGCGATCAGCTCCATCGCCTTGAAGATCTTCTGCATCGACTGGGTCGAGGCGATCTTCTGGCGGTAGACCCGGATCTGGGCTCCCATGGTGGTCCTTTCCTTGCGTGTCCGCCTCCGCGGGTCCTGCCCAGCCCGCCCTCAAGGGGACGGGAGGGGCCGGACCCGCGGCGGCATCACGGGTCAGCGCTTCTGCTTGACGATCTTTTCCTGGGTGACCTCATCGGCCGCCAGCGGCTGGTGCTCCTCGTGGCCGGCGGCCACGAGCTTGCTGTCGCCTTCACCGAAGAAGCCCTTCTTGAAGGCCTCGACCTCGGTCTTCAGCGCCTCGAGCGTGGAGTCCTCCAGCTTGCCGGTCTCCCGGATCGGGCCCAGAACCACGTTCTTGTGGCGCAGGTGATCGATGAAGTCGCGCTCGAAACGCAGCACGTCCTCCACCGGGACCTCGTCCAGGTGGCCGTTGGAGCCGGCCCAGATGGAGACCACCTGTTCCTCGACCGGGTACGGGGTGTACTGCGGCTGCTTGAGCAGCTCCGTGAGGCGCTCACCGCGGGCCAGCTGGCGGCGGGTGGCCGGGTCCAGGTCCGAGGCGAACATGGCGAAGGCCTGCTGGTCGCGGTACTGGGCCAGGTCCAGCTTCAGGGTGCCGGAGACCTTCTTCATGGCCTTGACCTGCGCGGCACCACCCACGCGGGACACCGAGATGCCCACGTCGACGGCCGGGCGCTGGTTGGCGTTGAACAGGTCCGAGTCCAGGAAGATCTGGCCGTCGGTGATCGAGATGACGTTCGTCGGGATGTAGGCCGAGACGTCGTTGGCCTTGGTCTCCACGATCGGCAGGCCGGTCATGGACCCGCCGCCGAGGTCGTCCGAGAGCTTGGCACAACGCTCCAGCAGCCGGGAGTGCAGGTAGAAGACGTCGCCCGGGTAGGCCTCACGTCCCGGCGGGCGGCGCAGCAGCAGGGAGACCGCACGGTAGGCCTCGGCCTGCTTCGAGAGGTCGTCGAAGATGATCAGCACGTGCTTGCCGCCGTACATCCAGTGCTGGCCGATGGCCGAGCCGGCGAACGGCGCCAGGTACTTGAAGCCGGCCGGGTCGGAGGCCGGGGAGGCCACGATGGTGGTGTACTCCAGGGCACCCTGCTCCTCCAGCGTCTGACGCACGGAGGCGATCGTGGAGGCCTTCTGGCCCACGGCCACGTAGATGCAGCGGACCTGCTTCGTCGGGTCGCCGGACTCCCAGTTGGACTTCTGGTTCAGGATCGTGTCGATCCCGATCGCGGTCTTGCCGGTCTGGCGGTCACCGATGATCAGCTGACGCTGGCCGCGGCCGATCGGGATCATCGCGTCGATCGACTTCATGCCGGTCTGCAGCGGTTCCTCCACGGACTTGCGCTCCGTCACGCCCGGGGCCTGGAGTTCCATGGCGCGGCGGGCCTCGGCCTCGACCGGGCCCAGGTCGTCCAACGGTGCACCCAGCGGATCCACCACGCGGCCGAGGAAGGCGTCGCCCACCGGCACGGAGAGGACCTCGCCGGTGCGCTGGACTTCCTGGCCCTCTTCGACGCCCTGGAAATCGCCGAGCACCACGACGCCGATCTCACGGGTGTCGAGGTTCTGGGCCAGGCCCAGGGTGCCGTCCTCAAAGCGCAGCAGCTCGTTGGCCATGACGGAGGGCAGGCCCTCCACACGGGCGATGCCGTCTGCGGCGGAGACGACGTGCCCGACCTCCACACGTTCGGTGCTGGCCGGTTCGTAGGATGCCGCGAATTCATTCAGGGCATTGCGAACATCGTCAGCGTTGATGGTCAAGTCGGCCATCTGCGTTCCCTGCTCTCTAACGTTGGTGATCATCGAGGAGACGATGATGCGAAGGTGTCTGGTGGGTTCGTCCGGCCGGGCTCAGCCGGCCATCTTCCGCTGGAGGTCATGCAACCGGGACTGCAGGGTGGAGTCGACGACGTCGTCTCCCACCTGGACCCGGATGCCGCCCACCAGCTCGGGATCGACGGCCACGTCCAACTTCAGGTCGCGGCCAAAGAGGCGCTTCAATCCGGCGGCGAGCCGATCCTGCTGGGCCGGCGCCAGGGGCTGGGCCACGGTGACGTCGGCGATCCACAGCTTCTGGCGGTGCGCCACCGTCTCCACGAAGCCGCGGATCAGGTTGACGGGCTTGTGGCCCCGGGGCGACTGCGCCGCCTGGCGCACCAGGAGCCTCGCCTCGGCGGTGCCGTTGTCCAGCAGCCGCTCGGCCAGGTTGCCCCGGGCCGAGGCGGGAGCCTGCTGATCCGTCAGTGCACGCTGGAGATCATGGGACTGCTCCACCGCACGGTTGAAGGACAACAGCTCGCCGGACAGGCGCTCGAGCCCGCCCAGCCCGTCTCGTTCAGCCGAGGCCGCCACGGCAGTGACGGCCAGCTGCTCCAGGGCGTCCCCGAAGTCCCGTGGCTGGGACCACTTGTGCCCGGCCAGGGTGTTGAGGACCGAGAGGGCCCCCTCGGACGCCTTCGAGCCGAACAGGGAGCCGACCACACCGGTGCGACGCTCGACCGACCAGGAGGGGTCGGTCAGGGCGCGGCGCAACGGCGCGCTGGAGTCCACCGCGTCGAGGGCGGTGAACAGCTCGGCGGCCAGGGCGGTGCCGCCGGAGACGAGGACGGGGTCCAGCTCCGTGCGGGCCGCGGCCAGCGAATCGCTCGATGCACCTGCCATTACTCAGCCACACCTGCCGTGGACGCATTGCGGTCCAGGTCCTCGAGGAACCGGTCCACCACGCGCTGCGAGCGGGCGTCGTCCTCGAGGGACTCGCCGACGATCCGGCTGGCCAGGGTGGTGGCCAGGGAGCCGACGTCATGACGCAACGACGCCTCGGCCTGGATGCGCTCAGCGGCGATCTGGGAGTGGGCCTGCTCCACGAGCCGGGCCGCCTCGGTGGAGGCCTTCTCCCGGGCATCTGCCAGGATCTGGGCACCCTCGGTGCGCGCCTCCTCACGGATGCGGTTGGCCTCGGCGTACCCGTCCTGCTGCTGCTGCTCGTAGTTGGCCTTCAGGGCGTTGGCCTCGGCCTGTGCCTTCTCGGCCTTCTCGAGTCCGCCTTCAATGGCGTCGACGCGGTTCTGGTAGGCGTTCTCCAGAGCCGGGGCGATGTACTTCACCACCAGGAACATCAGCACGGCGAAGCCGACTGAGGTGACGAGTATCTCCCACCAGTTGGGAAGCAGGGGGTTCGCGCCCTCGCCGGCAGCGAGGATCGCTTCTGTCCTGATCATGTTTCAACCATCCTTTGGTGAAGTTCCTGTCATGGGTGGCCGCCCGCCCTGCGGCGGTCCGGCCGGTCACATGTCAGGAAGGATCAGACTCCGACGACGAAGGCGAAGACCAGGCCGAGGATGGCGAGTGCTTCGGCGAGGGCGAAGCCGAGGAGTGCGATCGGCTGCAGGATGCGCTGGGCCTCCGGCTGGCGGGCCACACCGTTGATGTAGGCGGCGAAGATCAGGCCCACGCCGATGGCGGAGCCGATGGAGGCGAGGCCGTAGCCGATCATGTTCAGAGAACCGTGCAGTTCCATGGTGTTCCTTTCAAGATGCCTGTCGGCAGGTTGTGAGGGTGTCCCCGGCGTGGTTCCGGCGGATGCCGGTACCGGGAAGCCTTGCGGTGGCGGACGGATCCGCCGAACCGGCGCCGCGCCCACCGAGGTGGCCGCCGCACCGGAAGGTCAGTGGTCGTTGGCGGCAAGCGCCCCTTGGATGTAGATCGCGGTCAGCAGGGTGAAGACGAAGGCCTGCAGGAACATGATCAGCAGCTCCAGGAAGTACATCGACACCGAGCCGAGCACCACCAGCACACCGGTGGCCTGCAGGGCCACGTTGCCGGTCTCCATGATCAGGTACTGGGCGCCGGAGCCGGCCAGCATCACGATCATGTGGCCGGAGAGCATGGTGGCCATCAGACGCAGGGAGTGCGTCAGCGGGCGGACGATGAAGTTCGAGATGATCTCCAGCGGCACGAGCAGCGGCAGGATCCAGCCCGGGACGCCGCTCGGCACCACGGCCAGCTTGAAGTACTTCAGGCCGTTGCGCTTGACGCCGATGCCGATCCAGATGATGTAGACGATGATCGCCAGGGCGTAGGCCGAGCCGGCGTGTGAGAAGCTCGGCAGCTGCAGGAAGGGGATGGCGCCGAAGAAGTTGTTGACCACCACGAAGAAGAACAGGCCGAACAGCAACGGCACGAAGGGCTTGAACTCCTTCTCGCCGATGATGTCCCGGCCCATGCCGTTGCGGACGAAGGCGTAGCCGGACTCGGCGAGCCACTGGACCTTGCCCGGGACCAGGCCCGGCTTGCGCATGGCCAGCATGAAGAAGGCGGAGATGAGGATCACCGAGAGGATGATCATCAGCATCTGCTTGCCGAAACCCGTGCCGTACTCGGCCATCCAGGGCAGGATGTCCGGCAGGTGGGTCTGGTCGATCGTGGGAGGAGCGAATCCACCCTCATCGGTGGAGCTGGCGAGCACGATCGGGAGCACGCTGGTCCTCTCTGCAGTGTCGGTCAACGGAACGCGGGCGGCGGTCTTCCCACCGGAGCGGTCAAGCAGGCGGCACAGCGCAGTCCAGACCGTCGTTATTGATCGTTGATGAGCCTATCAAACCGGCAACGGTGTTAATGACCAAAAAGCCCGTTTTGGCGGGGTTTTCCCCTGCTGTGGCGATTTATTTCTACGATGCGTCGAAGTTGCGGCGTCGATGGGTGGAGAGATGGGTGGAGAAAGGTCACGATTTCTCCATCAGTCGCCGGTCGGTCGCCGCTCAGTCGTCGTAGATCTGCTGCCGGGTCCGCGCGAAGACCATGACCTCGACGACCTGCCACGCGACGATCGCCACGATGGCGCCGATCCCCGCGGCCGTCCGGTCCAACCACTGCGGCGGCGGCACCACCGTGAGCAGCAGGCCCATCAGCACGATCTTCACCACGAAGCCGAACAGGGCGATGAAGATCGCCTGGTCCCGCCACCGGTCCCAGGACCAGGCGGTCAGCAGCAGGGTGGCACCGGAGAGGACCACGACGGCGGCCCCGGCCAGTCCCAGCGACGCGGCCGCCACCGGCCCCCCGGTGTCCGGGCCCGTGAGCAGCCAGGCCAGCCCGGCGGCCACCACCAGCGCGGCCGAGGCCCAGGCCAGGCAGGCGGTCAGGATGCCCCACCAGCCCCGGGTGTTGGTCCGTCGCCGGGACCGGGCGTTGGTTCTGCGGGTCATGTCTGGGGCTCCCTCGTCTCGTGCGGTGCGTTCCGGGCCGTGCGGGATCGACGCACCCATGGATGCAGGGTCAGGTAGCCGGCGCCGAGCAGCAGCACGCCGACCACAGCCAGCACGATCCACCAGTCGACGAAGTTCAGGGCCACCACCCCGTACGCGATCAGGAAGGTCCACAGGTACAGCAGCAGCACGGCCTGGCGGTGGGTCCAGCCGCCGTCCACCAGCTTGTGGTGCAGGTGGCCCCGGTCGGCGGAGAAGGGGCTCGCCCCCCGGACCGTCCGGCGCACCACGGCGAGCCCCAGGTCCAGCAGCGGCAGGGCCATGACGGCGATCGGCAGCAGGATGGGCATGTAGGCCGGGACGTTGCGGAACCGGAAGCCCTCCTGCATGTCTCCGACCGTGGCGGTCACCGCCACGGCGGCCGTGGCCAGCAGCAGGCCGATGAGCATGGCGCCGACCTCGCCCATGAAGATCCTGGCGGGGTTGAAGTTGTGGGGCAGGAACCCGATGCAGGAGCCCACCAGGACGGCCATGAGGAGCGTGGCCAGGTTCGAGTAGTCGAACTCGTTGATGGTCCGGGTCAGCAGGTAGGTGTAGATGAAGAAGGCAGAGCCGCCGATCGCCGCCATCCCCGCCGCCAGCCCGTCCAGGCCGTCCACGAAGTTGATGGCGTTCATGGTCAGCACGAGGATGAAGATCGTCAGGCCGATCTGGACCGGCTCGTTGCCGACGGCGATCCAGCCCACGGGCATGGCCTCGACCCTGATCCCGTGGAAGGCCACCAGGGCGGCGGCCGAGACCTGACCGGCCAGCTTCAGGGTCCAGTGCAGGTCCCAGAGGTCGTCCGCCACCCCCATGAGCACCACCACGCCCAGGGCCATCAGCAGGCCGTGCAGGGGCTCGGGGTCCGAGTAGATGCCGTCCAGGAAGGGCACCATGGCCCCGATCGCGAGTGCCACCAGCACGGCGGCGATCATGGCGACCCCACCGAGCTTGGGCACCGGTTCGCGGTGCACGTCCCGTTGGCGCTGCGGGGTGAAGACCTGTCCGGCCAACGCGAGCCGACGCACGGCCGGCGTGAGCGCGAAGCTCACCACGGCGGAGAGCGCCAGCAGCATCAGGTAGACCTTCATGGACGGACCCTCATTCCGCGGTCGGGGAATCCACCAGGTCCGGCACCACGGCGACCAGCTCATCGAAGCCGAGGGCACCGCGGCGGACCACCCGGAAGGGGCTCACGGTGCAGTCGATGATCGTGGACGGCGCCCAGCGGGTGCGCTCCCCGTCGTCGAGGTAGACGGCCACCGTGTCGCCGAGCATCTCGCGGGCGGCCGCGGCCGTCGTCGCCGCCGGTTGTCCGGTGCGGTTGGCGCTGGAGACGGCCAGGGGGCCGACCTCCTGCAGCAGCTCCCTGGCCACCTGGTCATCCGGCACGCGCAGCGCGACGGTCCCCCGGGTCTCCCCCAGGTCCCAGGCGAGCGACGGCTGGGCGGTCAGGATCAGGGTGAGTGCCCCGGGCCAGAACTCCTCGGCCAGGTCGCGTGCGCCCGCCGGGATGTCCGTGGCCAGTCCGTCCATGACCGCGGTGCCGCCGATCAGCACGGGCGGCGGCATGGCGCGCCCGCGTCCCTTGGCGGCCAGCAGCACGGCCACGGCCTGGGGGGAGAACGCGTCGGCGCCGATGCCGTAGACGGTGTCCGTGGGCAGCACCACGCACCCCCGGCCGGCCAGCGCCGTGCCGGCGGCCTCCAGGCCGCGGTCCAATCCGGATTCTGTGGTGCAGTCGATCAGCAGGCTCACCGGGCCATTGTCCCATCCGTGCGCACGGCCACCGTGTAGCGCGGCCGGCCGGTGAGGTCGTCCCGGGTCTCGATCGCCGTGAAGAGGCCCGCGCCCAGCTCCCCGGATCCGGCACCGGATCCGGCACCGGTTCCGTCCTGCAGCAGCCCCGCCACGAGCCCGCCCTGGGTCTCATCGTGTTCCATCACGAAGGTCCCGCCCGGGCGCAGCAGGCGGGCGGCGGCCGCGGCCACCACCGTGGGCATCCGCATCCCGTCCGCTCCCCCGCCGTACAGGGCGCGTTCCGGATCGCGGCGGGCCTCCGCCTGGGCCGGGACCCGTCCGTCCGGAACATAGGGCGGATTGGAGACCACCACGTCGGCGCGTCCGTCCAGCTCCGGCAGCGCGGTCGCCGCATCTGCCACGTGGAGCCGGACGCCCAGCGGCTCCAGGTTCGCGGCCGCCCACCAGGCGGCCTCGGGATCGGCCTCGACGGCGTGCACCGTGGCGCCCGGCACCTCGATGGCGACCGAGGCGGCGATGGCCCCGGAACCCGTGCACAGGTCGATGACCAGGGGCTGGGCGGCACCGCGTGCGGCCTCGATGGCGGCACCGGCCACCACCTCGGTCTCCGGCCGGGGCAGGAACACCCCGTGGCCGACCTTCAGGTCCACCGTGCGGAAGGCCGTGGTGCCCGTGAGGTACTGCAGCGGGGTCCGGGTGGAGCGGGAGATGGCCAGCCGGCGCAGGTCCACGGACTGCACGGCATCCAGCTGCCGCCCGGACACGGCCCACGCGGAGACCTGTCCGCGGCTGGCTCCGAGGACATGGGCGGCCAGCAGCTCCGCATCGGCGCGGGGGGTGTCCACGTCCGCCGCCCGGAGCAGTTCCGTGGCGGAGCGCAGCAGGGATTCCAGGCTGAGGGTCTGGGTGCTGTCAGTCATGCTGGCCGAGCGCCTCCAGCCGGTGTGCCTCGTCCATCTCGATGCAGGACTGCAGCACGGGGCCCAGTTCGCCGTCGAGCACGGCGTCGAGGTTGTAGGCCTTGTAGCCCGTCCGGTGGTCCGCGATCCGGTTCTCCGGGTAGTTGTAGGTGCGGATGCGCTCGGACCGGTCCATGGTGCGGACCTGGGAATGCCGCACCGCGGCGTTCTCCGCGTCGAGCTGCTCCTGCTGGTGGGCCAGGAGCCTCGAGCGCAGGACGCGCATGCCGGCCTCACGGTTCTGGATCTGCGACTTCTCGTTCTGCATCGACACCACGATCCCGGTCGGCACGTGGGTGATGCGCACGGCGGAGTCGGTGGTGTTCACGGACTGCCCGCCCGGCCCGGAGGAACGGTACACGTCGATCTTGAGGTCGTTGGCGGCGATCTGCACCTCCTCGGGGGCGTCCACCTCGGGGAAGACCAGCACGCCCGCGGCCGAGGTGTGGATGCGGCCCTGGGACTCGGTGACGGGCACGCGCTGCACGCGGTGGACGCCGCCCTCGAACTTCAGGTGGGCATACACCCCCTCCGCCGGGTCGGTGGACTTGCCCTTGATGGCCACCTGGACGTCCTTGTAGCCGCCCAGGTCCGAGTCGGTGGTGGAGAGGATCTCGGTCTTCCACCCCTTCGACTCGGCGAAGCGCACGTACATCCGGAGCAGGTCGCCGGCGAACAGGGCCGCCTCCTCGCCGCCCTCACCACCCTTGATCTCGAGGATGGCGTCTCGGGCGTCCGCCGGATCACGGGGGATCAGCAACCGGCGCAGCTTCTCCTCGGCCTCGTCGGCCGTGGCCTGGAGGCCGGGCAGCTCGGCCGCGAAGTCGTCGTCCTCCTCGGCCAGCTCGCGCGCGTCGGAGGCGTCCGCCACCGCCTGGGTCCACCCCTGGTGTGCCGCCACGATGGCGCCGAGTTCGGCGAAGCGCCGGCCGAGCCGGCGGGCCAGCACCGGGTCCTGATGGACCGCCGGGTCGGCCAGGCGGTCGGTCAGCTCGCGGTGTTCGTCCAGCAGTTCCTGCACGGACTCGAACATGGTGGTGTTCCCTCTCTCGGCGGCTCTCGCAATGACTGCGGCCCCCGCCCCTCCAGGTCCGTCCGGCAGAGCCGGTGGAAGGAGGGACGGGGGCCGGTACGAAACGCTACTTCTCGCCCTTGGGACCCAACGTGGTCTTGGAGACCAGCATGAGGAACTCGGCGTTGGACTGGGTGTCCTTGATCTTGTTCGTCAGGATCTCCAGTGCCTGCTGCGTGTCGAGACCGGACAGCACCCGGCGCAGCTTCCACATGATCTTGATCTCCTCGGAGGTCAACAGGTTCTCCTCGCGGCGGGTGCCGGAGGCGTTGACGTCCACGGCGGGGAAGATCCGCTTGTCCGCCAGCTGACGGGACAGGCGCAGCTCCATATTGCCGGTGCCCTTGAACTCCTCGAAGATGACCTCGTCCATCTTGGACCCGGTCTCCACCAGCGCGGTGGCGAGGATCGTCAGCGAACCGCCGTTCTCGATGTTGCGTGCCGCGCCGAAGAACCGCTTGGGCGGGTACAGCGCCGAGGAGTCCACACCGCCGGACAGGATCCGGCCGGAGGCGGGGGCCGCCAGGTTGTAGGCACGGCCCAGGCGGGTCATCGAGTCCAGCAGGACCACCACGTCACGGCCCATCTCCACGAGGCGCTTGGCGCGCTCGATGGCGAGCTCGGCCACCGTGGTGTGGTCATCGGCGGGACGGTCGAAGGTGGAGGCGATGACCTCACCCTTGACCGAGCGCTGCATGTCCGTGACCTCCTCCGGACGCTCGTCCACCAGCACCATCATCAGGTGCACCTCGGGGTTGTTGGTGGTGACGGCGTTGGCGATGGACTGCAGGATCATCGTCTTGCCGGCCTTCGGCGGGGAGACGATCAGGCCACGCTGGCCCTTGCCGATCGGCGCCACCAGATCGATCACGCGGGGGCCGACCAGCTTGGGGTCGGTCTCCAGGCGCAGCCGCTCCTGCGGGTACAGCGGCACGAGGTCGCTGAACTTGGTGCGCTTCGGGCTGTCCTCGGCCGGCAGGCCGTTGATCGAGGTCAGGCGCACCAGGGCGTTGAACTTCTGACGGTTCCCCGCGTTGCCGCCGCTGTTGCTGTTCTGGTTCTCCCCGTCACGCGGGGCGCGGATGGCGCCGACGACGGCATCGCCCTTGCGCAGGCCGTACTTCTTGACCATGGACAGGGACACGTAGACGTCGTTCGGGCCCGGCAGGTAGCCGGAGGTCCGGACGAAGGCGTAGTTGTCCAGCACGTCCAGGATGCCGGCGACGGGCAGCAGCACGTCGTCCTCGGTCATCTCCGTGTCGTCGACCTCGGGGCCGCTGCGACCACGACGGTTGCGGTTGCGGTCGTTGCGGTTGCGGTTGCGACGGTTCCGGCGGCTGTCGTCATCCCGGTTGCTGTTCCGGTCGTTGTCGCGGTTGCTGTTCCGGTCGTTCGTGCGGCCGCCGGACTGCTGGTCGCCGTCCTGCTGGCGGTCGTTGCCGCGATCCTGGTTGCGGTCGTTGCCGCGGTCGTTGTTCCGGTCGCCGCGGGTGCCGCTGCGGTCGTTGTTCCGGTCGTTGGTGCGCTCACCGCGGGTGTTGTTGCGGTTGCCGTTGCGCTCGTTGCGGCCGGAGGAACGGTCCTGCTGGCCCTCGCCCTGGCCGGAGTTCTGGGCGGCGTTCTGGCCGGCGTTCTGGCCGGCGTTCTGGCCGGCGTTCTGGGCCGCACCGTCGTCGGTGGACTCTGCGGTCCCGGCACCGGCGCCGGACTGCTCGGTCTCGGTGGTCGCCGTGCCGGCCGCCGGGGACTCGGCCCGGCGGCTCCGGGTCCGGCGGGCCGGACGCTCGGGGGTCTCGCTGCCGGCGGACGGCTGCTGCTCGGCCTGCTTCTGCTCAGCCTGCGGCTGCTTGTCCTGCTGCTTCTCCTGCGTCGACTCGGCCTGCGGATGCTCCGCCGGGGCCGTAGCCGCCTTGGCGCCACGTGCACCACGCTTCGGTGCGGCGGCTGCCGGCTCCTGGGCCGCTCCCGCCTTCTGCTCGCCGGTCTTGTCCTTGTCCTCGGCCGCCTTGCGGTCGGCGACGGATCCACCGCGCTGGTGGCTGGAGATGGCGGCCACCAGGTCGGACTTCCGCATCCGGGATCCCCCGGTGATGCCGAGCTGGGAGGCCAGGGCCTGCAGCTGGGCGAGCTTCAGGCCGGCCAATCCGCCGCCGGCGGACGGTGCGGCCGCCGGGGCGGCCGCCGGGGCGGCCGCTGCCTGGCTGGAATTGCCCTCGGATGCCGTGGGCAGTTCAGTGGTTTCGGTCACGAAGGTTCCTTCTCCCTCGTCAGGCAGGATCCGACTGGAGGGACCCCGCGACGTGTGTTCCGGCCGTCCTCTGGACAGAGGACTGAGAGCCGGGGTTCGATTCCGGATCAGAGACGATCCGGGGAAGTGGAATCCGAGGAGCCAAGACAGGCCGGAGCCCTAGGGACCGATCGATCCTCGTGGAGCCTGGATTCCCACCGACCACGGGATCTCCACGTACTGGTGGATCCCGGTCGACTTCAGCCCGAAGTGGGCTGGCCTGAACGGTGTACCCTCACCTTAGCACCCACGGAGTCCACGGGCAGAATGCTGACACGCCACGACTGTCCGGAGTCCGCGAGCCGGTCCCGCATGGCGGCCTGTGCGGACTGCTCCTGCTCGGGTCCCACGGCCAGGACCATCACCGTCGGCCCGGCCCCGGAGACCACGGCGGCCAGCCCCTGGTCGCGGAGGGCATGCACCAGGGCCACGGACTCCGGCATCGCCGGCTCGCGGTAGTCCTGGTGCAGCCAGTCCCGGGTGCCCGGCAGCAGGAGGGAGGGGTCCTGCGTCACCGCGTGCACCAGCAGGCCGGCGCGGCCGGAGTTCGCGGCGGCCACCCGGTGGGGCACCTGGGCCGGCAACAGCCCGCGGGCCGTCTCGGTGCTGAGCGGGTGCTCCGGGATGGCCACCACCGGTCGCACCGCGGAATGCGGCTGGATGAAGGCCGAACGGTACCGGCCGCCGTCGTCCCAGGAGACCGTCAGGCCGCCGGCGAGGGCCGGGGCCACGTTGTCCGGATGGCCCTCGAGCCGTGAGGCGGCGTCGAGCAGCTCGGCGTCGGTGCCGCGTTCACCCTCCGGCAGCAGGGCATCGGCCAGCAGGACGGCGCTGGCATGGGCCGCCGCCGAGGAGCCAAGACCACGGCCGTGCGGGATCCGGTTGGTCGCGGCGAGCGTGAGGCCGGCCACGTCCCAGCCGCGCTCGCGCAGGTGCGCCCGCAGGGTGGCGATGACCAGGTGCGAGCCGTCACCCGGGACCTGGCCGGCCCCCTCGCCGCTCACCTCGGCCACGAAGCCCTCGGCCTGCGTGGTCACGGTCACCTCGTCCCGCAGGTCGAGGGCGAGGCCCATGGAGTCGAACCCCGGGCCGAGGTTGGCCGAGGTGGCCGGGACGGAGACCGAGACCGTGAGCCCGGCGGGGACGCAGTTCAACGCCCCGCCCATCAGGCGAGTCCGAGGGCGTCGGCCACGGCGACGACGTCGAACGGCACCTTCTGGGGCTCCACGTCCGAGCCGTCGGCGTTGCGCAGGGCCCACTGTGGGTCCTTCAGGCCGTGGCCGGTCACGGTGATGACCCACCGCTTGCCGGCCGGCACGTTGCCGAGGCCGTGCTGCTTGATCAGGCCTGCGACCCCGGCCGCGGAGGCCGGCTCGACGAACACGCCCTCCTTGGCGGACAGCCACCGGTGGGCCGCCAGGATCTCCTCGTCCGTCACGGAGTCGATCAACCCGCCGGACTCGTCACGTGCGGCCTCGGCCTGCTCCCAGGAGGCGGGGTTGCCGATCCGGATGGCGGTGGCGATGGTGTCCGGCTCGGTGACGGGGTGGCCCAGCACGATCGGGGCGGAACCGGCGGCCTGGAAACCCCACATGACGGGGGTCTTCGTGGCGACGGGCGGCAGCTCACCGGCCGCGGCGCCGGGGTGCGGGTTCGTGTAGGGCTGGGAGTACTCCCGGTAGCCCTTCCAGTAGGCCGTGATGTTGCCGGCGTTGCCCACGGGCAGCAGGTGGTAGTCGGGCGCGTCCCCTAGGGCGTCCACCACCTCGAAGGCGCCGGTCTTCTGCCCCTCGATGCGGTTGGGGTTCACCGAGTTCACGAGGAACACCGGGTAGTTCTCGCTGAGCTTGCGGGCCACGTCGAGGCAGTTGTCGAAGTTGCCGTCCACCTGCAGCAGGGTGGCCCCGTGGGCGATGGCCTGGGACAGCTTGCCCATGGCGATCTTGCCGTCCGGCACCAGCACGGCGCAGGTCAGTCCCGCCTGGGTGGCATAGGCCGCGGCGGAGGCCGAGGTGTTGCCGGTGGAGGCGCAGACCACGGCCTTGGCGCCCTGCTCCACGGCCGCGGTGATGGCCATGGTCATGCCACGGTCCTTGAAGGAACCGGTCGGGTTCATCCCCTCGAACTTGACCCAGACCTCGCCCTGGACGAGCTCGGACAGTGCGGGTGCCTCGATCAGCGGCGTCCCACCCTCACCCAGGGTGACCACCCGGGTGCCCTCGCTAACGGGCAGGCGGTCGGCGTACTCGCGGATGACCCCGCGCCATTGATGTGCCACTGTGTTCAGTTCCCTTCGACTCGCAGGACCGAGACCACTTCGGTCACCGCGTCCAATTGCTCGAGGGCGACCACGGTGGCCGCCAGATCCTGTTCCTTCGCCTCGTGCGTGATGATCCGCAGGACCGACTCCGGCGCCTCGTCGGTGTACTCCTCCTCGGATTCCTCCGCCACGAGGTCGTCTTCGGCCAGCGGCACCTGCCGCATGGAGACGATCGAGACGCCGTGCTCTGCCACGGAGGAGGCGATCGCGGCCAGCACGCCGGGGCGGTCCGCCACGCGCAGCACCACCATGTAGCTCGTCCGGGCCTCCCCCACGGGCAGGGCCGGCACCACGGACTTCGGCGTATGGGTCCGTCCGGGGCCACCCCGGACCAGGCGGCGGGCGATGGAGACCATGTCCCCCATGACGGCGCTGGCCGTCGGGGCGCCGCCGGCGCCGGGTCCGTAGAACATCAGCTCACCGGCGTTCTCGGCCTCCACGAAGACGGCGTTGAAGGCCCCGCGCACGGCGGCCAGCGGGTGCTCCCGGGGCAGCAGGGTCGGGTGGACGCGCAGCACCGCCCCGGCCGTACCGTCGCCGGCGGTGATCCGCTCGGCGATCGCCAGCAGCTTGATGACGTAGCCGGCCTCGGAGGCCGCCTCGTTGTCCGCCGCCGTGATCCGGGTGATGCCCTCGCAGTGGACCTCGTCGATCCGGAACGGCGCGTGGAAGGCCAGGTTGGCGAGGATGGCGGCCTTGGCGGCGGCGTCATGGCCCTCGATGTCCGCCGTCGGGTCGGACTCCGCGTAGCCCAGGGCCTGGGCATCGGCGAGGGCGTCGTCGAAGGTGGCCCCCGTGGAGTCCATCTGATCCAGGATGTAGTTCGTGGTCCCGTTGGCGATGCCCATCACCCGGGTGACGGTGTCCCCGGCCAGGGAGTCCCGGAGCGGACGCAGGATCGGGATGGCCCCGGCCACCGAGGCCTCGAAGGAGAGCTGGGTGCCCGCCTCCGCGGCCGCCCGGAACAGTTCCGACCCGCTCTGGGCCAGCAGCGCCTTGTTGCCGGTGACGACGGCCGAGCCGTGGGCGATGGCGCGCTCGATGAGCGTCTTGGCCGGCTCGATGCCGCCCATCAGCTCCACCACGATGTCCGCGGAGTCCACGAGCGCCTCGGCGTCCGTGGTGTAGAGCTCACGGGGCAGCTGGTAGTCGCGGACACCGTCCGGGTTCCGGACGAAGACGCCGGCCAGCTCGAGGCGGGCCCCCACCCGGGCCGCCAGCATCTCGGCGTCCTCCGTGAGGATGCGGGCCACCTGGGAGCCGACGGTGCCGGCACCGAGCAGGGCGATCTTCAGAGCCTGGGGCGAGGCCTGCGGCGTGGCCTCGCGGGCGGCCGGGGTGGTGGCGGTCATGGTCCTCCGATGGTTCTGGTGCTCAGGTTCAGGCCGGACTCTACCGGCCGGATTCTGCAGCGCGTTCTCGACAGTTCATTCACGGCACATCGTTCACGACGGCCCGGTCGCTACGACCTCTGCAACCCGGTCTCGACGATCCGGCCTCTACAACCCGGTCTCGCGGGCGAAGAGGTCCTCCTCGGTCTCGCGCCGGATGATGACCCGGGCCGAGCCGTCCCGCACGGCGACGACGGCCGGACGGGTGAGCATGTTGTAGTTGCTGGACAGGGAGTGGCAGTACGCGCCCGTGGCGGGCACGGCCAGCAGGTCCCCGCGGCCCACGTCCTCGGGCAGGTAGGCGTCCTTGACCACGATGTCCCCGGATTCGCAGTGCTTGCCGACCACCCGGGAGAGCACGGCCTCGGCCGTGGAGGTCCGGGAGGCCAGGGCCACTGAGTAGTCCGCCTCATAGAGCACCGGCCGGGGGTTGTCACTCATGCCGCCGTCCACCGAGAGGTAGCGGCGGGAGTGGACCGTCTGGCCCCCCTGCCCCTCCTGAGCCGCCTGCTCCCCGGGAGCGTCCACCGTGACGGTCTTGCGTACGCCGGCCTCGTACAGGGTGAGCCCCGCCGGCCCGGAGATGGCCCGGCCCGGCTCGATCGAGATCCGGGGGCAGTCCATCCCCAACTCCTGACAGGCGGCCCGCACCACGCCGGCCAGCGTGGTGGCGATGTCCGCCGGGGCCCGGGGGGAGTCGGCGGCCGTGTACGCGATCCCGTGGCCGCCGCCCAGGTCCAGTTCCTCCAGCGCGACGCCGTGCTCGGCCTCGATCTCGGCGAGGAAGCCCAGCAGTTTGCGGGCGGCGACGCCGAAACCGTCGGCCTCGAAGATCTGGGAGCCGATGTGGCAGTGCAGCCCCCGCAGGTCGATGGACCCGGCCGCCAGGGCCCGCGCCACGGCCTGACCCGCCTGGCTGGCCGGGCCGCCCGCCATCGAGAGCCCAAACTTCTGGTCCTCATGGGCCGTGGCGATGAACTCATGGGTGTGGGCGTGCACCCCCGGGGTCAGTCGGAGCATGACCGGGGCCACCGCGCCGGACTCCGCGGCCAGCTCGGCGAGCCGGTCCAGCTCATCCAGGGAGTCGACCACGATGCGCCCCACCCCGGCGGCCAGGGCACGGCGCATCTCCGCGTCGGACTTGTTGTTGCCGTGCAGCCCGATATGGGCGGGGTCGACTCCGGCGCGCAGCGCGGTGGCCATCTCCCCTCCGGAGGCGGTGTCCAGGCGCAGGCCCTCCTCGGCGACCCAGCGCGCGGCAGAGGTGCACAGGAAGGACTTGCCCGCGTAGTACACGTCCACTCCCCCGCAGAGGTCGGCGAAGGCCTCGTTGAAGGCGTCCCGGAAGGCCCGGGCGCGGGCGCGGAAGTCGTCCTCGTCCAGCACCAGCAGCGGTGTGCCGTAGTCCCGTGCGAGCTGGGAGGCGCTCAACCCCTGGACGGCGATCTCGCCGTCGTGGTTCCGCTGCACGCCGGCGGCCCAGAGCTTGGTGACCAGCGCATTCGGGTCCGCGGGGTACTCGAGCCACGCGGGGGCCAGGGGTGAGGCGCCGGCAGTTGAAGCAGTTGAGGCATTCATGCTCACATCCGTTCCGGGGCGCTGACGCCCAGCAGGTCGAGTCCGTTGGCGAGCACCTGGGCGGTGGCCTCGTTCAGCCACAGGCGGGTGCGGTTGGTGTGCGTGATCTCCCCGGTGCCCTCGTCCGTGGTCGCCGGGACGATCCGGCACGCGGCGTACCAGGAGTGGTACGCGCCGGCCAGGACCTCGAGGTGGCGGGCCACCCGGTGGGGCTCGCGGAGCTGCGCCGCGGTCGCCACGATCGAGGGGAACTCCCCCAGCCGGGCCAGCAGGTCCGATTCCGTCGGGTGCGTGAGCAGGGCGGCGTCGAAGGCGGACCGGTCGACGCCGGCCGCCTCGGCCGTGCGCGACGCCCCCTTGGACCGGGCGTGGGCGTACTGCACGTAGAAGACCGGGTTGTCGTTGGTCCTGGAGGTCAGGATCTCCGGGTCGATGGTGATCGGGGAATCCGCCGGGTACCGGGCCAGCGAGTAGCGCAACGCGTCCGCGCCCAGCCACTCGACCAGGTCCTTGAGCTCGATGATGTTGCCGGCCCGCTTGGACAGCTTGGCCCCGTTGACGGAGATGAGCTGGCCGATGAGCACCTCGATGTTGCGCTGCGGGTCGTCCCCGGCGCAGGCGGCGATGGCCTTGAGGCGGCCCACGTACCCGTGGTGGTCGGCGCCCAGCAGGTAGATCTTCTCGGTGAAGCCGCGGTCCTTCTTGGACAGGTAGTAGGCGGCGTCCGCCGCGAAGTAGGTCGGCTCACCGTTCGCACGGATCAGCACGCGGTCCTTGTCGTCGCCGAAGTCCGTGGTGCGCAGCCAGACGGCGCCGTCCCGGTCCTCGATATGGCCCTGCTCACGCAGGCGTTGCACCGCGCCCTCGATGGCGCCGGAGGAGTGCAGCTGCTGCTCGGAGAACCAGACGTCGAAGTGCACGCCGAAGGCCTCCAGGGTGTCCCGGATGTCCCGCATCTGCAGCTCGTAGGCGGACTCGCGGATGATCGGCAGGGCCGCCTGCTCGGTGAGGGTCTTCAGGTCAGGGTGGGCGGCGGAGACCTGCCGGGCCAGGTCCTGGATGTACTCGCCGGGGTACCCGCCCTCCGGCACGGGCAGCCCGTGCAGCCGGTGATGGACGGACTGGGCGAACACGTTCATCTGGTGGCCGGCGTCGTTGATGTAGTACTCGGCCGTGACCTCGGCGCCCGAGGCGCGCAGCAACCGGGAGACGGCGTCGCCGAGCGCGGCCCAGCGGGTGTGGCCGATGTGCAGCGGCCCGGTGGGGTTGGCGGAGACGAACTCCATGTTCACCACGTGACCGGCCAGGGCGGTGTTGCGGCCGTACCCGGCGCCGGCCTCCACCACCGTGCGGGCCAGTTCACCGGCGGCCGCAGCGTCCAGGGTGATGTTCAGGAATCCGGGCCCGGCGATGTCCACGCCGGCGATGCCGGGGACCCGGCGCAGTCGGGTGGCCAGCAGCGCGGCCAGGTCACGGGGGGCCAGGCCGGCCTGCTTGCCCAGTTGCATGGCCGCATTGGTGGCCCAGTCGCCGTGCTCTCGGTTCTTGGGCCGTTCCACCTTCAAGGTGGCGGGAACCGCAACCGAGATCTCGCCGGCGTCGACGGCATCCTGCAGGCACGTGGTCAGGGCTGTGGAAAGGTCTTCGGGGGTCACCCGCAACAGTCTAATGTTCCGGCGGGCCCCCGCCGTCAACGCACCGGGTTTTCGCCACGGCCACCGATGCGGTAGGGTGACACAGTCCGATCGGCACGCCGGTCACGGACCCCCGCCTCCGTAGCTCAGGGGATAGAGCGTCTGCCTCCGGCGCAGAAGGCCGCAGGTTCGATTCCTGCCGGGGGCACCATCATGTGACATCAGCTGAGGCCCGTCGCGGTCTCCTGCCGCTCCAGCACCCCGATCACGTCACCGGCGGCGTTGCTGATCTCCAGCCGTCCGCCCGCCGGATCCCGGACCCACCGGGCTGCTACCGCCCCGAGCAACCAGGTGTCCACGTCGCGGCAGAACATCATGGTCGAGACCAGGCGTCCGAACTCGAGCCGATCCCCCGCCGTTCCCGCCACCGTCCACTGGCCCATCAGCCGGTTGCACCCGTCTGACCCGTACAGCCGCCCCCCGGCGTCGAAGCCGAGCCACGGCTGCCCGGGCGCATCGGATCCCCAGCGGTGTTCCGTCAACTCGTCCATCCGGCCGGCCAGCTCTTCCATCCGACCAGCGTAGGGGCAGAGCATGCAGCCATGACCGAAGAGCCACAGATCCAGCGCACCACCGGCAGGGGCGAGGCCTTGGCGTTCATCGTCGCCTGCCAGCAGGACCCCGCAGCCTCGACGGCCTACCTGGGCGAGGACCCCGCCGGGATCGAGGCCGAGTTGGACGGACTGGACCGGCCGTGGCTGGCCGGCTGGCGTGCGGTCCGCTCCGGTGGCCGAGACGACGGTGAGATCCTCGCCGCGTGCACGGTGGACTGGGACGCCGAGCCCTCCATGGCCTGGATCCACGGCCTCTGGGGTGCGCCCGACGCGGTCGAGCGGCACGGGCCCGCCCTCCTGGCGGCGATCGACCGTCAGCTCCCCGCGGACATCACCCACGTGGAGCTGTGCGGACACCTGGCGAACACGGCCCTGGCCGCCCTCGCGGATCGGCTCGGCTTCAGCGCCACCGAGGTGAACCTTGCCCTCGTGGCCTCCGCCGCCCAGGCCTCCGCCTGGGCCCTGCCCGACGCCGGCCCGGCACCCGGGGTGCGCATCCGGCGGATGGTGCCGGCCGACGTCGTGCTCCTGGATCCGCTGCACGCCGCGGAATTCGGCGCGGCGTACGCGACGGCCGCCCAGCTGGCCTCGGCCTATCACACGGTGGTGGCGGAGGGCCCTGCCGGGGCGCTGCTGGGCTATGCGGCCGGGACGCTGCAGGACGACGGGCAGGCCTACATGGACTTCACCGCGGTGGCCCCGCCCGCGCGCCGGCAGATGAGCGGCGTCAGGTGAACGGCGCCAGGTGAGCGGCGTCAGGTGAACGGCGTCAGCGGAGCGGCGCGACGTGCTCCTTGCCCTTGGACACGGCCACGGCCTCGTCGAACTCGGCGCTGATCTCGGCGGTCGCCTCGGCGGCAGCAGCGTCCTTCGGGCGCTGCGTCGACAGCGAGACGACGGTCCCGACGATCGCGGCGAGCACGAAGCCGGGCACGATCTCGTACATCTGGAACATCCCACCCCAGGCCTCGTCCGGCATGTTGCCCCACCAGAACACGATCACGGCACCGACCACGAGGGAGGACAATGCGCCCCAGTTGTTGAACCCCTTCCAGAACAGCGCGAGGATCACGATCGGACCGAAGGAGGCGCCGAAGCCGGCCCAGGCGAAGGCCACGAGATCCAGCACGCTCGCCTCGGGGTCCAAGGCGATGAGGATGGCGACCACGGCCACGACGATCACGCCACCCCGTCCCAGCCACAGCTCCGTCCGGGCGCTGGCCTTGCGGCCGAAGAGCTTGTAGAGGTCCTCCACGAGGGCGGAGGAGCACACGATCAGCTGGGAGGAGATCGTGGACATGACGGCCGCCAGCACGGCGGCCAGCACCAGGCCGGCCACGAAGGGGTGGAACAGGATCTGGGACAGCAGCAGGAACACGGTCTCCGGGTCGTCGATGGTGAGGTCCGGGTTCGCCTGGAAGTAGGCGATGCCGACCAGTGCGGTCATGACGGCGCCGAAGGCGCACAGGGCCATCCAGGTGATGCCGATGCGGCGGCCCACCACGGCGTCCTTGGAGGAGCGCAGTGCCATGAACCGGACGATGATGTGCGGCTGCCCGAAGTAGCCCAGTCCCCAGGCCAGCGCCGAGATGACCCCAACCCCGGTGGCATTGGCCACGAAGGACAGACGGTTCGTGCCCTCTCCCAGCGCGGCGTCTGCCGTGCGGATGGAGTCGACCATCTCGCCCCAGCCGCCGATGTTGATGATCGCCACGATCGGGACCGCCATCAGGGCCGCGAACATGAGCAGGCCCTGGACCACGTCCGTCAGGGAGGCGCCGAGGAATCCGCCGAACAGGGTGTAGACCAGGGTGACCCCCGCCACCAGGAACATGCCGGCCAGGTAGGTCGAGCCGAAGGAGGACTCGAAGAACTTGCCGCCGGCCACCATGCCGGAGGACACGTAGAAGGTGAAGTAGACCAGCACGATGGCGCCGGCCACGATCCGCAGCATGTGGCTGCGGTCGCGGAACCGGTTCTCCAGGAACGAGGGGATGGTGATGGAGTTCCGGGAGACCTCCGTGTAGGCCCGCAGGCGCGGGGCGATGAACTTCCAGTTCAGCCACGCACCGATGGTCAGGCCGACCGCGATCCAGGCCTCGACCAGGCCGAAGGCGTAGATGGCGCCCGGCAGGCCCAGCAGCAGCCAGCCGGACATGTCCGAGGCGCCGGCGGACAGGGCCGCGACGAAGGGCGGCAGCCGGCGGCCCGCCAGCATGTAGTCGTCGAGGTCGTTGTTCTTCCGGGAGGCGTAGAACCCGATGGCCAGCATGGCCGCGAAGTACAACAGGATGGCTATGAGTTTGAAGGTCGTATCCATGGGATCCTCATCAGGGGTGCGTCTGCGAGTGGGATGGCGAGTGGGATGCTGTCACCCTTCCACGCGGGGCCGCGGATCACCAGACGGCGTGCCCTACTGCAGCAGGGTCTTGTCGTCCAGGGCGGCGCCCTTGATCTTCTCGAACTCCCCCAGCAGGTCACGCACCGTCTTGCCGCGCTTCTGCTCCTCGTCGAGGTCGAGGATGATCCGGCCGTCATGCATCATGACCAGGCGGTTGCCCACGCGCAGCGCCTGCTCCATGTTGTGGGTGACCATCAGGGTGGTCAGCTTCCGGTCCGTGACGATCTGTTCGGTCAGCCGGGTCACGAGCTCGGCCCGCTGGGGATCGAGGGCGGCGGTGTGCTCGTCCAGCAGCAGGATCCGCGGATCCGAGAACGTGGCCATCAGCAGGCTGAGGGCCTGCCGCTGACCGCCGGAGAGCAGTCCGACCTTGGCCTTGAGCCGGTTCTCCAGGCCCAGCTCCAGCACGGCCAGCTCCGTGGCGAAGCGACGGCGCTTGGCGGCGGTGACCCCGCGGGCGAACAGCCGGGAGGCACCGCGCTTGTCCGCGATCGCCATGTTCTCCTCGATGGACAGGTGCGGGGCGGTGCCCGCCATCGGGTCCTGGAAGACCCGGCCCACGAGGGCCGCCCGCCGGTGGTCCGGGAGCTTGGTGACGTTGCGCCCGTCCACCGTGACGGTGCCGGTGTCCGGCGCCAGCTCGCCGGAGATGACGTTGAGCACCGTGGACTTGCCGGCACCGTTGGAGCCGATGACCGTGACGAAGTCGCCCTCGGCCAGGTGCAGGTCGATGCCGCGCAGGGCGCGGCGCTCGTTGACGGTGCCCGGGAAGAAGGTCTTGTCGACCTGGGTCAGACTCAGCATCAGCGGGTCCCTCCGCTCGTGGAACCGGCGGCGGAATCAGTCACCGGGGCGGGGGACGACGCCGGCGCCTCGGCTCCCGCGGCGGCCGCACTGTCCGGGTCGGCCCGGTTGACCAGCGACTTCCGACGCCGGAAGAACGGCAACTGGGGCACGACCAGGGCGATGACCACCAGCACGGCCGAGATGAGCTTCATGTCGTTCGGGTCCAGCCCGGCCATGAGGGCCAGCTGGATGGCCACCCGGTAGAGCACCGAGCCGAGGATGACGGCCATCACGGCGACCAGGATCGTGCGGGTGCCGAGGATGGCCTGGCCGACGATCACGGAGGCGAGACCGGCGATGATCAGGCCGATGCCCATGCCGATGTCCGCGAAGCCCTGGTACTGGGCGACCACGGCCCCGCTGAGGCCGACGAGCCCGTTGGACAGCGCGAGCCCCAGGATCTTCTGGTTGTCCGTGTTCACCCCGTAGGAGCGGATCATCTTCTCGTTGTCCCCCGTGGCCTGCAGGGCCAGGCCGAGGTCGGTGTGCAGGAACCACACCAGGGCCAGGCCCAACAGGATGGCCACGGCGGCGAAGATGCCGATGGATCCCCATCCGCCCATCAGCCCGGCGTCCTTGAGCGGGGTGACGGCGGTCTCCTCCCCCAGCAGGGGGATGTTGGGCCCGGCCATGATCCGCAGGTTGACCGAGTAGAGCGCGATCTGGGTCAGGATGCCCGCCAACAGGCCGTTGATGCGCCCCTTGGTGTGCAGCAGCCCGGTGATGACCCCAGCCAGGAACCCCGCCCCGAAGGCCATCAGGAACGTCAGATACGGGTTGACCCCGTTGGTGATCGAGATGGCGGCGACCGCGGCCCCCGTGGTGAACGAACCGTCCACCGTCAGGTCCGGGAAGTCCAGGATGCGGAAGGTCACGTAGACCCCGAGGGCCATGATCGCGTAGATCACGCCCAGTTCGATGGCGGTGGTCATGGGTGGCTGCCTACTCCCCGCCCACCACGTGGTCGGCCTCGTCGAGGACCGACTGCGGGATGTCGACCCCCATCGACTCGGCGGCCTCGGGGTTCACGTACAACTCGGGCTCGGTCAACGTCTCGACCGGCATGGTGGCCGGATCGGCGCCCTCGGTCAGGATGCGGACGGCCATCTCGGCGGTCTGGGCCCCGAGCTTCTCGTAGCTGAGGCCGTAGGTGGCCACGCCGCCGCGCGCCACGGAATCACCCTCGGCGGGGATCAGCGGGATCTGGCGGTCCTGCGCCACCCCGATCAGGGTCTCCAGGGCGGTCACGACTGCGTTGTCCGTGGGCACGTAGATGGCGTCGACGTCCGACAGCGAGCTCGCGGCCTGCTGCACCTCCGAGGAGTTGGAGACGGTGGCCTCGACGATCTGAAGGCCGAGCTCCTCGGCGGCCTCCTTGGCCCATTCCACCTGGATCTCGGAGTTGGCCTCGCCGGAGGAGTAGACGATGCCGACCCGTTCGGCCTCGGGGTCCAGCTCGGTCAGCAGCGTCAGCTGCTCCAGGACCGGGTTCGCGTCCGAGGTGCCCGTGACGTTGCCGCCCGGGGCCTCATTTGACTCGACGAGCTTGGCGCTCACCGGGTCGGTGACGGCCGTGAACAGCACCGGCACGTTGGTGACGGCCTGGGCCGCGGCCTGGGCGGCCGGGGTCGCGATGGCCAGCACGAGGTCGTAGTCGCCCGAGGCGAAGGTGCCGGCGATCGTGTTGGCGGTCGCCTGGTCACCCTGGGCGTTCTGGACGTCCAGGGTGACGTCCAGCCCGGACTCCTCGATCCCGGCTTCGAAGCCCTCGAGGGCCGCGTCCAGGGAGGCATGCGACACCAGCTGCGAGACGCCGATGGTGTAGGACTCGGCGGCGGCCTCGCTGCCGTTGCCCTGCGGCTCGGCGTCTCCGCCGCCACCGTCGGCGCCGCCGCAGGCGGTCAGGGCGAGGGCGGTCACGGCCAAGACGGCACCACCGCGCAGTCGGGTGCGGGTTCTCTGACTGGCGAGCATGAGGGGGTCCTTTCACCACCGCGTACCCCGGCCAGGCGCGGATGCGCCGGTGCGGGGATGATCCGGAGTACGACGGTATCCCACGATAGACGTGTCGGCCGCCACACGGCACCCATGCCACGCGTCCGGCGCCCATGGCCCGTGAATTCTGGACGTGACGAAGGTCACCATCGGTTCCGAGGCGGATTCGTCCACGCAGCGGGCCCCACACGGCGCTTCCCGTCCGCTCCCGGCAGATCCTCCGCTCGGAGGCGCCCCCGCACCCCCCGCCGGCTGGGCGGTTCAGGCGACCCCCGTAGACTGGCCGATGCCATGTCCGACGCCTCCGCCGCCCCCGACTCCCCGCCCCGCCCCCCACTCCGCCTGGAGTACCCGCCGAACCTGCCGGTGTCCGCCGAACGGGACACCATCATGGACACCATCCGGGACCACCAGGTCGTGATCGTGGCCGGCGAGACGGGCTCGGGCAAGACCACCCAGCTGCCCAAGATGCTCCTCGAGCTGGCGCAGCAGGGCGTCCTGGACGCGTCCAAGATGATCGGGCACACCCAGCCCCGGCGCCTCGCCGCCCGCTCGGTGGCCGAACGCATCGCCCAGGAGATGGGCACCGAGATCGGCGCCGACGTCGGCTATCAGGTCCGGTTCACGTCCCAGACCTCGGTTCAGACCCGCCTCAAGGTCATGACGGACGGCATCCTGCTCGCCGAGATCCAGCACGATCCGATGCTGAGCCGATACGCGGCGATCGTCATCGACGAGGCCCACGAGCGCAGCCTCAACATCGACTTCCTCCTCGGATACCTCAAGCGACTCGTCCCGCAGCGCCCGGACCTGCGCGTCATCATCACCTCGGCGACCATCGACCCGGAGTCCTTCGCCGCGCATTTCGCCCGGCCGGCCACGGCCGGCGCGCAGTCCGACGGCGCCACACCCGAGCCCGCGCCCGTCATCGAGGTCTCCGGCCGCACCTACCCGGTCGAGATCCGCTACCGGCCCCTGCAGACCCCGCGCCCCGAGCACGATCCGGATGATCCGGACGACGAGGCCGCCGCCCGGGAGGCGGACGGCGAGGACGACCGGGACCCCGTGGATGCCGTCTGCGACGCCGTCGACGAGCTCTCCCGGGAGCCCGACGGGGACATCCTGGTGTTCTTCTCCGGCGAGCGCGAGATCCGCGATGCCGCCGAGGCGCTCGCCCCCCGCGTCGCGGCCAACCGGCGCCTCGGCGACGCGGAGATCCTGCCGCTGTACGGCCGGCTCTCCATGGCCGAGCAGCACCGGGTCTTCTCCCCGGGGCGGGCCCGGCGCATCGTGCTGGCCACCAACGTGGCCGAGACCTCGTTGACCGTGCCGGGGATCAAGTACGTCATCGACACCGGCACGGCGCGCATCTCCCGGTACTCGCACCGCACCAAGGTCCAGCGGCTGCCGATCGAGCGCATCAGCCAGGCCAGCGCCAACCAGCGTTCGGGCCGTGCGGGGCGTACCTCGGACGGGATCGCGATCCGGCTGTACTCCGAGGAGGACTTCGCGTCCCGGCCGGAGTTCACGGACCCGGAGATCCTGCGCACGAACCTCGCGGCCGTCATCCTGCAGATGTGCTCCATGGGCGTGGCCCGCACCCCGGCCGACGTCGGCGACTTCCCCTTCCTGCAGCCGCCGGACTCCCGGCAGGTCACCGACGGCGCGAACCTGCTGACCGAACTCGGCGCGCTGAACTCGGGCCGACCGGACGGGACGGGGCGTTCCTACCCCCAGGGCACCATCACCCCGGTCGGGCGGAAGCTGGCCCGGCTGCCCGTGGACCCGCGCCTGGGGCGGATGATCGTGGAGTCCGGAGAGCGCGGCTGCGTGCGTGAGGTCATGGTCCTGGCGGCGGCCCTGACGATCCAGGACCCGCGCGAGCGCCCCACCGAGCAGCGGGCCCAGGCAGACGAGATGCACGCCCGGTTCAAGGACGAGAACTCGGACTTCTCCTCCCTGCTGAACCTGTGGGCCTATCTGCGTCAGCAGCAGAAGGAGCTCTCCGGGAACCAGTTCCGCCGGATGTGCCGTTCCGAGCACATCAACTACCTGCGGGTGCGGGAGTGGCAGGACCTGGTGCAGCAGCTGCGCCAGCTGGCCAAGCCCCTGGGGATCTCGGTGTCCGCAGGGCCGGTGGATCCGGTGGGCCAGCACGAGCCGGTCCACCGCTCCCTGCTGACGGGCCTGCTGTCCCACATCGGGGCGTGGGACGAGCGCCGACGCGACTACCAGGGCGCGCGCAACACCCGGTTCGCGGTGTTCCCCGGCTCGGCGCTGTTCAAGAAGCGCCACGCGTTCGTGATGGCCGCCGAGTTGGTGGAGACCTCCCGGCTGTGGGCTCGCATGGTGGCGAAGATCGACCCGCTGTGGGCGGTGGACGCGGCCGGTGCCTTGGCCAAGCGGACCTACAACGAGCCCCACTGGTCCAGGCGCTCCGGCTCGGTGGTGGCCCGGGAGAAGGTCACCCTCTTCGGCCTCACCCTCATCCCGGACCGGCAAGTGCAGTTCTGGCGGATCGATCCGGCCGGCTCCCGCGAGCTGTTCATCCGCCACGCCCTCGTGGAGGGCGATTGGAAGACCCGGCACCACTTCTTCGCCCGCAACCGCCGGGCGCTGGCCGAGGTGGAGGACCTCGAGACGCGGCTGCGGCGCCGCGACCTGCGCGTCTCCGACCAGGACCTGTTCGACTTCTACGACGCCCGGCTCCCGGCCACCGTGGTCTCCGAGCGGCACTTCGACTCCTGGTGGAAGAAGACCCGCCAGCAGGCCCCGGACCTGCTCGACTTCGACCCGGAGTCGCTGCTGGCCGTGGACACCGGGGAGTTGGACACGGCCCAGTTCCCCACCGTGTTCCACCACCCCACCGCCGGCGGCGGGATCGACCTGGCGCTGTCCTATGACTTCAACCCCGCGGCCGGTGCCGGGGAATCGGACGGCATCACCGTCACGATCCCGGTGCTGATGCTGAACCAGATGGACCCGGAGCGGTTCCGCTGGCTCGTGCCGGGCCTGCGCGTGGAGCTGGTGACGGCCCTGATCCGCTCGCTGCCCAAGGCGGTGCGGAAGAACTTCGTGCCGGCCCCGGACGTGGCGCGCGCCGCCGTCGAGCAGCTGGCACAGGAGGCCGACCCGGCCACGGACGGGTTGCTGCCGTCCCTCGAACTGGCCCTGCGCCGGATGAAGGGCGTGCTGATCCCGCCGGGCTCCTGGGACCTGGCGGCCGTCCCCGCGCACCTGGTGCCGGACTACCGCGTGGAGGATGCCCGCGGGGCCATCATCGGCGCCGGTCAGGACCTGGCCGCCCTGCAGGACCGGCTCGCCGGGGCGAACCGCTCGGCGATCGCCGACTCCCTGGCCCGGGCCTCCCGGGACGGCGGCCCACCGGACGGGCACCGGCCGGAGCAGCAGGGGCCCGACGGCGGCGCCCCCTCCCCCGCGAACCTCGCCCCGGGTGCCCGGCCGGCCCACGCGTCAGGGGCCGACGCCCCGGCCCTCGCGGCATTCGACGAGCGGCACGGCCTGGACGACTGGACCGTCGGGGACATCCCGCGGAAGGTCGACACGACGGTCCGCGCGGGCGCCGGCACCCAGCAGATCACCGGCTACCCGGCCCTGACGCCGGAGACCGGCCCGTCCGGCGCACCGGCCGCGGGGTTGACCGTGTTCCGCACCGAGGCGGAACAACAGGCCGCACACCGGGCCGGCGTCGTGAACCTGCTGTTGGCGCTGGTCCCCAGCCCGCGGCGCTACGTCCTGGACCACCTGGACCAGCGGGAGAAGCTGATGTTCACGCAGAACCCGCACGGCTCGGTGGACGAGGTGATCGCCGACTGCACCCGGGCGGCCGTGGACCGCCTGGTGCCCGAGTCCCCGCCGTTCACCGAGGCCCAGTTCCGCGCGCTGTCCACCACGGTGCGGGCGGAGTTGATCGAGACCGTCTTCACCGTCACGGCGCTGGTGGCCCAGGTCCTCGCGCTCGCCACCGGAGTCCGCAAGGAGCTCAAGGGCACGGTCTCGCTGGCCATGGCCCCGGCGCTGAACGACATCAAGGCCCAGCTGGACCAGCTCGTGTTCGACGGCTTCATCGCGGCCACGGGCTGGGCGCACCTGCAGCACCTGCCCCGATACCTGCAGGGCATGCAGCGGCGGATCGAGAAGCTCACGGCGGGCGGGCACGTGCAGCGGGACTCCCGGGACATGGCCGTGGTCCAGCAGCTGGAGGATGCCTTCGACGCCGCCGTGGCCTCGCTGCCGGCCGGGCGGGCCGTGACGCCCGCCCTGGACTCGGTGCGCTGGCTGATCGAGGAGTTGCGGGTCAGCTACTTCGCCCAGGACCTGGGCACGGCCGTCTCCGTCTCGGAGAAGCGGGTGCGCCAGGCCCTGAAGGCGGCGGTGTAGTCAGGTCTCCGTTGTCAGGCCTCAGGCACGAACTCGGCGTGTCCGGCCACCCGGAGCCCGGCGCGGATCCTCTCGGCGGCCTCGTCGAGGTCGGCCGGTTCCGGGTGGTTGTCCACCTGGTCCAGGTCGAAGTCGTCCAACGAGTTGGAGGGCCAGACGTGCACGTGCAGGTGCGGGACCTCGTAGCCGGCCACCATCAGCCCGGCGCGCTGGGCGTCGAAGGCCTGGACCTGGACCGTGCCGATGGCCTGGGCCACCCGGACCAGGTGGGACACGAGCTCCGGCTCCGCCTCCGTCCACTTGTCGACCTCGGCGCGCGGCACCACCAGGGTGTGCCCGTGGGTCAGCGGTCCGATGGACAGGAACGCCACGCACGTCTCGTCCTTCCAGACGAAGCGGCCGGGCAGTTCCCCGTTGATGATGCGGGTGAAGACGGTGGTCATGGTGTGTCCTCCTGGCGGGTCCTGGGCTGGCTGTTTCTGGGCTGGCTCTCTCTGATCCGGCTGTCTCCGGCTCAGTGCTGCCTCGATCCTGCCCCGCGGGACCGGCATCGGTCCACGCGGTGCGGGTGTCACGGCCGGTCCCCGGTGGCCACGGGCCGCCCGGGGGTGTTCGACCAGGCCGACCACGAGCCCGGGAACAGGGCCGCCGGGATCCCCGCCACCTGCAGCGCGGCGATCTCGTGGGCGGCGCTCACGCCGGAGCCGCAGTAGGCGCCCACGGTGCCGGCCCGGTGCGCCCCCAGCTGGCGGAACCTCTCATGGAGTTCCTCGGCCGGGCGGAAGCGGCCGGTGTGGTCCACGTTGTCCAGGGTCGGTGCGTTGATGGCCCCGGGGATGTGCCCGGCCCGGGGGTCCAGCGGCTCGGTCTCCCCGCGGTAGCGTTCCGCGGCCCGGGCATCCAGCAGCACGCCCTGGCCGGGCAGGGCCGCGGCGCCCTCCAGGTCCAGCACCGGCATCTGGCCCCACGAGGTCCGCGCCGTCCCGGGCCGCGGGATGACGTCGCCGGCCTGCAGCGGCAGGTTGGCGGCCCGCCATGCGGACAGGCCGCCGTCGAGCAGGTAGACCGAGGTGATCCCGGCGTGCCGCAGCAGCCACCAGGCCCGCGCCGCGGAGGTGCCGTGGGCGTCGTCGTAGACCACCACCGTGTCCCCGTCGTTGAGTCCGAGCATCCGGACGGTGTCCCCGAACCGGGCGGGGTCGGGCAGCGGGTGCCGCCCCTCACGGGGACCGTCGTGACCGGCCAATTGGCTGTTCATGCTGACGTACACGGCCCCGGGGATGTGCCCGCGCAGGTACTCCTCATGGCCGGTGCCGGCGCCCAGTGCGGTCCACCGGACGTCCAGGACCTTGAGGGTGTCCGCCGCCGGTGCGGGGTCCGCGGCCACGAAGCCGGGGGCCGGAGCTGCGGCCGGTGGAGCTGCGGTGCGGCGCCCCTGCCAGGCGGCGAGCACGGCCACGTCCACGAGCACGGGGGGCCGGGGGGCCTCGCCCGTCAACCGATCCACGTGGACTCCCCCTCCTCCAACACCGTCAGGGCGGAGCCGTAGCGCTCGGCGAAGGTGCCGGCATGCCGGCGGTACATGGGCAGGCCGCGGTCGTTGAGCAGGCCGTCATGCACCGGGATCACCTGCCGCGCCCGCACCGCGGTGATGAAGTCCAGCATCTCCGAGAGTTTGCTCCACGGTGCGCTCAGCGGCACCAGCACGGTGTCCGGGGCCGGGCCGGAGGGGACGATATAGCTGTCCCCCGGGTGGTAGACGAGGTCGTCGAGGATGTACCCGGTGTTGGCGACCACGGGGATCTGCGGGTGGATCACGGCATGCTGGCCGCCCACCGTGCGGACCGCGAAGCCGGCCGCCTCGAACTGCTCCCCGGGGCCGGCGGTGATGATCCGCGCGGCGTCCAGGCCGGCCGCCACGGCGGCCTCGGCCAGGCGGGCCGCGGGAGCCGCGGGTGCATGGACCGTCACGGAGGGCTGCGCGGCGAGGTACTCCAGGACGGGTCCGGAGTCCAGGTGGTCGGCGTGCTCGTGGGTCACGAGGATGTGTTCGGCCCCTTCGAGGGCCGCGGGGACATCGGTGAAGGAGCCGGGATCGATCACCAGGCGCCGTCCGGACTTCTCCAGCCGGATGCAGGCATGTCCGTACTTGGTCAACGTCGTCTCAGTAGGCACCGGACCACCCTATCCCGGACCGTGCCTCCACGTCAGGCCCTTGATCCTCGCCTCAGGGGCCCGGCCGTCCGCGCCCCCTCGGGACGCCGCCGCTGGTAGTCTCGAGGCGATGAACGTCGGACCCGTGAAAAGCCGCTCCACGCGGCAGAAGACTGCCGTGAACCGGGTCCTGGACGAGCGTGAGGACTTCGTCAGCGCCCAGGAGCTCTTCGCCCTGTTGAAGGAACGCGGGGAACAGGTCTCCCTGGCGACCGTGTACCGCATCCTGCAGCAGCAGCAGCAGGACGGGCTCGTGGATGTGCTCAACCCGGACGACGGCGAATCGCTGTTCCGCCGCTGCGAGGCGCAGACCCACCACCACCACCTCATGTGCCGGCGCTGCGGCCGGGCGGTGGAGATCGAGGCCCCGGCCGTGGAGGCCTGGGCCGCCCGGACCGCCCAGGAGCACGCCTTCACCGAGGTGGAGCACACCGTGGAGATCTACGGGATCTGCCCCGACTGCTCCCGTTCCTGATGTGCCTCGACCGTGCAGTCCGGGTCCACCAGCAGGGGGACGTCCGTCCCTGACGGCCCGGTCTCACCCGCCGACGGGGCCGGGCCGTGCAGGGACCCCAGCCCGTAGACGGCCTCGAGGTTGGCCCTGGTCATGACCTGCTCCGGTGGCCCGGACGCCACCACCCGGCCGTGGACCAGGATCACGTGGTCGGCCGCGCGGGCCTCGTCCAGGTCGTGCGTGGTCAGCACCACCGAGTGCCCGTGGGCGGTCTCCGCGTGGATGATGCGGTCGATCGTCCGCGCCGAGGTGATGTCCAGGCCCGTCATGGGCTCGTCCAGCATCAGCACCTCGTGGCCCTGCGCCAGCCCCTGGGCCACGTAGACCCGTTGCCGCTGGCCGCCCGAGAGCTCGTCGAGGTGACGGCCGGCCAGGTCCGTCACCTTCATCTGGGCCATGGCCTCGGAGACCGCCGCGCGGTCGGCCCGGGAGAAGGGCCGCAGCCAGCCGGCCGCGGGATACCGGCCCATGCGCACCACGTCCCGGACCGTCATCGGCGTGCCCACCGGGAACACCACGGACTGCATCACGTAGGAGATCCGCCGGCGGTTCTCCCGCACCGAGCCGCCCAGCACCGTCAGGGTGCCCGACGCCGGCTCCAGGACTCCCGCGATCGCCTGCAGGAGCGTGGACTTGCCGGAGCCGTTGGGGCCGATCACGGCGGTGACCCCACCGAGGGGCACCCGGAACGAGGAGGATTCCAGCGCGATCTGGCGGCCGTGGGCGAGCACGAGGTCGCGGGCCTCCACGAGGACGGCCCCGGCAGCGCCGGCGCGGGGGGTGCCGGAGGGGGTCGCGCCGGCGCTCATGCGGACACCCGCCCGGTGGCCCCGGTCGCTTCGGTGGGCGAGGGCTGTTGCCCCGGTCGGCTGCGCCGCCGGCCGGACGCGGTCCCGACCCGGTGGACGGTCTCCCGCACGGTCAGCACGAGGAAGAACAGCACGATCGGCACGAGCGACATGGTGGCGGATCCCGCCGTGCCGGCGTAATAGCTCAGCGTGAGCCCGCACCACACGGAGAAGGCCGCGATGGCCAGGGACCACGCGAACATCTGGGGCACCGTCCGGGAGAGCAGCGCGGCGGTGGCCGGCGGTCCCACCAGCAGGCCGAACACCAGCAGGGTCCCCACCGCCTGGAAACTGCCGATCACGGCGGTGGCGATGAGCACCAGCAGCAGGCCGTGGGTGAGCGCCGGATGCATCCCGAGCGAGCGGGCCTTCGACGGGGAGAAGGACAGGGCCATCAGCGGCCGGTAGAGCACCACGGCGAAGAGCACCACGGCCGCGGCCATGATCGACTGCACGCGGATGTCATCCCAGCTGACGCCCAGGGTGTCCCCGAAGAGGATGGCCGTCAGGGACCCCGTGTACGAGTCGGAGGTCGAGATCATGACCACGCCGAGGGCCATCATGCCGACGAACAGCAGGCCGATCGAGGTGTCCTCCTTGAGCGTGGTGGTGCGGTAGACCAACTGCATCCCGCCGACCATGACCGCGGCCGCCACGGCGGCACCCAGGTAGGGGGAGAACCCGAAGAGGACGGCGGCGGCGATCCCGGGGATGACGCCGTGCACGAAGGCGTCGCCGAAGAAGCTCATCCCCCGCAGCACCAGCCAGACTCCGACCACGGAGCACATCAGGGCGGCCACCAGTCCACCGACCAGGGCCCGCTGCTGGAATCCCAGGGCGAAGGGCTCGAGCACCCACTCCACCCCGATCACGCGAGCGCCTCAGCCAGGGTGCGGGCGTTGAGCACCATGGCCTCGGCGTAGGTCTCCGCACCCGATCCCTCGGGCCCGATGCCCCCCTCGTAGATCTCCACCACGGGGACCTCGCCCCCGGTCTCGGCCGAGAGTGCCTGCACGAGCTTGTTCCCGCCACCGGCCCCCGTGACGAGGGCGTCCGCGCCCTCCTGCTGCATCTGTGCCACCAGGGCGGCCATGTCCCCGGAGGACGGCTCGGCGTCCGTGGAACCGCCCGGGATGACCACGCCGCCGATCTCGAAGTCATAGGCCTCGGCGAAGTAGGCGTAGGCCTCGTGGTCCGTCACGAGGGTCCGGTTCTTCTCCGGAATCCCCGCCAGGATCCGGCGCACCTCGGCGTCCACCTCTCCGAGCTCCCCGGAGACCTCGGCACCGCAGTCCGCGAACCGCTGCTCGCCGGTGGCCTCGGCCAGTTCGTCCCCGATCAGCTCGGCGGCCCGCGCCATCCGGGCCGCGTCCATCCAGAAGTGCGGGTCCAGGCCCTCATGATCGTGCCCATCGTGCCCATCGTGGGCACCGTGGCCGTCGTCCGTGTGGTCCTCCTCGTGCTCGTCCGCGTCTTCGTCCGCGTGCTCGTCCGCGTGCTCCTCCGAGTGGACGCCGAAGGGCAGGGGGTCCACAGCCGGCGCCACCTGAAGCACGCGGGCCCCGTCGGCCGCCGCGTTGTCCAGGGCGGTCTGCAGCCCCGCCTCCAGCCCGAGCCCGTTGGAGACCACCAGCTCGGCGGTCGCCAGCTGCGCGACCTGCCGGGAGGACGCCGAGAAGTCATGCGGGTCATCCCCCGGGCCCATCACGGTGGCGGAGGAGGCCCCGGCGCACGTGGCGACCTGGTCGAGGATGCTGCCCAGCTGCGTGGTGGTGGCCACGGCCACCGGATCATCCGCGCCGCCGCCCGCACCCCCGCCGGTGGCGCCCTCCGGCGCGGAGCACCCCGCCAGGGCCAGTGACGCGGCGGCGACCAGGCCCAGCAGGGGCAGGCCGCGGCGGCGTGCGGGGGCGGTACGGGGGGATCGGTCCATGGGGTGCCTTCCAGGCGGGTCGTTGCGGGCGGACGGGCCATGACGGACGACCCGGTCCCATGGGATTCAACCTATCATGATGAGAACCGTTAGCAATAACCGGACCGGCCGGGCCCTCGGGAGTGGTCGGCGGCCCGACGCGAGTAGTCAGCGGCCCGGCGCGCGCAGCTTCACGGGGTTGCTGGACTGCGTCGCGTCGTGGATCTCCCCCACGAGGACCTCCAGCACGTCCTCGAGGAACAGCACCCCGACCGTCTGGCCCTCCGCGGAGATCACGCGGGCCACGTGGGACCCGGTGCGCTGCATGAGGCTCAGGGCGTCCTCGATCTCGTCGGAGACCGCCACGTTGGCCATGGAGCGGACCTTCGTCACGGGGACCGGCTCGTGGTAACGCTCCCCCGGCACCGTCATGACGTCCTTCAGGTGCAGGTAGCCCGTGTAGGAGCCGTCCGCGTCCTCCAGCACGAAGCGGGAGAACCCGGTCCGCCCCACCGCCTTCTCGAACGCCTGGGGGGCCACGTCCGCGGCCAGCGTCACCACGTCGGCGATCGGCACCATGACGGCCTCGGCCGTGTAGTCGGAGAACTCCAGCGCGCCGGAGATCAGCCCCGATCCGTCGTCCACGAGGCCGGTCCGGGTGGACTCCGCCACGATCGACTGCACCTCCTCGAGGGTGTAGGTCGAGTTGACCTCGTCCTGCGGTTCCACCTTGAAGGCCCGCAGCACCACGTTGGCCGTCCAGTTCAGCGCCACGATCACCGGGTGCAGGACCTTGTTCAGCCAGACCAGGGGGGTCGCCAACAGCATGACGGCCTTGTCCGCCATCGAGACCGCCGCGTTCTTCGGGACCATCTCGCCGAAGGTGACGTGCAGGAAGGTGACCACCAGCAGGGCGATGACGAACGCCGTGACGTCCGCGACCGCCGTCGGGATCCCCACGGCCTCCAACGGGACGACCAGCAGATGGTGGATGGCCGGCTCGGAGACGTTGAGGATCAGCAGGGAGCACACCGTGATGCCGAGCTGGCACACGGCGAGCATCTGGCTGACGTGCTCCATGGCGAACAGGGCCGTCTTGGCCCGGCCCGAGCCGGCCTCGGCCTTCGGCTCGATCTGGGAGCGGCGGGCACCCATCACGGCGAACTCGCCGCCCACGAAGAAGGCGTTGGCGATCAGCAGCACGACCAGCCACACGATGCCCATGACGTCGTCGCTCATCGCGCGGCCTCCCGGCTCGTCTCGTCCTGCTGCGGTTCCCCGGCCCCGCGGGCCGGCTCGAACTTGACCCGGTCCACCCGACGTCCGTCCATGCGTTCGACCACGAGCGTGCCGCCGTCCACCTCGAGGACGTCCCCGGGCTCCGCCACGCGGCCGAGCATGGCCATGATGTAGCCGCCGACCGTGTCATAGGACCCGTCCTCGGGCACCTTGAGCGTGGTGATCTGGGCACCGATCTCATCCGGCCGCATCAGCCCCGGGAAGAACCACTTCCCGGAGGCGGTCTGCAGCACCCCCGGGGTCACGCGGTCGTGCTCGTCGGAGACCTCGCCGACGATCTCCTCGACGAGGTCCTCGAGGGTGACCATCCCGGCGGTCCCGCCGTACTCGTCCACCACCATGGCGACCTGGAGGCTCGCGGCGCGCAGCTCGCCCAGGAGCTGGTCCAGGTGCACGGTCGCGGGGACCCGGCCGACGTCGGTCATGATGGTGGCCGCCACCAGCTCGGGGCGCTTGGTGCGGGGCACGGCCACGGCCTTCTTGACGTGCAGTACCCCGCGGACGTCGTCCGGGGACTCCCCGATCACGGGGAACCTCGAGTAGCCCGTCCGGCGGGCGGTCTCGATCACGGCGTCCAGGGGCTCCTCCGCCTCGATCGACTCCATCCGGATCCGGGGGGTCATGACATCGGCCGCGGTGCGGTCGGAGAACCGCAGTGTCCGGTCCACGAAGGCGGCCGTCTTGGCGTCCAGGGTGCCCTTCTCCGCGGAGCGGCGGATCAGGGAGGACAGCTCCTCCGGGGTGCGCGAGCCGGAGATCTCCTCCTTGGCCTCCATGCCGAACAGGTGCAGCACCCGGTTGGAGAAGCCGTTGAGGATGAAGATCACGGGCCGGAAGACCAGGGAGAACGCGAGCATCGGCCGGGCCAGTGCGCGGCCCACCGCCATGGACCGGGCGATCGAGAGGTTCTTCGGGATCAGCTCGCCGATCAGCATCGAGGCCAGGGTGGCCACCGTCATCGCCACCACGATCGAGACGGTCGCGGTCGTCGCCTCGTCCAGGCCGAGGCCGGCCAGCGGCCCGGCGAGCAAGGCCCCGAGCGAGGGCTCCATCAGGTAGCCCGTCAGCAGGGTGGTCAGCGTGATGCCCAGCTGGCACGCCGAGAGCTGGGTCGAGAGGGACTTGAGGCAGCGGAGCAGGGGTGCCGCGCCGCGGTCGCCCTCGTCCACGAGCCGCTGGACCGTGGGGACGTCCAGGGCGATCATCGAGAATTCGACCGCCACGAAGAACCCGGTGCCGAAGACCAACAGCAGGCCGACGGCGAGCAGGAGCCATTCCACGTCAGCACCCACCACCCGGGGCGCCGGATTCAGCGCGGTCGTTCAGTGGGCACGTACTAGAGGGCTCCGTTCCGGCGGCGGCGGTATCGGCTGTCTGCAAGCCTGATCCGCGGCGGCGGGTGGTGGCACCAGATCGGTGTCTGTCCATAGTGGTCCCAGTATACGGGCACCGCCCCGGGCCTCACCGACCGTTCACCGGGGCCTCACCAGGACTGCCGGACCGGGCGCCCCTCCTCGTACCCCGCGGCGGACTGAACGCCCACCACGGCCCGCCGACGGAACTGCGCCAGGTCGGCGGCCCCGGCGTAGGTCATGGAGGACCGCACGCCGGCCGTGATCATGTCCAGCAGGTCCTCCACCGAGGGACGCTCCGGGTCCAGGTACATCCTCGAGGTGGAGATGCCCTCCTCGAACATGGCCTTGCGGGCCCGCGAGTACGCGTCCTCGGTCCTCGTCCGGTTCTGCACGGCCCGGGAGGAGGCCATCCCGAAGCTCTCCTTGTACTGGCGGCCGTCGGCGTCCGCCACCAGGTCCCCGGGGGACTCGACGGTGCCGGCGAACCAGGAGCCGATCATGACCTGGCTCGCCCCGGCCGCCAGCGCCAGGGCCACGTCCCTCGGGTAGCGGACGCCGCCGTCGGCCCAGACGTGCTTGCCCAGGTCCCGGGCTGCCGCGGCACAGTCCAGGACCGCGGAGAACTGGGGCCGGCCCACGGCCGTCATCATCCGGGTGGTGCACATGGCCCCCGGGCCCACGCCGACCTTGATGATGTCCGCGCCGGCCGCCACCAGCTCGCGGACACCGGCCGCGGAGACCACGTTGCCGGCCACCACGGGGACCGGCAGGTCCAGCGCCTTCACGGCGGCCAGGGCGTCCAGCATCTTCTGCTGGTGGCCGTGGGCGGTGTCCACCACGAGCACGTCCGCGCCGTACTCCACCAGGGCGGCGGCCCGGCCGGCCACGTCCCCGTTGATCCCGACGGCGGCCCCCATCCGGAGCCCGCCCGCACCGTCCAGCGCGGGGGCGAACATCCCCGAGCGCAGCGCGCCCGCGGGTGTCAGCACGCCGACCAGCTCGGTCCCGGAGAGCACGGGGGCGTAGGACACCCCGGCGGAGTCCATCTGCACGAAGGCCTCCTGCAGGGAGGGGAACTGCTCGGCCCGGAAGGTCAGTGCGGGCTGACGCAGCACGGAGCCCACGGAGGAGAAGCGGTCCACGCCCTCGCAGTCCTGCTGCCGCACGATCCCCGCGAACGTCCCGTCCTGCGCCACCACGGACGCGGCCGGGTGGTTGCGCTTGCCCAGCAGGTGCAGCACGTCCAGCACGGTGTCCGTGGGCTGCACCTTCAGCGGGGTCTCGAACACCGGGTGCCGCCCCTTGACCCACTGCGCCACCTGCTCGATGACCTCCAGGGGGACGTCCTGGGGCAGGATCCCCAGCCCGCCGCGCCGGGCCATGGTCTCCACCATGCGCCGGCCGGTCACGGCGGTCATGTTGGCGGCCACCAGCGGGATGGTCGCCCCGGTGGCGTCGTCGGCCGAGATGTCCACGTCCATCCGGCTGATGACCTCGGACTTCGCCGGGACCAGGAAGACATCGGCATACGTCAGATCGGTGGTGGGGGTCGTGAGGAATTCCATGTCCTCATCGTCCCACGGTGGGGCACGTCACCCTGCCCTGAACTCCCGACGTCCGCCCCTGGCAGGAAATCCGCGTGGGCGTTGGAACCTGACCTCGAAGTATCACTATGCTTGGACGAGGCGCGCCGAGAGACCGGACCGGAGCGGGGCGCGCCGCAGGGATGCATTCGCCGGTGAACTACACAGACTACGGAAGAGGCGTTACCACCGTGCCAGAACTCACGTCCGACCGGCTTTCCGCGGAATTCCCCGGAAACGAATGGCTCGTCGCGGAAATCTACGACAAGTACAAGGCGGACAAGTCTTCCGTGGATGCCAAGTGGGTCCAGATCTTCGAGCGGCTGGAGGCGACCCCCGCCTCCGCCGCAGCCGGCGCATCCGGGGCGGGTGCCGCCCAGACCGCGAAGGCCACCCCGCAGGACACGGGCAAGCGCACCTCCGCCGAGCCGGCGCAGAAGTCCACCGGGCAGACCCAGAAGACCACCCAGCCGGCCAAGCCGGCCCAGCCGGCAGAACCTGCCCAGCAGGAGCAGGACGCAGCACCCTCCGCGGCCTCCGCATCCCCGGCCGTGAAGAAGTCCGGCGCCCCGGCCACCGCCCCGGTGCCCTCCGAACCGGAGAAGTCCAAGAAGAAGGGGTCCTCCGAACCCCTGGAAGACAAGGTCACGCCGCTGCGTGGCATGGCGCGCGCGGTGGCCAAGAACATGGACGCTTCCCTGTCCATGCCCACCGCCACCACGGTCCGCGATGTGCCGGCCAAGCTGCTCATCGACAACCGGGTGGTCATCAACAACCACCTCAAGCGCAGCCGCGGCGGCAAGGTCTCCTTCACCCACATCATCGGCTACGCCCTGATCCGCGCCCTGGCCCAGTACCCGGCCATGAACGTGCTCTACCGCGAGGTGGACGGCAAGCCCTCGGTGGTCCAGCCGCCGCACGTGAACTTCGGCCTGGCCATCGACCTGCCGCAGAAGGACGGTTCGCGCACCCTCGTGGTCCCGAACGTCAAGGGCGCCGAGTCCCTGAACTTCATCGAGTTCTGGCGCGCCTACGAGGACCTCGTCGCCCGCGCCCGGGACAACAAGCTGGGCCTGGACGACTACGCGAACACCACCGTCTCCCTGACCAACCCGGGTGGCATCGGCACCGTGCACTCCGTGCCCCGGCTGTCCGAGGGCCAGGCCGCCATCGTCGGCGTCGGCGCCCTGAACTACCCGGCCGAGTTCCAGGGTGCGTCCGAGAAGACGCTCAACCGCCTGGCCGTCTCCAAGACGATCACGCTGACCTCCACCTATGACCACCGCGTGATCCAGGGCGCCGCCTCCGGCGAGTTCCTCAAGCTCATCCACGGCCTGCTGCTGGGCGAACAGGGCTTCTACGAGGAGATCTTCGAGTCCCTGCGGATCCCCTATGAGCCGGTGCAGTGGAAGCCGGACGTGCAGGTCAACCCCGAGGACCAGATCAACAAGGTCGCCCGGATCCAGCAGATGATCCACGCCTTCCGTGTCCGTGGGCACCTGATCGCGGACGTGGACCCGCTCGAGTACATCATGCGCAAGCACCCGGACCTGGACATCCTGGAACACGGGCTGACGCTCTGGGACCTCGACCGCGAGTGGCCCACGGGCGGCTTCGGCGGGCAGCCGATGCTGCCGCTGCGCAACATCCTCGGGGTCCTGCGGGACGCCTACTGCCGCAACACCGGCGTGGAGTACATGCACATCCAGGACCCGGCGGAGCGCAAGTGGTTCCAGGACGAGCTGGAGCACCCCTACGCCAAGCCGAACCGGGAGGAGCAGTTGCGCATCCTGGGCCGCCTCAACGCGGCCGAGGCGTTCGAGACCTTCCTGCAGACCAAGTTCGTCGGCCAGAAGCGGTTCTCCCTCGAGGGCGGCGAGTCGCTGATCGCCCTGTTGGACGGCGTGCTCTCCGGGGCCGCGGACGACGGCCTGGACGAGGTCGCGATCGGCATGGCCCACCGTGGCCGCCTCAACGTGCTGACCAACATCGCAGGGAAGACCTACGCCCAGGTGTTCCGCGAGTTCGAGGGCACCGCCATCCCCGGCTCCGTGGAGGGCTCCGGTGACGTGAAGTACCACCTCGGCACCGAGGGCACCTTCATCTCCGACCGCGGCAACCGCACCAAGGTCTACCTCGCGGCCAACCCCTCCCACCTGGAGGCCGTCAACCCGGTCCTGGAGGGCGTCGCCCGCGCCAAGCAGGACCGGCTGGACCGGGGCGGGGACTCCGTGAACTCCTACTCCGTGCTGCCCATCCTGGTGCACGGCGACGCGGCCTTTGCCGGCCAGGGCGTGGTCGCGGAGACCCTGAACCTGTCCCAGCTGCGCGGCTACCGCACGGGTGGCACCATCCACGTGGTGGTCAACAACCAGGTCGGCTTCACCACCCCGCCGTCCTCGGCCCGGTCCTCCGTCTACGCCACGGACGTGGCCAAGACCATCCAGGCCCCGGTCTTCCACGTCAACGGCGACGACCCCGAGTCCGTGGTCCGGGTGGCCCAGCTGGCCTACCAGTACCGGCAGCGGTTCAACAAGGACGTCGTCATCGACATGATCTGCTACCGCCGCCGTGGGCACAACGAGGGCGACGACCCCTCGATGACCCAGCCGCGGATGTACAACCTGATCGAGCAGAAGCGCTCGGTGCGCAAGCTCTACGTCGAGAACCTCGTCGGCCGCGGTGACATCACCCAGGACGAGGCCGATTCGGCGCTGAAGGACTACCAGCAGCGCCTGGAGCGGGTGTTCGCCGAGACCCACGACGCGCAGACCTCCCCGATCCCGGTCATCGGCTCCGGCCTGGAGAAGACCACGGACAGCGAGGACCGCACTCCGCAGGCCCCGGACGGCACCCGGATCTCGGAGGAGACCCTGCAGCGGATCGGCCAGGCCCACCTGGAGATCCCGGAGGACTTCACCGTCCACCCCAAGCTCAAGGCCCTGCTGGAGCGTCGCGCCAAGATGGCCGTCAACGGGGACATCGACTGGGGCTTCGCCGAGCTGGCCGCCTTCGGCTCGCTGCTGATGGAGGGGGTCCCGGTCCGCCTCTCCGGCCAGGACTCCCGCCGCGGCACCTTCGTCCAGCGCCACGCCGTCTTCCACGACCGGGTCACGGATGACGAGTGGACGCCGATCAGGAACCTCTCCCCCGACCAGGCCAAGTTCTGGGTGTACGACTCCCTGCTCAGCGAGTACGCGGCCATGGGCTTCGACTACGGATACTCCGTGGAGCGCTCCGACGCCCTGGTGCTCTGGGAGGCCCAGTTCGGCGACTTCGTCAACGGCGCCCAGACCGTCATCGACGAGTTCCTCTCCTCCTCCGAGCAGAAGTGGGGCCAGAACTCCTCCCTCGTGCTGTTGCTGCCGCACGGCTACGAGGGCCAGGGGCCGGACCACTCCTCCGCCCGGATCGAGCGGTTCCTGCAGATGTGTGCGCAGGACAACATGCGGGTGGCGAACCCCTCGAACGGTGCGAACCACTTCCACCTGCTGCGTGAGCAGGCCTACGCCCGCCCGCGCCGCCCGCTGATCGTCTTCACCCCGAAGCAGCTGCTGCGCCTGAAGGCGGCGGCCTCCCCGGTGGAGGACTTCACCCAGGGCCGCTTCCAGGCGGTCATCCCGGACCACGAGGCCGGCCAGTCCGTGGACAAGGTGCTGCTGGTCTCCGGCCGGCTGTACTACGACCTGGTGGCACGCCGGCAGAAGGACGGGGACACCAAGACCGCGATCATCCGCGTGGAGCAGCTGTACCCGCTGCCCGAAGCGGAGATCGCGGCGGAGCTGGCCAAGTACCCGAACGCCACCGTGTCCTGGGTGCAGGACGAGCCGGCGAACCAGGGTCCGTGGCCGTTCATGGCCCTGAACCTGCTGCCGGTCATGGACCGGAGCGTGACGCTCATCTCACGCCCGGCCTCCGCCTCCACCTCAGCCGGGTCCAAGGTCCGTCACGACCACGAGGCGTCCATCCTGCTGGATGAGGCCTTCGGGCGCTGACCGCACCCTGACCGCAGTCCGGCACCCGGCCCGGCCGCCCCTGGGGCGGCCGGGCTGAGTGCCCCGCCGCCTTGCTACAGTGACGGGCACCCCATCGAAAGGTACACAGTGGAGATTCGTCGGATCCGCATCGCCTCCGTCGGCAATGAGCTCCTGGCCGGCGTGGGCGATCCCCGCGCGCTGGGCTGGCTCGGTCGCGTGCTGGCCAAGACCTCGGCCCCCGGGGTCCAGCTGGAGAGCTACGTCCTGGCCCGCCCGGGCGAGGGCACGGAGGCACTGTCCCAGCGCTGGCAGGCCGAGACGGCCCTGCGCTACGGGCAGACCACGGAGAACCGGCTGGTGATCGGGCTCTCGGACACCGACCTGGACCGGGAGGCCTCCACGGCCCGCGCCCGGCTGAACCTGGCCAACATCCTGGACCGCGCCGCCCAGCTGGACATCGCCACCCTCGTGGTGGGCCCGGTGCCCTCCCTGGACGGGGAGCGCAACGCCCGCCTGCAGGAGTTGAACACGGCGTACATGGACGTGGCGGATCGTCGGCACCACTACTACGTGGACACGTTCACCCCGCTGGTCAACCACGAGCAGTGGCGCAACGACCTCGCGGCGGGTCAGGGCCTGCCCGGCCAGGCCGGGTACGGGCTGGTGGCCTGGCTCGTCCTGCACCGCGGCTGGTACCAGTGGTTGAACCTGCCGGAGCCCACCGCCTGAGCCGCCGGCGCGGGCGGCCCGGGCCGGTTGGTGGCACCCCGCCCACGTGTGAGAAACTGGATGGTGCTGTCACGGATCAGTGACGGCGTCGAATCACCGGAAGGAACCGCGATGAGCAAGCGTGGACGCAAGCGTAAGGACCGCCGCAAGGGCAGTGCCAACCACGGTAAGCGGCCCAACTCCTAAGGCCCTGCCGACTCCCCTGGCTCACACCGGGAGCAGCAAAACCACCAGACCCCGCCGATCGGGACGGTTGAACCGTCCGCCCCGGCGGGGTCTGTTGCGTCAGGAACCGTCCGGGCCGGTGATCCGGGCCCGCCTGGAGGTCTGAGCTGCTGGCGGGCTAGTGTCCGGCCTCCGACTTGATCTGGCTGATGCGCGCCATGATGCTGACCTTGAGGGTGCTCGGGGCCTTCTCGGTGCAGCTGCGCTTGACCACGGAGCGGATGATGCACTCGAGGTCGTACTCGCCGGCGCACTCGGTGCACTCCTCGAGGTGGCCCTTGACCTCCTCGAGGTCGCGGTGCGTCAGGGCACCGTCCAGGTATTCGTACAGGCGCTGGATGCGGGTGTCCGCGCAGTCGCCGATCTTCTGGCAGTCCTCACTCATTTGCTGCCCGCCTCCTGGTCTTCCTCGTCCGTGCCGGTCCGGCCGGTGGTGTTCTGCTTCGGCCCGATGCCGCGTTCACGGGCGTAGTCGGTCAGGAGCCCGCGGAGGAGTTTGCGTCCCCGGTGGAGCCGGCTCATCACCGTGCCGATCGGGATGTCGAGGATCCCGGCGATCTCCTTGTAGGCGAAGCCCTCCACATCCGCGAAGTAGACGGCCAGCCGGAACTCCTCCGGGATGGACTGCAGGGCGTCCTTGACGTCCGAGTCCGGCAGGTGGTCCAGCGCCTCCGTCTCCGCCGAGCGCAGGCCGCTGGAGGTGTGCTCGGCGGCCTTGAACATCTGCCAGTCCTCGACCGTGTCCGTGGCCGCCTGCAGGGGCTGGCGCTGGCGCTTCCGGTAGAGGTTGATGTAGGTGTTCGTTAGGATCCGGTACAGCCAGGCCTTCAGGTTGGTCCCGGGCCGGTACTGGTGGAAGGACGAGTAGGCCTTGGTGTAGGCCTCCTGGACGAGGTCCTCGGCGTCCTGCGGATTGCGGGTCATGCGCATGGCCGCTGAGTACAGCTGGTCCACGTACTCCAGGGCGTCGCGCTCGAACCGCTCGCGCCGGGCGCCATCCGACTCCGTGGCCAGATCCACGTCCGGCGTGTCATGCGCCGCGGGGCCCGGGGCGGTGTCTTTGGTATCCATCGCCCACCAGTCTACGGCCCGCTGCCGCACGGGGGGCCGCTCGGCCAGGGCCACGCCGGTGGGTGCCATGGGAACCTTCCTCTCGCCGGTCTCGTCCGGTGGGTCTCGCTGATGTCCTTCGGCCGGTATAGCAACCCGCCCAGCGCCGTTATTCCAACGCCGGTAATCTGGGCAGGGTGATGACCCACCCTGCAGACCCCTGGCCCGCGCCCCGGCCGACCGGCCCCGTCCACGGCTCCGTGCGCGTCCCCGGGTCCAAATCGCTCACCAACCGCTATCTCGTGCTCGCCGCCCTGGCCGAGGGCCCCAGCCGTCTGCGCGGCGTGCTGGACAGCCGCGACTCCCGCCTGATGATCCAGGCGCTCACCGCCCTCGGCGCCTCGATCACCGAGGTCGCCCCGGGCACGGTGGAGGTCGTTCCGGTGCCCGACGGCGGCCCCCAGACCCCCGCAGAGGGCCTCACCATCGACTGCGGGCTGGCCGGCACCGTCATGCGCTTCGTCCCGCCGCTGGCCGCGCTGGCCTCCGGGCCCGTGCGCTTCACCGGCGACGAGGCCGCCCTCGTCCGTCCCATGGGCCCGATCCTGGACGGCCTCGCCGCGCTCGGCATCCGGGTGGACGGCCCGGGGACCGAGTCCGGCCCCCTGCCCTTCACCGTGCACGGCCGCGGGACGGATGGCGTGGAGGGCGGCCGGATCGAGGTGGACGCCTCCGGTTCCAGCCAGTTCATCTCGGCCCTGCTGCTGGTGGCCCCCCGCCTCCGCCGGGGCTTGCACCTGGTCCACACGGGCGCCTCGGTGCCCAGCCCCGAGCACATCGGGATGACGGTGGCGGTGCTGCGCCGCTGCGGCGTGGGCGTGGATGACTCCGTACCGGGCCAATGGAAGGTCTCCCCCGGCCCGATCCGCGCCCTGGACACGGCGGTGGAGCCGGACCTGTCCAATGCCGGGCCGTTCCTGGCGGTGGCCGTGGCCACCGGAGGCACGGTGTCCGTCCCGGACTGGCCGGCGCAGACCACCCAGATCGGCGACCGGTGGCGGTCCATCCTGCCGGCGTTCGGGGCCACCGTGGAGTTCGCCCCCGCGGCGGCCGACGGCGGCACCACCGGCACCCTGACGGTCATCGGGTCCCGCGGTGCGGACGGCCGCCCCCGGATCACGGGCCCCGGGGAGATCCACGGCACCGCCGAGCTGGCCCCCACCGCGGCGGCCCTGTGCCTGCTGGCGGACGGCCCGGGCCGGCTGACCGGGATCGGCCACCTCCGCGGCCATGAGACGGACCGTCTGACGGCCCTGGCCACCGAGACGCAGCGCCTCGGGGGGACGGTCGAGGAGGGGCCCGACTACCTCGCCTTCCCCGGCACGGCAGACGGTCCGGGCGGCGCAGCGGGTCCGGGCGGCGCAGCCCCCCTGCACGGTGCCACCCTGGAGACCTACGAGGACCACCGGATGGCGACCTTCGCCGCCGTGCTGGGCGTGGTCGTACCGGACGTGTCGGTACGTGACATCGCCACCACGGCCAAGACGATGCCGGACTTCCCGGGGATGTGGACAGACCTCGTGGTGGGCCGCGACGGTTCGGGCACATGAGCCGCCCCGGCCGCCGCTTCGACCCGAAGCGCTGGGACGAGTCCGACGTCCGGTCACGGCCCACCAAGAGGGGCTCACGCCCCCGCACCAAGGAGCGACCCGAACACGAGGATGCGGTGATCGGCCGGGTCGTGACGGTGGACCGGGGCCGGTACACCGTCCATCTCGACGGCGGCGCAGCGGCGGACTCCGGGGCGGACTCCGGGGGCGGCGCCGAGCCCGGCGTCGATCACGAGGACCGGGACGTCACCGCCATGCGGGCCAAGGAACTGCGGCACAACCCCGTGGTGACCGGCGACCTGGTGGGCGTGGTCGGGGACCTGTCCGGCCGGGAGGGCTCGTTGGCGCGGATCGTGCGGATCGAGGAGCGGTCCACCGTGCTCCGGCGCTCCGCCGACGATTCGGACGCCTACGAACGCGTGGTGGTGGCCAATGTGGACACCCTGGTCATCATGGTGGCCGCGGCCAACCCGGAACCTCGCACCGGCTTTATCGACCGGGCACTGGTGGCCGCCTACGACGCCGGCATCGACCCGGTGCTGTGCATCACCAAGACGGACCTACGGGACCCGGCCGGTCTGCTGGCCCACTACCGGCACCTCGACCTGGAGGTGCTCACCTCCCGGTCGGCACGCGACGAGGCACGCGACGAGTCGGCCGGGCCCGGCGCCGATGAGCCGGGTGCTGATGAGCCGGGTGCTGATGAGCCGGGTGCCGGTGAGCCGGGTGCCGGTGAGCCCGACGCCGCGCTGGACGCCAGCCTGCTGGCCGCCCTCCGGGCCCGGCTGGAAGGCCACATCTCCGTGCTCGTGGGACCGTCCGGCGTCGGGAAGTCCACGCTGCTCAACGCCCTGGCCGGCACCCGGCGGGCCACCGGCCACGTCAACGCCGTCACCGGCCGGGGGCGGCACACCTCCTCCTCCGCGCTGGCGATCCCGCTGCCGGACAGCCCGGGCGCCTGGCTCGTGGACACCCCCGGCATCCGCTCCTTCGGCCTGGGCCTGGTGGACCGGGACCGGGTGGTGGAGGCGTTCGACGATCTCGCCCCGGCCCTGGCCGACTGCCCCCGCGGATGCTCCCATGCGGACGGCGAACCCGGCTGTGCCCTGGACGGCTGGGTGGCCGACGGTCAGGCGGGCTCCTCCGGTGCCGAGCGGCTGGCGTCGTTGCGTCGCCTGCTGACCGGTGGAAGGTAGCGTGGCCTCCATGACCGATGCGCCCAAGAACTACACGGATGACCTCCGGCTCGCCCACATCATGGCCGACTCGGTGGACTCCCAGACCATGGCCCGCTTCAAGGCGCAGGACTTCACGGTCGACACGAAGCCGGATCTGACCCCCGTGACGGACGTGGACCGCGGGGCCGAGGAGCTCATCCGCGGCAACCTGTCCCGGGCCCGCCCCCGGGATGCCGTCCTGGGCGAGGAGTTCGGCGAGGCCGGCCACGGAGCGCGTCGATGGGTGGTGGACCCGATCGACGGGACCAAGAACTTCGTCCGCGGGGTGCCGGTGTGGGCGACCCTCATCGCCCTGATCGACGACGGCGAGCCCGTGGTCGGCGTGGTCTCCGCCCCGGCACTAAACCGCCGGTGGTGGGCGGCCAAGGGCACGGGCGCCTACATGGGCAAGTCCCTGGCCTCCGCCACCCGCATCCACGTCTCCAACGTCTCCCGCATCGAGGACGCCTCGCTCTCCTACTCCTCCCTGGAGGGGTGGCGGGAACGCGGCAACATCCGCGAGTTCCTGGAGCTGACCTCCACCGTCTGGCGTACCCGGGCCTACGGTGACTTCTGGTCCTACATGATGGTCGCCGAGGGCGCCGTGGACCTCGCCTGCGAACCCGAGTTGGAGCTCTACGACATGGCGGCGCTGGTGCCGATCGTCACCGAGGCCGGCGGGCGCTTCACCTCCCTGGAGGGCGAGGACGGCCCTTTCGGCGGCAACGCCCTGGCCACCAACGGGCTGCTGCACCCGGAGGCCCTGGAGTCCCTCAACCCGGAGCTGATCGGCCAGCAGCAGGCCTGATGCCCGTCGCGCCCCACCCCCTCCCGGCCCCGTCCGGTCCGGGCCCCCGGCACCCCGGCTGGCCCGTGGTGGGCGCCGTGGCGGTCGGCGGGGTCCTGGGCACCCTGTTGCGCTGGGCGCTGGTGGCCCCGGCGCCGGAGTCCGGCACCCCCGTGGCACAGTGGATCACCCTGGGGCTTGTGAACCTGAGCGGCGCCTTCCTGCTGGGGGTCCTCTCCGGCATCGGCTTCCGGAGCCGGCTGCCGCGCTGGCTCCTGGTCGGCCTCGGCACCGGGGTGCTGGGGTCCTACACCTCGCTCTCCGCGGTGGTCCTGGCAGCCGCCGTGGCACCTGCCGTGGGCGTGGCGGATTTCATCCAGACCGGTTCCCCCGGCGGCTGGCTGCTGGTCGCGGGCCTGGCCGGCACCCTGCTGGCCCTGGCTGCGGGTGCGGCCCTCGGCACCATGGCCGCCGCGGCGGGGCTGCACTTGGGTGGATTCCGTGCCGCGCCCCGCCCCGGGGGGCGGTCGGCGTGATCGTGGTGTGGCTGGCCCTGGCGGGGGCCTGCGGGGCGGTCCTGCGGCTGCTGGCGGACCACTACCTCCCGTCCCGGGGGATCCTGGTGGCCAACACCGTGGGCTCCCTCGTGGCCGGAATCGCCGCCGGGACGCTCTCCGGGGTGGCCCTGGAGGTCTGGTTGACGGGTGTGGCCGGCGCGCTGACCACGTTCTCCACGGTGTCCGTGTCCACGGCGCGGGACGCCCTGTCCGGCCGGTTCGCCGCCGCAGCCGGCTCCTGGGCCGCACATATCGTCGCCGGCCTGCTGGCCGTGGGCCTCGGGCTCGCGCTGGGGACCAGTTGGTCCTGAGCCCGGCTCAGCCCCTGATGCTGCTCAGCGCCTGGCCCGGCCTCAGCGACTGATGCAGGCTCGGCGCCTGATCCGGCTCAGCGCCCGGCGGCTCGGCGGCCGGTGGGGCGCACCGCACCGTCCGCGGCCTCGATCCGTTCCTCCCGTGCCTGGTGCGACTCCTGCTCCAGACGGCCCCGGTAGAGCACCGTCAGGACCATGGACACCGCGATGAGGGCGAGGTAGATCCCGCCGAGCAGCGGCTGGCCCACCACGAACAGCACCACCGCGCCGATCAGGAACAGAGCGTGCCCGGCCACGGCATGCCACGGCCACCGCGGTCGGGCCGGTGCCTTCGGGGAGAGCACGAGGCCCCACACGGCGGCCACCACCACCACGGCCACCACGGCCGCCCACGGGCTGGCGAACACCGTCAGGGCCCAGAACCCCGCGGCGCCGAGCAGGCCCAGCTCGAGCAGGAACATCAGGACGGCGGACAGGGCGGGGCCGGTGGATGCAGGCATGATCCCACAGTCTAGCGATCCGGAGCCGCTGCGCACCGTCGCGTCCGGTCCGGTCAGGGCGATCGCGGTGATCGCCTGGGTTGTGGTGGTCTGATCGATGGGCGGTCCGCTCCGCGGTGAGGATGGTCCCCGCGCGACTGGCGCCAGGCCCTTCCAGCACGCCCCCGGGCCCTGAACCGGCGGGTCCATTCCTCCACAGGTGACCCATCCCTGGCGTGTCATCCACAGATCCCTGTAGGCCCTTCCCTCGGGCTGATGACCATGATCGAATAGAGGCATTCGAATACTTGTTCCCATCACCCGTCGAAGCGAAGACAGAAGCGAAGACGGAAGCCAAGAGGAAGCGCAGAGGAGGTGCACCATGGATCTCGGTGAAGCAGCAGACCAGCCCCATGACGACACACCACCCCTGGAGGACCTCCCTCTCGAGCAGCTCATGGCACTGCTGCACGCGGCCACCCGGGCCGTGACGAATCGCCTCGCTACGCCAGATGCGCTGCGCGAGGTGCTTCCCCTGACCTACTCCCCCTCCACCGGCGGCTCATCCTCCCCGGCCAAGGACTGGGGTGCCATGCTCTCACCCGACCCAGACGCTATGGACACTCAGGACAACACCACTGCCGGACCTGCTGCTGACACTGCTGACGGGGCAGTGGTGGCTGACGGGGCAGTGGTGGCTGACGGGGCAGTGGTGGCTGACGGGGCGGTGGCAACTGGGGTGACGGCTGCTGACGGGGTGACGGCTGCTGACGGGGCGGTGACTGATGGGGCGGCTACTGGCGTCGATGACTTCACCCTGCCCGCCCTGCAACAGGTCCTCGAGAACGTCGCTCGCTCTGTCACGGCCGCTCAGATGTCCCTGGCCGGTCATGCCGTGGAGGTCTACGAGAATCCCTCCGAACGCCAACGACTCCTCGGCCTCCCCACGGGAAAGACCGCGTTCCGTGACGCCACGGACTACCTCAAAGTGGCCCTGCGTATCGACACGTCCGAAGCCCGTCGACGTCTCCGCTGGGCCGCCACGCTCCGCCCGACCCAGGCCCTGACCGGAGAGATCCTCCCACCCCGCCTGCCCATGCTGTCCGAGGCGGTCCAGGAAGGCGCAGTGGACCGCGCCGCCGTGGACGTCATCACCCAGGCCCTGGACACAGCCCGCCAGATGGCCCGCCGGGTCAGCGCCGACCCACACCTATCCACCACCCTGTTGGAGGACGGCGAGCAGCGGCTGGTCTCCCAGGCCCTCTCCGTGGACCCCGGCACCCTGCGCAAGGTGAGCAACCACTGGCTCAAGTGGTTCGAAGCCACCGTGGACCCAGACGGCGCTGAACCCAACGACGCCGACCTCCCCCAGATCCAGGGCATGATCCGCAAAGGCAAACGCAACGGCCTGCATCACTGGCTGCTAGCGGTCAATGACACACAGAACGAATACCTCGAGACCATCGCCGGCGCCGCCACCAACCCCCGCGCCACCCTCCACGGATCCACCGAAGGACGCGAAGACAACGAGAAACTAGGAGACAACGCGGGACGCGGAGGCGTCGAGGGGCAGCTGATGGCGGAGGTGCTCTCCGCAGACGAGGCCGAGCCCACCCCCGTGCCGGCCCTCGACCCCCGCTCGCGGAACCAACAACAACTCGACGGCCT
>NZ_JBFARZ010000010.1:0-38056 GCF_040677445.1 Citricoccus sp. NPDC055426
GGCCCCAAGATAAGCGCGTCCACCAGGAGAGCTTCCGATCCGCTGAGTCGCGTGCTGGACGTCATGGCCACGTCTGACCGGACTCCAGATAACGAACGCTTCTGGACAGGCGTGGCGGCGCGCCCCTCGCGGCTGGTTGGAGGCGCGGGCGAGAATGAGCATGCCCGAGGACGGGCCCGGGAAGGATGGAGAACGCGCGATGGCCAAGGTCAACTTCAAGCGACTGCGCCAGGGCGCCTCGGTCCCAGCCAACACGATCACCGACCCCCGCGACCTGTTCAACGCCCTACCCGAGAAGGTCTCTGGCCTCGACTACCTGCGAGGGCCCCAGGACCAGGTGCTGGCCGCCTGGCATGACCGTCGCGACGAGCGCGACCTCGTGATCAAGATGAACACAGGAGGCGGCAAGACGCTGGTCGGGCTCCTCATCGCCCGCAGTTGGCTCAACGAGGGTATCCGGCCCGTTGCATATCTTGTTCCTGACGACTTCCTGACGGCACAGGTCACGACCGAGGCGGGACGAGTCGGGATCGCGACCACGAATGATCCCAGGTCGCCCGAGTACCAGCAGGGACGCGCGGTGCTCGTCGGGACATTCGCGAAGCTCTTCAACGGCCTGTCCGTCTTCGGAGTCGGCGGCAGCGTGTCCAAGCCTCCCTCGCACAGCCTTGGCGCGGTGATCATTGACGACGCTCACGCCTGCATCGCTCAGGCAGACCACGTGTTCCGGCTCCGCGTCGACGACGACTCGGAGGCGTACAGCGATCTGCTAACACTCTTCGCTGGTGACCTGAAAGCGCAGTCGCCCAACGGCCTGCTGGACCTAGAAGCGCGCCGCCGGACGGCGATACAGGAGGTTCCATTCTGGGCATGGCAGGACAAGCAAGATCAGGTCTTGTCGATTCTCCATCCGATCTCGGACAGCGCGCTGAAGTGGGGCTGGCCGCTCGTCGTAGACAGCCTCCCGCTCTGCACCGCCGTGATCACCAGCGATGCGTTCGAGATTTATCCGCCCTGCCATCCCACAGAGACACTCCTCGGCTTCTCGCAGGCACAGCGGCGTGTCTACCTCACCGCCACGCTTGCTGACGACTCGGTGCTGGTCCGCCACTTCGGCGCGGCACCGGAGTCAGTCTCACGGCCAATCTTTCCTTCGAGCGCTGGCGACATCGGGGATCGGATGATCCTCGTCCCACAGCAACTCGTGCCCAAGGCGACGGACGAGGAGGTCCGTGATCTCGTCCTGGACCTGGCCGAGGACCAGAACGTGGTAGTGATCGTGCCGAGCCACGCTCGCGCTGACTGGTGGCGAGAAGACGCGGCTCTTGTGCTGGACCGCAACAACATTCATCAGGGCGTCGAGCAACTGCGCAAGAACCCACAACTGGGTCTAGTAGTGCTCATCAACCGCTACGACGGGATCGACCTGCCCGGTGATGCCTGCCACGTCCTCGTGCTGGATGGCCTACCAGAAGCACTCGACGGACCGGAGCGGCTGACACAGGCCCGGTTGACCGGATCAACGAACCTCCTTGGCCGACAGATTCAGCGCCTGGAACAGGGCATGGGACGAGCCACCCGGTCGAACGAGGATCACGCTGTGGTCCTTCTCCTTGGGGCGCGGCTGGCCGAACGTCTCAATGCGCCGGAGGCACGCGGCTTCTTCTCACCCGCGACGAGGGCGCAGTTGGACCTCGCAGCAGAGATCGCTAGCGAAGTCGAGGCCGACTCGCTAGACGACCTCCACGACATCATGGAGCAGTGCCTCGAACGCGATAAGGACTGGGTGGCCTACAGCAAGGGCGCACTGGCACAGGTCCGGTACGACACGTCTCGGATCGCCGACACCGCCAGCGCTGAGCGGCGCGCGTTCGATGCCGCCCTACGCGGCGACTACGTGGTCGCAGCTCAGGAACAGCAGACAGTCGTAAATGGCATCACAGACGACGCCGCGACTCAGGCACTCCAGAGGCAGCGGCTCGCGTCATACACCAACTTCTTCGACCCTTCCGGGGCTCAGCAGACCCAGAAGACGGCCAACCTCGCGAACAGACGGCTACTCCGGCCCCTGACGGGTGTGCTGTACGAGCGTCTGAAGGCGGCGAGCCGCCCGCAGGGCGAACAGGCTTCATCCTGGCTGCAAGCGAAGTACACGTCCGGCAATGATCTCTTGCTCGGGTTCAAGGCCGTCCTACAGGACCTTGACTGGGGACCTCGTACACCACAGTTCGAGCAAGCCGTGCGCGACCTTGCGGAACACATCGGTCACATCGGGCAACGGCCCGAGGACACCCTCGGCCGCGGGCCGGACGGCCTATGGGCGCTTCGCGACGGGACGTTCTATGTCATTGAAGCGAAGAGTGGGGCCGACCCCGGACATCCCGTGTACAAGAAGGATGCCGAGCAACTCTCGAACGCCATGGACTGGTTCCGGCAGCAGTACCCCAACAGTGAGGCGACGCCACTGCTGATCCATCCGGAGGAAAGGTTCGACTCACATGCCGCGATACCGACCGGCTGTCGCGTCGTCACGACGAAGCGGCTTGCCCGGCTCCGAGAGTCCGTGTCGGCCTTCGCGACGGGTCTGGTGGCCAACGACGCCTTCCGCGATCCCGCTCGCGTCACCAGCCTCCTAAACGATCACGGACTGAGCGCGGCCAACTTCGTACGTCGCTTCTCGGTGCCAGGGCGGCACTAACCCGGCGACCTCGCTCCGTCGAGCCGACGATGGACCATAGAAACCATGGTCAGCACATCCAGCAGCTCATCGTCGCTGATCGAACGACTGAGGCGGGGGTCGTGAGCGGTGGGGTTGCGGTAGAGCCCGCCGAGCCCCTTGACCAGGTTCGCGAGGCCAGTCTGCTCGTCTCTTTCGGTTTGGGTTTGCAGAGAGTTGATCGCCAGCGCCGGAGTGCCGCTCTTGCCCAGGGAGAGTGCGGCGTCCACCAGCGTCGCGCCGTCGCCCGATACGCCCGTCATGGTTCTGAGCCTGTCGAAGATGCTCTTTGTCGCTTCCAGGCAGGCGTGGAAATGCGCGCGCTTCAGGACCTCCACCGAGCAGTACCGCAGCACCTCGGAGTGCGTCTTGCGGCGCTGGAGTTCATCACGGATCGAGGTCGCGATGCGCGTCGACTCATCGAGTGTCTGCGCGCGAGCACCTCGCGCCACCTGGCCCTTGTCGTTGACGTGTAGCCCGACAAAGGCGAGTCGCTCGTTGAGGCGGTCCTGGCGCAGCGTGAACAGTTCAGGGCGGTCGCGGTAGCGCACAGGCTCCATCGCGTGCGTGATGAACGTGATAATGCGCTTGGGGCTACGGTCCGTGTTCTGGCGGGCGATGAACGCCTCGGTCAGGCGGTCGCGCTTCGTGGCTCCGGCGAGCGGGTCGGTCATTCTCAGACGGGCAAGCAGGTCTCCGATCTCGCGGCCAGTCAGGCCATGGTCGGTGTCCGCCAGCACGGCAGCGACTTCCCTCAGCACGCCGTGGGACCAAGCCGCCTGGCCGCTCCCGGCGTCCCTGCCGTTCATCCTCTACCGCTTCTTTGCGCGGTCTTCGACCTGCTCGCGACGTGGGTGTTGTAGTCGGCAACAGCCTGATCCACATTGAGACCGTCGACTACGGCGTTCTTTGCGCGCTCCAGCGCGATGTTGCTCAGACCCTGGAACTGAACGTGACCGTTGGCCGTCCGCTTCTCCCTGTAGCACTTGGGGTCAGACCGAAGATCGAGCGCATGGATGACTGCGAGGCCCTGGTGGCGGGTCAGCCCAAGTTTCTCGCCCAGCTTGCTGAGCTTGAGTGAGTAGCGGTCGAACGTGTCCACTTCGCGGTAGGCGATGGCATCCTCACCGTCGTGCGCAGGACGTGCAGCCAGGTCGCCGTGCTTCGGGTCGATCTTCAGGCTGATCTCCTGGACCTGATCCGACGGGCGCGGGCCTCCGACAAGCCGCAGCCCTACGACGCCCGGAAAGACGGTCTCCCACTTGCCCTTCTCCTTCACCGCCCGAAGGGCTCGGTTGATCTCTGCTTCGGTGGGCGGCTCGGCCTCGCTGCGAACCGCGCGGTCCAGGGCCATGAGCGGGAGCAGTCGAGCCCTCGCCTCGGCGCTACGCCTCCTGCCGGGGCGCAGGAGGTCCGCGATCTGCTCGAACTCCTTCCCTACGACCAGACCCACGTCGGTGGGCGGACTGGCGGAGACCGGGAGGACCCGTCCAGGCATCACGTCGGTCAGGTCCTGCCCCGTCAGTCCGAGCAGCACCTTCCGGAAGATGGTCACCGCAGACCGCAGGTGCAGCCACAGCACGTCATCGCTCATAGCGATCACGTCATGAGTGGCGGCGTCGCGGTCCTCCTTCAGCGCGAGCAGCACCACACGGTCCCCGGCGTCGATAATGCCCAGCGAGGTCTCGGCAACGGAGACGCACTTGCCGAAGTCGAACGAGCGGTCGCTCCCCGAGAACTGAACCTTACGCCGTTCCTCGTAGATCGCGGCCTTCAGCAGCATCTCGAAGGCGTGCGCCGCCATCATCACGGTGGCATGCTCGCGGCCCGCCGGGCTCGGGCGGTTGAACAGTTCAATGGCAATCGTCAGCGACTCGACAGCGGCGGTGACGTACTGGCGCGTCTTGCGGGCTGGCATGCGACCAAAGCCGCGACTAGGGGACGCCAGCGCGTCTGAGCGCCGCAGCGTCCGGGGCCGAATCGTCCTTCACATCTCAAGGCTACTGTCGCCGTGACGCAGTCACCCGGAGGCGCGCGAGCGCCGGCCTGTGACAGTGCTGGAGTAGAGCCGACCTATAAGGCTGCTCTCTCGGCCCGGCGCCGCGGCACCGTGGTCGCCTAATCGGCAGTCGCTGCTGCGCAGGCTGAAACCAGCCTCTTCCGCCAAACAAATTGCTACCCCGGCATATCCAGAAACCTCGCCGGTGGCGGATAGCCCAGCCAGTGTGACCGTAACGCGTTGGGATGACGGCCCCAATCATGAACGCCATCGACTTACCGTGCGGAGGTTTGGAGTCCCCGTGAGGCTAGGAGCTCATGCGCCTTGTGCGCGATATGGTACGCAGCCATGTAAGAATTAGAGAACAGTCCGAAGTCTCCACCGCTGATGAATGTCGCGCGGCCGGAGGAGTCCGCCGGACCATCTTGTGTCATTCCTGATCGACCAATGACTGCGTGCAAGAGTCCGTGCGCCGCGCCCGAACCAGACCTCCACTCCGCCACGACCTCTTTAGCAATATTCTTGTCTCCGAATGTGTCTACCGCAGCCTCCCGGATAACTCTCGTCGTCTCGAATTTGGCTCTGTCGCCGTCGGCTTCCCGCTTTTCCGCGAGTTCTCGTTGACGCATCTCTACGTGGCTGGCCACCAAATCAGTACCGTGGTGCTCGGCCAGTTCTTGGAGCGCACGCAGGTACTTGAGATGCTCGCCTTGCATGTACGTCACGATGTTCCGTGCCCGAGCGATTCGCACCTCCCGCTCCTCCGGTGATAGGACCCATACCGCGCTCGTGGCGCCCACCAACGCCGTGCGCGCCAGCGTTTGGTGAGCGAACGCGTACAGATTGGGCCGGTTCGGGGGACGAACGTCGATATGGGCCCGGATCGCCTGAAGGTGTTCGGCCGCGACGGTGAATCCTGCCCACGCCACCTGCGAGACGCCGAAGGGAGGCCAATCTTCGTCGTCTATCGCTAGGTCACTCCCAGGAACGGGGATGAACGGCCCGCGGACCTTCCGCCAGTCGTCGAGCGCAGAGAATGTGCTTCTGACGACGGCTTCATCGTCTACACCGCCGTCTGAACCGGGGCGGTCTTCGGCGGGTGGATGAGAACCTGCACTCGTGCGGTCTGCCATAACGCAAGACTCCTTCATCCGCCCGGGAGCCGCCTGAAGCCTGTGGGCGTCGGACGGACAGTGCGCAACGCTACCGCTTACTACGTGGCCGTGGAGAGAGCATCCGAGCAGACGCATGAACGCTCTGGCACAGCAGGCGCACCCCTCAGCTCGGATCTCACCGGGCGCGCGTCGGCAACCCGCGCGCTCGCGGTGGTGACCTCCCACCCGCCGGCGACGGCGGATGAGGCCGAAGCTCCCGAACCTCGTGGTCGAGATCATCATCAGTATCTATCCCGCCGGCCGTATGACGTAGAGACCGGGTAGCGCGGTGAAGCTGATCGCAGACGGGGAAATCGAGAAATTGGTGCCGGAGTTGAGGTTGGCGACGTCTGCAACCGCATTCTGGGTTGGCTGGTTCCGGACCAGGAGGCGGTGTGCCCTTTACGCGTCCCGACGAACAGTTCGTGCAACCAACCGGAGTCGTCTATTGCTTCGAGGCAGAAGTCTTGTTCTCTCGCCTGGCGTCGACGAGGACGAGTTTGATCTTGATGCCTTTTTCCTTCGCCAGAGTGGCGATCGTGTCCTCGACGCGCTTGATGCGCGCGGGCGCGAAGTCCTCGTCGTAGTGTCCGATACATAGGTACACGCCGTGGCTGATCTGCTCGGTCTTCATGTATTGGGGCAGCTGGGTCGCGGCACCCTTGAAGAAGCCGCTGCTGCGGATCACTTTGACTTCGAGGAGGGCGCGATCTTCCCAGCCCTTGGAGAATTTGAAGTCGACGGGGCCGCGGCCGCGGTTGACCTCTTGGCTGATGTCAACCTGTGCGGCGCGGCAGGCTTCTGTCCACATCGCGCCGGCGATGGCCTGGATGACCTCTTCTTTTTGCGGGTTGCCGGCGGCCCACAGTGCCCGCCACAGATCAGTGTTCTCGACTGCGTGCTGGAAGCGTGTCGCGAGGAGTTCGACGAACGCCGGGAACTCCCGCTGCTGGGAAGGAACCTCGGCTGAGGTGATGGGCGAGGCTTTACCCACGGCCTCTCCGGTCTCCCGCCAGAAGACCAGGCCTTTCGGGTCCATCTCGACGTCGTAGGGCAGGTGGGGCATCTGTGCTACCAGTCGCAAGTAGTCGGCTGCCTTGTCTGGATACTTGCGGGCGAAGCGTCGTGCCAGCACGCGGCGGTCTGCCTGGTTGAGGCCCTGTGCAATCTCGTAGCTGAAGTCCTGTCGCAGAAGATGAGCTTCGTGGACCTCGGCCCACTTCCAGAACTCGTCCGGGGTCACCGTCGGGATTTCCTTCAAGAACCGCTCGGGTGCGAGCAGTACTCCACCGTCACCGAAGGGCGACTTAGGTAGTTCGATCTTGGCGTCGGGAAGCCACCTGGATCGCTGCCGGTCCCAGCCGAGGTGCTTGACGGTCACTGGCTCCATCAGGATGCCGAGTTTCTTGGACACCTTCTGGGTGTATCGGATGAACCGGTGCTTGAGGATGTTGCAGAGGATGTCGCTGATCCGATCCAGACCGATCCCGCTGGCGAAGAGGTTGAAGCCCGCGATGGACGCGAGGTCTTCAATATGCCCGTACTGGCGTGCGAGGTCGAGGACGCCTGCCATCTCGCGGGCGAACTTGGGGCCCGTCCCGGACCCGTGCGGGGCTCCCATGCTCAGGCCGAGGCAGAACTCGTTGGGTTCGGGGAACCTCAGCAGTTCGAGCGCCTTCTTGTATGCGAGCGAGCTCTGGTTGCCCTTGGATTGCTCGATGAGACGTGCTGCGGCGTCGAAGAAGTCCGTAACTTCCTGCTTGGCACCCGCCCACAGGGGCTTGTTGTCGTCGAACACCAGGAACGGGTCGACGTACAGCGGCGTGTCTTGGTCAAGCAGGGGATTGAACCACGGGCTCTTCTTGCCGTGGGTGACACCGAAGGCGCTGCTGAACCTCATCTCATGCTCCCCTCACCGTGGACCTTTGCTCCGCTGGTCGGCTGCGCGATGGGAGTGCGCTGCCGCACACCGTGCCCGTCCCGCGCGCACAAGTCCGGCATCGGGTCCTCCATCAGGCTGAACCCGCGTGCTCAGTTGGAGCGGGAAGGAGTCGCATTGGTTCTCCCAGGGATCGAGGTGGGCTCAGGGTGTGGGGCCGACGGCTAGGCGCAGCCGGGGCTTGGTCTCGCTGCCGGCCGCGACGATGTCGTCGATCTGCTCGACGGTGAAGCGGCTCGCTCTTGCCAGGTCATCGGTTGTGGTTCCTGCTTGGTTGAGCAAATCGACGGCAGCGCCGAGCAGATACGGGGACTCAGGAGGACCGAGCGGACCGGGTTCGGGGTAACCCTGGCTGCGCAGGTGCTGGTTCGCGCGGCGGTAGCTGTGTTCGCCCCATAGTCCGATGGCGTGGCATCGGTAGGCGAGAGCAGCCAGACTGATGCCCCACTTGGTCTTCGCTTGCAGTAGCGCGTCCCAGTCGACCTTGCGTGGCAGGTCCGGCTCTAGCTCTGGTGTCGGTGCTAGGAACTCCGCAGCGAACTGATGTGCGTGAGTCTCGATGATCTTGGAGCCGGGCTCGACGTCTTGGTGCATCACGAGGTGGCCGAGTTCGTGGGCGGCGTCGAAACGGCTTCGTGCTCGGTCGTCCTTGAGCGGAGAGAGCAGCACCAGGGGTCGGTGGCCGGCTTCAGTGGAGAACGCGTCGACGCGGGGGTCGATCTCCGGTGGCAGGCGCAGGGCGATAATGCCGTGAGCCTCAAGGAGACGAACGACGTGTGGGACTGGCCCCGGTTCCACGCCGAGTCGGGAACGGGTATCGGCGGCGATGGAGGCGATCAGGGCCGGGGAGGGCTCGTCGTCGACTGGCTCGATGATGTCGGTGATCTGGGGGAGGTCGACGTACTGCTCGATGACCTCGATGACGGCCAGTGCGATCTCGGCGAAGGCCAGGGCCTGGTCGCGGGAGATGGCCGGTGTGGCTCGCAGCGACCGGAAGTGCGCATCGCCCGTGGTGACCGCTGTCAAAGGGCGGCCTTGCCGGAAGAACTCGATCGGCACGCCCAAAGCCAACGCCAGCTCTGCTGCGACGGTGTTCGTGGGCCGACCCCCGCGCTCGTACTGGGTGATAGCCGCTGCTGTCACGCTGGTCTGCGCTGCCAGAGCGGTCCGCTGCATCCTGCGTAGGCGCCGCGCAACCGACAGGCGCTTGCCATCGAAGTCGACCAAGGCTCCGCTCGCGCGGCGACGACGTGCCCGTTGACGTGACTCGGACTCGAACGTCACAGTCTGTTGCCTCCTTCCTGCCGGCGCGGCTTGAGCGTCAGAGAGGGCACTGGGGCGGGCTTATCGCCGAAGGTCGATCCGTCGTCGGAACCGGGTCCTTCACCACTGGCCGAGCTGTCTTGGGCGGGCGGTTCGTCCCACCAGACGGGGGTCACCGCGATCCAGCGCTGAGCGCTCGCTGTGGGCAGTCCCAACCACCCCGCAGTCAGTCCCGTCCTCAGCTCCGCACCCCACACCAGGAACACCTCACGACAGTGAATGACCGCTTCAGCAGCGTTCGGCAACGGAAGCTCGAACAGCGGCTCAGCCTGCGGGTCTCGCGACGGCGGGTCGTACGCGGCATGGTTGCGTAGCGCTGCGGCCTGTCTGCCCTCGGAGTCGGCCCAATCGAAGTCCGCCTCGAAACTCGGGTGACGCCCCGACCCGAAGGGTGCCTTCACCAAGCGCACGTCAGCTCGGGGAGTGTGCAGCACCGTAGAGCCGAACTCCTTGCTGGCAACCACCCCCGCGGCTCGGAGCGCGGCACTGTCCGGCACCTCGGCGAGCAACCTGTTGGCCAGATTCCGCGAGGAGAGCACGCTCAAGGTGAAGGCGTCGTCGTACGCCTCCACCGGTTCGTGGCGCTCTCGGTTGATCCGCCACACCTCGGCGACCGCAGCCTGAACGAAGTCGATCAACCCCGCCTCGGCGAAGCTGGTACGGAGCGAGTCCAGGTGGACATGCCCATGTGGGTCCCATGACGTCATGACACCAGTTAAGCAGGCCCGCATGTCAGCCGCCGATGCGACACGCTGATGAGCAAGACCGTGCAACATGTGTAGAAAAATTAAGCAGACGCGCGTGTTGCTGCTTGAGTCCTCTCGCACTCCCTGGCACGCTGGTGCTAGCGGCGGATGTCGTACCCGCCCCCTTCCGAGAGATGAGGTCCCAGCATGGCCAAGAAGCCTGCTAATGCCGGCAAGTCGTGGACAGCCGCCCATGACGCTCAGCTTCGCCGTGAGGCTGCGCAGAACACCCCGACCAGAGTCCTGGGCCTACACCTTGGCCGGACCGAAGACGCCGTGCGCAGCCGGGCCGGCGAGCTGGGTGTCTCGCTGAAGCCGGCCAACCAGAGTCCCTACGGCACCCGCGGCAAGAAGCGCTAGGTAGCGGCACGGCCGGGCTGTGAACGCGAGCGTCGTTGGTCACGGAGTCTCGTAGAGCGGCGGCGTCGGCGCGGAGCAGTTGACGACCACCCAGGCCGGAGGTCGTCGTCCGATCCGTGCGGCATCGGAGACTTGTGCCATGCGCCGAGCACTAGAACACCTGCCGGCCGCAGTGCGGGCGCACGGCCATGTCGGTGTGCAGGACCCGTGCTCCTGGTCGCTTGGAGGACGGGGAGACAGGCTTGGTGGGAGGTGTCACGATCGCCGATCAGGCTGTTGCGGTCCGCGGCTCCAGCAGGGGCGTCTGAGCGCAGCTCGCGGTAGAATTCCTGTACACACCGAGGTGTACTTTCCATTCCTCGACGAGGCTCCGGAGTTCGACCGCCGCGCCCTGGACGCCCTGAGGCAGCCGTTGGAATCCGGGACGATCACCCTGCACCGCTCCTCCGGGGCCGTCCGCTATCCCTCCCGGTTCCAGCTGGTCCTGGCCGCCAACCCGTGCCCCTGCGGCTGGGGCGGGGGACGGGGCAGCAGGTGTCGCTGCTCGTCGCTGCAGCGGCGGCGGTACGTGGCCAAGCTCTCCGGTCCTCTGCTGGATCGAGTGGACATCCAGGTCACGGTCCCCGCCGTGGAGGCCACGGCCCTGACCTCGGGAGCCGCGGGCGAGAGGAGCGCGGACGTCCGGAAGCGCATCCTGCCGGCCGTGGCGAGGCAGGCCTCCCGGCTGCACCCCTTCGGGCTCTCGCGCAACGCGCACATCCCGGCGGCGCTGCTGCGGGAGGGTGCCGTGGCCATCGGGGCCCGGGCACGTGCCGGGGCCGATGCCGCCCTGGACCGGGCCGAGCTGACCGCACGGGGGCACGCCCGCGTGATGCGCCTGGCCTGGACGATCGCCGATCTGCGCGGCGCGGACCGGCCCCAGGCCCAGGACGTGGATACGGCGCTGTACCTGAGGCGCCGCGGCGAGGGGGAGGAGACCGCATGAATCAGCACAGTGCTCCCGGCGTCTCCACCGGCACCGGCGCCGGCGCCGGCACCGGCACCGGCGCCGGCCCCGGCATCGAGACCGAGCGCATCGCCCGCGCCGCCCTGACCCGGTTGCTGGAACCCGGCTCCGTCCTGGGGACCACCGCCGTCCGGGTCTGGGGGCCCGAACGGGCCCTGCAGATCCTGACGGGCGTCGACCGGCCCGGCCCGGATGAACGTCAGGAGCTCAGTCTCGTGCTGGCCGGCGAGGGGACCCCGCTCACCGAACGGACCTGGACCAAGGCCCTGCAGGGCTGGACGGCGCGGACCGCCAGCCTGGCCCCGGAACGGGACCTGGAGTCCCTGGGCCGACTCGGCGGCGGACTGCTCATACCCGGCGACACCGGGTGGCCGCAGAGCGTCGAGGATCTGGGACCGGCCGCCCCGGTGGCCCTCTGGTACAGGGGTGCCGGCGCGGTGCCGCGGGGGGAGTCCACCCTGGCTGTCGTCGGCAGCCGGGACGCCACCGCCTATGGGCAGTCCGTCACGAGGACGTTGGCATCAGGCGCGGCGGCCCGCGGCCTGACCGTGATGTCCGGGGGCGCCTACGGCATCGACGCGATGGCCCACCGCGCGGCGCTGACCGCCGGGACCGGAACGCCGCTGACCGCGGCCGTCATGGCCGGTGGCCTGGACCGCTACTACCCGGCGGGCCACGAGGAGCTGCTGCGGGAGGTCTCCTCCCGCGGGATCCTGCTTTCGGAGATGCCGCCCGGCGCCAGCCCCACGCGGCACCGCTTCCTGCAACGCAATCGCCTGATCGCGGCGCTGTCCGGCGCGGTGCTGGTGGTCGAGGCCCGGTGGCGCTCCGGGGCGCAGAACACCGCCGGGCACGCCCTCGGGCTCGGCCGGGAGGTCGGGGTGGTGCCCGGGCCGGTGACCTCCCCGCAGTCCGCCGGGTGCCACCGGCTGTTGCGGGAGTCGCCGGCCGTGGTGGTGACGGACCTCGAGGAGGCCCTGGGCCTGATGCCCGGTGGGGCGGGCACCGGTTCGGAGCCCGGCTCCGGGCACGGATCCGGTGCCCCCGACGCCGCTCCAGGGGCAGCGGCCGTGAGGATCCACGACCATCTGACGGTTGAGGAGCTGCTGGTCTACGAGGCGCTTCCACTGCGCAGCCCGGTCCCCGTGGACCGCCTCTGCGCGGTCGCGGGCCTTGGCCCGGGGACGGTCATGGGCACGCTGAAGAGGCTCCAGCGGCAGTCCCTGGCCGAGCAACGCGACGCGGGATGGCGGCGGGGACCGGCCGCCCACGGTTAGGGCTTCCGGAGGGATATGCCTCCTTCGACTGGAGCTGCAGTTCGAGGTACTGGGCTCCGCACCGGCCCGGAATCGTGTGTCGCCGCAACCCCCGAGCCGTGGTCTCCGCGCGGGCGCACCGCTACCCCGCTTTCGTCAGGGGGCCCCTCGAGCGGATCGGCCTCGCGGTCCATCTCGACCCGCTCCTGCTTCCCGGCGTAGACTGGGGCGATGGCTTCGAAGCTGCAGGACTACATCGCGGCGGGCAGGGCCCTCGACCTCGAGGAGCGCGAGATCGCCGCGCTCGCTCTCCAGCAGGTCGACGAGACGGAGCAGTCTGAGGTCGACGCCGCCTGGGACGAGACGATCGACTGCCGGCTCGACGAGGTGTTGAGCGGTGAGGTCGAGTTGGTCAGCGGTTGGGAAACCATCGCCATTGCGCGGGCGCGTTCGGCTGCACGGCGCGTCGGCCCGGCTACTGGACGCGTCGTCTGAGTAGCTGATCCCGTGCAGAATCGTCATGGCCGAGAATCTTCGCCTTCCGCAGGGTTCTGTCTTGGTCGGCCGCGGTGGGATGGCGGCGAGGCCCGGTGCCCCACGGGTAGGCCCGTGGCACAGTGTAGGTATGCCCGATTCCCCTGCAACCCGCATCGACCCCGCCGGGGGCACGCCCCGGTTGTCCACCCGGGACCGGTCCTGGGTGGAAGGGTTCGCGGACCACTTGGTCCATGAGCGGAACCGATCATCTGCGACCGTGCGGGCCTACGTCTCGGACCTGGAGGGCCTGATCCATGACGTGGCGCGGCAGTCCCGGCTGGTGGTCGAGGACTCGGCCTGGCCGGACGTGCTGGGGGCCCTCGACCTGGCGGACCTCCGCGGCTGGCTGGGCCGGCTCTCCGCGGCGGGGCGGTCACGGTCCACGCTGGCGCGGAAGACGGCCTCGGTGCGGGTCTTCATGGCGTGGGCGGTCAACCAGGGCCACCTGGCCCACGACCCCTCGCTGCGGCTGAGCAGCCCACGGCGCGGCAGTCAGCTCCCCGACGCGCTCAGCGCCGAGCAGGCCGGCCGGTTGCTCGCCACCGCCGAGCGCCGCGAGCCCGAGGGCCCCCGCGAGCGGGCCGTCGCCCTGCGGGATGCCGCCCTGCTGGAACTGCTGTACGCCACCGGGGTGCGCGTGGCCGAGCTCGCCGGTCTGGACCGGACGGACGTGGACCATGAGCGGCGCACGCTGGTGGTCACGGGCAAGGGCAACAAGCAGCGCACGGTCCCCTTCGGAGCCCCCGCAGCCGCCGCACTGGACCGCTGGCTGGACCAGGGCCGGCGGCATCTGGCCGGGACACCCGGTGAGTCGCCGCGGCCCCGGGAGGCGGCGCTGTTCCTCGGGGTGCGGGGCGGGCGCATGGGCGTGCGGCAGATCCGGGAGGTGGTCAACCACGCCCTGGCCGGGCTCGGGGACACCGCGGCCAGCGGACCCCACGTGCTGCGTCACACCGCTGCCACCCACCTGCTGGACGGTGGGGCCGATCTGCGTAGCGTGCAGGAACTGCTGGGTCATTCCTCCCTGCAGACCACCCAGCTGTACACCCACATCTCCGTGGAGCGCCTCCGGGAGGGCTACCGGCAGGCGCATCCCCGGGCCTGAGAGGGCCGGAACAGGTTCGAACCGTCCGTCGACGGTGTCGCTGTTGGCGCCGGCGCGATGGGTAGGGCACAATGGTGCCGGAAGCACAGCCGTGTCATTCGTAGGACTGACATCGGATGTTGCGGCCAGGCAGTGAGAAACTGAACATATCGAGGCATCGGGCACTGGTTGCCGCCTTCCGTGAGCCACTGTGGTTCGTGAGCCTGTGGGGTCGTTGGGGAAGACGTACCGCACAGCACTGGGAGGAACGTATGTCTGAAACCATGGTCCGTGGAATGCTCTATGTCCACTCGGCCCCGGCCGCGCTATGCCCGCACATCGAGTGGGCGGTGGGCGCAGTCCTGGGTGCCCAGGAGGCTCTGGAGTGGGCGCCGCAGACGGCATCCCACGGCTCCTACCGGGCCGAGATCATCTGGTCCGGCCCCCAGGGCTCCGGGTCCCGGCTGGCCTCCGCGCTGCGCGGCTGGGCCCACCTGCGCTACGAGATCACCGAGGAGGCCTCGGCCGGTGCCGACGGCAGCCGCTGGTCCCACACCCCGGAGCTGGGCATCTTCCATGCCACCACGGACGTGACCGGCAACATCATGGTCTCCGAGGACCGCATCCGCTATGCCTACGAGCAGGCCCAGGGGGATCCCTCGGCCGTCTTCCACGAGCTGAGCCTGGCCCTCGGTGAGGCCTGGGACGAGGAGCTGGAACCCTTCCGCCAGGCCGCCGACGGCGCCCCGGTCCGCTGGCTGCACCAGGTGGGTTAGCCTCCGCCCCGTCCGCCAGCCTCAGAACCACCGGCGTTCCTCCCGAACGCAGCAGTACCCGCCAGGATCACCTGGCGGGTACTGCGGTTTAACGCCTTCCCGGCGCCGGAGCCGTGGACGGCAGCGGGGTCAGACGGTCCTGAACAGGGACACGGCATTGTGACCGCCGAACCCGAAGGAGTTGTTGATCGCCACGCGCTGGCCCTGCGGCAGCTGGCGGGGCTCGCCGGAGACCACGTTGAGCGGGATCTCCGGGTCCTGGTTCTCCAGGTTGATGGTGACCGGCGCCTGGCCGTGGTAGATCGCCAACACGGACAACACGGACTCCAAGGCGCCCGAGGCCCCCAGCAGGTGACCCGTCTGGCTCTTGGTGGCGGAGACGGCCACCTGGTCCAGGTGATCGCCGAACACGGACTTCATGGCCAGGTACTCGGGGCGGTCGCCGACCGGGGTGGACGTGGCGTGCGCGTTGACGTGACTGACCTCCTCCGGCGCGGCATCAGCCGCCTGCAGGGCCATCCGCAGGGCGCGGGACGCGCCGAGTCCCTCCGCCTCGGGGGCGGTGATGTGGTACGAATCCGAGGTGACGCCGGTGCCGGCCAGTTCGGCATAGACCCGGGCACCGCGGGCGGCGGCATGCTCCTCGGACTCCAGGACGAGGGCACCGGCGCCCTCACCGAGGACGAAGCCGTCCCGGTCCCGGTCATAGGGGCGAGAGGCGCGCTCCGGCTCGTCGTTGCGGCGGGAGAGCGCCTGCATCGAGGCGAAGGCGGCGATCGGCAGCGGGTGGATGGCGGCCTCGGCCCCACCGCACAGCACCACGTCGGCCTGACCGGAGCGGATGAGCTCCAGGCCGATATCCAGGGCCTCGGTGCCGGAAGCACAGGCGGAGACCATGGTCCGGGCCCCGGCGCGGGCACCGAGGTCCAGGCTGATGGCGGCGGCCGGGCCGTTGGGCATCAGCATCGGGACGGTCATGGGCAGCACGCGGCGCGGGCCCTTGTTCCGGAGGGTGTCCCAGCCGTCCAAGAGGGTCCAGACGCCGCCGATGCCGGTGCCGAAGGACACGGCGAAGCGGTCGGGGTCCACGAGCGGGTCGGCACCCTTCTCCACGGCCAGCCCGGCGTCTGCCCAGGCCTCGCGGGCTGCCACCATCCCGAACTGGGTGCTGGGGTCCATCCGCTTCATCTCCACCTTGGAGAGCGTCTCCGAGACCGGGGTGGTGGCTTGGGCCGCGAAGGTCACCGGCAGCTCGTACTCGGCGACCCATTCCTGCGCGAGCGGACGGGCGCCGGAGGTTCCGGCCAGGGCGTTCTGCCATACGGTCGGGACGTCACCGCCGATGGGGGTCGTGGCACCGAGCCCGGTGATGACGGCTTTGCGGTTCATGTGTCTACCTTCGGGTCTGCCGGGCCGTTGGACCCGTGCTGGTTGTTCAGGGGCGCGGCTGGGGAAGCCGGCACGCCGGGGGAGGGGCCGGCCGGCGTCGGGAGATGTCCTTCCTCCCGCAGCCGGCCGGAATCCTCACGGGTGGTGGTGCTCCACCACCGGTTCAGGCCTGGGCGTTGGCGATGAACTCGACGGCGTCGTTGACGGTCTTGAGGTTCTTGACTTCCTCATCCGGGATCTTGACGTCGAACTTCTCCTCGGCGTTGACCACGATGGTCATCATGGAGATCGAGTCGATGTCCAGGTCGTCCGTGAAGGACTTGTCCAGCTGGACCTCCTCGGTCTCCAGGCCGGTCTCCTCGTTGACGATCTCGGCGAGGCCCGCGAGGATCTCTTCCTTGTTAGCTGCCATGGTGGCTCCTTAGCTGTCGATGCTGCTGTGGATGGTGATGGTGATCCAGCGTCGGGTGACGTGGAGGTCTGCTCAGTCAGCGCGGCCTAGGGGAGCCGCACCACCTGGGCGCCGTAGACCAACCCGGCGCCAAAACCGATCTGGAGGGCGAGGCCCCCGCTGAGGGAGGGGTCCTCCTGCAGGACCCGGTGCATGGCCAGCGGGATCGAGGCGGCGGAGGTGTTGCCCGTCTCCTTGATGTCCCGGCCGATGGTCACGGTGTCCGGGAGCTTCAGCTGCTTGGCCATCTCGTCGATGATGCGCTCGTTGGCCTGGTGCGGCAGGAACGCGGCGAGGTCTTCAGCCTGGACACCGGCCTTCTCGAGGGCCTCCTTCGCGACCTTGGCCATGGACCACACGGCCCACCGGAACACGCTCGGACCGTCCTGGTGCAGGGTCGGCCACAGCTTGTTCTCGGGATCGGTCAGGGCGGAGGCGTCCCCGGTCCTGCGGGCGGTCTCCGCCGCATCGCGCAGGTCGAGCATGGAGCGGGTCATGCTCACGGTCTCCCACCGTTCGCCGTCGGAACCCCAGACGCTGGGAGCGATCCCGGTGTCCTCGGAGGCGCCCACCACCACGGCCCCGGCGCCGTCGCCGAGGATGAAGGAGATGGAACGGTCCGTCTCGTCGATGAAGTCCGAGAGCTTCTCGGCGCCGACGACGACCACGTTCCGGGCCATGCCGGAGCGCACCAGGGCATCGGCCTGGGCCACCCCGTAGCAGTAGCCGGCGCAGGCGGCCGAGATGTCGAAGGCCGGGGCCGGGGTGGCACCGATCGCGTGGGCCAGGGCGGCTGCGGCGGAGGGTGTCGCGTAGGGCGAGGTCACGGTCGAGACGATGACGGCGTCGATGTCCGCACCGGTGAGCCCGGCCTTCTCGATGGCCTCGGTGGCCGCCGTGGTGGTGAGGTCGTTGAGGGACTGGTCCCGGTCGGCCCGGCGTCGGGTGACGATCCCGGTCCGCTTCTGGATCCACTCGTCCGAGGAGTCGATGGGGCCGGCGATGTCGTCATTGCTCACCACCTGGTTGCCGCGCGCCGCCCCGACGGACAGAATGCGACTGCCGGCAACGGGCGGGTACTGCTTCAGGGTGACGGTCATGGTGTCCTCAGGTCTGGGTGGTCTTCTCTGCTGGCTGCAGGTGCTTCGGGGTGGCTGGTGGGTGCCGTCGGTGGTCGCCGGCCGGCACCGGCGGGCGTCAGCCGGCGGCGGTGCCGTGTTCGGCGATGAAGGCCCGTGCCGCGTCGAGGTCGTCCGGGGACTTCACGGCCAAGGTGGCGGTCCCCTTGAGCGCACGCTTGGCCAGCCCGGTCAGCGTCCCCCCCGGCAGGACCTCGAGGATGCCGGTGACGCCGGCCTGGCGGAGGGTCTCCATGCACAGGTCCCAGCGCACCGGGCGCGTGACCTGGTCCACGAGCCGGTCCACGAACTGCCGCCCCGTGTCCACCACGAGGCCGTCGCGGTTGGACAGCAGCGGGACGGTGGGATCGCCCGCGGTGAGCCCGTCGGCGTAGGTCTTCAGGGCCGGCACGGCAGAGGCCATGTACGGGGTGTGGAAGGCGCCGGCGACCTTCAGGGCGATGACGCGGGCCTTGGCCGGCGGGTCTGCTGCGAGGCCGGCCAGGGCTTCGGCCGAGCCGGCGGCCACGGTCTGGCCGGCGCCGTTGGCGTTGGCCGGGACGAGGCCGTGGGTCTCGAGGCTGGCGAGGACCTCGTCCGGATCGCCGCCGAGCACCGCGGCCATCCCGGTGGGCTCGGCGGCTGCGGCCGCTGCCATTCCGGTGGCGCGGATCCGGACGAACTCCAGGGCGGTCTCGGCCGTCAGCACCCCGGTCAGGGCGGCCGCGGTGATCTCGCCCACGGAGTGGCCGGCCGCCGTCCAGGAGGTGGCGGGCAGGGACCCCAGGTCCAGGGCCCGGGCGGCGAGCAGGCCGGCGGCCACGATGAGCGGCTGGGCCACGGCGGTGTCCTTGATGGTGGCCTCGTCCGAGACGGTGCCGTGGGCCCTCAGATCCACCCCGGTGGCCTCCGACCAGGTGTCGAGGGCGGCGGACATGCCGTCCAACTCGAGCCATGGCGTGAGGAACCCCGGGGTTTGAGAGCCCTGTCCGGGGCACACGATCGCAAGCATGCCCTTAACTGTGTCAAAGCCACCGCGGTGTTCCGGGTCAGCAGGCGCACCAAGCTCATCCTCGGGATTTGGAGGTTTCCTACAACGGCACGGCTGCCGGGGGCGGTCTGCCCGGAGTCTGTCCGGAGCCCGCCCGGCGCCCGCCCGGCGTCAGTCCGCGCGGCGTCAGTCGGTCCGGTGCAGGCGCCCGACGGCGAGGGCCGTCTGGAGCACGTAGGCGTCCCGGGGGACCAGCGGGTCCCACCCCGTGATCTCGCTGACGCGGCGCAACCGGTACCGGACGGTGTTGGCGTGGATGAACAGTTCGCGGGCGGTGCCCTCCAGGGAATGCCCCAGCTCACAGTAGGCGTCCACGGTCTCCAGCAGGGAATTGCCGGCGGCCTTCAGGGGTGTGTACACGCGCTGCACCAGCACCTCCACGGCGGCCCGGTCGCCGTGCAGTGCCCGCTCGGGCAGCAGGTCCTGGGCGTGGGCGGGGCGGGGCGCGCGGGGCCAGGCGGCGGCCGCGGCCAGCCCGGCCAGGGCCTCCCGGGCGCTGCGGTGGGCGTCCACGAGGGTCTCGGAGACGGGGCCGTGGACCACCGGGCCGTCCCCGAACCAGGGCGTCAGGACCTCAGCGGAGAGGTGGGGGTCGGTCACGCCGCCGACCACCAGCACGATGCGCTCGGACTGGACGCCCACCAGCAGGTCGAGGCCCGCCCGGGCGGCGGACCGGCGGGCCCCGGCCAGACGGGTGGGCAGGTCGGCCGTGGGGGTGGGCCCGGCGACCACCATGATGCCCCGGCCGCCGTTCCAGCCGGCGGCGGCGGCCCGGGACAGGATCTCATCCGGAGCCTCACCGCGCAGGACGGCGTCAAGCAGCACCGCCTCGTTGCGGCTGTCCCAGGCGCCGCGGTTCTCGGCGGCCCGCGCGTAGACGTCGGCCAGGGCGAAGGCGATCTCCCGGGAATACCGCAGGACGGCCTCCCGGACGAGGGTCTGGTCCCGGTCCTGCACGATCTCGGGCACCTGGGTCTCCACCACGTCCACCACCGTGCGGATCAGTTGGAGCGCCCGCTGCAGGCTGATGGACCGGGTCAGCTCGGTGGGGGCCCCGCCGAAGACCTCGCCGAGCAGGGTGGTGATGGAGGTGGTGGGACGCTCGAACCAGGAGAGGAAGCCGGTCAGTCCGCGCTGGGCGATCAGCCCCAGGGAGGATCGTTCGTCCGGCGTCAGCCGGCGGTACCAGGGCAGGGTGCTGTCCAGACGCTGGAGCGTCGCCGTGTTCAGGACCCCCAGGTGGGCCCGAAGCCGGCGCAGGGACTCCGCGGAGATCGCGCGGGCGGGCGGGGTGCTGCGGGCCTCGGACATGGTCTCGAGCATAGGCCCGGAAGGGGGCGGGTGTGACCCGCGTGACGCGTGGGCATTGTGGGAACCCCACAATCGCCGACGGCGGCCGGCCAGGCGCGCTGTGCACCTCGCCGACCGCCGTCGTCAAAGACCGGCCTGGTCCGTCTCAGGCATCGCCTCCGACGGTGCCCGTGGTGCCGGCGTTGACGTCGTCGATCCGGTACTTCCGGTAGGCCTCGGCGGCGGTCCCCGCCGCGACCGAACCGTCCTTCTCCAGCATCTGCAACGCCTTGACCACCATCGAGTGGGTGTCGATGTGGAAGTAGCGGCGGGCCGCGGCGCGCGTGTCCGCGAAGCCGAACTCGTCCGCACCGAGGGTGGCGAAGGCGTTCGGGATGAAGGGGCGGATCTGGTCCGGGACCAGGGTCGCGTAGTCGGTGGTGGCGACCACCGGCCCCTCGACGTCGGCCAACTTCTGGGTGATGTACGGGGTCCGGGCGGTGCCCTCCTCGTTCCGCAGGGCCTCGCGCTCGGCGTCCACCGCGTCGCGCCGCAGCTCGGTCCAGCTGGTCACCGACCACACGTCCGCAGCCACCCCCCACTCCTCGGCGAGGATCGAGGCCGCGTCGATCACCCAGGGCACGGACACGCCCGAGCCCATGAGCTGGACCTTCGGCCCGTCGCCCTCGGCCCGGCTGTAGCGGTAGATGCCCTTGAGCAGGCCCTCCACGTCCAGGTCCTCGGGCTCCGCCGGGTGGATGATCGGCTCGTTGTAGACGGTGAGGTAGTACATGACGTTGCGGACCTCGTCCCCGCGGTCATGCTCGCCGTACATGTCCTCCAGGCCTTGGCGCACGATGTGGGCGATCTCGAAGGAGAACGCCGGATCGTAGGTCTTCACCGCCGGGTTGGTGCCCGCCAGGATCGGCGAGTGGCCGTCCATGTGCTGGGTTCCCTCACCGGCCAGGGTCGTGCGGCCGGCGGTGGCGCCGATCACGAAGCCGCGGGCCAGCTGGTCCCCGGCCGCCCAGAAGGCGTCGCCGGTGCGCTGGAAGCCGAACATCGAGTAGAAGATGTACACGGGGATCATCAGTTCGCCGTGCGTGGAGTAGGACGTGCCCACCGCGGTCATGGCCGCGGTGGCCCCCGCCTCGTTGATGCCCACGTGGTACAGCTGGCCGGAGGTGGACTCCTTGTAGGACAGGAACAGCTCGCGGTCCACGGAGAGGTAGTTCTGGCCCTTGGGGTTGTAGATCTTGGCCGTGGGGAAGAACGAGTCCATGCCGAAGGTGCGGGCCTCGTCCGGGATGATCGGAACGATCCGGTTGCCGATGTTCTTGTCCCGCATCAGGTCCTTCAGCAGGCGCACGAACGCCATGGTGGTGGCGGCCTGCTGCTTGCCGGTGCCCTTGCGGGCGTGCTTGTACATCGCCTCCGGCGGCATCGGGATCCGGTCGTAGTCGGTGCGGCGTTCCGGCGTGAAGCCGCCGAGCTGCTGGCGCTTCTCCATCATGTACTTGATCTCCGGGGCGTCGGCACCCGGGTGGTAGTACGGCACGTTGTACGGATCGGACTCGATCTGCTCGTCCGTGATGGGGATGCGGTGGCGGTCGCGGAACACCTTGACGTCCTCGACCGTGAGCTTCTTCATCTGGTGGGTGGCGTTCTTCGCCTCGAAGTTCTGGCCCAGGCCGTAGCCCTTGACCGTCTGTGCGAGGATGACGGTCGGCTTGCCCTCGTACTCCATGGCGGCCTTGTAGGCGGCATAGACCTTGTTGTAGTCGTGGCCGCCGCGCTTGAGGTTCCAGATCTCGTCGTCGGACATCTCGGCGACCATGTCCTTGGTCACGGAGGAGCGGCCGAAGAAGTGCTCGCGCACGAAGCCGCCGGACTCGGCCTTGTAGGTCTGGTAGTCGCCGTCCAGGGTCTCGTTCATGATCCGGACGAGCTCGCCCTCGTCGTCCTTCTCCAGCAGGCCGTCCCACTCGCGGCCCCAGAGGACCTTGATGACGTTCCAGCCGGCGCCGCGGAAGTAGGCCTCCAGCTCCTGGATGATCTTGCCGTTGCCGCGGACCGGGCCGTCGAGACGCTGCAGGTTGCAGTTGATCACGAAGTTCAGGTTGTCGAGCTTGTCGTTGGCGGCGATGTGCAGGGCACCGCGCGATTCCGGCTCGTCCATCTCGCCGTCGCCCAGGAAGGCCCAGACCTGCTGCTCCGAGGTGTCCTTGATGCCGCGGTTGTGCAGGTAGCGGTTGAACTGCGCCTGGTGGATGGCGTTGATGGGGCCCAGACCCATGGACACCGTGGGGAACTGCCAGAAATCGCTCTGCATGCGCGGGTGCGGGTAGGACGGCAGGGCGTTCGGCGCCTTGGACTTCTCCTGGCGGAAGCCGTCGAGCTGCTCCTCCGTGAGCCGGCCCTCGAGGAATGCGCGGGCGTAGTTGCCCGGTGAGGAGTGGCCCTGGAAGAAGATCTGGTCGCCGCCGCCGGGGTGGTCCTGGCCGCGGAAGAAGTGGTTCAGGCCCACCTCGTAGAGGGTGGCCTGCCCGGCGTAGGAGGAGATGTGCCCGCCCACGCCGACGCCGTCGCGCTGGGCGCGCTGGACGATCATGGCGGCGTTCCACCGCAGGTAGTTGCGGTACCGGCGCTCGAGCTCCTCGTCACCGGGGTATTCGGGCTCCTGGTCCACCGGGATGGTGTTGACGTAGTCCGTGGTGGTGACCATCGGCACGCCCACCGACTTGGTCCCGGCGCGCTGAAGGAGGTGGCGCATGATGTACTCCGCCCGCTCCGTCCCGCGCGCTTCGACGAGTCCGTCGAAGGACTCGATCCATTCGGCCGTCTCCTGCGGATCCTTGTCGGGCATCTGGTTGGTCAGGCCACTCAGGATATGGGAGCTCTCTTCAGCTGCGCTCACGGCAACCTCTCTGTCGGCGGACGGTGATCCGCTGGTCTCTAGAACCCGCGGTCCGTCCCGGGATCATCCGGGCGGGACGTGTAGCGGCGGGTCCGCTGCTTCCATCCCCGACTGTATAACCTGTGCTGCCCCCCTTGCAGGCTTCCGGGTCCTCCATGACGCCGGGAGGACCCGGGCTCTGACGTGTTCTTCGGCCCGCCGGATCACGGTGGCATGGCCTTGGGTGTCCGGGACCACGTAATCTGGTGCGATGATGCCCTTATGGGTAACCCGCAACAGTCAAGGAGAGCAGTGAACCAGCCAGACTCCGCCCCAGCGGTGGGGGGATCGACGGAGACCAGTGACGGACCGGCCGCGAAGATGGGCCTGTCCGCAGGTCGCCTGGTCCAGGAACTCGGTTTCGATGACGACATCGACTTCGACTTCCGGAACACCCTCGAGGACGAGCTCGGCTCCGAGATCCTCACCGAGGAGGACCAGGAACCGGTGGATGCCGTCATCCTGTGGTGGCGGGAGTCTGACGGGGATGTCGACGACCTGGCCGACGCCCTGATGGATTCCCAGACCTCCCTGGACACCGGGGGGGTGCTGTGGCTGCTGACGCCGCGCAACAGCCAACCGGGACACGTCCCGCCGGCCGATGTCGCCGAGGCCGCCCCGACGGCCGGTCTGCACGTCACCACGACCGCCGGGGTCTCCGCGGACTGGACCGCGACCCGCCTGGTCGGCAAACGCAACCTGTGACCGGTGCCCCCGGGGACCGTCCGGTGCTCCGGGACCAGCATGGGCAGACCTGGACCTGGCCGCCAGTGGCGCGCGCCGGTCCCGGTGGGGCGCCGGAGCCCGCGGACGACGCCGGCCCGGTCCCCTCCCGTGTCTGGCTGCTGTTCCTGCCGGGGGCCTTCACCCCGGTGTGCATGGCCGAACTGGCCTGGGTTGATGACCTGGCCGGGCGACTGGCCCCGACCGGCGTCGGGCTCCGGGTGGTGTCCTGCGATTCCGCGGCCGTGTTGCGCACGGTGGCCGAGCAGCTCGGGGTCCGCACGCCGCTGCTGTCCGATTTCTGGCCCCACGGGGCCGCCGCTCGCGCCGTGGGGGAGTTCAACGAGTCCACGGGCCGGCCGCGCCGTACGAGCGTGCTCATGGACGCCGACGGCACCGTGCTCGCCCGGGTCCGAGCCGGCGCCGGGAGCCAGCGCCGGCTCGAGGACCATCTGGGCTGACCGTCCGCGTCATCCGCGCTGGCCATCTCGGCTAGAGTTGGCGCTTTGGGGCCTATAGCTCAGTTGGTTAGAGCACTTCGTTTACACCGAAGGGGTCGGGGGTTCGAGTCCCTCTGGGCCCACCACGAGTCGGTCCCGTAGAATCGGGCACCGGGAATACGCGGACGCCGGCTTCCGTTGCACAGTACGTTGACGAACGTACGGCGGGATTCGTTGCCGTTCTGAAGGGATGCTCCATATGGCCATGACCCGGACCATGTTCAAATCGAAGATCCATCGGGCCACCGTGACCCACGCCGACCTGCACTACGTCGGCTCCGTGACGGTGGACCAGGACCTGCTCGACGCCGCGGACATCCTCCCCGGCGAGCTGGTGGCGATCGTCGACGTGACCAACGGGGCCCGGCTCGAGACCTACACCATCGCCGGCGAACGCGGTTCCGGCGTGCTCGGCATCAACGGGGCGGCCGCCCACCTCGTGGACGTGGGGGACACCGTCATCCTCATCACCTACGCCCAACTCGAGGACGCCGAGGCCCGCGCTTTCGTGCCCACCGTGGTCCACGTGGACGTGGACAACCGGATCGTGGACCTCGGGACCGACCCCGCCGAGGCCCTGGCCGCGGACCTGCAGCGGCCGCCCTACGCGGTGGCGCACTAGACGCCACCGGACCACAGCTTGACCGACGGCCGCCCGCAAGACGTGGGCGGCCGTCGTCGTTCTCTGGGACTGACCGGTGCCGGTCCGCGCGAGTGTTCACGGTCTGTTCACCCGTGTCACCCGATGTGACGCCGTCCTCGGTACCCCGTCCGCCCCATGATGGACAATGAAGACCCGACCCGGCCCTGAGACCGGCACCGAAGGAGAGCCCCCATGCTGTTGAGCCCGGACGCACCCCGAGAGAACCTGCGCGAGTTCATCGACAAGCTCCGCGAGGGCGGCTACACCGTGGCGGACAAGCACACCCCGGACCCGGACCTGATCACGCCGGACGGCAAGGCCGTGGAGACCTGGCGCGAGGACTACCCGTACCAGGAGCGGCTCTCCCGCGAGGAGTACGAGGTCGAGAAGTACCTGCTGCAGATCGAGCTGCTGAAGCTGCAGTACTGGGGGGAGGACACCGGCCAGCGGCACCTGATCATCTTCGAGGGCCGGGACGCCGCCGGCAAGGGCGGCACCATCAAGCGTTTCACCGAGTACATGAACCCGCGCACGGCCCGGGTGGTGGCCCTCAACAAGCCCTCGGACCGCGAACAGGGGCAGTGGTACTTCCAGCGCTATATCAACCACTTCCCCACGGAGGGGGAGATCGTGCTGTTCGACCGCTCCTGGTACAACCGCGCCGGGGTGGAGCGGGTCATGGGGTTCAGCTCGGACGAGCAGTACACCACCTTCATGAACCAGGTGCCCCTGTTCGAGAAGATGCTCGTGGATGACGGCATCCACCTGACGAAGTTCTGGTTCTCCGTGACCCAGTCCGAGCAGCGGACCCGCTTCGCGATCCGCCAGATCGACCCGGTCCGCCGGTGGAAGCTCTCGCCCATGGACCTGGAGTCCCTGGACCGCTGGGAGGACTACACCGCGGCGAAGGAGGCCATGTTCATGCACACGGACACGGACCACGCGCCCTGGACCACCATCCGCTCCAATGACAAGAAGCGGGCCCGGCTGAACGCCATCCGCTACTTCCTGTCCCAGTTCGAGTATGACGACAAGGACCACGCCGTGGTCGGCGCGCCGGACCCGCTGATCGTCCGCCGCGGCCGGGACGCCGTCGGGGACTGAGCCGCCGGGGACCGACCTGCGTCGGTCCCGTAGGCTGGGATGCGCAACTGGAGCCCTAGAGAAGGAACGGCATGAAGGCTGATATCGGCGTCACGGGACTGGCGGTCATGGGGGCCAACCTGGCCCGGAACTTCGCCCGCAACGGCTATACCGTGGCCCTGCACAACCGCAGCCGGGCCCGCACCGACGCGCTGATGGCAGACCACGGCCACGAGGGTAGCTTCATCCCCACCGAGAGCCTGGAGGAGCTGGTGGAGAACCTCGCGGTGCCCCGCCGGGTGCTGCTCATGGTCCAGGCCGGGGCGCCCGTGGACAGCGTGATCGATCAGTTGGTGCCGCTCCTGGAGCCGGGGGACATCGTGATCGACGCCGGCAACTCGCACTACGAGGACACCCGGCGCCGCGAGGCCGCGCTGGCGGCGCAGGACCTGCACTTCGTGGGCATCGGCGTCTCGGGCGGCGAGGAGGGCGCCCTGAACGGCCCGTCCATCATGCCGGGCGGCCCGAAGAAGTCCTACGAGGCGCTGGGCCCGCTGCTGGAGGACATCTCCGCGCAGTACGAGGGGGATCCCTGTTGTGCCTGGATCGGCACGGACGGGGCGGGCCACTTCGTCAAGATGGTCCACAACGGCATCGAGTACGCGGACATGCAGGTGATCGGTGAGGCCTTCGACCTGCTGCGCTCCGTCGGCGGGATCGAGCCGGCCGAGCAGGCCGGGATCTTCCGTGACTGGAACTCCACCGAACTCGCCTCCTACCTCATCGAGATCACCGCCGAGGTCCTGGGACACACCGACGGCGCGACCGGGCAGCCCCTCGTGGACGTGATCGCGGATGCGGCCGGCCAGAAGGGCACGGGCCGCTGGACCGCCATCTCCGGCCTGGACCTGGGCTCGCCCATCGGCGCCATCGCCGAGTCCGTCTTCGCCCGCTCCCTGTCCAGCCAGCCCGGGATCCGCGCCACCGCGCAGCAGGTGCTGGCCGCCGGCACCGACCCCGTGAACCCCCCGCAGCAGGCCGACCGGGAGTCCTTCGTGGAGGACGTGCGCCTGGCGCTCTACGCCTCGAAGCTGGTCTCCTACGCCCAGGGCCTGGACATGCTCACGGCCGCTGCCGAGGAGTACGGCTGGTCCCTGGACCTCGGGACCATCGCCTCGCTGTGGCGGGATGGCTGCATCATCCGCGCCGACCTGCTCGACGTCATCATGCAGGCCTATGGCGGCCGGGACACAGACCGTCACCCGGCGCCGGGCTCCACGGCCGAGGGCCAGCCCGCCAACCTGCTGTTCGCCCCCGAATTCTCCGATGCGATCGCCGCCGCCCTGCCGGCCTGGCGCCGCGTGGTGGCCACCGCCGTGGCGGCCGGGGTCCCGGTCCCGGTGTTCTCCTCCGCGCTGTCCTACTACGACGGGCTGCGGCGCGAGCGCCTGCCGGCCGCCCTGACCCAGGGGCTGCGGGACTACTTCGGCGCCCACACCTACCGCCGGGTGGACCGGGACGGCTCCTTCCACACCCTCTGGTCCGGCGACCGCACCGAGATCGAGGCCTGACCCCACGCCCAACCTCCCAGGCGCAAAGTGACTCCACCCCCACCCCAGTGACGTCCGCTCGTCACTCTGTGCCTCGGAACTCGGGAGAACCGGTCCATCACGACGACGGCCGGCACCTTCCGCGAGAAGGTGCCGGCCGTCGTCGTGCCGGGGATTATTCCGTCAGATCCACATGGCGGGGTCCACGTACTCCGCCGGGTCCACCGCCGCCTGGTGCTCCTTGGGGGCCCGGAGCCGCCAGGTGGCCGGGACGCCCGTGGCGATGGAGTCGGCGGGGGTGTCCTTGACCACCACCGCGTTGGCCCCGACGGCCGATCCCGTGCCGATCTCCACGGGGCCCAGGATCTTCGCCCCGGCGCCCACCACCACACCGTCGGCCAGGGTCGGGTGCCGCTTCACCTGCGCCAGCGACCGCCCGCCGAGGGTCACCCCGTGGTACAGCATCACGTCGTCCCCGATCTCGGCGGTCTCCCCGATGACCACACCCATGCCGTGGTCGATGAAGAAGCGCCGGCCGATCGTGGCACCGGGGTGGATCTCGATCCCGGTGAGGGACCGGGTGAGCTGGGAGAGCACGCGTGCCGGGGTCTTGAGCTGTTCCACCCTCCACATCCGGTGGGTCAGCCGGTGGGCCCAGATCGCGTGCAGTCCCGAGTAGACCACTGCCACCTCCACATCGCCGCGGGCGGCCGGATCATGGGCTCGGGCATTGGCGATGTCTTCCTTCAGACGGGACAGGAAACCCACGGGAGGCCTTTCGGTCGGTGTGACGGTGTGAGGGGGCGAGGGGAGGGTGCGCGGGGAGCGGTGGCTCAGCCGCGGATGTCCTCGAACAGCACGGTCGAGATGTACCGCTCGCCGAAGTCCGGGACGATGGCCACGATCAGCTTGTCCCGGTTCTCCTCGCGCTGGGCGATCTTCACGGCGGCGGAGACGATGGCTCCGGCGGAGATCCCGCCGAGGATGCCCTCGCGCGTACCCATGGTGCGGGCCACGGAGACGGACTCCTCGAGGCTGGCGGTGTAGACCTCGTCGTAGATCTCCGTGTCCAGGACCTCCGGGACGAAGTTGGCGCCGAGGCCCTGGATCTTGTGGGGGCCCGGCTTGCCGCCGGAGAGGATGGGGGAGTCGGCGGGCTCCACGGCGATGAGGCCGATCCCGGGCTTCTGCTCCTTCAGGTAGCGGCCCGCCCCGGTGATGGTGCCGCCGGTGCCGATGCCGGAGACCAGGATGTCCACGGCGCCCTCGGAGTCGGCCCAGATCTCGGGACCGGTGGTGTCATAGTGCGCCTGGACGTTGGCCTGGCTGGAGAACTGGCGGGCCCAGATGGCGTTGTCCGAGTCGGCGACGATCTGCTGGGCCTTCTCCAGGGCGCCCCGCATGCCGTCCGCCCCCGGGGTCAGGACGATCTCGGCCCCATAGGCGCGCAGCATCACGCGGCGTTCGTTGGACATGGTCTCCGGCATGGTCAGGATGACCTTGTACCCGCGGGCGGCGCCGACCATGGCCAGGGCGATGCCGGTGTTGCCGGAGGTGCCCTCCACGATGGTCCCGCCCGGCTTCAGCTCGCCCGCGGCCTCGGCGGCGTCCACGATGGAGCGGCCGATGCGGTCCTTCACGGAGTTCGCCGGGCTGTAGAACTCCACCTTGACGGCGACCTTGCCGGGCAGGCCCTCGGTCAGGTGGTTCAGCATGATCAGTGGCGTGTTGCCGATGGCTTCGGTGATGTTGTTCAGAATGGCCACAGCGGTATTCCTTCCAGGAACGAATGCGGGTTGACGTGGGAGGCCGGGAGCAGCGCCTCGGGCACAGCAGTACTGGGTTCAGCCTAGGACAGGCCGACCGCCTCGGAGGGCTCCACGAGCCATTCGGAGTAACGGCGGCGCACGGCGGCCAGCTTCGGCGTGATGATCACGTGGCAGTATCCGACGTCCGGACGGTTGGTGTAGAAGTCCTGGTGGAAGGACTCGGCCGGATACCACGTGCCGAGGGGCTCGATGGTGGTGACGATCGGATCCGGCCAGTTCTCCTGGTTCCGCCGGATCGCGGCGCGGAACAGCTCCTCATCCGCGGCGTCCGCGGCGAACAGGGCCGAACGGTACTGGGTCCCCACGTCATGGCCCTGGCGGTTCAGGGTCGTGGGGTCGTGGCCGGTGAAGAACAGGTCCAGGATCATGTCCGCGCTGATGACGGACTCGTCGAAGCGCACGCGCACGCCCTCCGCGTGGCCGGTGCGTCCCGAGCAGACGGTCTCATAGGTGGGGTGGGGCCAGTCGCTGCCCGTGTATCCGGACTCCACCGCGGTGACGCCCCGGATCCGCCGGTACACGGCGTCCAGGCACCAGAAGCAGCCGCCGGCCACGGTCAGGACGCGCGGGGACGGTTGCGGGCGTTCGGGGCTGGCTGGGGTGTTCGCTGAATCACTCACATCCGCCTACAGCACCGATTCCGTCATGTTCATTCCCGTCTCAGGCAGAATGGCCTCATGACCACGCAGAACCAGACCCCGCGGACACCGACCCTGGCCCAGGTCATGGAGTGCTTCGAGGAGCTGTGGCCGGACTCGCTGGCCGAGGGGTGGGACGCCACCGGCCTGGTGACGGGCCGACCCGATCAGCCGGTCGGCCGCATCCACTTCGCCGTGGACCCCGTCCAGGACGTGGTGGACGAGGCCGTGGCCGCCGGCGCGCAACTGCTGGTGACCCACCACCCGCTGCTGTTGCGCGGGGTGCACTCGGTGGCGGCCACCGGGTACAAGGGGCAGCTGGTGCACACCCTGATCGAGGGGGGCTGCGCGCTGTTGACCGCTCACACCAATGCCGACTCCGCCGTGGGCGGGGTCTCCGATGTCCTGGCCGACATCCTCGGGCTGCAGGACGTGGTGCCGCTGGCCCCCGTCCGGGACGGCCTGCCGGAGGAGGGCCTCGGCCGGGTGGGAGTACTGGAGCGGCCGCTGCCCCTGTCCGAGTTCGCCGCCCGGGTGTTCGGGGCGATGCCCGCCGTGGCCGGCGGGGTCCGCGTGGCGGGGGACCGGGACGGGATCGTACAGCGGGTGGCCGTGTGCGGCGGGGCGGGCGACAGCCTGTTCGATGAGGTCCGCGCGGCCGCCGCAGACGTCTACGTCACCGCGGACCTGCGCCACCACCCCGCCTCCGAGCTCCGGGAGGCGGCCCGCCTGACCGGGGGCCGCCCCTACCTCGTGGAGGTCTCCCACTTCGGCAGCGAATGGCTGTGGCTGCCCGCCGCGGCCGAGGCGCTGGACACCCTGCTCTCCGAGAGCGGCTTCGACGTGGAGATCGCCGTGAGCGGCCAGAACACCGACCCCTGGGACTATGTCCTGACGCCCGGCAGCTGAGGAGCACGCCATGAGTACCACCACCGCAACACCGGCCGACCAGCTCCGCCTGTTGGACCTGCAGCAGCTCGACACGGCGCTGGACCGGGCCCGGCACCGCATGCAGCAGCTGCGCCAGGACCCCGACTACGCCGGTCTGCAACGGACCCTCGCCGAGCAGCAGGCCACGGCCGAGCAGACGGCAGCGGCGCTGGAACAGGCCCGCGAGGCGGTCCGCGAGGCCGAGTCCCGCGTGGCCGAGGTCCAGCAACGCCGAGACCGCAACCAGGCCCGGCTGGACGCCGGCCAGGGCTCGGCCAAGGACCTCGAGGGCATGATGCACGAGCTGGCCACCCTCAAGGCGCTGCAGGACGAGCACGAGGGCACCGAGCTGGAGGCCATGGAGGCCGCCGAGCAGTCCGAGGCCGCCGATGCGGCGGCCCAGCAGGACCTCGCCGGCGCGCGGTCCGCCGCCCAGCAGCGCTCCGCCGAGCTGAAGGAGGAGGCCGCCGGCGTCGCCGCCGAGGGCAACGACCTCACCGCGCAGCGCAAGGCGGTGGCCGCCAGCCTGCCCGCTGACCTCGTGGCCCGGTACGACAAGCTCCGGGAACGCAACGGCGGCATCGGCGCCGCCCGCCTGGTCGGCAACACCTCCGAGGCCTCCGGCCTGCCGATCAGCCCCGCCGACCTGGCCCAGATCGAGCAGGCCGATGCCCAGACGCTCGTCTACTGCCCGGATTCCGGGGCCATCCTGGTCCGCGCCGGACAGGAGCAGTGAGCGTGCCGGCACCCTCCTCCCGAGCCACCGGGACGCGACTGCTGCACGTGGAGGCCGACGGCGGCTCCCGCGGCAACCCCGGGGTGGCCGGTTACGGGGCGCTGGTGCGCGACCCCGACACCGGTGCCCTGCTGGACATCGACGCCCAGCCGCTGGGCAAGGCCTCCAACAACGTGGCCGAGTACTCCGGACTCATCGCCGGCCTGAGGCTGGCGCGGGCGATCGACCCTGAGGCGGCCGTCCACGTGAAGATGGACTCAAAGCTCGTGGTCGAGCAGATGAGCGGCCGGTGGAAGATCAAGCACGCGGACATGCAGAAGCTCGCGGCCGAGGCCAAGAGCCTGCTCCCGCCCAGCCGCGTCACCTACGAGTGGATCCCGCGGGCCCGCAACAAGGACGCGGACCTGCTCTCCAACGAGGCCATGGACGCCGGGGCCAGCGGCACCGCATGGGTGAAGTCCCGCTCCGGCCTGAAGGTCTCCGGGTCGTCGGAGCCCATACCGTCGGAACCCACGTCGTCGGAACCCACGCCGCCGGAGCCCACACCGCTGGAACCGGCGCCCGCCGTGTCCTCCCGGCCGGCCGACGTCGGGCCCTCCCGCCGGGTAGGGCGGCTGCACCACGTGGAGATCTGGGTGGCGGACCTGGCCGCCGCCCGGGGCAGCCTCGGCTGGCTCTTCCAGCAAGTGGGCTATGCGGTGAGCGGGGAATGGTCCGAGGGCACGAGCTACCAGGGGGCGGGGGAGTACCTGGTGCTGGAATCGGGTCCGGACGTGGCGGCTGACGGTCATGACCGACGGCGGCCCGGGCTGAACCACCTGGCCTTCCACGCGGGGACCCGCGCGGAGGTGGACGCCCTCACGGCGGCGGCCCGTCAGCGGGGCTTCACCCTGCTGTTCGCCGACCGCCACCCCTTCGCCGGGGGGCGCAACCACTACGCGGCCTACCTGGAGGCCCCGGACGGCTTCGAGGTCGAGCTCGTCGCGGACCCCGCCTGACGCCTTCAACTGCAGGTCGATGGATGACCCGACACGCCGACGACACGCCGATGTGAGGTCATCCATCGACCTGCAGATCGCTCGTCAGACGGTGGAATGCGCCTCGGGGAGGGTGACCTGCAGGCTGGCGTGCTTCTTCCCCGTGGACGGGACGAGGTCCACCTCCCACTCGTGGGGTCCCGCCGCGGACCCGGCGGCGGCCACCACCTCGGCCGCGGTCTCCGGGGAGGTCACCACCCGGCTGCCGGCGAGCAACAGCTGACGGGCCACCAGGCCGCGGGTGTGCTTGGCGAAGTGGGAGACCACCGTCCGCTTCCCGGCGCGGACCTGGAAGACGTCCACGGTGGCGGTGAGCCCCGCCGGGGCCTTCCACTGGGCCATGTAGCCGCCGGAGCGGCAGTCGATGATGACGCCCGCACGCTCGGCGTGGGCGTCCAACGGCGGGGTCAGGCGCGGCTTCCACCAGCTGGACATCCGCCCCAGACCCGGCAGGCTGGCCGTGACGGTCAGGCGGTGGTTCGGCACGTGGTCGCCCAAGGCGAGGACCCCGAAGAGGCCGGAGAAGACGAGGACGCGGCTCCGGGCCCTGCGGCGGGCGGCCTCGGGGAGGGACGCATAGTCCAGGGCGTCGAAGAGGACCCCGGTGAAGACCTGGTGGGCGGGCGCCGCCGGGGACTCGAAGAGCACCATGTTGGCCTCGATGTCGGACCGGACGGCCTCGCCGACGCCCAGCACCTCGGCGGCGTCGGGGGCGGAGGACACGGCGGAGAGGATGCCCATGGCCGTGGTGCGTTCACCGGCCAGCGAAGGCAGCACGAGGGACTCGAGATCCAGGGGAGCACCGGAACGGGGAGCGGTCTTGCCCTCGGAGGGCGGCAACAGGATCAACACGGTGAACAGCCTAGCGAGTGCCCGGCACACTGCGGACCCGCGTAGACTGGGCCGCCGGGACAGGCTGGCGGACGGCCGCAGGGCGCCGGTGACGGTGCCGTGAGGAACGTCCGGGCTCCACAGGGCAGGATGGTGGGTAACGCCCACTCGGGGCAACCCGCAGGACAGTGCCACAGAAAGCAGACCGCCTGGTCCGTAACGGTGTCCGCACCGCTGCGGGCCCGGTGAGGGTGAAAGGGTGGTGTAAGAGACCACCAGCGGTCCGGGTGACCGGATCGGCTCGGTAAACCCCATCCGGAGCAAGGCCGAACAGGATGTGTTCGAGGGCTGCCCGCCCGAGCATCCGGGTTGGCCGCTCGAGCCCGTCGGCAACGGCGGGCCTAGATGGATGGCCGTCGCTGGGAGGCGGGTGACCGCCCCCGGTACAGAACCCGGCGTACAAGCCAGCCTGTCCCTCCGGCTTCTGCTGCAGACACGGACCCCCCGGAAGGCCAGGCCTTCCGGGGGGTTCGTGTCGTCCGGCGCCGCGGTGGGCCCCGGCGGGACGTGGACCTCAGGTCACGTCTCGTCCTCCCGGCCGTCCCGGCGACGCCGGCCGAACAGCCCGCGGGAGGGCCCGGCATCTGGTGCGGTGCCCTGCGCCGCGGACGGGTCGGCGGTCTGGGTGGCGGAGCCATCCGCCCCCGGCTCGCGGCGCCGTTCGAAGAGACCGGTCGTCCGGGAGAGCCGGTAGTCGATCCGGTGGTCCACCTGCTCGCCGAAGGCGTCGTCGAAGTCCTCCGAGAGACGTTCACTGATCTGCTGGTAACGGGCGCGGCGCTCTCGGGCGTCGATGGCGTCCTGGTCCCTCTTCAGGGCCTTGACGATGGCGAAGCACATGGCCAGCAGGACGAGGCTGAACGGCAACGCCGTGGCGATCGACGCAGCCTGCAGGGCCCCGAGTCCGCCGGCCAGCAGCAGGCCGATGGCCAGCGCGCCCTCCAGGAACGCGAACAGCACCCGGGACCAGACCGGCGGATTCGGGTGCCCGCCGGAGGCGAGCATGTCCACGACCAGCGAACCGGAATCGGAGGAGGTGATGAAGAAGATCGCGACAAGGAGGATGGCGATCACGGAGAGCACACCGCCGAGGGGCAGTCCGCCCAGGACATCGAACAGGGCCGCCTCCACGCCGAGGGACTCGGCTCCCTCCTCCACGAGGGGCTGGTCCGAGAACAGCTGGCGCCACAGGCCGGTGCCGCCCATGATCGAGAACCAGAGGAAGCCGACCAGGGTGGGGACCAGCAGCACACCCGAGATGAACTGACGGACGGTCCGGCCGCGGGAGATCCGGGCGATGAACACGCCCACGAAGGGCGCCCAGGAGACCCACCAGCCCCAGTAGAAGATGGTCCAGCCAGATCCCCAGGCCGCGCCGGCCTCACCGGAGTAGGCGCCGACGTCGAAGGTCATGTTGAGGACCTCGGCGAGGTAGACACCGATGGACTGGACGAAGTTCTGGAACAGGAACAGCGTCGGTCCGAGCAGGAGCACGGACAGGACGAGGATGGCCGCCAGGGACAGGTTGATGTTGGACAACCATTTGATGCCCCGACCGATTCCGGTGACGACCGAGCCGGTCGCGAGGAGCGTGATGATGATGATCAGACCGACCAGCAGCCACTGGTCGGGCGCCTCCACGATGCCCATGGCGGTCAGTCCGGCACCGATCTGCTGGACCCCCAGGCCGAGCGAGGTGGCGATGCCGAAGATGGTGCCGAAGATGGCGAGGATGTCGATGATGTCGCCCATCCAGCCCTTCACGCGGTCGCCGAGGATCGGCTCGAGGGCCCAGCGGATGGACACGGGGCGGCCCCGGCGGTGGATGGCGTAGCCGACGGCCAGACCGATGACGGCGTAGATGGCCCAGGGGTGCAGACCCCAGTGCACGAAGGTCTGGGCCATGCCCAGCATGGCGACGGCGTGTTCCTGGCCGGGGAGCACGGAGGTGACGCCCTCCACCGTCTCGGTGCCCGGCCAGCCCGGCTTGGGGGTGACGGTGGCGTAGCCGAGGGGCTCGCCCACGCCGTAGAACACCAGGCCGATGCCCATGCCGGCGGCGAAGAGCATCGCGAACCAGGACAGGATCCCGTATTCGGGCTTCTCACCGTCACGGCCCAGGGTGATATGGCCGAACTTGGAGAAGCAGAGGGCCAGCGCCACCACGATGAAGATGCCGATGGCCAGCATGTAGAACCAGCCGAGGTTGGTGGAGATCCAGCCCTGGATATTCGAGAGCACGGTCCCGGTGGTCTCCGGGGCGGCGATCGCGAGGACGGCCACGGCCGTCACGATGAGGATCGAGGGCCAGAACACGGCCGGGGCGATGGTTCCGGCGCCCACCCGGACACCCTGGAGCCGGAGCTTCTCGGTGACCTGCTCGTCCGAGTCGTTCTCGTGGATCCGGGCTGCGGGGTGGACCGGCTCGCCGGTGCCGGCGGTTGTGGCGGTCTCTGGTGCGGGGCCGGGACTCTCCCCGGGGGTGGAAGGCTCCTCCGCGGTGGTCAGGGACTCGTGGTCCGATGTCGACATGGTTCTCTCTCTTCGTCAGACGATGCACTCCGTCACGGTGCGAGGACGGTGAAGCCAATCGTTGGTTCCCAGCCACCATTCAGGAAGGTGATGCACCGAGTCAAACAACAAATGACAAGGCTGTCAGTAGTTGCACGCCGCCCAATGCGACGTACGCCACACGAGCCCGGTCGTCGCATGGCGCCCCGGTGACCGCACGCGGCAGTGGATTCACTAGACTGGGCTCCGCCGTGGCCGCCAACGTGGTCGGCACGGGAACAAAGGGAAGGACCTACCGTGGCAGACAAGACCAACGGCACCGCGCAGGACCAGCACTCCGCCTGGAACCACCGGGAGGAACTGGCCGAGCGGATGGTTCCGCTGATCGGCTCGTTGTACCGGGACAACAACGTGATCACGAGCATCTACGGCCGCCAGCTCGTCCACAAGGGCGTCATCGACATCATCAAGGCGCACCGCTATGCGCGCCAGATCGATGATGCCGTGCTCCCGGTCGAGGAGACCTACCCCATGGTGCAGGCGCTGGCCGGCATGAACCTGGGCGCCGCATCGATCGACCTGGGCCGGATGGCCGCCGCCTACCGTGCGGCCGGCGGTGACCTGCAGGACTTCCTTAACACCGAGCTGGCGGAGATCGCCGGTCACGGCGGCGAGGGTGTCAAGGCGCCGAAGGACGTGGTGCTCTACGGCTTCGGCCGCATCGGCCGGCTGCTGGCCCGCATCATCCTCTCCCATGAGGGTGGCGGCTCCTCGCTGCGGCTGCGTGCCATCGTGGTCCGCAAGAACTCGGAGAACGACCTCGTCAAGCGGGCCTCGCTGCTGCGCCGCGACTCCATCCACGGCCCCTTCGAGGGCACCATCACCGTGGACCAGGAGCAGAACACGATCACCGCCAACGGCACCGTCATCCAGGTCATCTACTCCAACGACCCGGCCACCGTGGACTACACCTCCTTCGGCATCCAGGACGCGATCGTGGTGGACAACACCGGCCGCTGGCGGGATGAGGACGGACTGGGCCAGCACCTGCAGGCGACCGGCGCCTCCAAGGTCCTGTTGACCGCCCCGGGCAAGGGGGACATCAAGAACATCGTCTTCGGCGTCAACACGGCCGACATCCGGGACGAGGACACCATCCTCTCGGCGGCCTCCTGCACCACCAACGGCATCACCCCGGTGCTGAAGGTCCTCAACGACGAGTACGGCATCGACTACGGCCACGTGGAGACCGTGCACGCCTACACCAACGACCAGAACCTCACGGACAACTTCCACAAGGGCTCCCGCCGCGGCCGCGCCGCCGGCCTGAACATGGTGCTCACGGAGACCGGTGCCGCCAAGGCGGTGGCGAAGGCCCTGCCCGAGCTGGAGGGCAAGCTCTCCGGCAACGCCATCCGCGTCCCCACCCCGAACGTCTCCATGGCCATCCTGAACCTGGCCCTGCAGAAGGAGACCACGGTGGAGGACCTCAACGCGCGCCTGCGGAACGAGTCACTGACCGGGCCGCTGCGCAACCAGATCGACTACATCCACTCGCCCGAGATCGTCTCCTCGGACTTCGTCGGCTCCAACCGCGCCGGGATCGTGGACGGACTGGCCACCATCGTCAACGGCGGCAAGAACGCCATCCTCTACGTCTGGTACGACAACGAGTTCGGCTACTCCTGCCAGGTCGTCCGCGTCATCGAGGAGATGGCCGGAGACGCCGTCCCGGTGTTCCCGAAGGCCTGAACCGGACCTGAACCGGTCCTGACACCGGGGCCAAGACCCTGGACCACGACGTCGGCCGGTCGCCTCCCGCGGGAGGCGACCG
>NZ_JBFARZ010000010.1:38062-98043 GCF_040677445.1 Citricoccus sp. NPDC055426
GTAGGACGCGGGCGTGGGGGGCCCCCCCCCCCCCCCCCAAACCCCCCCCCCGGGGGGCCGCGCCCCCCCCCCCCCCCCCCCCCCCCCCCCCCCGCGGCCCCCCCCGCGCCCGGCCCCCCCCCCCCCCCCCACGTCGTTCCAGCCGTTCCCTAGACGTTCTCCCCGACGTCCGCCTCGTCGTGACCGAAGGGGTCGGCGTCCACGCCGGGGAGCCAGGTGTTGCCGGCCACGCTCCAGCCCTCGCGGCGCAGCGACTTCTTCCACCGGCGGGTCCACTTGCCGTTGAGCCGGTTGATGTACAGGTAGCCGTCGAGGTGGTCGAACTCGTGCTGCATGATCCGGGCGAACCACCCGGTGGCCTCGAAGTCGATGGACGCTCCGTCCACATCGATCCCGGTCAGCCGCACGTGGTCGGAGCGCTTGAGCGGGAAGCTGTACCCCGGGACGGACAGGCAGCCCTCCGACTCCTCGTCCGGATCCGGGTCCTGCTGGGAGGTCTTGCCGAGGCGGGTCAGCACGGGGTTGATGACGTGACCGCGGGAGGGTGCCTCGCCGGAGTCCTCGAAGGTCCAGGTGAACACGCGCAGCCCCACGCCCACCTGGGGCGCCGCCAGGCCGACGCCGCGGGCCGCGTCCTGGGTCTCGAACATGTCCGCCACGAGGGTGCGGATCTGATCGGTGATCTGCGTGACCTCGGCGGCCCGGCGGTGCAGGACGGGCTCGCCGTGGATGGTGATCGGACGGACGGTCATGGTGCTGGGGGCTCCTTCGCTACGGTGGCGCCGCGCTCCGGACGCCCCAGTGATTCTAGCGAACGGGCAGGTAGGCGAGCGCGGCCAGCACCTGCGCCCGGGTGGCCACCTCCAGGGTGGGGTCGAGGGCCGGGGCGAAGGAGGGGGAGTGGTTGGCCGGGATGTCCGTGGTCACGGTGCCCGCCAGCACCGCGGCGCGCCAGGTCTCGGCCGGGACCGAACCGACGAACCAGTAGGTGTACGGGATGCCGAAGGCCCCGGGCAGGCGGCTGAAGTCCTCGGAGGCCGTGGCCGGGGTGGCCTGATGCACCGCCTCCGCCCCGAGGTGTTCCGTGAAGGCCCGCGTGACGGTCTCCGTGACCTCGGGATCGTTGGAGGTCAGGGGGAACTGGTCGTAGTACTCGAACAACGGCTCCCGCGGGGAGCCGGCCGCCGCACACTCGCCGCGGACGATGCGCTCGATCGAGGCGATGATGCGCTGGCGCAGCTGCGTGTCATAGGTGCGGAGGTTCAGCCGCAGCTCCGCCCGGTCCGGGATGGTGTTGGCGCTCGTGCCGGCATGGGAGGCACCCACCGTGACCACGGCGAACTGCCCGGGCTCGGTCTCGCGGGAGACGATGGTCTGCAGGCGCAGCACGATCGAGGCGGCCAGCACCACCGGGTCGACCGCCTGGTGGGGCATGGACCCGTGGGCGCCGCGGCCGAACACGGTGATCCGGATCGAATCACCGGCGGAGAGGGCGGGACCGGGCACCGTCCCGATGGTGCCGGCCTCGGCGGGCATGACGTGTTGGGCGAGGGCGACGTCCGGGGCCGGTACCCGCGCCACCAGGCCGTCGTCGATCATGGCCCGGGCGCCCGCCGCGTTCTCCTCGGAGGGCTGGAACAGCGCCACATAGGTCCCGGACCACGCGGTGCGGTGCTCAGCCATCAGCCGGACAGCCCCCAACAGGGCGGCGATGTGCAGGTCATGACCGCAGGCGTGCATGACGCCCTCGGTCTGGGAGGAGTAGTCCAGCCCGGTGTCCTCCGTGACCGGCAGCGCGTCGATGTCCGCGCGGGCCAGCACGGTGGGGCCGTCGCCGTTGCGCAGGACGGTCACGAGTCCGGTCCCGCCGCAGCGGATGACCTCGAGGCCCAGCCCGGTCAGCTCCCGCTCGATGCGTTCGGAGGTCCCGTGCTCCTGGAGCCCGAGCTCCGGATGGCGGTGGAAGTGGCGGTAGAGCTCGCGCTGCCACTCCAACTGACCCGGGAGGGTGTCCAGCACCCCGGCGGCGGCCATCAGAGGTCCACGACCTCGAACTCCAGCAACTCCGCCCCGCTGGCGACGGGCTTCCTCTGCTCGCCGACCGGGCCGCCGTGGGCCGCGGCGGCCCGGGTCTCGCGCCAGGCCTGGAAATCGGCCTCGGTGGCCCAGTGGGTGACCACGAAGTAGCGGTCCTCGCCGGCGGTGGGCCGCAGCAGCTGGAAGCCCTCGAAGCCGGGGGAACCGTCCACGGCGTGCTTGCGGGCGGCGAAGCGCGCCTCCAGCTCGGGGCCGGAGCCCTCCGGGACGCTGATGGCATTGATCTTCACGACGCTCATGTCAGGGCAGGCCTTTCGTCAGGCGGAGGGTTCCGCGGGGCCATCCTAGGCCGAACGGAACGGGCGGATCACCCCGTCACTGCGGCAAGGGGTCATCCGGACGGACGAATCCGCTGCGGTAGGCCAGGGCCACCGCGGCGGCACGGTCCCGGGACCCCGTCTTGAGCAGGATCCGGGAGACATGGGTCTTCACGGTGGCCTCACTCAGGACCAACAGGTCCCGGATCTCGGGGTTGGACATCCCGGCGGCGATCATGCGCAGCACCTGTTGTTCCCGGGTGGACAGCAGGGCCGGCACGTCCGTCTGGTCGGTGAACCGGGGCCGGAGCCGGTCCACGAGCCGGCTGGCCGCGGTGGCGTCCAGCCAGGTGTCGCCCTGGGAGACTCGGCGGATGGCGTCCGCGACCTCCGTGGGGGAGGCATGCTTGAGCAGGTAGCCGCTGGCGCCGGCCCGGAGCGCATCGACCACGAGGTCCTCGTCGTCGAAGGTGGTCATGATCAGGACCCGGATCAGCCGGTCCGGGCTGGCGCCGTTCTCGGCCAGCAACGCGCGGGTGGCGGCGACCCCGTCCATGCCGGGCATCCGGACGTCCATCAGCACCACGTCGGGTCTCAGCTGCAGGGCCCTGGTGACGGCCTCGGTCCCGGAATCCGCCTCGCCCACCACCTCGAGATCCTCCTCCGGCCCCAGCAGCATCGAGATCCCGGCGCGGACCATGGCCTGGTCGTCCACGATCATCACGGTGACGGCCATCAGCCCGCCTCCCGGGTTTGCCGCTCGGGCGGTTCTGCGGGCCCGGCGATGCGGCTGCCTGACGGTCGGCCGGGGGTGACGGGGACGGTGGCCTGCAGGAGGTACCCGTCCTCGGTGGGGCCGGCCCGAAGGGTCCCGCCCACCACATCGACCCGTTCCCGGAGCCCGGTCAGGCCGAAGCCACCGGAGACCGGCGGCTGTGGGCGGGGGCCGGGTCCGTTGTGCACGGTGACCACCACGGTGGCCGGCCGCCACTCCAGGACGACCCTCGCCGCGGTGCCGGCCCCGGCGTGCTTCATGGTGTTGGCGAGCCCCTCCTGGACCACCCGGTAGGCCGTATGGCTGACGCTCGGGTCCAGCGGCACGGGGGTGCCGGTGGTGGACAGGAGGAGATCGAGACCGGAGTCCTGGCCGGAACGGATCAGCCCGTCGATGTCCTCTACCCCCAGCAGGCCGGACGGGGGTGCGCCCTCGGGGGCGGGGGAGCGCAGGATCCCCAGCATGCGGTGGAGCTCACGCATGCTCTGTGCGGCCGTGGACTCGATCCCCTCCAGGGAACGGACGAGGTCGTCCGTGGACGCCGACTGCCGGGTCAGCCCGGTCCGCGCCCCGGCCGCCTGGAGGACGATGGCCGTCAGGGAGTGGGCCACGTTGTCATGCAGCTCCCGGCTGATCCGGCGGCGTTCTTCGGCCAGGACCTCCCGGCGTGCCTCCGAGGCCTGCCGCCGTTCGCGGGACAACCGGCCGTCCGCGGCCCCGAGCATCCTCCCGGCGATCCAGGCGGCGAGGTACAGGAGGGACCACAGGGACGCGGAGACGAGAAGGTACTGCGTGCCGGGGCTGGCCGCGAAGTGGTAGGCGGTGGCCGTGTTCACCGTGACGGGCACCGCGGCGCCGGCCAGCCCGAGGAGGGCGAGGCGGCGGTCCGCCTGGCGGGCCAGGAGGAACAGCGCCATGGCGAACCCGGCGAAGGTCTCGATGGCGGGGACCACGAGTGAGCACAGGGCCACGCCCAGCACGGCCAGGTAGCCGGGGACGGCCGAGCGGAACAGGGCGAGACAGCCGTAGGCGAGGACCATGACGGCCACGACGGCCACGTCGGCCCACGGGGAGAGGTCCGCGCCCGACCACGTGACGCTCAGCCCGCCCCACATCAGCAGGTCGATGGCCAGGAGAACCACGGTGACGGACCCGCGGATCACCAGGGCCCGTCCCGTCAGCATCCCTTGATACGGGGAAACAGGAAACACCATATCGACCTCGTGACCTGTGCGGGGGCTTCCGCAGGGGTTTCGGTACCGGGGCCCGTGCGGCCCCTGGCGTGGGGCAGGGCGGACCGGGCCAGGCGGCTGAAGCCCGGGGGCAGCAGCTCGCCGTCCAGGGGCAGGGTCCCCTCGGGGAGGACGGCGGCGGTCCAAGCGGCGCCGTCGTCGGATTCGACGGTCCGTTCGTAGACGGCGAGGGACTCGGACACCCGGGCGCCGAGGATGACCGTGACCGGGGGCCGCAGCCCGGACGTGCGGGTCACCACCAGGTCCCGTCGGACCGCCCAGCCCGCCACCTCTCGGCCCTGGGCGTCACGCAGTCGCACGGACGTGGCCGCCTCGGAGGACGGCTCCTGCGGTTCGGGTGGTGTTGCGGGTGGTGTTGCGGGCCGTGCGGCGGAGGGTGGCTCGGCCCGTCCGGTGCCGTCATCGGATGAAGTGCGCACGGTTCTCCTCTGCTTAGGACCTGTACCGGTATCCTGCCCCATCTCGGTTCCGGAGCGGAGGCCTGCGGCACTGCGGCGTCTCGCGGGTCCGGATGACCCTGTGATGGAGGCAGGACCACCCGAACCCGGATTCCCCGAGACGTTCCATGAGACGGAGCGCGTTCCGCCGACCAGTGGGCTGCTCGACCGTGAACGTCCTCCAGTCTTGCCGATCCGGTCAGTCGGGTCGTCAGCCCAGGGCGGTATCCCGGGTCATCCCGGGTGAAGCGAACGAGGGAGGGTGGCACAAAGAACGCCGGCCCGGACCTGAGGAATCAGGACCGGGCCGGCGATATGGGGTGAGTAACGGGGCTTGAACCCGCGACCTTCTGGACCACAACCAGACGCTCTACCAGCTGAGCTATACCCACCATGTTCGATCGGCTAACCGACCGTGACAGCGCGTTCCATCATACACGGTTTCCGGGGGCGTCCGAACCGATGCCGGCGGCGATCCGCTGGGCGGCCTTGGAGTCGGGCCCGGGGGCGGGCACCAGGACGGCCTCGCGGTAGTACCGCAGCTCGTTGATCGAGTCGACGATGTCGCCGAGGGCACGGTGGCCCCCGGTCTTGGCCGGTGACTGGTAGTACGCCTTGGGGTACCAGCGGCGGGCGAGCTCCTTGAGCGTGGAGACGTCCACGATCCGGTAGTGCAGGTGGTCCGTGATCGCCGGCAGGTCCCGGGTCAGGAACAGCTTGTCCTGGCCCACCGAGTTGCCGGCCAACACCGCCTTGCCCGGGGTGGGGCAGTGCTCGGTGATGTAGGCGAGGCAGGCCTCGGACGCCTCGGCGAGGGAGACGCCGTCGTCCAGCCGCTCCAGCAGGCCGGAGGAGGTGTGCATGTCCCGCACGAACGGCACCATCTGGTCCAGCGCCGCCTGGGGAGGCTTGATGACGATGTCCACGCCGTCCCCCAGCACGTTGAGCTCCGGATCGGTCACCAGCACGGCGATCTCCACCAGGGCGTCTGCCACGGGATCCAGCCCGGTCATCTCACAATCGATCCACACGAGGTTCTCTGCTGTAGCTGCCACGCCTCCCACAGTAGCCTGAGGCCCGGTGGTAGTTTGTGTCGGAGCCCGCGGCGGGCTGTGGACCGGCCGCCCACTGCATGGAAGGATCCCGCCTGCGATGAGCGTGTCCAGCACCCGGACGGTATCCGTGACCGCCTCGTGGACGGTGTCCGTCTGGGTCCCGGCGGTGATCGGCTTCCTCGGATCCTGCGCGGTGCTGGCCGGTTCCCTCTCCGTGGGGTGGCTTGCCTCCGTCTCCCCGATCAACCGCTGGGCCTGGCTGATCCCCTGGCGCACCACCGAGTACGGGGTCATCACCGGCACCGCGGTGCTGACGCTGGGCTGCTGGCTGATGTTCTGGGGGTGGCTGCGCCTCGGCACGGTGCTGCGGCCCTTCGGGCCGGGGGCCCTGAGGATCGTCAACCTCACGACGACGGCCTGGATCCTGCCGCTGCTGGCCTGCCTGCCGATCTTCTCCCGGGACATCTTCGCCTACCTGGGGCAGGGTCGGCTGATGGTGGCCGGCCAGGATCCCTATGAGGACGGGATCTCCACGCTCTCCAACTGGTTCCAGCTGGGCACGGACACCACCTGGGCCCAGACGGAGACCCCGTACGGGCCGGGCTTCCTCTGGATCGAGCAGTTCGTCATGGCGGTGGCCGGTCCCGACGACCCCGACCTGGCGATCTTCCTGTTCCGGCTGGCCGCCGTGGCGGGGGTCGTGCTCATCATGGTCTACGTGCCCAAGCTGGCCTCCCTGCTGGGCACCGACGGGGCGCGCGCCCAGTGGATCACCGTGGCCAACCCGCTGTTCCTCATCAGCTTCGTGGCCTCGGGCCACAACGACGCCCTCATGACCGGACTGGCGGTGGCCGGTGTCTGGTATGCCGCCACCGGCCGCGGCCTGCTGGGGGTCCTGCTCGTCACGGCCTCGCTGGCCATCAAACCCATCACCATGGTGTTGCTGCCCTTCATCGGCCTGCTCTGGGCCGGTCGCGGCGCCAGCTGGGCCCGGCGCTTCGGCTACTGGTTCCTCACGGCCGGGATCGCCGGCGCGATCATGGTGCTGGTCGGGCTCCTCAACGACTTCGGTTTCGGCTGGCTCACCGTCATGCTCGGGACCGGGACCGGATCCGTGCCCTGGTCGCCGGTCGGGATCCTGGCCGAGGGCACCAAGGTGATCCTCGGCTCCCTCGGGATCGACAACCAGTGGGTGCTCGAGGCCTTCAAGACCGCCGGCCGGCTGCTCTCCGTGCTCGTGGTCATCTGGCTCATGTTCCGCGGCCGTCACGAACACCTCATGCAGCGGATGACGTGGGCCTTCACCGCACTGGTGGTGCTCACCCCCATCATCCAGCCCTGGTACCTGCTGTGGCTGCTGCCGTTCTTCGCGGTGATCGGCATCCGCAGCGACTGGCAGTTGAAGTGGGTCGTGTTCACCGTGGCCTTCTTCGTGGCCTTCGGCGCCGCGGACCAGCTCTTCGTCTGGCAGTTCCTGGGGATCGGCCCCCAGCTGGCGCAGGGCGCGACCCTGCTGTCCTGGGGCTGCATGCTGTGGATCCTGCTGCTGGACCCGTGGACGAGCTCCATCATGAAGGAGGAATGGCACGTGCGGGCCGCCCTGCGCCGCACGGTCGCGCGCCTCCGTGGACGGCGTCACCGGGAGCCGTCGGAGCCGACCGCCCCGTGACGGAACCCAGAAGTGTGGCCCCGGGGCGGCTGGAGGGCCTGCGCCGCCGCCTGGGCGAGGCGCCGTTCACCCGCCGGCTGGTGGGCGGGCCGGACCAGCTGACGGCTCCGAGCCAGTGGCAGGGGCTGATCGGCTCGGTGATGATCATGGTGGGTTCCTGGGGCGTCGGCTGGCTCGCGATGACCCCGACCTCCCTCTTCGCCCGGACCACCGTGCTCAATCCGCTGCGCGTGGAACCGGTGGGCGTGGTGGCCTGTGCCATCCTGCTGGTGGTGGGCTCCCTGCTGCTCGTGCGGGCCTGGCTGCGGCTGGGGCAACGGCTCGAGGGGCAGTGGCACACCCACACCGCCGGCTCCACCGTCACCCGGGCCACCTGGCTCTGGGCGGCCCCGCTGATGCTCGCGTTCCCCGTGTTCTCCCGGGACGTCTACTCGTATCTCAGTCAGGGGCGGCTCCTGCACGCCGGGCTGAACCCGTACCAGGACTGGATCTCCGAGCTGCCCGGGTGGTTCATGCAGGGGGCCGACTCGATCTGGGCCGAGTCCCCGTCGCCGTACGGCCCGTTGTTCCTGCTGGTGTCCCGGGCGGTCTGGTTCATCACCGGGGGCAGCCCGGAGCCGGGGTTCCTGCTCTTCCGGCTCGTCTCGGTGCTGGGGCTGGCGCTGTGCCTGTGGGCGGTACCGCGGCTGGCCCGGCGGTTCGGTACGGACCCGGGCTGGTCGGTGTGGATCTCCGTGACCAATCCGCTGTTCGCCCTGTACATGATCGCCGGCATCCACAACGACTCGCTCATGGTGGGACTGTTGCTGGCCGGATTCGTCCTGCTCGGCCCGGAGGCCTCCCGCCGCCGGAACCTGACCGGGTTGGTCCTGGTGTCCCTGTCCATCGCCATCAAGCCCCTGACGCTCATCGCCCTGCCCTTCGCCGGTCTGCTCATGCTCAGAGAGCACCCCGGCTGGCTGGCCCGGGTGAAGGTCTGGGCGCTGTGCCTGGCCGTGGCCGCCGTCGTGCTGGCCGGCCTCGGCGCCCTGACCGGCCTGTGGTTCGGGTGGGCGCCGGCGATGCTCACCTCGGGGGACGCCGCGTTCCCCTATGCCCCCTATGGGCTGGTCGGCCTGGGGATCGGCTGGCTCGTGGACTCCGTGTCCGGGTCCGGAGTCCGCCCCGTGGCCGACGTCGTCTACACGCTGGGCAAGGTGGTGGCGGTCGTGTTCACCGCCTGGCTGGCCCTGACCCGGCGGCCGGTACATCCCGTCCTGGCCACCGGACTGGCCCTGCTGGCCGCCGTCGTGCTGGCCCCGATCATCCAGCCGTGGTACCTGCTCTGGGTCCTGCCCCTGTTCGCCGTGGTCCGGCGGTGGCACGGTTGGCCCGTCTGGACGCTGTACCTGCTGGTCATGCTGCTCGTGGCCATCGGAGTGGTGGACCAGCTGTCCGTGGCCCAGTGGATCTCGCTGTTCTGGGTGCGGGTCACCACCGGCATCGTCGGTCTCGCCTATATGGTGTTCATTGTCTTTCTGGACCCCAAGACGTCCACCCTGTTCCCCCTGACCGCCCGCTGGCGGTCCCGCCGCCCGAGACGCACCACCCATCAGGAGATGCCGTGAACCAGACCGGACCAGCCGCCCCCCACGCAGGCCCGGACCGCCGGTTGCTGCTCGTCCTCGTGGGAGCCACCCTGCTGGCGGCCGTGATCGCCGTGCTGTCCAAGCAGTGGTGCCGCGTCAACGGCTGGGAGGCGCCGGGGGTGCACATCCACATGTGCTACTCGGATTTCGGGCAACTGTTCGGCACCCGCGGACTGGCCGAGGGGTACTTCCCGTTCTACACGCCGCTGCCGGAGGACCAGTGGATGGAATACCCGGCACTGCTGGCCGTGGTGGCCGGGGTGAGCGCCTGGTTCGTCCCCGGTGAGGGGACCCTGTTGGAGCGCACCGTCACCTATTTCGACGTCAATGCGGCCGGCGCCCTGATCTGCTGGCTGATCCTGGTGATCGCCACGGCCTACACCGCCCGGGGACGGTCCAAGGATGCCCTGATGGTGGCCGTGGCCCCGGGGATCATCCTGACCTCGTTCCTGAACTGGGACCTGTGGGCCGTCATGCTGGCAGCCCTCGGACTGTTGCTGTGGTCCCGCAGCCACCCCGTCCTGGCGGGGGTGGTCCTGGGCCTCGGGGCCGCCATGAAGCTGTACCCGCTGTTCTTCTTCGGTGCGATCCTCGTGCTGTGCTGGCGCGCCGGGAAGCTCGGGGTCTTCTTCAAGTCACTGGCTGCCGGCGCCGTGGCCTGGCTGGCCGTGAACGTGCCGTTCATGCTCACCGCCTTCGACCAGTGGAGCCGCTTCTACACGTTCTCGGGGGACCGTGAGGTGTCCTTCTCCTCGATGTGGCTGGCCTTCACCTGGACCGGGTGGTCGGGGGAGGCGTTCTCGCTGATCTCCAACGGACTCTTCGCCCTCTGCTGCCTGGGCATCGCCTACCTGGGGCTCTCCTCCCGGCACCGGCCCCGGATGGCCCAGCTGTGCCTGCTCATCGTGGCGGCCTTCATCCTGCTGGGCAAGGTGTACTCCCCGCAGTTCGTGATGTGGCTGATCCCCCTGGTGGTCCTGGCCCGGCCGGACTGGCGGCAGTTCTGGATCTGGCAGGCCGTGGAGGTCTACCACTGGGGTGGGGTCTGGATGGAGTCCGCCCGGATCACCTCGGACGGCGAATTCGGCGGCGGGGCGCTGTGGATCCCGCTCTGGTACGGCTCCGGGATCGTGCTGCACATGGCCGCCGTGATCTGGATCTGCGTCTCCGTCATCAGGGACATCCGCGATCCGGACCGCGACCTCGTTCGCCGCCCGGAGGAAACTGCACCACCGAGCAGCGTCAGCACTGCCCCGGCGCCCGGCTCCCACCCTGATTCGGCGCTTGGCTCCCACGCTGATCCGGCGCTTGGCTCCCACGCTGATCCGGCGCTTGGCTCCGACGCTGTCCCAGCGCCGATGCATGACCCCGTGCCAAGGTATGACCCCTCCGCCGGCATCCTGGCTGGGGAGCCGGACCGTTTCCTCTTGCCACCGGCCGGGAGGGGCCTCGTCCGGACCGGGTGACGCCTGCCCTACATGCGTCATGCGGTTTTCCGGGTGTCACCGTGGATCTCGATCGGGACACCCGGATCATCGGATGATGAGATGTCTGTCTGCCGCAGTCTGCCGCAGTCCGCCGTAGACCCTTGGCAGCCCTGGAGTTCCGACTTGCCAACGGCGCGCTCGGTTGGCACGGGGCTGGGCCAGTACAGCTCTGGGTCAGATCAGTGGGGGACTCCTCAGCGGGACTCCGTTCTCCGTGAGTAACCGGCAGAACGCCGGAGGGTCCTTGAGGTCGCGGTCGATCCACCGCACCACGTCGTAGCCGAGGCGGGCCAGCTTCAGCTCCCTCTGCTTCTCGCGTGCGAGGGCGTCGGCACCGCCGTTCGGCCCGGCCAGGTCGGCCCCGTATTTCCACAGGCCGTCGAATTCGCCGAGGAGGACCCTCGACCGCACGGTGCTGCGTTTCCACCGGAAGTCGGCTCTGGCCACTTCATGGCCGTCGGCGTCCATGACCTGGTACTGAAGATCTGGCACCTCGAATCCCAGCTGGTAGATGAGTGCCCTGCTCGTGGATTCCTTGGGAGACTCGGACCGGGGATCGGCGAAGGACATCGTGTGCAGGGCCCGGCGACGCCTGGCCCGGGGGAGGGGTAGATCCTCGAGCAGGGTGGCGGTGGCTGCGAACGACTCCGCATGGTGGCGGAGCAGGTGGTCGGCGATGGCGACGGTATCAATGAGGGCATCGGTACTGAAGACGGTGGCACACGCCCACTGGATGGTGTCCGCCAGCACGTGACCGACGAACTGGCCATCACCCAGGTGGACCGGAACGACCTCGAACTCGGACCGGGCCGGCGGATGCGTCGCTGGGATGTTCCAGAGCGCGCTCGTGACGGGAAGGGTGGGTAGCTTTCCGCGGGGGAGCTTGACGCCTTCCCCGCGGAGGGAACCGGCCAGTCGTGAAGCCGCTTTGGCGTTGGGGTAGGGCCTGGGCGGGATGGAGCGGCCGGATCCCCCTCGGGAGGTGGCGCGGGTGTGTATGACGTCCGGGAAGTCCCCACCGGGAAGGCCATGCAGAACGGCGGCCGTCTGGTGGGTGAAAACCACTTCTCGGCGGCGTGATTTGGCATGGGCTACGACGGCCAGGAGATGGCGGTCCCAGGGGGCGCAACGAAGCCAGGTCTCCAGGTCGCAGTAGATTCCGCGGGCCAATCGAGCGAGTTGACCCTGACGTGCCTGGTGGGCGAGGACTTCACTTCGCCACGGATCCCCTTGGGACGACAGGAGGATCGGGGGACCGGCGTTGAAGGGGTCAGGAGGGGAGAGCAGAGTCTCTGGAGAGAGCGGAACACGATGGGGCACCTCTCCATGCTGGGCGGATGGCCGTCCGCTCGGCCGCCGCGTCCCCTCCCGGTGTGGACGATGCTGCGAGAACGGTCCGCTGTGGAGTAGTGGGCGCGTCAGAAGCAGCGTCTGGACACGTGCCTGCACCGGCGCGGCGAGTGACCGTGGGCTGCCGGCTCATCATGCGTTCATCCGGGTGTCACGGCGGAGCCCGAGCGCGACACCCGGATTTCTGCATGATCGGCACGACCGGTCGCCAGGATCAGTCACCAGGACCACGCGGCATGACCACCTCGGCTGCGACGAGGTATGCCGTCACCGCACGCAGATCACTCCGCGCCGGCCCCCTGGCCCCCTGAAGCCTGGCGGGCACGCAGCACGAGTTCGAGTTCGAACCGCGCCTCGGGGTCGTCCAGGTCGCCGCCGAACAGGTCCTTCAGCTTCGCCACCCGGTACCCCACGGTCTGGGCGTGGATCCCCAGCTCGCGCGCCACCGGGAGGCGCTGGCCCCAGTGGACCAGCCACAACAACAGGGTTTCCTCCAGGACACGGCGCTTGGCCTCCGTCAACTCCTCCAGGGGAGCCAGCCGGCGGGCGGTGAGGTCCGCCATGACCTGCGGCTCGGACCCGAGGACGATGCGGGAGAGGTGATCCGACGCGAAGACCGGTCCCGCCGGGTCGACCGTGGACGCGAGGTCTGCGGGCTGCGCCGGGTCCGCCGGTCCCGCACGTTCTCCGGGTGAGGCAAGCGGCAGCTGGGCCGCCACCAGCTGGGCCACCCGGTGGGAGTGCGGCAACCCGTCCCAGGCGACGGGCGGACCCAGGACGGCGGAGGAACCGGCGAAGACCTCCCTCAGCCGGGGCCGGAGCCGCTCGGCGTGCGGCACGGACACGATCGCCGTGGCCTCGGACTCGCGCTCGACCACGATCCCCGAGGTGCCCAGTCGCGTCCGGACACCGGCAGCCGCCGCGAGGGGGAACACCGCGGCCGCCATCTGCTGGGGCAGGTGCCAATCGGCCCCGGAGGCCAGCCGACGTACCTCGTGCAGCTCGACACCGCCGCCCACCAGGGCCGCCACGAGGTCCGCCCGGCGCATCTCCAGGGCCCCCGCATGGGCGGACTGCTCGACCGCGTAGGCTTGCACGCTCACCGCGGACAGCTCGTCGATATAGGCCAGGATCGTCTCGCCCAGGTCGACCACCACGTCCATGGCCATGCCTTGCTCGGCGCACGCCTCGGACAGTCCGCGGAAGGTGATCCGGGCGCTCGTGCGGTACGCGGCCAGCAGGGCGTCCATGCTCCGGCCCTGCCGGAACTCTCCCGCCCCGAGGGCCGCCACCAACTGGCGGGACTCCTCGTCCAGCCCCGGGGCGGACGTGCCCGGAAGGGAGAGCAACTGCTCCAGGGCGCCCTGCACTCCCATGAAGAGCACATCACTGAACCGCTCCGTCCTGGCCATCCGATAGGCGGGGATCTGGTCCGGCACCGTCTGGATGATCTGATCGACGACGGCCGGCACCGCCGGGGCCAACAGCTCCGCCAGCTCCGGGGGCAGCGATTGCCACGGGGGTCCCGAGACATCCTTCGCGCCGCCCGTCCCGGCCCCGTGGGAACGCTGGGCACCGGAGGTGTCCCCGACCGTCGGGGCCGGCGGGCCACCGGCGAGGGGATGCGGCGAGGGATTGTCATGGGAAGACAACTTCATGGAGTCAATCGTATCCCCGCAGTGAAGAACTTTGTCCTGCGGGCCTATAGTCTGGGTCAATGGCCGGTCGTTCCCTGTTGTCCCTGTTCTCCTCAGTGCTCTCCACCCCTCGATCCCCCCAGGACTTCCTGGCCCTGTTGGACCCGGTGCACTCGTCCCGGCAACTGCGCGGGATCGTGACGCGCGTCGAGCGCCCCGCCCCCGGGACGGCCACTATCTCCTTCCGTGCCGGCTCCGGGTGGAAGGCCCATCAGGCCGGCCAGTGGGCGCGGATCGGGGTGGACGTGGACGGCGTGCGCCAGTGGCGTTCCTACTCGCTCTCCGCCGCGGCGGGCATGGACCCGGAGATCACGGTCTCGGACATCGGCAAGGTCTCCGGGGCGCTGGTGCGGGACACCGAGCCCGGTGACGTGCTGTTCCTGGCCCGGCCCGAGGGGGACTTCACCCTGCCCGAGCACCCCCGTCCGCTGTTGATGCTCACGGCCGGGTCCGGGATCACCCCGGTGATGTCCATGATCCGCACGCTGGTCCCGCGCCGTCCGGATGCCGATGTGGTGCTCATCCACTCGGTGCGCACCCGTGAGGCCTCCGCCTTCCGCGAGGAGCTGGAGGAGCTGGCCCAACAGTTCCCGGGCCTGCGGGTTCTCCACCACCTCACCGCGGACGAGGGTCGACTGGACCTCACCTCCCCCCACGCCATGGACCAGGTGTGCCCGGACTGGCGGGACCGTGCCGCGTATGCCTGCGGGCCCACGGGCTTCCTGGATGACGCCGAGGCGCTCTGGTCGCGCGAGATCGGGCCCGGCGCCGAAGGCCTGCGGATCGAGCGGTTCCAGGCCGGCCTGACGGCGGGTGTCGCCGGGGCCGGTGGCGTGGCCGTGTTCGAGACCTCGGACCTCGAGGTCCAGGCCGACGGGGACCTGCCGCTGCTTCTGGTGGCCGAGGACGCCGGCGTGGCCGCTCCCAGCGGCTGCCGGATGGGCATCTGCCATGCCTGCCTGGTGCCCCTGCGCTCGGGCCAGGTCACCGACCTGAGGACCGGCGAGGTGCACGGAGAGCCCGGGGAACTCATCCAGACCTGTGTCAGCGCCGCCGCCGGACCGGTGAGCCTGGCGCTGTAGAACGTCAGAACCTCAGAACGCTCAGAACCCACCGATCTCCCGCCTCCAACCCCCTAGGAGCAGCATGACCCTCACCGACCTGCAGCAGATCACCGGCAAGACCAAGACCAAGACCATCCAGGGTCCGGACACGGTCAGCTGGGCCCCCGGCCGCGGCAAGGGACCCTCCGGGGAACCACAGCCGAAGGCGGCCCAGCACGCACAGGCCGAGGGCCGGCGTCGTGCCTCGGGGGCCGGCACCCCCGCAACCGGCGCGGGGCGTGCCGGGATGCTGGCCGCCGCCGGCAGCCCCACCGTGCGCCCGCCGGCCGCCGCCCACCTCAGTGACGAGCAGGTGGCCGAGCTCGGGCGGGAGCTCGACGCCGTCCGGGACGGGGTCCTGGCGCAGCGCGGCGCCACGGACGCCGCCTACATCCGCAAGGTCATCCGCGTCCAGCGCGGACTGGAGTTCGCCGGCCGCACCTGTCTGCTCGGCGCCAACCACAAGCTGGCCTGGGTGGCCGGCACCGCCATGCTGACGGTCGCGAAGATCATCGAGAACATGGAGATCGGGCACAACGTCCTGCACGGTCAGTGGGACTGGATGCGGGACCCGGACATCCACTCGACCACGTGGGAATGGGACTTCGTCACCCCCTCCAAGTCGTGGCAGAACACCCACAACGACATGCACCACCGCTGGACCAACGTGATCGGCAAGGACCGGGACGTCGGCTACAACGTCCTGCGGGTGGACCGGGACCAGCCCTGGGAGCCCAAGCACGTTTTGAACCCGGTCATCAACGCCGGGTTGGCGCCGATCTTCGAGTGGGGCATCGCCCTGTACGACCTGGAGCTGGACCGGGTCAAGACGGGGGAGAAGTCCAAGGCCGAGCTGGTCCGGGACCTGAAGGTCGTCGGGGCGAAGGCCGCCAAGCAGTTCGCCAAGGACTACGCGGCCACCCCGCTGGCCGCCCAGCTGCTCACCGGCTCCGGCCGGTCGGCGCTGCTGGCCACCGCCACCGCCAACGGGCTGCGCAACATCTGGGCCCATGCCGTGATCTTCTGCGGTCACTTCCCCGAGGGCGCCGAGACCTTCACGGAGGAGATGGTCGAGGGGGAGACCCGCGGCGACTGGTACGTGCGGCAGATGATCGGCTCCGCCAACATCTCCGGCTCCAAGGCCATGCACTTCATGACGGGCAACCTCTCGCACCAAGTCGAGCACCACCTGTTCCCGGACCTGCCGTCCAACCGCTACGCCGAGGTGGCCGTGCAGGTCCGCGAGATCTGCGAGCGCTACGGGCTGCCCTACAACATCGGGCCCCTGCACCGGCAGATCGGCTCCACCTGGGGCAAGATCTTCCGCCTGGCCCTGCCGAACCGCTGAGCGCGGCGGGAAAGGCCTGCACGCGGGCCGGGCGGGCCCGGCTGGTACCTGGTGAGGCCTACGGCACGTAGCCGGCGCACACCGGGTCCACCGGCTGGTCCCGGTGCAGCACCCAGATGCCGTGGTCGTCCCGCGTGACGGGCTCGTAGCCGAGCCGCTCGGCGCGGGCCAGTGCCTCGTCCGGGGTCAGCGGGTCCCAGCCGCCGAGCTCCTCGGCCGTGGTGTCGATGATCATCCACGTGGCCAGGTCGTCGCCCATGTCCCCGTGCAGCCCCACGTAGGTGCGGTCCACCAGGTGCGGCACCGCGTTGTCCGCGGCCTCCACGCAGACGCCGTCCGGGATGGACTGAACCGCACGGTCCAGGGCGTGGGCCCACTCGGTCATCTGCCAGTTCTGCCCCGTCACGGTCCGGTGCAGCGGGAAGACCTGGGGGAAGACCGCGGTGCCGGCCACCCCCGCGGCCAGGAACACGGCGGTGAAGACGGTGAAGACCCGGGGACCTGAAGACCCGGAGGCACGACGCCGGCCCTCGGCCACGGCGTCCGGCTCGCCGGTGCTGGGCTCACCGGCACTGGCGGCGGCGCGGCGCCGGGCGCGCCAGGCGACGATCCGGGCCAGTGCCTCCAGGGCGGCCATTAGGAAGATGACCCCGAGGATGGCGTCGTACTGGTAGACCGGGCTCCAGACGTTGAGTCGGTCGTTGAAGAGGCGGGAGAGCAGGATGGGCGCGCCGATGAGCGCATAGGGGGAGAGGAACGGCAGCAGCCACAGCAGCACGAAATGCAACAGCCACAGCCCGATCTTCAGCGGGTGGTCGAAGAGGACCGCGGCCGCGGCGAAGGGTTCGGTGAGCATGAACTGCAGCGAGGATGCCATGTCCGGGCCCAGCGCCGTGAACTGCCAGTAGCCGAACTCACCCTCGGGGGAGAAGTGCGGGATGACCACGGAGGTTGCGAACCAGTAGCCCGCCACGCCGGCCACCGCGGAGAGCACCGCCGGGGCCCAGGCGCGCTTGAGAGCGAACACCAGGGCGATGGCCAGCACCGTGATCCCCATGTCCTCGCGCACGGCCAGCAGGGACAGGGAGAGGCCGAACCCCAGCCAGTACCGGCGGGCGTCGATGGCCCAGATCACCCACGCCATGATCGGGACGCCCAGCGTGATCTCGTGGAGGTCCCAGTTGACCATGGCCTGGAACGGCCACCACAGCATCAGGCCCGCGGACGCCAGCAGCGAGGGCAGGTGGCCGCAGCGGCGCCGGGCGAACAGATAGACGGGGATGGCGCAGGAGGCCAGGAGCAGGGCCATGGCGATGCCCAGCATCCGCGGGTCGTCCCAGATCCAGTACAGGGGGGCCAGCAGCACCAGGATGGGGTGGAAGTGGTCCCCGAGGATGTTGAAGTCCACGCCCTTGATCGGGACGATGGGCTCCCGGAACAGGGCGTACTGACGCACTGCCTGGTCGAAGATGCCCAGGTCGTAGCCCTTGGCCTCGAAGTTCCGGAAGCGCAGGAACGAGTGGACCACGTAGAGCGCCACGGCGGCGGCCATGACGGCCCCGAGCTGCAGCCACTGCCGGCGCGTGGTGCGTGGTGCGGTGTCCACGGCCCCGTCCCGGCGCTCGGGCTGCCGGCCGATGACCCAGCGGGGCGGGTGGCCGGGCACGCGGCCGGACGTGGCACCACGGGACGGGTCGGGGGTGGGGGTCCGGGGCACAGGCCACCTTCCGGTTCGGGACTGGGACATCCCCACCATCGTAATGACCGGAGGCGGGCGCGCGGGTCTCGCGCCGTTCCAGGGCCGCCTCCAGGGTGGCCCGGGCGGCTGACCCGGACCATCAGCCTGGCCCGCCGCCAGGACGTGAGCCCCACCCGCGCCGCGGCTGCCCTGCGGCGCGTGCTGTTGTCCACGGCGGATGCGCTCGCGGACGGGGAGGACGGGCTGGTGGTCAGCCCTCCAGGTGCAGCACGAAGTCCGTGTGTGCGGAGCGGACGGTGAAGCCGGCCTTCCCCAGGGTGCCGCGGATCCTGGGGTTGGCCGTGTCGACGCTCGAGGTGGCCAGCCGGACGCCGGACGCGCCGGTGGCCGCGAGCATGGAACGGGCCAGGGCGGTCCCGATGCCGGCCCGGCGGGCTCGGGGGTCGACGGCCAGGTAGCCCAGGCTCCAGTCGGTGGGGTATGCCTGGATGGCCGCGATGCCCACGATGCTGTCGATCTCGTCGGCGCCGGGACCCGGGGCGGACCCCCGATGCGCCAGCCAGGGCACGGACGCGGGGCCCTCTGTCATCATGTCCCGGTGGGCGGCGGCCGCCGCCTCCGGACCGAGCCTCGCCACCTGGGTCCGGTCGTGGTGGTCCAGGCTGTCGGCCATGGCCGCCGCCATCACCTGAACCACCCGGGGATCGAAGGGGTCGATCTCCACGATGCGGTCCCGGCCGTCCCCGCGGGCGTCGGTGGTCGCCCCGGTCTCGGCCTGAAGCTCCAGCCGGTCGCCGTCGATCTGCCAGCCACGGGCCGCCAGGACAGCGCGTTTCACTTCGGGATCCGGTTCGTCGGCATCCACCACCGTGACCTCGACCCGGGCCAGGGCCGTGGACCGCGCCGAGGAGGCGATGCCGTCCAAGAGCACCCCGTAGATCTCCGCCAAGTCGATCCCCGCCAGGTCGGTCCCCGCCAGGTCGGTCCCGCCGGAGGCGAGTCGTTGCGCATAGGCGACCGTGACGCCGTCGGGATGCGTATACAGGCCCACCCGCCCGAGGTCGGCCCCGTCGCCGGTGGCGGCGACGATCAGGTGTTCGGGCCGGACCGTTCCGCGGACCAGGTTGCGCCGCAGCCGCTCGAGGTCTTCCTCGGGGTCGGGGGCCAGCGCGCTGAAGCGTTCCGGAGACGGCGTGATGACATGCAGCATGGAGCTCCCTCGGGTCGGTGTCTCCATCATGGGTGGTTCTGGGCCTGACGTCGATGTCAGCGCCGCTCGACCATGCCCTGCGGGTCATCGACCATTACGCGACCCGCAGCGTCACGATGAGGAAGACCCGCCAAATAAGCGTTTTGCCTCGTCAGCTGATCCGATGGTGCCCCAGGAGGGAGTCGAACCCCCGACCAAGAGATTACATGATCGGGGTTATTGACCTCTTCCCCAGAGCCGCCCGCATGGCCCAGATCGCCGCCGCGTGACCACGGCATACCTCACCGAGGAGACGACGACCATGCCCAAGAGCAACGAAGCGGCTCCGCCGGATGCGTACGACCTGATGCTCTACGCCGCATTGCAGCTCGTGGAGGACCACGATGCCGGGCGGGACACCAGATACTCGCGCTCTTACTACGAGCGTTGCCGTTCCCAGGTGGACCCGCGGCGTCTTGCGTACAGGGCCTGGCTTGCCGCCGGCGCTGACGCTCCACCTCCCGCCGAATAGCCCGCTCCTGTTTTCTGGCACGCAAAACTACGCCCACCACTTGCCATAACGAAACGGTCTCGTTTCCTGCTTTGGGGCATGTCAAACCATTCTTTCAGTGCTTGCGTAGGTCATGTGCGCACCCCCATTACTCACCCCCATACCCCCGATGGAGGATTACACCGTGACCATCCCCGCACCCCTGCACTACTGGGCCACCTGGCAACGAGCCGAAGGCCTCGGCGAGCGCGTCATCCGCGAGCGCATCCAGTCGATCGAGAAGCTGCTGCGAGAGACTGACACCACGTTGGAGACCGTCGGCCGGCGCGACCTGGTGATGTGGCTCGGCATGCACGAGTGGGCGCCGTCCACGCGGAACAACCGTCGGAGCCTGCTGCACACGTTCTTCACCTGGATGCAGGACGAAGGCCTACGGACGGACAACCCTGCTGCTCGGCTGCCGAGGGTCCGGGTGCCGAAACATGCCCCGGATCCTTTCAGCGTGCCGGAGATCCAGGCACTACTCGATTCCGGCGTCTACCGGAAGACCAGGGCGGCGATCGCGCTGCACTACTACCTCGGCCTGAGGGTGTCTGAGATCGCGGCCGTGCACGGTCGGGACGTGGACCGAGAGCGCATGGTCGTGCGTGTCGTCGGCAAGGGCTCGAAGCGGGCGCCGCTGCCATTCCCGGACGCCGTGCACGCCCTGGTGCTGTCGATGCCATCTGATGAGTACTGGTTCCCGAACCGGCAGGCGAACCGCCTGTACGCCGCGGGCGAGGGCCACGTGCTGGGCAAGAGCATCAGCGAGTCGATCAACGACGCCATCAAGCGGGCCGGCCTGGCCCACCGTGGCCACCAGCTGCGCGCCGCGACGGCTACCGAGATGAACCGGGCCGGAGTGGCCTCCCTCGTCGTCCAGGAGGGCATGCGCCACGAGTCCATGGCCACCACGCAGATCTACACGAAGGTCGACCTCGAAGCCGTCCGAGACGGGCTCAACCGGCTGCCCGTCGTGGACTTGGACAGCGAGCGCCGGCAACGACGCGGAGGCCGGACGGCTGCGGGCCGGTTGGCTGCATAGTGCCCCAGGAGGGAGTCGAACCCCCGACCGACGGATTAGAAAGCCGCTGCTCTATCCACTGAGCTACTGGGGCCGCGGCGACCATCGTACCGTGAGGACATCATCACTCGAGCAAGGAGACACCATGAAGAACAGGACATCGCTCATTGCCATAGCGGCGGCTGCCGGCCTTCTGCTAGCAGGCTGTGGTCAGACAGGCCCTCAGGGCAATGATTCCACCCCAGCACCGTCAGCGAGCGCGCAGGACGCCAGCCCAGAGGCTTCAATGGCTGAAACCTCACCTTCGTCGCCTTCGTCTCCGGAGGTCGAAAGCTCGCCAGCGTCGGCAGGCGCATGGGGCAACCCCGACGCGGTAGCCCCGGCCGAGGGGGACCCGATCGACACCATCACGATCGTGGGAACCGAAGGCACCGAGGTGGCCACTGCACTGGATGCCGTGGAATACAGCGAGGGGCCGGACGGTGCGACCGTGGCTGCCCTGGCCTTCACACTCACACCCACCGGAGAGGTCCCCACCCACTTCGGTTCGCCCATCGAGGGGACGGACTGGGTGTACGCGACCAGCCCCGACGGAAGCGACGCCCAGAGCTTCTTCCAAATGACGAGCGACTACAGCGAGAACTGGGTCGGCCGCGACGTCGACACCTGGAACTCTGGCCCCTACGCACCGGGCACGACCTACCAGGTACTCGCTACCATCCCGATCGAGAGCCCGGGCGGGTACATCGCCTACGTGACCGGGGAAGGCCACATGGTGGGACCCATCGAACTACCAGCGGAAGACACGGGCCTCCCGAATGCTCAGATCGGCCGCGCCCACGAGATCGTCAACGACCTCGGATCCTCAGGCATGCTGCTGAGCAGCTGGTAGCTGCAGGACACACCAGAAGAGCCCCCGCACCCTCCAGAAGAGGATGCGGGGGCTCTTCTGTGCCCCGTCTAGACGATCCCGCCGAGGTAGGAACCCACGGTGTGGACCGCGTGGCGGTCGAGGGCGTGGCGGGCTCGGTCGTACATGGCCGTGGTGCGTGGGTCAGCGTGGCGGGCGGCGATCTGCACGGTGCGGAGGTCGAGGCCGGTGTCCAGGGCGGTACTGACGAAGGCGTGGCGCAGCATGTGCGGGTGGACCTTGAACGGGATGCCAGCCTCCACTCCGAGGCGTTGGACGATCCATGCCAGCGACCGCCGGTCGTGGGCCTCGCCCTGCTTCGGGCCCCGCCGGCGGACCAGCAGGGGCCCCTCAGCGCGGTCTCCGATGCAGGCGTCGATGGCGCGCTGGACGTTCACCGGCAGTGGGATGGTGGCGGGCTTGCCGCCCTTCCCGATGAACCGGATGACCCGGTGGCTCTGGGCCTCGTGCTGGGTGTCCTCGATGCGCAGGGCGGAGGCCTCTGACACGCGGAGGCCGAGCGCTCCCATGAGGGCCACGGCGCACCGCTCGGTTGGGTCCTCGTGGGCGGCTTTGAACAGGTCGCTGAGCTGCCACCGGCTCATGCTGACTAGCTGGGAGTCATCACGCCAGTTCCGCGGCCCCTTCACCAGCACCGACGGGTCCTTGTCCAGGTACTCGTCCAAGACGCAGGTCTTGTAGAAGGTGCGGATGATGCCGAGCTGCTGAGACACCGTGGCCCGGGCCAGCCCGTCCTCGCCCATGGACCGGACGTACGCCTCGAGCAGGGGCCGCTTGATCAACATCGGCGGGACGCCCTGGTCAGCACACCAGTTGAAGTACCGGCGGAGGGCGAATGTGTAGGTCACTCGGGTGCCGCTGGTGTATCGGGCGAGGAAGGTCCTGGCGGCGAGCGCCGCGGGATCCGTCACAGGAAGCGTGGGTGCTTCTGGGGTGGGCAGGGCGGGGCTATTCTGTTCCATGTCGTCTCCAAGGGTTCGTCTTGGTTTCGGCAGCCCCGTCTGGTGTTAGCGCACCGGGCGGGGCCCTTTTTGTTATCCGACGAGGATACACCCGGCCCACCCGGCCTGTCAGGGGCATTCCACAGTTGGCGAACGCACAAAAGCCGCCCCCACCGCGTGATGCGGTGGGGGCGGTTCTGTGAGTGTGCCAGGCTCCCGGGTGGGCCGGCGGTCCGGGAGCCCGGCGGTGCGGTGGTCACAATCCCGCCACCGCTCGGGGGTCAGCGGGTCAATCCAGCACGCGGGACGTAACGGCCTCGTGCCGGCCGGGCTCGTTCTCCACGCCGGTTCCGAGGCCGATGCGCTCGAGGAGTCGGTTGACGCCGGGGATGGCCATGATGCGGGTGGCGATGCCGCCGATGGCCACGACGACGGCGGACACGGCGAGCAGGGCCCCGCGGAGCTCGTCCGGCACGAGGGGTTCGGCCAGGATGGCGTCGATGATCGGCGGGCCGAGCACCACGACGCCGATGGCAACAGCCACCAGAGTCTGGACCACGGTGCGGACGGTGGCCTTCGCCGGGTGTGCCACCTGCGTGGGGGTGCCCGGTTCGATGATGGTTCCCTCGATGGGTGCCATGGTTCAGCCTTCCTTCTTGTTGGCGGTGGTTGTGGCGGTGATGTCCACGGTGAAGCCGGCCTCGACGGCTTCGGATGCGCCCTTCTCGGCTGCGGCGGCGACTCGGTCCACGAGGTCGGCCACCTGACCGGGGGTGAGCCCGGTAGAGGCGGACACCTCCGCCACGGCCTTGATGACCTCCGAGTTGGCTGCCTTGATGGCGTTGGTGTTGGCGAACGCAGCCTGAGAGCCCACGGCGGCATCCCAGAGCAAGGAACGCAGGTTCTCGCCGTTGTGGCCGACCTTGGCCCAGGACAGGCCTCCGTAGGTGATGAGGCGGTCATACAGGCGGTCTACCTCGTCGGTGACGTGGGCCTTGATTTCGTTGACTTCTGCTGCGGACAAGGTGTCCTCCTTCGGGGTGGTGCTGGCGTGCTGGTAGATGGGGGTGGCGGTGGAGCGTCCGTCCCAGTCGTCGTAGAGGCGCCCCTCCCGGATGGTCCAGCCGTAGTCGGCCAGGCGGGCGATGGGGTCGTGGTGGCTGTACGGGTTGTCGGAGTCTTTCCACCACTCGAAGTGCAGGTGGATGCCGGCAGAGGCTTTGAGGCCGGTGTGCCAGGTGTCGGCCAGCCGGTCACCGCGGCGGACGACCTGCCCGCGCCGGACCTTGCAGTACCGGGTGTGGCCGTAAGTGGTCGCGGATCCGTCCGGGTGGCGGAGCTTGATCTGTGGGCCGGTGCGGAGTGGGATCGTGCCGTCTGCGGCGATCTCCACTACCCCGTCAGCGGCCGCGTAGACCGGGCTGGACTGGCCGGGGACGACTCCACCGAAGTCCACGCCCGTGTGCGTGTACTTCCTCCACGCCTGGTAGCCGTAGCCGGACGTGAGTCGGGATCGGTTCTCTACTGTCATCGGTTCATTCCTCGTCGTAGTCGTGGTGCCGGGACAGTTCTGCGGGCCACGGTGGCGGTGGTGGTGGTTGCCCCTCATCGATGTGGCGGCGGAGCTTGCTGATGTAGTCGTCCCGGATGCGTTCGCGCCGCAGGGCCTGGTTCTGCTGCGCTTTGAGGCCGGTCACGTCGGCTCTCATCACGACCATCTCCTCCTGTAGCTGGTCGATCAGGGCGTGCTCGGGACGGCCACGGTGCTGCATCCGTGAGGCGATCCACGTGCCGATGACGGCGATGATGGCGACGATGACCGTGACGATCCAGTCACCGAGGAGGGGGTCGAGGCTGAGGGCGAGCGCTCCGATGGTGGCCAGGAAGGTCTCTTCGCCGTTCATCATGCGGCGTCTTCCTCGTCTGCTTCCTCCATCCCGGCCGGATGTGCCATGTCATGCAGGGCGGTGACCTTGAAGAGGAGCCCACCGATGGCGGCGGAGAGCGCGAGGTAGTTGATGGCGGTGACCCAGCCGGTGGTCCATTGGCCGTGGAGCCCGGACACGGCCCAGGCCACCAGGTAGGCGGCCCCCCATGCCGCCCCGAGTCCGACGGCCAGGGGGAGCCCGCGCCGGGTGTGGCCGGCGGCCATGTCGGCCACGCACAGCACGGCGGCGAGCGCCCACGCCAGTGCCCACGCCCACAGGAGGTGGCCGCCGAGGCTGATCATGGCGATGACGTTCTCCATGGTCCCGCCGACGATCCCGGGCATGTAGGCCACGGCCCTGGTGGCGCAGTAGATGGCCACGGCGGTGAGGGCGACGTTCCGCCCGATGCGGACCCGCGTGTGCGGTCTGGGTCTGGACATGGCCCCTCCTGGGCATGGGTGAGGCCCCGACCGGTGTGGTCGGGGCCTCGCGTGGTGGTGTTCGGTTATGGGGCGAACTCTTAACCCAGAGTTAAGAGTTCGGTGCGCCCAGGCAGGGGTCCTGGCAGTCGTCCCCCTCGGGCTCCGCGTTGTACCCGTAGGACAGGCCGCTGTCCGCCGGATCGCAGCGTTGCTTTCCGCGGTACCCGCCCTCGATGTGGACGGTGCCCTCGATGGGCCGGCCGCAGTGCTTGCAGTTCATGGTGTCCTCTCGGCTGGGACTCGGCTATTCCGGCAGTCAGGCGAAGTGGTGCCCGGTAAGCTGATGCAGTCTTAGCACTTTGAGGGGGAGCTTTGTCTGTTCAAGCAGTCAGTCGGCGATACGATGCTCCGGCATCACGAGGCAGCGCCATGACCCGTGCCACGCCGCTGATGGAGCAGGAACGGTCACCGCACGTGCTTGCACTACTGCTGGCCCTGGTCGCAGCGACATCTGGCACCGAACGTGGGCTGATCGTCCCTGGACTGAAACTCAGCGACATCGTCCTGGTGGTCTTGATCGGCGCAATCTTCGTGCGCTGGCTAGGCCGCTGGCGGATCATCGACGGGCTCGGGTTAGCAGTGCTCGGGTACGCAGGTGTCTACGCGTTGATGACGCTCATCAACTTCGCGCAGAGGCCAGAACTCCCCGTGTCGGAGCTGCTGCCGGAGCTGCTCTCCGGGCCGCAGTTCCTACTCCTTTACCTGGTGGCCTTCGCAATTGGGCAGAAGACCGACCGGCTGACTGTTTGGTTAAAGCCCACCATGATCATCGCTTCTCTGATGGGCTTGCTGGCGGTGGTACAGGTCCTCGACGTTGGGCCGACCAGGGAGATACTGTCCGTCCTGACCGGCGCGGAACGGCTCCTGGACCCACTTGAATGGCAGGTCTATCGCGGCACGGGGTTGTTCCCAAGCTGGCACGCGCTGGGAATGTACCTCGCCATCCACGCGGTGATCGCCATCGTACTCATCGGCCGAGAGACCCTCGAACCTCGCACTCGGCGTTGGCTGTTCGTGGCGGCCATCATGTGCTCGATCGGCATACTAACCACCACCACCGGCACGCCAATGGTGATCGTTGCCGTGGCGATCCTGTTGTATCTGCTGTCCCCAAGGAACGCGGTCCTGGTGGTGCTGGCAGGCGTTGTCCTGACCGTCGGCGCCACGGCAACCCCGATTTGGGAGAACATCTCACAGCGCATCGCCGTGCAGTTCGATGGGGATTCGTTGATCCCGAGCTCGTTCATGTACCGAGTGCGGATCTGGGAGCGTGACTTCATCCCCCTGATCGAGCAGAGCCCGTGGACCGGGCACGGCCCGGTCCTCGCTGAGGCTGGGTTGTTTGAGTACATGGAGTCGATGTACATCACCGTCCTGGTCTACGGCGGCATCCCGCTACTCCTGGCGCTTGCTGTCCTAGTGGTTGCCGCGTGGGCGAGGATGCGGGCCGTTGCGAGTACGGCGGTTGCTCCGATGCTGTCTGGTGCGTCCCGGGCCATGAAATTCCTCATGGTGATGCTCGCCGGATTCATGGTGATCCACCCCTACCTGGCCGACGCGGGCGGCGCGCCGATGGTGTTTACGGCGCTGGGCGTCGTCTCCGGCTTTGCGTACTCCCAGCGGGCGACCACAACAGAGGCGATCGCCCGCTAGCCTCCCGTCAAGAGATCTTGGTCAGGGAGTATCCGCCGATCCGGAGCATGTACCCAGATGATGCGCTGTCCTTGAACATGGAACGGAACCCAAACCTGTGCAACCCGGAGTAGGGGATGGTGATGGTCTGGGAGGTGTTCCACGGGGATGGGAATGCCAGGTACGTGTTAATTCCTGGTGCGCCGGGGATTGGTGCGGACCCGAGGAGCGGGGTGGCGATTCCCCCGTCTGTGTCTCCGTAGAAGAACAGGCGCATCTGGTATGTGCCCTTCGCCAGCACTAGATCCCATTCGATCTGTGCCCCACCGGTGCCGCCACTAGTCCCTTCACCGCCGACGAGCTGCCACCCTCCGGGCAGGTCCATGTTCATGGAGGGCGCGTTGAAGCTCCGGCTGAATGACGGGGTGGCGTGAGCGTTGACCTGGACGATATGTGGGGGCTGTAGTCCAGTGACTTCGCCGGTGGATTCCACGGTTCGGGTGACTACTGCACCTGTGACCGTCCCCCCGGTGGCTACGGGGGTGTCCATGCGCACGTTGTCCATGACAACCCTGTCAGTGGCGTCGAGGGGCGCGGATGCCCCCCCGATGGACCGGAACATGGCGGCCATGAGTGCCCCGCCGATGATCTCGATGTTGCGGCCACGGAAGGCCCAGTTGCCGGGGTTGGCGGTGTCCTCAAACCGGGCGAGGACACTGCTGGTCCCAGTGACTCCGGTGTAGTCGAACAGCACCCCATCGAGGCGGATGTCGCAGTCGTTGAGGTGGAACGCTCCTTCCAGGTTGGTGCCGTTCAGCTTTGGGGCAATGGTGGCATTCCCTCCGATGCGTGCCTGCACGTCGTATCCGGTCATGAAGTGGCGCTCTGACCGGAAGTTGCCGCCGTCGATCTTGATCCGTGGGATGCGCCGGTCGTGCCCGGATGCCCTGTTGGCGGTGAAGCTGGACCAGGTGACTCCATTGGTGGAGCAGTTGATGTACTCGGGTGCCTCGGTGTCCCCGGCGTAGGAGGACAGGACGGCGAATCCGACGCTGGAGTCCTCGACGTGGCAGTTGATGTAGCGGTGGTTCTTGCCACGCGCCTGGAACCCGGCCCCAGAGGACTGGTTGCCGAACACGGTGCCGCGTGCGGTGCAGTTCACGAACGTGACCCCGTAGGCCTCTTCGTGGGTGTCGAAGGGCGCGTTGGTACAGCCCAAGGCGTGGGAGTCGGAGACGACGGTGTGTGCGGTGCGCCCGTATCGCCAGACCCGGGTGTCGTTCTCGTCCGGGGATAGGCCGTTGGTGGTCCACCCGTGGCGGGCGTAGGACACCATGAGGCCGTGAGTGAGGCCGTAGACGCTGTTCCGGTCGTTCAGCCCGTACCCATACCGGCCGAACTGGGCCTCGTTGAGAATGTTGGACAGGTCCCAGCTCCGTGCCCGGTAGGCGTAGCATCCAGCGGCTTCAACGACTGGGCCGGTGGCGGACTCCACGTGGAGTTTGGCCCACTGGGGTGCCATGGACCCGTTGGCGTAGATCATCGTTTCGGACCAGACGCCCATGCCCTCGTCTGCGACGGCGACGGCCAGCCCATCGAAGTGCAGTGCACCGGACTCGTGGCGGACGACACGGACGTTCTGCGTGTACGCGTCGATCTGGCGTAGCTGGCCGGACAGGTACACGTGGTCCCCGTCTACCTCCTGCACCATCTGGTATTCCCCGGATCGTGCCGTGGCGGACCGGGCGGCTTCCAGTAGGTCGTCCGCGATGACCTTCACGATGTCACCAGCGCGCAGGTCGTGGCCGGTCGCGGTGAGTCGGGTGACGCGGCTGGCGGACCCGTCCCCGAGGACGTGGGGCACGGACTCCACGATCGAGACGTAGTTGATGTTGCCGAAGGTGCCGGTGTGGCCGAGGATGGGGCCGTTGTACCCCTGGATGAGGGTGCCGCCCTTGAGTGTGATGGTCTTCGTTCCCGCGTCCACCATGTTGTTGAGCCGGTACCGTTTGTTCCGGCTGCCCAAGTCCAGTACAGCCCCGTCCGGCAGGGAGTCCGCGAACGCCTGGAGGGCGGCGTGGTTGTCTGTTGCATTGTCAGGCATCCCGTGGAACCGGTACACGCCCGTCTGCTCCGTGATCGTCCCGGCAATCTGGGCCTTTAGTGCAGAGTTCGGGGCGGAACCATCCGTGTTGATCGCGGACGCCATCGCGTTGTCCAAGTCGGTGATCCCCGCGGGATCCCCGTCGACGCCCTTCGGGATCTTAGCGTCCACCCTGTAGCTGTCCTCACCGGTCTGCACCAGAGAGAACTCTGCCGGCTGGCCGGAGGCCACCTGAGTCGTGGTGCCGGCGGCGAGCGCCGGAGCCGGGCCCACTGGTCCCTTGATCTGGTCCTGGAAGTCTGGATCCGCGAGCGCGTCATCCAGGGCTGTCTCGGTGACCAGGCGGACGTTGCGGGGCTGTGCCATGGGGTGCTCCTTCTCAGGCGAGGACGAGGAATGGGGTGCCGTCGGTGTCCTGGCCTACCTTGACGGTGGCGGATCCGGGGGCGTAGTAGGGGGTGCCGTCGGTGTCGATGGCGATGTGGGAGACGGTCAGGCGTTCGAGTTCGGCGACGGCGTCCCCGGAGGCCCCTACGACTTCGAGGCACCACTGGTGGAGCTTGACGGGGCCGGTTTCGAGGCGGACCCTCCGGGTGGTGTCTTCGGTCTGGAAGGGGGCGAGGAGTCCGTGGGCGCCGGTGATGAGGGTGATGGGCTGCTCGTCGCGGTAGACCTGGACCGGGGCGTCGGTCTCTGCGTCGAATACCTTGGCGGTCAGTCCCATCAGTGGGCGGCCGGTGGCCTGGTCGGCGACGACTCCGCCGTCGTAGGTGTTGAAAGGCATCTGCGTCTCCCCGTCAGTAGGTGTGGATCCGGCCGGTGATGATCAGCTGCCGGTTGTCGATCTCGATCCGGACACGGTGGCCGATTGCCAGGCCGGCCACGAGGCTGATCGGGTCGGCGTCCGCGGGGATGTCGTCGCCGTCGAGTCGGACCCGGAGTGGAGCCACTGAGGTGACCGTGGCGAACCGGCGGGCGACGACCGGCAGTGACGGCCGTTGGGGGATCATGCCGGCCAGCGGGCTGGTCATGCTGCCACCTCCCTCAGCGTGGTCTCACAGAGTGCATTGCCCATGGAGAGCTTCATGGTCTGGATCGTGGTGAGTGCTCTGATGCCGTGGGCGTCTCGAATGAAGCGGGCCGTGTCGTTGAGCTCGAGCGGAACCGGCAGGTGCTGGATCTGATAGGTGCTGGTCACGCGCTGCAGCTCTTCCAGTCTCCGTCTTGCGATCTGGTCGAGCTTGGCCTGACTGGTGGCCTCCACGCCCTCCTGGGTGTGGACGATGCGGATCCCGCGGGCCTCGTACGAGTACTGGCTGTTCGGGTCGTCGTCTGTGGCCACCGACACTAGAGCCGGTTCCTCGCCCTCGACCTGCGAGAGCAGGATGACCCGGTTCGGTACTGAGAAGTCGTCCCGCTCGTGGGTGAACGAGGGGGAGTAGATCCCCTGGGCGTCGTCCTTGAACCCGAATGCCGGGGAACGGTCCTGGGGCCTGATGTACGGGTCCGCCCGGAAGGTCCCGTAGGCGTCGACGTAGAGGGCGAAGTAGTTGATGCTGTCCAGCAGGTCGTTGATGATCCGCTGGTACGACGTCCCGGCCGGCCACGTCATCGAGGTGCGCAGCGTGTCCGGGGCGTCGGTCACCGAGCACCGGTTGCCCGAGTTGACCAGCAGCATCCTGACCCGGTCGGTGACAACCGTCCCGGCCGGCACGGCGTAGGTGTTCGCGGTCGCGGCCTGCGCGGTCATCAGGTAGCCCTTGTCGTAGAGCTCCAGGCTGACCGGCTGGTCCTCATCACCGAAGTCTCTGCGGGGGGCGGACGGGATGAACACCCCCAGCGGCCAGGTGACCTCCTGACCGCCCCCCTTCACGGTGATCCACGGCTGGATCCGGTGACTCATCCAGTCCACTGGAGGGCCCGCATAGGACAGCGAACCGCCGCCACGGATCTCGGCGTTGACGTTTAGGTTCAGATCGCATGCCGTCACGCCGTCCATTTCATCGAGCACCACGTCCTTCTTGTTCAAGAGCCGGAACGACCACGACTGCTCCCGGTTGGACGCCAGCAGCGGGGCCGGATCGATCCACGTCGGCGGTTCGACCAGGAACAGCTCATTGCTCATGGTGATCCACCTTCTCGAAGCTCAAGGACATGTCACGGAAGATCCGCTCGTAGGAATGCGACACCTGCGGCGCACCGACGAACTCCCGCCGGGTGGAGTCTCGGAACACGAACGGCGCAGGCTGGTCCAGCAGCGCCTCAATCTCGTCCCATGTGGACGACCCGCCGCCGAGCCGAACGTCAGCCGTGATCTTCAGCGTGCGTGCCTGCCCGGCGACCTCCACCGGATACATGCGTCCCGCGAAGTGGTGCATGGACCTGGCACGGTCCGGGGCGTAGCTCGTCCTCGCGTTGTCCCGTACCTTGACCATCTGAGAGAAGGCCGGCCCAGCATTGACGTAGATCCACCCGCGAGACGCCACCTCTACAGCCACCGTCGGCGACTCCACCGTGGACGGCAGGGACGAGGTGGTGACCACCCGGTAATGGTTCACGCCCTCAGTGGCCGGGATCATGTCGACCACGGTCGTAGCGAGAGGCAGCCCGCTGGCGATGCGTACCCAGTCCGCGCCGTTCGCTGACCGCCACACCTCGCACGAAACGGCGGGGACCTCATCCGCGGCCGGTTCCGGATGAGACACCTGGATCGCGACCGTCCCGGTGTCGATGTCCCACCGGCCGGATACCTGCCCCACCGGTGGGGGTAGGTACTCGACCTGGATGGCCTCGCGGGCCTCGAGCGACCAGACCCCTGAGCCGTCCCGGACCTGCACTCCGACGGTGTAGGCCTGCCCATCCTGGGCCCGGGTGCCGAGCAAGACGCTCTTAGCCGGCCCGGTCCTGGACACGTACTCCAACCGGTCTCCACCGTCGTCATAGAGCGCCACCCGGTGGGCCGTCTGCACCGACTCCTCGGTGTCGTAGAACGCCCACTCAACCCGGAACGTTGACCCATTCAGGGTCCCAGTCGGGGCCAGAATCGTGGCCGTGGGACGAGCAGAGGTCTCGACCACAGCGACCGCAGACCACGGCGACGCCGTTCCGTGAGTACCCCACGTCCGGACCTGCCATTCGACCACAGCACCGTTCGGCACCGTGCCCGCGGCCAGGAGGTGAGCACTCTCGGACGTCGCGTCGCTGACGTAGGTCCAACTGCCCCCGTCGACCCGATACTGCAGCCCATACGCGGACTGATCGGTCGTGTCCACAGGGTTGTGATTCCAGGTGAAGACCCTGTCCTCGTCCGCGTCGAACGCACCGTTGGCCGGGCTCAGATTCGACGGCGCCGCCGGCGGTGCCAGCAGCTGCACCGTGTTCGACTCAACCCACGCGGACTCCAAAGTGGGGTTGTCCAAGCCGGCCACCGCACGGACCCGGTACCGGTGCGTGAGCAAGTTGGACGGGTCAGTGTGCGTGTAGCTGGTACCGCTGATCACGGAACCGAGGAAGCTCCACGTCTGACCACCGTCAGTGCTCTCCCCAACGTGGTACCCAGACAGGGCGTGAATATGGCTGCCCGTCCAGCTGACCAGGACGTCTCCGGCGGAGGTCTTAGCCGCGGTGACGCCGGTCGGCGCGGCCGGAGTAGTCGAAACGTAGGGGCTCGGTTCGTAGGAGGACGTGCCCGCCGAGTTCCTAGCGCGCACGCGCCACCGATAGCGACGGTTTGCCACCGTGGACCGGTCAGAGTAGCTGGACGCCGTCCCGGAGACGGTGGCCAGCGTCTTGTACACGTTCCCCGCGCTGTCCCACCGCTGGACGACCTGATCCGAGTACGGCCCCGCAGCCGTCGGGTTCCGATCCCAGGTGACCGTGTGCCCCGTATCCGAGGAACGGACCACCCCTACGTTGGACGGCGCGTTCGGGGCAATGTATGGCCGGCGGGGCAGGGTGATCGACCCCGACACTTGAGCGGTGCCCGAGATCGCGTTGATGCCAGACATCGACGCCGAGAACGACAGGACCGGGCGGGTGTCGTAGTAGATGCTGAACGTCTTCACCTCCTCGAAGAGGAGGGTCACATTCGAAGACGACCACGACGACGACGACCCATGGCTGATCGACCGCGACCCGGAGGCAGAATAGCCTCCGGAGACGGTGAAGCTGTTGGTCGAGTCCGAGACCGCATACCGAGTCCCCAGGTACACCCGCAGCCGGGCAAAGACCTCCGACGTCGATGCGGAGGGAGAGGACGGCGAGTAGAACAGCTCGTATCCCAGCCGCATCTGGTTTCCGGACCCTACTGCGGGTCCCCAGGTGATGGCCATCGCCTGCTCACCGTCCTCTCACTGGTTGTTACCGGCCGGCCATCTGCCGGCTGACCTGACGTAGCCCGTCGACGTGCTGTTCGAGCCGGGCGTCCCCGATGGACTCCACGTATCCCTCGAACTCCTTCTCGCCGATCCTGACCGTCATGCGGCCAGGGACCGCCGCGCCGGCCCCGTTCTTGGCCAGCTGGTGGATGTCGGACCACTGCTGGCTGGACAGCAGCGCCTCCGGCTTGCGTGATCGGTTGTCCACCGTGGTGAGGCCCGGATGGACCACCCCCCCGTCGTCATAGAGGTACGACAACGGGTTCCGAGGCTGCCCGTTCTTCCACGTCTCGCCGTGGAGGTGCAGTCCTGTCGTGTTGCCAGTGAGCCCGCGCTGGCCGATGACCTGGCCGGACTTCACAATGTCGCCGCGTTTCACTCTTGGCGACCCTGGAGCCTGGTGCCCGTAGTAGGACGACAGGCCTTGCGCGTGGTCGATGATCGTCCCGATGCCAGTACGGCCCGGAGCTGCGTTCCATCCGACCTTGCGGACGATGCCGTCCCAGAAGGCACGGATCGCTCCTCCGCCGCCCCAGTCGGTTCCGTCGTGCCTGCCACCCCAGCGCCGCCCGAAGTGGGAGGTGATGGGGCCATGCGGGCGCGTCGTCCTTCCCAGCGGGCCGTTGAAGGTCAGCGCCCCCGATCCCTGCGAGATGTGCTTGTCATCCTTGCCCCGCAGGAAGCTCAGCGTCGAATCGATTGCCTTCGTCGCCAGCCCACGAGCAACAGCACCGAATCCGCCACCAGGGATCGCCTCTGCGAGCGCGTCTTTGATGGGGTTCAGGGCTTTGCCGGCGAGGTCTGCAAGGCCGCCGAGTGCCCACTTCGTTCCGGCTGAGAAGGCGTCCTTTGCGCCGGTGACGACGTTGTCCCACCAGCCGCCCATCGGTAGGAGTGCCTCGGACGGACGGGTGCCGGCGGCCACGGAGAGCTGGTCGTCGGTCATGCCTCCTGCGTTGAGCATGCGCTTCGTCTCGGATGCGGTGTAGACGTATCCCGGGCGGGTGTCGATCAGCTCGGGGCCTTCCTCGCCGACGAGCTTCATTCCGTCGACCATGCGGCCGCCCTTGGCGTATCCGGGGATCGTGGCCATCGGTCCGAGTTTGTCGACTCCAGGGATGAGTCCGGCCACGAAGTTGAACGCCTTGCGCAGGCCGTTGTTGTAGACCGTGTCGATGACGAAGTTGATGGGCTTCGCCGCGATCGCGCGGATTCCGTCCCAGATTCCCTTGATCGCGTCTACGCCGCGCTTGAAGGCGGGTTTGACGTGGGATTCGATGAAGTCACCGAGGGCCTGGAAGATCGGCTTGATGTTGTTCTGCCAGACCTCCTTGACCTTGCCGGAAATGGCGTTCCAGGCGTCGATGGTGAACTTCTTGATCTTGTCCCAGTTGGCGATCACGATCGCGGCGATACCCACGATGGCGGCGATCGCCCAGCCGATGGGGCCCATCGCGATCAGCCAGGCCGCGGCCATCCGTGCGGCCTGCAGCAGCGACTGAGCGCCCATGAACACCCAGCGCGCGACCACGCGGCCCGCCTGGACGGCCATTGCGGCGGTGGCGCTGGCTGCGGGCACGATGATGCCCACAGCCCACGAGGCTGCCATGCGGACGGCGTTGCCGGCCGCCTGGACGCGCATGAGGACCCAGCTGCCCACCACGCGGGCGGACTGGGCGGCCTGGACTGCGGCGCCCTTGATGGCCTCTGCCTTGTACATCGCCCAGACGGCCACGGTCTGCACGCCGGACTTCATGGCCGCGATGCTGTTGGCCACCCAGGTGCCGATGATCTTGTAGGACTGCACGACGTACGATGCGGCGGTGGTGGCCGCAGCGGTCCGTTCGGCTGCCCATGCGAGGACAGACTTCGCCGCCGAGACAGTTGCTGTGATCCCCTTCCGGACCAGGGCGGGCAGCAGCAGGGCGGTGATGACACCCGCGACGATGCCGATCACTTCCTTGTTCTCCCACATGAAGGTGGCCAGGTCACCCATGGCAGGGATCGCCGTATCCTTCAGGTAGTCGAACGTCTGCCGGGCCCAGTAGCCGAGGCGCTCCATGACGCCCGGGAACCCCGAGGACGTGATCTCGCCGTCGTTGTAGGTCCAGGCCGCGGTGAAGGCCTCCACCCCACCTGTGACCTCGAGGAAGAGGTCGCGGACGTTGAAGAGGAACCCCACCATCGGATGGTCCTCTTCCCAGCCGAACGCGCCGCGCAGCTTGCCGGAGAAGTCGCCTGCGCTGAGGATGTCCCAGACTCCACGCAGGGCCAACCCCATTCGCTCCATGAAGCCGGCCAGCCCGGACGAGGTGATGTCGTTGCCGGCATCCGACCACGCAGCAGAGAAGGCAGAGACCCCTCCGGTGAGCTCCTGCATGAAGCCGCCCAGCGCCCCGAACACCCTGGCGCCCATCGGCTCGAGCCAGACCAGGACGTTGTTCTTGAACATCTGCCAGGACTCCTCGAAGTCCATAGTCTCTTCCCCGAGCCCGAGGATGGTGTCCCCGGTCTGGCCCGCGGCCTTGGTCATGTCGTCCAGGTTCAGAGCGCCGGCCTTCACCGCGCCCACGAACTGCGATGCGCCACGGGTGCCGAAGACCTTCCCCGCGAGATCAATCGCGGCGGCCTCGTCACCCTTCTCGATGAAACCCTCGATCTCGTTCACGGTGCGCTCGAAGGCAGCGGCCGGCTCTTCTCCGTCCTTGGCGAGGTTCACGAGGGAGCGGGACATGCCGGACATCATCTGCGAGCTGTTCAGGCCCGCCTTGTCGAAGGAACCGACCATGACGGCCGCTTCCTCGAATCCGAAGCCGAGCGCCTGCACCGCGGGGGCGTTCATGGACACCTGCGAGGCCAGGTCATTCATGCCGATGCCGGTGGCCTGGGACACCTGGAACAGGTGATCCATGGCCCCGGCCACGTCCTCGCCCTCGATCTTGAAGGCATTGAAGGCGGCCGAGGTCTTCCCGACGTCGATGTCCTCGCCGAGGATACGACCGGCCTCGAGGTACTGGGAGGCCACCTTCTCCATCACGGGTCCGGTCAGCCCCAGGCGAGTGGACACGTCAGCGACCACGGAACCGATCTTGTCGAACTCGGCTGGCACGGTCCGGCCGATGTTCTTGGCGTTGGTCACCAGGCCGTCCAGGGCCTCGCCTGACGCTCCTGACCCGACCCGGATGGTGTCGGTGACGTCATCGAAGATCTCGCCAACCTTGTACAGGGCGACGCCGGCTGTACCCACCGCCGCAGCGACGCCGGCGACACCGACCATCATGGCGGTGCCGAAGCGCTTCCCCACGCTCTTGCCAGTCTTATCGGCCTCGGAGCCTGCACCCTTGGCCAAGGCCGGCCCGAAGCCCTTCATGGACGGGAGGACCGGCAGCCAGACTGCGTCGCTTGCCTGCACCATACTGATGCCCTCCCGTCCACTGCTTGGTTATGAGGCCGCCGCTCGGCGTGCCCGTGCCTGATTGACCTCGTCAACCAGCTCGTTGTGCTTCGTCCAGCGCGCGCGATCCCGAGCCTGCGCGATCGCCGTGACCGGCCGCGGCTGCTCCCGGATTCTGGGTGCTTTCTCCCCACCGAGCCGCATCAGGCTGCCGTTGACCGCCTGAAGGAGCTCGACCACCAGGTCCAGCCGCGCGACCTCGTTGGTGTACTCCGACGGCCTAGGCCCAACCTTCGGGCTCGGCGCGTTGGCCTTGCGGCGTTCGGCCTCCCGGCGGATCTCCTCCTCCGCGAGCTCCGGGTCGTTGACCATCTCCTCCACGTACAGGGAGGTGTAGGGCATGCCCTTGAGCAGGAGGTAGAGCTTCCGCCAGGAGTGCCGACCACGGAAGAAGTCCAGGAGGTCGACCCCAAACTCACGGTGGAGGTCGATCTCCAGGGCGTCCCCGTACCTGTCGACGTGGGCGATCAGGTACGGGAACCGGCTTCCCCCACGACGCGGTACCCCTGACGCAGCTTGTTCTTGATCGTGCGGGGGTCCTTCTCATAGACCTTCCGGCCGTCCGGGGTCTGCATCTCCACTTCCTCGGCGAGATCGAAGTACAACATCATGTCGATCACGAGGTTCCGGAACGCCCCGTGCCCGGCCTTCGCCAGCAACGGCTCGACCTTCTCCCACTGGTCACCCGCGAGGACCATCAGCATCGCCTCATCGTCACCGGCCCGGTAGGCCCGCTGAAACTGGATCAGGGCGGCCCCGGACAGAGCCGGGAAGATGAGGGTCTCGTCCTTGGAGACGGGTAGCTCGAACGGGGGAAGCTGTGCTTCCTCCGTGTACTGGTCCCAGCTCTTGAACTGCTGCTTCTGAGTCATGGTGGTGGGCCTTTCTCGGTTACTTGCTGTCGGACTTGGTGTCGGCCTTGTTGGCCGGCTTCGGGGCGGACTTCTCACGCCAGCCCTTCGCTCGCGTGTTCGTGAGCTCGACCGGGTCGGACGAGGTCCACTCACGCTTCCCATCGGGAGAGACGAGGGTGATGGGCGCGGTCTTCTCGGGAGCCTTCTTCTGGTCCATGGCTGGCACCTTCCTGGTAGTGCTCGAGGGTGGTGAGCTTGGGGTTTGGCTAAGGCGGCCCCGGCCGGCCCACCAGTCAGCCGGGGCCGCCCGTCTCAGGGGGCGGTGGTGGTCAGCCGGCGGCCGGTGCGGGGAAGCCCATCTCGGCATGGTCCAGACCCGGGCCGCCCCAGATCTCGCGGAACGACGTCCCGAACGTGGGATCCACCTTGCCGGTCAGGGAGATCGGGTACCGGACCTCGTCACCTTCGGACCAGGCCTGCTCGCCGTTCTCCACGACGTCCGCCAGAGGCATCCAGCGAGCCACGTAGATCGCGTCCGGACCGGAACCGTCCTTGCCCAGGGCGAGCACGCGGTACTGGCGACCGGCCGGCCGAGCCGGGGCGTCGAAGTAGAAGTTCCCGTTGGCGTCCGTGGTGACACCGGCCAGATCCACACCATGGTGCAGCTCGAAGACGGACCGCTTGGACTCCTGCATGGTGAAGCCCAGGCCGCGGACGTCCGAGATCCAGTCCCGGCGGGTCGGTTCGGAGTAACCATGGGAGGTCACGTCGGCGACGTCCTGCTCACGGGACCAGCTCGCGCCGTCGTCCTTCGTGGTCAGGCCGACCGGCTCGTACCCCACGGGGACGATGACGCCGGTCTCGTCATGGACAGCCACGATCGGCTCGTCGTCGTCCTCGGCGGGCTTGATGAAGATCGACATCTCGAGGATCTTCCGGATATTGGCCGGGTTGTGGCCCTTCACTTCGGTGAACGTAGACATGGTGGCCCTCCTTAGGGGTCAGTGATGTGCGTTGACGGCCCATCAGGGCCACTGGTTGTGGATATTCAGTTGTGGGTCATTGCTGCCGGTATTCGAGGCGGTAGGACGCCACGAACCGGTTCGTCCCCGGGTTCCCGTAGTCCAGGTACGTGGGGCCCGTCGCGGTCCTCACCCGGTCCACAAGGACCCCAGCTACCGACTGCCCGGACAGTGCGTGGAAGTACTGCCGGACGTCCTCGGCGAGCGTGGAGGCGTCGCCGTAGGTCTGTGCGAAGCTCTCGGTGTCGATCAGCGGGGAGTCCGTGATCAGGTCGTCCGTGCCGGGGCCGCGGGTGATCCTTACGAACTGGGTGAGCTTCTCGACGTCTGGAGGGACCTTGGTCCCAGCTCGTGCCACCACGGCGGCGCGGAGGCCGGCCACTAGTGCCTTCTCGACGTCCTGCCAGCGCATCACTTCGCCCCCTCCGCTGCCCTACCGAGGATCCTGCGCCGCGCCGAGCGGCTGCTGCCGAACTCCTGGTCGGGGTTGTCTCCGACGACGTTCGAGAAGGGGCGGCCTCCCGGCCGGGTCCCCGACTCCACCGTCACTTCCATCTCCACGCCTTCACCTGATGCCAGTCCGCGAGCGCGGGAGGCGACTGACTCGGCCAGTTCTTGGGTGCGCTTGCGGACGTCTGCGTGCTGGGCGGCCTGTTGGATGTACTCGTAGGAGATCTCGATCTCGGCCATCAGCCTGTGACCTTCTCGACGGCGGCCTTGATGAAGCCGGGGACGAGGAAGCCTCCGGGTTGGCGGCCGGGTTCTCCGATGACGTGGTATTCCTCGCCGTCGGTCACGGTCTGGTTGGGGTTGTCGGGGAGACCGAAGAGTACGACGGCGTCGGCGCCGGCCAGCGGGGCGTCCAGGGGGAGGTTGACCCAGTACCCGTAGGTCTGTTGTTCGCGGGCGTTGGTGTTCTCCCCGGAGGTGCGGGGCTCGATCCACCCGTAGACCAGTTTGGTGGTGGGGGGCCCGTATTCAGGGTTGCCGTAGTCGTCGTATTCACCGGTGGGCTGGCCACGGAGGCGGAGGCCGACGGGTTCGGTCATCAGCTGCATCAGATCCTCCCGTCCAGTCGGTACCGGGATAGGACCGTGTCGGTCATGGGGTCGAGGCCAGCTTCCAAGGAGAGGGAGCGTCCGGCCAGGGACTCCTGGCGGATCCGGCCGGCGGCGACCCCCAGGGACTGCTCAGCGATGATGGCCTTGAGCGAGTCGGGGCACGTCGCGTAGCCGTGCTTGATGGTGATGGACACCTTGGCCGGCCACCCGCCCTCGAGGTGGAGGGCTCCGTGGTCGAGGATGTCCACGCGATCTGGGGGGATCACCGGGGCGTAGCTGGAGGTGAGGTCGTTGACGGCCACCACCTCGGTGATGTGCAGAGACGGCAGCAGGATGGTCTCCACCCGGCCGGTGCGCATCGTGAATGTGTCCTCCTGCGAGGGGGCAATGTGCCACCCGCATTCGTCGCGGATCGCCCCCACCGCGGAGTCCATCACCGGCTGAGGGAACGGGGCACCACGGAACCCTGCCAGGTCAGTTGCCTGCACCATGTCCTGTGCCATGTCCTACCCCTTCCCCTGCTGGTCAGTTCTTGTTCTCGAAGGCGGCACCGAAGCCGGTCTTCGCGGCCTCGTCCGGGCTCTTGTCGCCCTCCGCGTCGTTCGAGGACTTCTCATCGGCGGAGTCGGTGGCCGCGGGGGCCTGCTTGTTGGCCGGGGCGGGGGCCTGCTTGTTCCTGGGCCGGGCGGCGGCCTTCCGGGTGCTCTTCGGCTTGGGTGCCTCGGGGTCAACATGCTTTCCCAGCAGGCCACGGCGCTTGGCGTCCGCATCGCTGAGCTTCACCGTCGTCGGGAAGCCCTTGTCGGTGGTGATCTCGTACTTCTTGAGGCCGGTCATGATGTCCTCCGTGTGAGTCCAGGTGGGGCACAGTGGCCCCGCCCCTCGATGGGAGGCGGGGCCACTGCAGGGGGTGTGGGTCAGGCCGCAGCGACAGCGGTTTCCACGACGGCCGACGGGCGGGTGACGCCGAAGGCGACCCGCTCCTCGCCGAGGGCGGCGACCAGGTTGCGGATGAAGAAGTCCGCGTGGGAGTCGGAGAACGTCACGGAAGCGTCCTCGCGGTCCCACAGGACGGCCTTCGAGAAGTCCGCGACGATGCCGGTTCCCTCCGGCACGGCCTCGGACTCGGCGATCGGCAGGGACCACAGGGTCCGCGGGCCCATGGTGAAGGGGCCGGCCCCGATGAACTTGCCGGTGTCGCCGTTCTCGCGGGCGAGATCCACCGTCTCCATGTCGACGGGGTTGAGCACCACGCCGTTCGGAACGACCCGGCCGACGACCTTGGCCTTGGTGATGGCCTTGCGCACCGAGGTGAAGATGTCGGTGTCGAACGCCTGGGTCTGGGTGCCCGAGGTGTTCAGGATCCCCGTCAGGTTCTCCCCGGTCCCGTCGCCGGAGAGGATCTGGTCCTCCTCGGCCTCGGCCAGGTCCGCGGAGAGCTCGTCGCGGATCAGGTCCTCGAGCTGCGCTGCGTCAGCCAGGGCCCGCTTGGTGACCGGCACCCACTCAGCGATGGTCTTCACCGACGTGGAGACCCGCTCGAACGTCCACGATCCCTCCGGCTTCAGCCCGCCGATGGTGTTCGTGACGGTCGTCCCGTCGATCGGAGCCGAGCTGGTGGCCTCCGGCACGGGCGCCGCGGCGTTGGTGTGCGCCGTCTGGCGCACATACTCCACGGTGTCCGACCCGGTGCGGCGCACGCTGATCAGATCTCGGATCGTCAGCGGCCGGCGGCCGAGCATCTCCACGATGCCGGTCTGCTCCGGGACCACGAACGCGCCGGCCGACGTGGCGGACCCGCCCGTGAAGAGCGACTTCAGCCGGATCGGATCGGACTTCACCGAAGCCCGGTCCGGGATGTTCACGGAGCCGTCAGGCCGGGTGAACCCCTTGATCATGGCCTGGTACTGGTCGGACTTGACCACGGACATGCCGAGGTTCATCATCCGGCGCTCGGTGTTGTCGGCCGACTTCTGGAGGGTGAGATCCTCCAGCGCGTGGCCGCCGATGTCCGAGGCGAGTGCCTTGGCCTGGTCGAGCACGTCGGCGTCGTCCTTGGCCGTCTTGATCTGTCCGAGGAGGTCCCGGCCCTTGGCCATCGCCTCGTCGTAGTCGTGGCGCTCGGTCTCGTTCAGCGAACGACCTTCGGCGTCGGCCTTCTCCGCGATCTCACGAGCAGACTTGGCAGCCGCCTGAGCCGCGTCCTGAAGCATCTTCAGCTTCGACATGACTGTTCCCCTTCCTGGGAATGGTGAAAGCCCCGGAGAACGTCTCCAGGGCCCGGTTTTCAGGTGGTCAGGCGAGAGCCAGTTCCAGCTCGAACGCCTCTGCCAGGTTCTTTGCGGACGGATTCACGGGCGGGTCCTCCGACTTGGCCCGGTCGGGCTCCTCGTCGTTGCCCACGGGCTTACCGCTGGCCTTCTCCTGGTCCTGTTCGCCCTCGGCGGCCACGATGACCTTGCCGATGGCCTCCTGCGCAGACCGCAGGGAGTTGATGTGTTTGGCCGCGAGCACGCGACCTTCCTTGAACTCCGCCGCAGCAGCCTCGGCGAGCGCCTTGACCGCGAGGACGGAGGTGTCCTGGTTCGCGCCGATCGGTACGAAGCTGAACTCGTAGACGCGGAGCTTTCGGAGCTCGTTGACTGGCTCCCCGTCCTCAGCCTCTACGCGGCCCTCTTCGAGGACGTCGAAGGCGAACGAGAGTTGGTTCAGCCGGCGTCCCTTGACGAGCCGGTAGACGTGGGGCCCCTTGGGGGACTCCATGTCGAACTCGCCCTTGACCCACCAGCCGTGCTCGTCCTCGCCCTGTTCGATGGCCCAGGCGACGTAGAAGTCCGGGTCATCCATGCGGTGGCCGAACAGGCCGGGCAGGACGTTGCCGGATTCCTCCCACGCCTTGATGTCATCCAGGAACGCGCCCTTGGCGACGACGTCGCCGTAGGCGTCCGGCTCCCGGGTGAACGTGGAGGGGTAGACGATGAACTGTCCTTCTTCGAGCCCGTCGAGGGGGCCGGCCTTGACCCGCCCGAGGGGCACATTCTTGACGTGCATGATGTTCCTTCCGTGGGTCAGGTGATGATTACGACCGAGCACTGGCAGCCGGCGACCTCGTCCGCGTCGCCGGTGAACGACCCCGGCCACGGCATGCCGTTGCTGAAGTCGTCATCGATGCCGACGGTCTCGCCGTTCATGGATGCGTGCGAGGCACGCGGGTTCCCGGAGTTGACCTGCCACCGTTTCTGGGCTTGCGGCCGGGTTTGGCGAGGTCCCTCAACCAGTCCGAAGCCGACGAATGTCGCGGCCGCCGTCATCCCTGACTTCGAAGCCCGGGATTCCTCGGCCACGTCGAACACATGCGCGGCGGCATCAGGGTCGCCGGACTCGAACGCGGCGGCGAGCGCCTCGTAGGTGGTTCCGTTGACCTGGCCGGCGATCCGCTGGGTGACCTTCTTCAGGAAGGCCTCCGTGCGGTCCGTGCTGTATCCGTCCGTGTCCACGCCCAGATCCGCGAGGACCCCGAGGGCGGCAGCGGTGGAGACCGTCAAGGCCTGCTCGAGTAGGTCCGTTGCGAGTTCCTCGTCCCAGCGGGTCTGGTCCCACCAGGCGGCCGCCTTCGCGCCGGCGGCCGTGAGGACCGCGGCGCGCTGACGGCCGAAGAACTTCCGGAACAGCTTGGTCAGCTCGTCGCTGTGCTCCTCGGGCACGTCGTCCTCGCCCACGGCCTTGATCTCGTACTCCGCGGCCTTGCGCTGCTTCAGCGCCCGGCGCGGGCCGGAGGCGAGGTTCTGGGTGCCGGAGTCCTGCGGGGACGCCTGGCCGCCTGCGATGACGTTCAGCGGGACAATCAGCTCGTCTCCGCCCTCGACGTGCGAGAGGTTCATCCGTGCGCGGGCCTCATTACGGGTCATGTACGGGCCACCCACGGCGGCCTGCATCTGCTGGGCCTGCTCCTCGAAGGACCCGCGCAGCTTCTCCTCGATGTTGAACTCGAGGTAGAGGCCGTCCGTGTCCGGGAACTCGTCCCACAGGTGCAGCATCAGGGCCTGCTGGATGCGCTGCAGCCATGGGCCGAGCGTGTCCTGGTACAGGTTCTTGTGCTGCTCCTTGATGTTCGAGAACGTCGCGTTGTCCAGCAGCCCGATCATGGGCGGCGGCACGTAGTAGGCCGAGGCCACCTCCTCGCGGGTCAACTTCCGCGACTCGATGTACTGCAGATCCTTCGCAGTCTGCGAGGCGTTGACGAAGTCCATGCCATCTTCGAGGATCGGCGTACCACCGGCCTCCGTGCCGTTGCCCACGTACTGCGAGCGCCAGGCGGTCTTGAACCGGCTGTGGGCCTTGGCTGACCATTCCGGGGCTTCTCTGGGCCGCTTGAGGTATCCGGAGACGCGGGCTCCGTTGCGGAAGGTCTGGGCGCGCATCTTGGCGGCCTCATACTCCTCGGCCAGGACGGCCCGGAGCGATTCGAGGGGGGAGACCCCGCCCAGTTCGCCCGCGGGGGAGTACCCACCGATGTACATGACCTGGTCAGGGGTGAAGACCTTGGACCCCTTGGTGCCCTTGACCTTGAACCCCTGGGGGAAGAGCCAGTTGTCACCGACCGGCTCCCAGAGGGCCGGGGGGATCCGCATGAGCGACTGGGTCCGGTCGGAGCCTTCCGCCTTGATCTTGACCGCGAGGTAGCGGTCGTAGATCGCGAGGTCCTGGACCATGGCGTCGATGAAGTCGTACCGGGTGGCCCACATGGACGGCCGGGACATCAGCTGCGCGATCGGGTGGTCCGTGTTCCGGCGCCGGTCCTGATCGGAGAGACGTTCGAACAGGTGCAGGCCCAGGGAGGCGATGTTGCGGCCGAGGAACCCAGTGACCGTCCGGACGTTGGCATGGGCGCGCCAGATCTTGGCGTAATCCGCGGTGTACCCGTCCGTGAGGGCCATCGACGTCGAGACGTTGATGGTGGTTCGGTTGAGGGCCACCACCTGGCCCTGGCTGACGGCAAACGCCATGGTGTCACCGCCTCACGTCAGGTGCTCGGATACTGCAGGTACTCGACTTCGGAACGTTCGATCACGACTTCACCGTCCAGGGGGACCGGCTGGTCCGAGTCGCCGTGCAGGACGGCCTCACGGATCATCAGCAGTGGGCCCTGCCGGGCCACCAGCACGCCGTCCACGGCCGTCCCTGCCTTCAGGTTCACGATCACCCGGCGGCCCGTCAGGGCGCTCCAGGATCGATCCGGACGCTTCGCGTAGTGGATGCCGGCGACCATGCCGCCGAAGACCGCGAGCGCGAGCCCCAGGGCTGCGAGGAGGGAGAAGAGGGCCGTGTCCATGTGTGGGCTCCTTGCGCTCAGACGTACATGATGTCCGGGTCGTCGTAGTCGTCGGACTCGTAGGCGGACTTGCCCTGGGCAGGGCCGATGGTGGCCTGCCAGGCGGCGAGGGATCCGGCTTCGAGGGGGCTCACGTCGTTGGTGGAGGCCTTGCGGCCGATCGCGAACCGGTCACCGACCGGGCGTAGGGCGGCACCGGCCACGGCTTCATCGAGCTCCTTGGACGGGGTGTACAGCACCTCGCCGGCGGTCACCTTCGTGCGGAGGTTCGCGAAGGCGTCCAGGACGTCCTGGGTGGTGGCCACGTGCAGCAGCACGTTCTCCTTCTCCAAGGAGGGGATCAGCACCGAGCCGGGGCCCTTGCCGTCGATCACCACGGGGACCTGGTAGGCGGCCGATAGTGCCTTGAGCCGGTCCACCGTCCAGTTGATGCCCGGCCCGTGCTGCAGAACGCGCAGCCACACCCCCTCGTCGTTGGCACCGGCGGCCACCACGGCGGAGGACTTCAGGTCCATCGCCACGGCCACGGCCAGACCGGTCAGCTGCAGATCGGCCGGACGCTCCTCGCGTTCGCCGTTCTCCCACTTCCCCGGCCCGAAAATGTCCGAGGTCGATGGGTCGTCCCACCAGCCCATCCGCTCTCTGGCGAACTCCATGGGCGGCAGGGCGTCCCGTTCGGCCTTGACGTACTCCACGGTCAGGCCGGTCCCGTTCGCCCGCACACGGCCCAGCAGGGGGTTGCCGTGCTGCCAGTTCTCGACCTTGTCGAGCTGGCAGCCGACCCACTTGCCGGGCTCGTGGTCGCACTTCTCGTCCGCGCACGCCTGGCGAGGGGCACACCACTCGCAATATCCGAGACGGGCTGAGGACCCGGCGCGGCCGCGATCGCGGACACCACGCAGGACATCGGAGTGTGCGAGACCGGCCGAGGACCCGTAGATCACCTGCGGATCGGGGCGGACCGAGAGAGTCGGGAGCAGGGCGCCCATGTGGTCGGGCTGCAGCGCGAACGCCTCGTCCAGGACCACCTTGTCCCCGGTGAGTCCACGACCGCCGGACTTCGTGCGCGCCTTGAACTTCAGACGCTGCCCGGTCTTCAGCTCGATCGTCTCGTCCCCGTGGGAACCGCTGATCCGCTTGACCTTCTTCGACAAGAACCGCGAGCCCTCGATGAGGTTCGCCATGTCCCGGTACGCCTCCATCGCGGTGGCGAACTCGTGAGCACTCCACACGATGAGGTTCTGATCCGTGATGTACAGCCAGCCCAGGGCCGCCTGCTTGAACAGGCCGGTCTTCATGTTCTGCCGGCTGCAGATGCACGCGAACTCGAATGACGTGGACTTGCCCCGCCTGTCGAAGCCGAACATCATGTCCAAGCCCAGCCGCTGCTCCGGATCCGGGGCGAACCCGACGGCCTCGCACAGGTCAGCGACCTCCGGACCGAACGTGCCGGCATACTCCGGCCCTGTCATGTACGCCGGACTAACCAGCGTCGGAGCCCCGAGCATGCCAGACCTCCATCACGTCATTGGTTGGCCGCGAGCTTCTCCTCCCGGCGACGACGCATCTTCTCGAGCTCGTCTTCCTCTTCCTCAGCACCCGCGAGCGCGGTCTCCAAGGTGGCCTCGAGTTGCTTCACCAGGGCCGCGACAGCGGACCCCGTGTCCATCGTCGGGAGATCCAGGCGCCGGGCGAGGACCAGGGCAGCCTGGCCCATGACCGTGCGGTGCTTGCCGGCCTTCACCAGCTCAGCGCGCACAGTGGCCTCCACCGTCTCCTCGACGGGCTCCTCGTTCTCCTCATCCGGTATGTTCTCCGGCATAAAATCCGGGACATCATCCGCAAGCGCAGCCCGAGCAGTTGCAGCAGCCGCGGCCTTCTTCACCGCGGCCGGCAACTTCGGGCCCTTCTTCCGGTGATGTCTCACCCGGCACTTGTCCGAGCAGAAGCGGGCGGTCCGGCGCTTGGCCTCGAAGGGCTCATCACACTCAGCGCACGTGACCTCCATGCCGAGCACCGTCCTTCCCAGTACCGTTACCTCGAATCCCGGGATCGGTAACGTAACGTCGAGGCCGTCGGGGAGGGAGATGACTACCGGGCAGAGTCATCTGACATGGGCGTTCGAGAGATTCCGACGCCCCCTCCCCTTGAGGGTGTCACCAGTCGCGGACCACCATCGCGTTGCGCTGCATCCGAGTTTCCGTTGCGTTCGCCTGGCCGGCGCGGCGGTTGCAGGACACATGCTCAGGGCCGGTCCACGCGGATCGGTCGTCGTTGTGCCCGAGGTCCCAGGGGCCCGCCGGATCGATCTGTTCACCACAGCGTGCACAGACTGCTTTGCCTGCTCTGACCTGCGGTTCGAACTTCTTCCGCATGCGCTGGTGGTCTCCGCCGTAGCCGCGGGATGCCGTCGAGGCGAGGGCCATGACGATCACCTCTTTAACGACGAAGACCCGGACCAATGGTCCGGGTCTTAGGTACACCTGTAGCAAGCACCTTCAGGTTACACCATTGTCGTTACCAGATCCCAGTACGTGAGCCATCACCTGAGTGTTCCCACCCAGCACAGCGGCCAGGTCCAGCATCTGGGCCCCGGGCCACCTGGTCTCACACCCACCGCAGGAGGCCACCAGGGGGGTACCGAACCGGACGGTCAGGGCGGGGGCCTCCCCGGCCTCACCAGTATCCAGGGTGACAGCCACCCGGGTAGCCCTACACACCGGGCACGCATGATCAGGCAGGGGGACCACCTTCACGGGATCGAACAGGTGGTCGATCTTCTCCACCCACGAATGCACATCCTCGAGGATGTCAGGGCGTGGAGCAGGGATGAAGGCCGGCCCCTCGGGACGATCGTACGACTCAGCCACCCGGACAGCCACGAACCGCAACCGTTCCTCCAGCGTGTACCCGCCGATGCCCGGACGGCGCGAGGCATCCTTCACCAGCCAGTAGGCCCGGTTCACCTCGTCCTGGATCTGCGTCATCAGCTCCAACGCCGACAGGTCCAACGGTGTCCCCGATACCGCGCCACCCGATCCACCCGAGGACTTCTCACCCGAGGGCTTCACCGCGGCGCGCAACTGTCCCAGCAGCGGGGGAGCGTCCACCACCACGAGCGGGTTCTTCGACACGACGGTCTTGGTCGTGATCGTCAGCCGGTCCACATCTCTCATCAGGTCTACGATCATCGCCCCATCAGCTCCTTCACGATCTGCTCAGATACCCAGTCACTCGGCCGCCACACACCAGCGTTCTCATCCACAGCGGCCAGACGGTCCAACCACTTCTTCTGATCCGGGGACACCCGGCCCTTCTGCTTCTTCAGCTCGCGCCACATCACGCCATGCTCGGGATGAACCAGCACCAGATCAGGGAATCCCGGCGCCGACCTACGGCTGTCATGGGTGTGATAGACGAGCCACCCATTCCGTAGAGCCGTGTCGATCACCTTGTCCTGCAGATCCTTCTCACTCATCTGCCCGGCGATCATCGCCCTGTACTCCTCCGGCGTCATCTCTTGCCCCTCTTTCCCCGTCGCTTCTTCCTGATCGGCACACCCTGATGAGATCCACCAGACCCAGCGGTGCCCCCGGCCAGACCCATCCCAGCCCGTCCAGACCCAGCCCCACCCAGACCCTTACCTGCCAGACCCGACCCGTCCCGACCCGTCCCGACAAATCCAGATTCGGTAGACCGCTGATCTGCCGGGTCCGGCAGATCAGAAGGTGGGGGCGTTTCAACCCCCGGCAAATCAGAAGGTCCACCTGTCTCGACCGCGCTGCTCGGCGCTTCCTCCGGAGCCCGGGCCGGAGCCCCCGACACCGGAGCGCCACCGACCGGAGCGGTACCCGAGGGTCGCTCAGCGGTCAGGGTCTCAACAGTGGGGGTCTCGACAGCCATGGTCTCAACAGAGGCATGCTTGCCAGTCGCTGCTGCAGGAGCCGGGGTGAACGCCTTCCGGCGCTCGGAGGGCTTCACAGTCCGTCCGTGCTTCGCCAGGTAGGTGACGGTCGCTTTGCTGTAGTAGGGGCTCTCAGGGACTGCCAGGAGCGGCTTGTCCCAGGTGTTGTCCTCGTCGTCCCCGCGGGCCCCATTGCAGGACCTGCAGGCAACGACCATGTCCTCGGGGGAACGCGCAGCCTCCCCGGGGATGAGGTGGTCATAGGTACCGGACCGACCGGACTTCCGGTCACCGGACCACACGACGACCTGGCCACACCATCGGCAGCCATCACCATCACGCTCCCGAATCGGGACGGTCAGGTTCGTATTCCCGGTGTCCCGCTTGCGCTGGTTCGTCCAGGCACGCTCGTCCTTCAGGATCATGTGGAACAGGTCGTTGTCCTCGACCAGCTTGAACGCCGGCCGCGCCTCACCATCCTCCGTCTCGATCTCCACCCGAGTGAAGTACCCAGCACGGACCGCGGCCGCGGTGAGCACGTGATACCGGCCGAGAGACCCGGCCATCTGCTTCGCCGTGCCAATCGTCACGATGTAGTCCTGCTCGTGCTGAGCCGACATCACCGCACACCGCGCAGCGAAGCCCCACACCTCATTCAGAATCCGGTCATCCGCTTCATCCTCCTCGAGGACAGCGAGCGCGATCGGGTGGTTCGCGCTGGTGTCGGACGTCTTCAGCCAAGCCACTCAGGCACCACCATCCTGGCTCTCGTCATCCGCGATGGGTGCGACGCCGATCGGCCGGGCCGTAGTTGGGTCGTCGCCCTCGTAGGCGTAGATCGTCACCCATAGGTGAGTGCGGTTGCAGTCCTCACACCACTTGGAGAACGGCGCGCCAGGGGACAGCGAGACCTCGATGATCTCCACCGACGGGCGTCGCGCAGCCGCACGTTTCCCGCGCTCGCGGGAGCTCTCCTTGAGGTAGCCCACAATCGTTCCAGTGATGTACCCGGCCATGGCCGCTATGAGCCAGCTGGTGAGTTCAGGCATTGCCGGTCTCCTTCGGTTGGGTTAGGACTTCGGGGATGCCCTTGCGGGTCCAGTGCCACCCGCTGTAGCGGCACTCGTAGTACTTGACGGGTTCCTGGTAGCCGGCCTGCAGGCCGATGCGCCAGCGGGCGTTCTGCGCGTCCGAGAGGGTCGCGTAGAAGTTCTTCCCGCACTGGCACTCACGGGCCTCCCCGCGGGCATGGCGAGTCATGGGGCGGTCTTGTCAGGTACGGGGATCCGCTCCATCCAGTCCCTGCGGTCCTCGTCGTCACGCTCGGTGGCTCCGGTGCCGTTTGCCAACCCGATGAAGTCCGCTCCCACCCGGACCAGGAGGGCCCCGGCTAGGGTCGCCGGTTCGATCGTGAGGCTCGCTTCGTACTCGCGTTCTGCGGGCCTGAACATGCCCAAGTGCTTGCCCGCCACGTGATACTCCTCCATCGGTGGCACAGGGCTGACCAGCGGCTGCAGGAGAGCAGCCCACACGGCCGACAGGTTCGCCTCCGGCTGGGCCGCCGTCGCCACCTTCACCATGCGGTTCCCGAACAGGCCCGAGTCCTCTGTGACCGTGATCGAGTAGGCCGTCTCTGGTCTCTCTTCCCGGCCGTCCATGGTCTCGCCGTTCATCATCACTACGTTGGTCTGGACCACCGACTTCAGGACCTTTGCCTCCACGTCGATCAGCAGGTCACCGATCGCTTTCCGGAAGTTCCCCGCGATGGTCTTCGCGTCCTGCCGGTCCATTGCGAACGAGGCCAGCTCACCGTCCAGCGACTCAGCAGCCACCCATGCGACCGCCGGCGCGTTCCCGTAGGCCGTGGCCATCAAGCCCCCGGACGGCACCGCCGACAGATGGATCATCCCGTCCGGGCCCGCGTCCTTGTCCGTGGACACGAACGGCACCAGCGCATTCAGCGCCGCGCACAGGGCGCCAGCATCAGCTCGTACTCTCATCGTCCTGCTCCTCTTCGTCGTGCTTCGCCTCGCAACGGCGGGCTAGTGATGGGACCACCCAGGTCTTGCCGCAGTACCCACAGACCCACTGGTCGTCGTACTCGGTCTGGGTCATGGCAGGGGCAGCACCCAGAAGTCCACGGTGTCCCGCAGTTCCTCGATGACGTCGAGGTTGCTGTCATCGGACAGGTCGCTCTGTGGGACGGTCTGCGTCCGTCCATCAGCCGCCCACCGGCCCTTGGCCAGGATCATGACGCCGACCGCGTGCGGAGCGGCTTTGGACTTGGAGTAGACCACCGCACCCTCCGGTAGGTCAGCGAGCGCGGCCGGGTCGATCTTCAGGGGCTGGGGGAGTGCTCGGGGGAGGATTGCGTCAGCCACGGTGGGCCTCCTGCTCGTCGTCGCCGGCGAGCGCGGCCTTCCACTTCAGGTCCACGATTCCCTGGGCGACGTAGAGGAACTTCTCGCCGTTCGTCTTGACCTCGGGGTCGGCTTGGGCCTTCTCGTAGAGGGCGTTGACCTCGGTCTGGTAGACGGTCGGCGGCTCGACCGGCATGGTCGGGGCGACAGCACGCTCCGAGGCCGTGGGTGCCTCGGGGTTGACCTTCGTGATGCTGGTCCAGTGCCCGGCTGCGTAGGTCGCGAGCGCTTCATCCTTGTTGCGCACGCTGAGGATGCCCGCACCGTTGACCTCGTAACTCCAAGCACCTTCTACGGTTGCCGCTTTGTCGGTGCTGAGTTGGATCTCGTACGTGGTGGTCGCTTCGGTGGTCATGGCTTCTCCTGGTGGCAGTGGCACCCGCACTGGGTGACCTCGTCGGTGATGATGTTCAGGGCCCGGCCGTCACAGGCCGGGTGCTTGTTGTCCCTGCAGTCGGGGCCGAGGTGGGGTGACTTGTTCGGGTGGTATGCCGCGGCAGCCTTGTTGCTCACCCCCGGTCACCACCCAGCGCGTCGGTGATGGCGTGGACGGTCGGGCAGGGGTAAGGCTTCGGGCCACGGTCGTCAGCGCATACGTCGCATTCCACTCCCGCCCCGTCGATAGACGGGTGCAGGTCCAGCACGGCGGTGAGCGCGGCGGCCATGGCGGGGAGGTCGGTGCGGGCATGCGCGATGAACTCGGCGTCGCCACCAGTCTCGGTCGATACGCCCGAGTCATAGAAGGCGTCTTCGCTCTCCGGGTCCACACCCTCAGCGGCGGTCAGAACCAGGCAGAGGGTGACGCCCTCGTCCGTCACCGCTTTCCATGGCCCCTCGGTGGCGGCATCAGCGCGGGCCTGCATCTCGGCCAGGATGGCTCGGGGGTCCAGGTCAGCCACGGCGGATCACCTCCATCACGGCGACTGATGCGCGTCGGCAGGCGTTCGAGTCGTGCTTACCAAGAGCATTGTGAATCGCCTCCTCCACCTCATCCCGCCCCGGCAGTTCCCGCGCCCCGTCGTGCTTGGCGAGGGCGGCGCGGTAGCCTGCGTGGAATGCCTTGTGTGCGGTGGCCGTGTCTTTCGGTCCGTAGTCTTTGCGGTATGCCGCCCACTCGACGCTGGCGTCCTCCTGCATCTGGGCTTCGTCCAAGAGCGAAGTGGAAGAGGTGAGCACGGGCGGCTCGGCGGGGACCACGCGGGCGGGGGTGAGGTGCCTTGGTTCGCCGGGAGTGTCCTCGTAGGCCATACCGGGATCGCTGCCCAGAGTCAGGTTCCACCAGTCGCCGTCACCGTCGATGATGACGGGGAACCGACCATCGAACAGATACAGCCCCGGCTTAGGCTTTTCGGGGGCGACGGTGAGGCCGAGGGCGGTGGCGATGTTCCGGGCGTCCTCGGTGCTGATTGGGGCGTCCAGGTGCTTGTGCAGGATCGTGGCCACGTCAGTGGCGGTCTTGGCGGTGGTCATCGGTTGCTCCCTCGGATGATGTTGGTCATGCAGTCACTGCAGATCTCTCCGTCGTCCCCGGAGTACCAGCCCAAGGGGCCACCGGTGATGGCCTGCATCGGGTTGTAGGCCGTCTCGTCCGCCGGACGCGGCTGGCCGCAGGACGAGCACTCCACTTCGGCTGGGGCGTGGCAGCTGCAGTCACAGTCCGTGACTTCGTCCGTCTCAAGGTCCATTGCTCGGGCGTCACAGGCCGGGTGCTTGTTGTCTCGGCAGTCGGGACCGATGTTCGTGAGCGTCATGCTGTTGCCTTCTTCCTGGTTCTTCTCTTCCGTGGTGGTGGGGGCGCGAGCCATCCCAGGGCGATCGCCTGGGGCCTGCAGTCCACGCAGTACTCCGGCCGGGGCCCGCCCTGCCTGAAGTGGGAGAACCGCCCGCACATACCGCAGCAGTACTTCCCGACGGGCACCTCACGCAGCGACTTCGGCTTGATACCGATCACGGGGCATCTCCTCCCTGGCTGCCTTCGGCCGGCTCCTGCTGCGCGCCACGGCCTCCGGGTCCATAGCCCAGGGCCGACAGTGCGGTCTGCATCTGACGGACCTCCTGGGCCGCCTGTTGAGTGGCCCGCATCGCGGCCGCCGCGGTCTCCTGGGCGCTGATCTGAGCCGCCTGTGCCCTCTCTGCGTCCACCACCAGCCGGTGGTGCTCCTCCTGTCGGCGAGCCAACTCCGCCACCATGTGATCGGCCAACGACTGTTCCACCATCAGAGCCACCCCCTGATGACCGGCTGACTCCCAGCCCACTGGACGGCCACCTGGGCCGTCAGGAACGGGGCCGTCCCATGAGTAAGCACCGTTTGTACCGAGCCGACCCGGCGGAGGCCGTAGTCATCCGCGGCGGCCGAGACCAGCTCCCGGGCCGCCTCCTTCAACTGGCCCACCGGCATGTCCTGATCATCGATCGGGAACACCACCTGATAGGTCCCTGCCTGCAGCTGCGCCGGCGACGGTCGGACCGCTGTCCTGGACTTCATCTTCCTGGCCATCACGCTGCACCCCGCCGTTCGGCCTGCGCACGTGCCTTGTACCGGTTGAACCGCTCGTTCGGCAGCAGACCACCGCGGATCCCGAACCGAGATGCTGCACCCCGACCACCCTCCTCGTGCATGGCGTCCTCGAGACACGACTCCAGCACCGGGCACGACCGGCAGACAGCGAGCGCCGTTGCTTCCTCGTCGGCGTCGAAGGTGAACCAGAGTTCGGGGTCTCGGCCGGCGCAGGCGGCCTGCTCCATCCAGGAGACGTTCTGCCATGCTGCGGATTCGTCCGAGGGTGCGGCGTTGATGGTGGGGGCCAGCCCCATGAGGGTGGTCATGACTGGACACCTCGCTGTGTGGCGGAGGCTCTTCTGCCTTGGCGGATGAGGCCGATGGTCAGGTGGGCGTCGTCCAGGGCTGCCTCGCGGGGGATGACGGCGTGGTCGGACGGCCACCCCTTGCCTTCGTGGTCCACGCTGCCGTCGTGTTCGAGCATCCAGACGCGCCACATCGGGCCCCATCCTGGCTTGGCTGCGGTGGGCCGGGCGATCCTGACGACCGCACGCGGGTAGGTCTTCACGAACTTCTTCACCTCAGGTCCCGGGCCGATGTTCTGCATGACGTCGAGTTGTGCCGGCGCGGTCATTGTGCGGCCTTTCCCAGCTGCTCCATGGCGTCCATCTGGCCGGGGATAGGTCGCCCGGGCACCCCACGGCCGTCCAGGACATCCCACTTCGACAACCGCGGGTCCTCCCGTGCGAGCATCTCCGCTTCCTCGTCGGACAGTTGCTGGTCCCGCTGGTCTCCCAACGCCTTCTCTGCCCGAACTACACCCGCTAGCGCCGTCTCGAAGCTGGTCGTATCCGGCAGGATCTCGACCTCGACGTAGTCGCGGCGCCTCAGATCCACGGCCACGGCAGCCATGCCGACGGCTTCCGCACCAGCGGCGAGCGCCTCGCGGGTGTCTCCGTTGTCGGCGGCGAGGCGTGCCTGTTCGAAGAGCGCGGCGGCGTCTTGCAGTGCTGTCGACCATGTAGTGGCCAGGGGTGCGTTGCCGGGCCTGGGGGCGTTACCCAGGAACTCCTGTTCAGTCGTCATGGGGATCACTTCCTTTTTCTGCCGGTCTCGGCCGGCGTGGAGTCGTTGTCGAGGGCCGCGGCGAGCGCGGCGGTGAGCATCATGAAGACGCCGAGGACTGTCGCGCCGTTGGGCGCGGTGGCGGTGCCGAGGTAGAGCAGGGCACCGAGTAGGGCCACTGGTGCATCGATGAAGAGGCGTCGGCGGGCCGCGTAGGTCCATTTGCGGGTCACCATTGGGGTGCCACCTGTCCGGAGTCCTGTTGGGGTCTGGCTTGTGCTTCTGTTGGGCGGGATGGGTCCCAGACTGGGGCGAAGGTTGCGACGACGGTTCCGTATCGCATGGTGACGACGACCTCACCGGTACAGGCCCGCCAGGGGTGGCGGACTTCTGCGTGGATGCTGCGGGCGTTGGGCCAGTAGTGGCGGGCGGCCTTCTCGACTTCGCGGGTCAGTTCGGTCTTGTCGCGGTACGAGACCTGTGGGTACCGTCCCAGGGTCTTCTTCAGGGGCCGTTCGCCCTTGGGCTGGAACACCACCTCGTTGGAGCGCCTCTGTTCGGTGATCATGCTGTGACCTTCAGCTGGAGCTTCTTCTGGATGAAGTCAAGGCCGGAGGGCTGGACCCGGGTGGTGTAGCTGGTGCCCTCGGTCCCGTCGGCCCTCGTGTAGGTGTAGGCCTTGACGGCGAAGTGGTGCATGTACTGCTGGTAGGGGGTGTTCGCCATTGCACCCTTGGCGATGAAGATCCCGTTATTGCGCAGATCCGCGAAGAGCTTGTTCTGTGACCGCCCCAGCATCTTTGCGACGTTGCCGACCGAGTACGTCCCGTCGGCATCGAGGAACTGGTCGTAGGCCTGGACCTTCGGTGCCGCTACCTCCAGCTCCGCCCGCTGCCGATCGACCACGGCGCCCAGCTCGGCTATCAAGGCCAGCGAGCGCTCCTCGAGTGACCGCGGGGCGCCGGACCGGATGATCGCGGCCATCTCGTAGAACGCCTTCACGAGCGCCTTCTTGAAGGCGAGGACCTGCGGAGTGTTCCGAAGGAACGTGAGCATCAGGGTTGCCTGCTGCTCGTTGAGGCGGGCGCTGCGCTTCAGCTGCAGCCCGCCTTGCGTACTGAAGGGTTCCTTTTGAATAGTCACCCTTCCGAACTCCTCGAAGTGCGCCATGTTGTTGTCGAGGTTCTGCAGGATGTTCTTGTGCTGGACGCCGGCCCCTTCGGCGATCGCCTCAGAGGTGGTGAACAGCCCCGCCTCGTCCTTCAGCACGATCCCGGCAGACGGTGGCAAGTGGACATCGAACAGGTCGGCCTGGTCAGTCATGGGACTTCTCCTGTCTGGTGTGGGAGTGGTGCTCATCGATGGCCTCGAGCAGCAGGGCGCTGCCGTGCTTTGACTTCGGGAACCACGACTTCGAGGCGCATGGGCCGCAGACCACGGCAGTGCCGGGCTGCCGGTTGCTCACCTCGGCGTAGATCGCCAGGGGGATCACGACGTCATCGGCCGGCGCCGCGGATGCCACGGTGCCTTGCGTGGCCGTCATGACCGGCCCCGCATTCCGACCAGGTCCCCGCTCAGCCGGCTGCCGTCGACCTGCACCAGGTCGCTCTCGAACGCATCGGAGAAGGCCGCGAACACGGACGGACCGCCGCGGCGCTCCTCGGTGCACTCGATGTGCCGAGCCAGCCATGCGCCGGCACCCGCCGTGGTGTGGCCCTCGTAGTGCCTCCATCGGAACTCGTGGCCCTGCGGGCACTGGGCGTACACGTACATGCCACCGACGCCGCGGCGGCGTGACAGGACGATCGAGCGGGGATCGGGGGTGGACGCCTCTCCCATCGCACTGGGGGCGCCCACCCCCTCAGCGCGGTCAGGGGCCGTTGAGATAGGGCCAGCCCCTTCCGCACTCATCCCTCCGCCGGCAGCGGCCGCACCCGCAGGGAAGCCGGGGGAGGGGGTCTGATGGGCGGCCGACTGACGGCCGCGGTTCCTTCGGAAGCTGTTCACGAGTAGGATCTCCTTGAGTCTTGGTACGGATTCACACGGCCCTCACCTGTTCGAGCAGGTGGGGGCCATCTTCTTAAGAGGTGGCGGACTCTTGCTGCGCATCAGCGAGCGCCTGAACGGTTTCCCGGTCGAAGACGTAGGCCCCGGTCCGGCCTTCGATCTTGGTGATGGGGGTGAGAATCCCGGCGTCCACGCGGTTATGGACCGTTCGCTTGGACACCCGGAGGATGCGAGCGGTTTCGGCGGTACCGATGTTGGCGCTCTTACGCTTTTGGGTATCTTGCATGCACTCACAATAGCGGGTTTACGTGTATGCGCAAGTATCGGAGCACGCGAATGTGCAGAAAAACCGTGTTGCGCAGGTGCGCACGTCCGGGTAATATCGCTCTCATGAGCACAGACGCCGCTTTCGTCATCCCCCACTTCGACCTCACCGACCGCCTCCGCAAGGCGCGGGAGGTCACAGGGTTGGGGCAACGTGAGTTCGCTGAGGAGATCGGGATCTCGCTGAAGTCCGTGACGAACTACGAGAACGGCCACACTGCCCCGCGGCAGATCGTGATGAAGGCATGGGCGCTGAGGACTGGCGTTCCCCTGGAGTGGCTGCAGACCGGTGAATACCCGATGGACAACGGTCCCGGCGGCAGCAATGCGCGCCCGTCAGATTAGAAGGCTCCTGCTCTATCCACTGAGCTACTGGGGCTGGGCGCTGCCATTCTACCGGGGGCCCACTCCTGCACAGGACACCGCACCCGGTGGGTTGTCCACGGGTGGGTGGTGGGGCGCTGGTGCGCCCGGCCGGTGGGCGGTGTGCTGGTGCCACAGGGGGAGAACCTCCTGCCGCCGGAGGTCGGTTGCCCGACGGCGGCCCCTCGCCGGCCGCGGCCGGCTCACCGAAAGGCACCACCATGAGTGAACACATCACCGTCCGCGGCTTCGTGGCCACCGAACCCACCACCCGCACCACCGGGTCCGGGTTGGCCGTGGGCAACTTCCGCCTGGCCTCCACCGACCGACGCTTCGACCGGGAGCAGCAGGCCTGGGTGGACGGGGCCACCAACTGGTTCACGGTCAACATGTTCCGCCAGCTGTCCACCAACGTCGCGGCCTCGCTGTCCAAGGGGCAGCCGGTACTCGTCACCGGGCGGCTCAAGGTCCGGCCGTGGCAGAGCGAGGAACGGTCCGGGACCTCGGTGGAGATCGAGGCCGAGACCATCGGCCACGACCTGGCCCTGGGCACGGCCTTCTTCAACCGGTCCGCGGGCCGTCCGGCGCCCCTGGCAGGGCCGACCGGCGAGGGGGCCGAGGACCCGGACGAGGGCGTGGACCGGATGACCGGCGAGATCCTGGAAGGTTCTCCGTACGGGTCCGCTGAGGATCTGGACGAGGCCGGGTCCGAGGCAGGCGATGAGGCCGGGCGGGCGGTGGACGAGGAGGAATCGGAGCGGCTGAACGCGGCCTGAATCCGGTCCACAGCGGACGGTGGCCGCCGGACGCGCCCCGATGCGGGTAATCCGGCGGCCACCCACTAGCCTTGGGGTCATGGCGGAATACATTTACAGCATGGTCAAGGCCCGCAAAAAGGTGGGCGACAAGCTGATCCTGGATGACGTGACGATGGCCTTCCTGCCGGGGGCCAAGATCGGCATGGTGGGCCCCAACGGCGCGGGCAAGTCCACGATCCTGAAGATCATGGCGGGGCTGGACACGCCCTCGAACGGCGAGGCGCGGCTTGATCCGGGCTACAGCGTGGGCATCCTCATGCAGGAGCCGGCGCTGAACGAGGAGAAGACGGTCCTGGGCAACGTCCAGGAGGGCGTGGGGGAGATCTACCAGAAGATCCAGCGCTACAACGAGATCTCCGAGCAGATGGCGGATCCGGATGCGGACTTCGACGCCCTGATGGAGGAGATGGGCCAGCTCCAGGAGCAGATCGATGCCGCCGACGCGTGGGACATCGACTCCCAGCTCGAGCAGGCCATGGACGCCCTGCGCTGCCCCCCGGGGGACGCCGACGTCTCGGTCCTCTCCGGCGGTGAGCGCCGCCGCGTGGCCCTGTGCAGGCTGCTGCTGCAGAAGCCCGACCTGTTGCTGCTGGACGAGCCGACCAACCACCTGGACGCCGAGTCCGTGCTGTGGCTCGAGCAGCACCTGGCCGCCTACCACGGCGCCGTCCTGGCCGTCACCCACGATCGGTACTTCCTGGACCACGTGGCCGAATGGATCTGCGAGGTGGACCGCGGACGCCTGTACCCCTACGAGGGCAACTACTCCACCTACCTGGAGAAGAAGCGCGCCCGCCTGGAGATCCAGGGCAAGAAGGACGCGAAGATGGCCAAGCGCCTCTCCGAGGAGCTCGACTGGGTGCGCTCCAACTCCAAGGGACGCCAGGCCAAGTCCAAGGCCCGCCTGGCGCGCTATGAGGAGATGGCCACCGAGGCGGAGAAGACCCGCAAGCTGGACCTGGAGGAGCTCCAGATCCCGCCGGGCCCGCGGCTGGGCAACCAGGTCATCGAGGCGAAGAACCTGCAGAAGGGCTTCGGCGACCGCGTGCTGATCGACGGCCTGTCCTTCTCGCTGCCGCCCAACGGCATCGTGGGGATCATCGGCCCCAACGGCGTCGGCAAGACCACGCTGTTCAAGACCATCGTGGGCTACGAGTCCCTCGACGGCGGAGAGCTGAAGATCGGCGACTCGGTCAAGATCTCCTACGTGGACCAGTCCCGCGGCGGGATCGACCCGGAGAAGTCGCTCTGGGAGGTCGTCTCGGACGGCCTGGACTACATCAAGGTCGGCCAGGTCGAGATGCCGTCCCGCGCCTATGTCTCCGCCTTCGGATTCAAGGGCCCGGACCAGCAGAAGAAGGCCGGCATCCTCTCCGGTGGTGAGCGCAACCGCCTGAACCTGGCGTTGACCCTCAAGGAGGGCGGCAACCTGCTCCTCCTCGATGAGCCCACCAACGACCTCGACGTCGAGACCCTGACCTCGCTGGAGAACGCCCTGCTCGAGTTCCCCGGCTGTGCCGTGGTCATCTCGCACGACCGGTGGTTCCTGGACCGGGTGGCCACCCACATGCTGGCCTATGAGGGCACGGAGGAGAACCCCGCGAACTGGTACTGGTTCGAGGGCAACTTCGAGTCCTACGAGGCCAACAAGGTCGAGCGGCTGGGCCCGGATGCGGCCCGCCCGCACCGTGTCACCCACCGCAAGCTGACCCGGGACTGAGCCCGGGCCGTCCCTCCAGGACGTGTGCAGCGCCCGGCGGCCGAACCGGATTACCGGTTCGGCCCAAGGACATCGAAGAACCTGTGCCTCCCTCTGTGCCGCTGATGTGAGCGCTCGCAGGCCT
>NZ_JBFARZ010000010.1:98053-117754 GCF_040677445.1 Citricoccus sp. NPDC055426
GAGGCCTACGCCGAGGACGTGGTGCACGCCGAGATCCCGGAACAGTCCGGATCGAGGCCCTCCGACCACCGGTTCGGCCGCCGGGCGGTCTTCAGGTACAGGTCCTGGACGGCACCCCTGACCTTGTTCTGGAAGTCGCGGGGCACCCGGAGCATGCCCTCCTGGGCCACGGAGGCGACCAGCTCACCGGTGCGGGAGTAGATCCTGCCGTTGCTCAGACCCCGGGCGCCCTGGGCCGAGGGGCTGGACTGGACGTACAGCAGCCACTCGTCCACGCGGGCGGGGCGGTGCCACCACATGGCATGGTCCAGGGAGGCGATGGACATCCCGGGCCGGACCCAGGCGAGCCCGTGGCGGCGCAACACCGGCTCCAGCAGGGTGTAGTCGGAGGCATAGGCCAGCGCCGCGCGCTGGACGTTCTCGTCCCCGTCCAGGCCGGAGAACGTCTTCATCCACACCATGTTGGTGGCCACCGGCCGCTTGTCCGCCGCGGTCTCCAGGGGTGGGTCCACGTGCCGGATGTCGAAGGGACGGGCCCAGGACCACTCCTGGGCCACGGGATGCCCGAGATGCCCCAGGCGTTCGGAGGTCCGGGGCAGGGACTCGGGATCCGGGACGCCGGTCGGCATGGGGGACTGGTGCTCCAGCCCGTCCGCGGGCTCCTGGAAGGAACAGATCAGGGACATCAGGGTCTTGCCCTCCTGGCGGGCGTGCACACGGCGGACCGAGAAGGACCGCCCGTCCCGGAGCTCCTCCACGGCGAAGGTGATCGGCTTCAGGGCGTCACCGGGCCGGATGAAGTATCCGTGCATCGAATGGACCTGACGTCCCGGGGCCACGGTGGAGGTCCCCGCCACCAGGGACTGGGCCATGACCTGGCCGCCGAACACCCGTCCACGGGCCTGCTCCGGGGTGGTGCCGGTCAGCAGCGTCTCCCCGGAGACCGGGTCGGTTCCCGACTCCGTGAGGGCCAGGACCCCCCGCAGCACGTCGGTGGGGTCCTCGGGGAACCCCGATCGCATCGCACGGATCTTTCCCGACCCCATGAACGTCCCTTCGCTCGACACCTGCCGCCGCATCCATACCCGTCGGTAACTCTCCCGGAAGTCTACTCCGCCCGGTCGCCGCCGGCCCGGTGGGACAATGGGCATCATGTCACCGATGTCTTCCGAACCGTCCCATCCCACCCATCCCTCCGCCCCGTCTCACCCCGGGTCCCGCACCGACGCGGCCCCGGCGCTGGTCCTGGAGGACCGGGAGGCGGCCGTGGACCTGGAGCGGTTCGCCACGCGGGCCAAGCAGATGGCGGACACGGGCCTTCGCCTGCAGGTCGCCGGGAACGTCCTGGCCTGCTGGGTCTCGGTGCTGCAGCCCCGGGGACTGGGGGACCAGGTGCCGGTGGCGCTGGGCCTGCGGACGGTCCGGCTGGTGGAGGGCCGGCAGGACGGCCTCGACGCCGTCTATGCCCTGTCCTCCGTGCTGGAGCGCCTGGCCCGCATGACGTCCACGTCCTCCACCTCCTTCACCCTGCCTCCCGTGACCGAGCAGGCCCCCTGGACGGCGGTCACGCCACCCCGGGCCGGATGGACCCCGGTCGCCACGGTGGAGGACGAGGAGCTGCAGACGGTGGCCCGGGACGGGATCCGGGAACTGGCCGACGCCCTGCCGCAGGACCCGGGGGCGGCCATGGTGGCCCAGGCCCGCGCCGCCGTCTGGGGACGCCTGCTGGGCGGGACGGCACCGGATGCTCCGGACGCCGGTGGGGGATTCCTCCCTGCGGGGGCGGCCTTCGCCGCCCACGGATTGGGCTTCCTCAGCCCCGGAGGCACGACGGCGGTCCACACCTCGGGGCCGTGGGTGCGCCTGTCCGGGCCGGCCGGCTTCGTGCTCTGCCGGCGTCCCCTGATGCTCTAGGCGCGCTCTAGCGCGAGTTGACCATCGAGTGGGCGGCGCGCTCCAGGTAGTCCCAGAGGGTGCCCTCCAGCAGCGGCGGCAACTCCAGCGAGTCCACGGCCACACGCATGTGCCGCAGCCAGGTGTCCCGCGCGGTGAAGTCGACCGTGTAGGGCACGTGGCGCATCCGCAGCCGGGGGTGCCCGCGCTGCTCGCTGTAGGTCTTCGGCCCGCCCCAGTACTGCTCGAGGAACATCCGCAGCCGCTCCTCGGCCGGACCCAGGTCCTCCTCCGGGTACATGGCACGGAAGTCGGGGTCGCCCGCCACGCCCTCGTAGAACACCCGCGCCAGCTTCACGAATGTCTCGTGCCCGCCCACCTGGTCGTAGAAGGAGGCGTTCTCCGGCTGGGCGGAGGCGGTGTCCTGAGGCTGAGTCTGGGGCGGGGGCTGGTGGCCCGTGGACGCGGTGGGGCGGTCCGCCAACCCGGTCACGCGGCTGGGCGCCTTGCCCTGACGGGGTTTGAGCACCGCAATGGGGGCGCCCAGGCGGCTGCCGAACTCCGGCAGGTTCCGGTTCTGGGGGCGCCGGACCTGCTGCGGCCGGATGGTGACCGGGAAGGACACCGAGCGGGCGATGAAGCACTGTTCGTGGGCCGTGGCGTGCAGCGCGTCCGCGGCATCACGCTGGTCCTCCTCGGCGAGCCAGATCTCGGGGTCCAGAGTCGCGGAGGTGACCCGGCCGCCGTCGTGGTCATGGGTCAACACGCATTCGGCGCGTACCGACGCGCCGGTGACCACCACGCCGGCCTGCGTGGCCGCCTGGAGATAGGAGAGCAGGTGGCACTGCGCCAGCGCGGCCAGCAGCAGCTGCTCGGGGTTCCAGCGGGACTCGGCCCCGTGGAAGGCGCGGGCGGCGGACCCGGCGAGCTCGCCGGGGCCTTCGGCGCGTACCACCAGGTCGCGGTCGTAGTCCTTGTATCCGGAGGTCCCGGTGCCCCGGTTCCCGGTCCATTCGGCATGTAGGGAGAAGGTGTGGTCCACACCCTCCACGGTACCCGCCGGTCCGGCGCTGGCCGGACCGGACCCGTCACCCTAGACTCGAGTCACATCGGGAGGTTCCATGCCACACATCCACATCTTGACGGTCTCCGACCGTGCCCATGCAGGTCACGCGCCGGATACCGCCGGTCCCCGGGCCCTCGAGCTCGTCTCCGAGTGCCTCCCGGAGTGGACGGCTGACGGGGCCATCGTGCCGGACGGGATCGAGTCCGTGAGTTCCGGGGTCCTCGCGGCGCGGGACCGCGGTGCCGATGTGGTCGTGACCCTCGGCGGCACGGGATCCTCCCCGCGGGACCTGACCCCGGAGGCCATGGAGACCCTGAACTGCACGGAACTGCCGGGCATCGCCGAGATGCTGCGTCGCGAGGGCGCCGCCCAGACCCCTGCCGCCGCCCTCGGGCGCGGCCGGGCCGGAATCGTGGACCGCCCCGTGGCCGGCGCCGCGTCGGAGGGTGCACCGCCGGCCGGCCGGCCCACCGTCGTGGTGAACCTTCCCGGTTCCCTCCGAGCCGCAGACCAGGGACTGCCGCTCATCGCCCCGTTGCTGGGCCATCTGATCGAACAACTCTCCGGAGGTGGTGACCATGCGCGTCACTGAACAGGCGGAGCGGGCCGCGGTGGCCGGCCTCAGTGAGCGGCCGCTGGACGCCGCCGCCGTGGAGCAGTCCGTGCTCTCGCCCCGGTGCGGGGCGGCCCTGACGTTCACCGGCGTGGTGCGCAACCACGATCCCGAGGCCACCGGCACCGTGACCTCGCTGGAGTATTCGGCCCATCCGGACGCCGGGAGCATCCTGGACGCGATCGTGGACCGGCATGCCCGCGGGCCGGGCGATCCGGCGGGGGAGGTGCGGGTCGCCGCGGTGCACCGGATCGGCTTGCTCGACGTCGGCGCCCTGGCCCTCGTGGTCTCGGTCGCCTCCGCGCACCGCGCCGCGGCCTTCGACGTCTGCCGCGCGGTGGTCGAGGACATCAAGGCCGAGGTCCCCATCTGGAAGAAGCAGCAGACCGACGCCGGCACGTCCCACTGGGTGGGTTTGCCATGACCTCGGTGGGCGTCACCCTGACCACCAGGACGGCCACGGGGGTCGGCGCGGTCCCGGCCGGGGCCGACCCTGCCGCGGGCGCCGCAGGGACCGGCGAGGGCCCCGAGGCCCGCCGGATCCTCCCCACGCGGGCCGAGCTGGCCGCCGTCGCCACGGCCTCGGCCGGGGACCCCGGCACGCAGCGCAGCCTGACGGACACCTTCGGCCGCGTCCACCGGGACCTGCGGGTCTCCCTGACGGACAAGTGCTCGTTGCGCTGCACCTACTGCATGCCGGAGGACGCCGGCCCGTTCCTGCCCAAGGACCAGACCCTGTCGGCTGATGAGATCGAGCGCCTCGTGCGGATCGCGGTGGACCACGGCATCACCGGGGTCCGGCTGACCGGTGGGGAGCCCCTGCTGCGCGCCGACCTGGAGGACATCGTGGCCCGGGTGGCGTCGATCGAACTGCCCGGTGGCGGCACGCTGCCCGTGGCGATGACCACCAACGGCATCTCACTGGACCGCCGGCTGCCCGCCCTGCAGGACGCCGGGCTGGGACGCGTGAACATCTCCATCGACACGCTTCTGCCGGAGAAGTTCCGCCAGCTGACCCGCCGGGACCGGCACGCCGACGTCCTGGCCGGGATCGCCGCCGCGCGGGACTCCGGGCTGCGCCCGCTCAAGCTCAACGCCGTGGCCATGCGCGGGGTGAACGACGACGAGCTCGGGGATCTGGTGGCCTTCGCGGTCTCCCAGGACGCCCAGATGCGGTTCATCGAGCAGATGCCGTTGGACGCCGGCCACACCTGGAAACGGGACCACCTGGTCTCCGGCGAGGAGATCCTCGAACGGCTCTCGGAGCGTTTCGAGCTGAGCGAGGTGCCGGGCCGCGGCTCCTCACCGGCGGCCCTGTACACGGTGGACGGCGGCCCCCACACCGTGGGCGTCATCGCCTCGGTCTCCCAGCCCTTCTGCGGCGACTGCGACCGCCTGCGCCTGACCGCGGACGGGCAGATGCGCAACTGCCTGTTCGCCCGGGAGGAGACGGACCTGCGGACCCTGTTGGGCGACTCGGCTTCGGACGCCGACCTGGCCGCCGCCATGCAGCTGTCCATCACAGCGAAGAAGGCCGGCCACGGCATCGACGATCCGGATTTCGTCCAGCCCGGGCGCGGGATGAACGCGATCGGCGGCTGAGTCTCCCCGGCAGTGGCCGAAAACGCTACTAGCGGGTAACTTTTGGTCATGACGACTTCGAGGACCTCAGGCTATCGACTCTCCGGGGCGCGCGTGCTCATCACCGGCGCCGGGTCCGGCATCGGCCGGCGCATGGCGCTGGAGGCCGCGCAGCGCGGTGCGGAGGTGGTCGTCTGGGACCTGGACGACGCCGCGGCCCGGGGCACCGTGGCCGCGGTGACGGCGCAGGGCGGGACGGCTCGCTGTCTGGCGGTGGACGTGACGGACCGCCAGCAAGTGACCCGGGCGGCCGCGGAGACGGGACCGGTGGACGTGGTCATCAACAACGCGGGCGTGGTGACGGGAGCACGGCTGCTGGATGCCTCGGAGGACTCGATTCAGCGGACCATGGATGTGAACGTGATGGCCCTGTTCTGGGTCACGCGGGCCTTCCTGGCGGGCATGATCACGCGGGGGCGGGGCGCTGTGGTCACCGTGGCCAGTGCCGCCGGCTGGACCGGGGTGGCCCGTCAGACGGACTACTCGGCCAGCAAGTGGGCCGCCGTCGGCTTCACGGAATCCCTGCGCCATGAGCTGCGGGCCGACGGCCACCCGATCAACACCCTGGTGGTGTGCCCCTACTACATCGACACCGGCATGTTCGCCGGGGTGCAGACCCGATACCCGAGGCTGCTGCCGATCCTGAAGCCGGACGAGGTGGCGCGCCAGGTGATCGTGGCCCTGGAGGCCGGCCGCCAGCAACTCGTGATCCCTCCCCTGGTGCGCTGGGTGCCGGTCCTACGGGTCCTTCCCGTCGGGGTCTTCGACCGGGTCCTGGACGCCCTGGGCGTGAACCAGACCATGGACCACTTCACCGGCCGCGCGGGTGACCTGGCTGCGGGAGGTCAGCCCCCGGCGAAGGGCGGCAGCACATCCACGAGGGAGTCCGGCCTGACCGGATGATCGTCGTCGGCGGCCCGGACGCCGTCCACGAGGAGCGAGCAACGGGTGATCACCTGTTCCGCGCTCATCCCGTGGCCGGCAGTCAGGGCTGCCCGCAGCTCGCCGGCGGTGGCAGCGGTCAGCTCCCGTTCGGTGGCGCCGAGGATGTCGGCGGCCCCGGCGAAGAGTCGTACGCGGGTCATGGGCGGTCTCCTTCTGTAGGTTCTGAGGGGTGGTAGCCCAGGGCGAGGTCCTGGACGCGTTCCGAGAGCCGTTCTACGAGCGAGGATGTCTCCGCGGCCGCCTCCGGTGAGCCGCCGTCCTCGGACAGGGCCCGCCCCACGGCGATGCCGATCAGGTACGTGGTGGTCGGCGCCCCGGGCCGGATGACCCCTCGGGCCACGTCCCGGGCCACGTCCAGCAGCGGGCCGGGCACCACGACGGACGGCGGCAGGCCCAGCTCGCGGGCCACGGTGCGCAGCCACGGGTCCAGGCCGGGGATGTTGGACGCGGTGCCTGCGGTGGCGCGGGTGGGCGCGGGGCCGCCGCCGCGCAGGCGGGACCGCACCCGCTCGAGGTCCTCCGGGGTGTCCATGTCCGCCCAGAGCCCCGTGTGCCCGGCGGGTTCGGGGACCTCGGCCAGGGACAGCCCGGCCAGCCGGTCGCGCACCCGGCCGGAGGGCGCGCGGGAAACGGCCGTAGAACCGGCGCCGGAACCAGTCGTGGCACCGCGCCGCAGGGCGGAGGCCCGGAACAGCGCTGTGAGGTGTTGACGGTGGCCTCCGGCGTCCACGGCCACGAGGCCGTCCTCTCCGGCGCCCAGTCCGGCGGCGGCCTGGACGAGGTGGGCGGCGGCCGCCGAGGGGTCGGCGAGGTCGCAGGGCAGCACGAGGACCAACTCCGCCGTGACCTGCTCCAGCGCAGCGTCCAGCGCGGGCACCGGCCCGGAGCGGGGCGGGTCCTCGCGCACGAAGGTCACGTCCGCCGCAGCAGTCGCCGTCTGTGTGGTCTGTGTGGAAGGGGTGGGGGGCATGACAGGGCCGGGGGCCTCGCCGGCCACCACCAGGTGGGAGGCGCCGGCGGAGCGTGCTGCGGTGAGGGTCCGTTCCAGCAGCGTCTCGCCGTCTCCCGGCCCGTCGCCCAGACCGTCCTCCAGCAGCAGGGAGGCCTTGTCCCGGCCCATCCGCCGTGAGGCGCCGCCGGCCAGGATGATGGCCGCGAGGGAGTCAGCCATGCCGGCCCACGCCCGGCGAGGCTTCCGGGGCCGGCGCACCGTCCCGGCGCCAGGTCCCGGATCGCCCGCCGGTCTTCTCCAGCAGTTTCACCCCGGTGAGTTCCACGGAGCGGTCCAGTCCCTTGACCATGTCCACCATGGCCAGCCCGGCCACGGAGGCAGCGGTCATGGCCTCCATCTCCACCCCGGTGCGGTCCGCGGTCCGGGTGGTGGCGATGATCCGGATGCGGTCCGGCCCGGCCTCGAAGTCCACCGTGGCCCCGTGCACGCCGATCACGTGGGCCAGCGGCAGCAGCTCGGCGCAGCGCTTGGCCGCCTGGATCCCGGCGATGCGGGCCACGGCCCAGACATCGCCCTTGGGCACGGTGCCCCCGGTCAGGGCCTCCAGGACCTCGGGGGCCACCAGGACGGTCGCCTCGGCCGTGGCGCTGCGGATCGTCGGGGTCTTCGCGGTGACGTCCACCATGCGGGCGGAGCCGTCTCCGGAGAGGTGGGTGAAGCCGTCCGCGCCGCCGGTGTCCCGGGGTGCGCCCTGTGGTTCGGTCTGCGGTGCGTCGTTCTTTGGGGTGGTGCTCATCAGGACTCCAGGGGTCGGTAGAGGACGGTGTCGCCGCTCGAGACCTCGTCGGTCTCTGCGGGAACGCGGATCAGGCCGGTGGCTCGTGCCAGGCGTCCGGCCAGGTGGGAGCCGGAGCCGCGCTCGGTGGCCTGCGCCACGCGGAGCGGCTCGCCGGGCCCGGACACCACCCGGGCGGGGACGTACTGCTCCCGGCGGGGCGGGGACCGCCACCCCTCCACGGCGGTGGCCGGGTACCAGGTGGGCGCGGTGGTGGTGCGGCCCTGCATGGCGAGCAGTCCCGCCTCCACGAAGACCAGGTAGGAGACCCAGGCGCTCACCGGGTTGCCCGGCAGCGACCACACGGGACGGCCATCGGGCAGCAGGCCGAAGCCCTGCGGCTTGCCGGGTTGGACGGAGACCCGTTCGAAGCGCACGGCCGGGTCCAGCTCGGCGGCGGGGCCGGCGTCGTGGTCCGGAGCCTGCTCCGCCTCGTCGGCCGAGTCCAGGGGGACGCCGCCGGAGGAGGCCGGGGCCAGAACGAGGCGGGCCACGTCATGGGCGCCCACGCTGGCGCCGCCGGTGACGATCACGGCATCCGAGCTCTGAGCGGTCTGCGCCAGCACGGCCCGGAGCCCGGCGGGGTCGTCCGAGACGCGGGCCCGGTGGACCACCTGCCCGCCGGTGGCCTGCACGAGGGCCGCGAGCAGGATGCTGTTGGAGTCCGGGATCTGGCCGCGTCGCACGGGCTGACCCGGGGCCACCAGCTCGGAGCCGGTGGCCACCACCACCACGCGCGGCACACGCCGGACCGAGACCCGGGGGATGCCGGCCGCCGCCAGCGCGGCGAGCCGCTGGGGCGCCAGCGGCTGGCCGGAAGTCGCGACCACGTGGCCGGCGCGTACGTCCTCGCCGCTGCGGCGGATGTGCCGCCCCGCCTGAACCGGCCAGCCGAGGTCCACGGATGCGGGGGTGGCGGAGCCCGCGGTGGGGGCGGCCGGGTCCCAGCCCAGGGTGTCCTCCACGGGGACGACGGCGTCCGCGTCGCTGGGCAGGGGGGCGCCGGTCATGATGGCAGCGGCCTGGCCCGGGGCCAGCACGGGGTCGGCCTCGGTGCCGGCCGGCAGCTCGGTCAGGACGCTCAGGCGGACGGGGGTCGCCGCGGTGGCGGAGGCGGTGTCGGCCGAGCGCACCGCGTAGCCGTCCATGGCCGAGTTGTCCCAGGGGGGCAGGTCCAGGGCGGCGGTCGCGTCCGCCGCGAGCGTGCGGCCCGAGGCCTGCTCGATGGGTACCTCCTCCGCCGGGAGGAGGGGGACGAGGCCGAGGATGCGCCGGCGGTGCTCCTGGACGCTGCGGTACAGGAACTCAGCCACGGTGTGCTCCGGCACTGGTGCTGGTGGCACTGGCGGCGGGGGGCGCCGCGGGCAACCCGCCGTCCAGATAGCCCGCCACCGGCCACCCCAGGGACGCGAGGTGGCGGGCGGCGGTGGCGCTGCGGGGACCGGAGGCGCAGAACGGCAACACTGCGGCGCCGGAGGACCGGACGGCGGCCTGCACCGCGGCCAGCGGGTGGTCGGCGGGCAGGGCGGTCTCCGGCCCACCGGTCAGCCGCAGCAACTCATCGAGCGGCAGCCGGACGGTTCCGTCCGGGCCGGGACGGTCGCGGGACTCCTCGGGCCGGCGGACATCGAGCCAGATCGCCCGGGGGTCCACCTGGGCCGGTGCCACGGGCCCGGTGCCGTGGTGGCGGCCGAGCACAGCGCCGCCGCCGGCCGCCCCGGGGTGGTGAGCGGCCGGCGTCGTGCCCGGGGTGGTGGCGGTGGAGGCCGCCGGAGCAGCGGCCAGCGGGATCTGCGAGGTGGTGCCGGCCAGCCCGTCGATGAGCAGCAGGCGGCCCAGCAGCGGCGTGCCGGTCCCCAGGATGAGCTTGACGGCCTCCAGGGCCATGAAGGAACCGGTGATCCCGACGACGGCCCCCAGCACCCCGGCCTCGGCGCAGCCGGGCGCGGCGTGGGTGGCGGCGTTGTCCTCGAAGACGTCGGTGAGCACGGTGGCGGGGAGCCCTGAAGCCGCCGGCGGGGCGGACCAGAAGACGGTGACCTGGGCGTTCCACTGCATGAGGGCGCCGTAGACCACGGGCCGGCCGAGGGCGGTGGCGGCGCGGTGGACGATGAACCGGGTGGTGAAGGAGTCGCTGCCGTCCAGGATGACGTCCGCGCCGGCGAGCAGCTCGTGGGAGTTCGCGTCGGTGAGCCGCACGGTGTGCGGGACCACCGTGGTCTCGGGGGAGAGGCGTCGGGCCGCGGCCACGGCGCCGTCCGTCTTGAGCTGCCCGAGCGTGTCCACGCCGTGCAGGGTCTGGCGGTTGAGGTTGCTCAGCTCCACGGTGTCGTCGTCGATCACGTGCACGGTGCCGATGCCGGCCGCCGCCAGGTACTGGATGACGGGGGAGCCGAGGCCTCCGGCGCCGACGACGGCCACGGTCGCCCGCGCGAGCAGGGCCTGGCCCGAGTCACCGATCTGGGGCAGGGTCCGCTGACGTACAGTGCGGTCAGCGGCCGGGTGGGCCGGGTGAGGAGTGGACATGGTTCAAGCCTAGTCGGGGCGGAAGACGGGCGGGATGCGGGCGGCGGGCCGAACCGCGATGATGGATCCATGAGCAGGAGTGAATCGCGGATCCGCGTGGTCCGGGTCAAGGCGGGGGAGCGTGAGGCGCGGGCCGATGTGCTGGCCGCCGAGGAGCCGCTGGAGATCCGGGTCAACGGACGCCGGCTGGCCGTGACCATGCGCACCCCCACGGAGGACTTCTCCCTGGCCGTCGGCTTCCTGCTGAGCGAGGGGCTGATCGGTGCCGCGGAGGAGGTTCACTCCGTGCGGTACTGCGGCCGGGACTTCGGCCCCGGCGCCGAGGAGACGGACAACACCGTGGACGTGGTGCTGCGCCCGGGGGTGGCCGCCCCGGCCCCGGAGATGGAACGCCAGGTGCTGATGACCAGTGCCTGCGGACTGTGCGGGCGGACCAGCATCGAGAACGTGCGCACCCAGTCCCGCTTCCCGGTGGACGGTGACCCTCTGGAGGTCACCGAGTCCTTCGTCCTGCAGATGCCCGAGACCCTGCGGGAGCGCCAGAAGGTCTTCGACCGCACCGGCGGGCTGCATGCGGCCGGGCTCTTCGACACGGTGAGCGGGGAGCTGGTGGCCGTTCGCGAGGACGTGGGCCGGCACAACGCGGTGGACAAGGTCCTGGGCTGGGCCCTGCTGGAGGGGATGTTGCCGTTGGCCGGGCACGCCCTGATGGTCTCCGGCCGGGCCAGCTTCGAGCTGACCCAGAAGGCCATGATGGCCGGGGTGCCGATGCTCGCCTCGGTCTCCGCGCCGTCGTCCCTGGCGGTGGACCTGGCCCGGGACGCGGGCATGACGCTCGCCGGCTTCGTGCGCGGCGACCGCTTCGTCATCTACGCCGGCGAGCACCGCATCCTCCCCGACCCCTCATGACCCACATCACCTAGGCAGAGAGTGACCGGACCCCGTCACAACGGTGGGGGTCCGGTCACTCTGCGCCTGGTTGCTGTGCGGCCGGGAGCGTCAGCGGGCGGCGTCGGCCGTCCGGGCCGCGAGGGCGCGGACCATCTCGTCGCGGGCCTCGGCCACGGTGCGGGACAGCGCCGGCTGCTGCGCGCGGCTGCGCTGAACCAGGGCGTCGGCCGCCTCGATCGTGGCGGCGGACACCTGGGCGCCCGGGAACAGCCCGATCGCCGCGGACTCGGCCATCTCGTGTGAGCGGGAGGCCCACAGCTGTTCCACCATGGAGAAGTACTCGGACGCGAAGCCGGCCAGCAGCTCCGGGTCGTGCACCCGATTGAACCCGAGCAGCACGTTGCGCTGCGTCATGTTGGACAGCGTGCCGGCCACCACCTGGTCCCAGGCGGTCCGCTTGGCCTCGGCGGTCGCGACGGCGGCCCGGGCCTGGGATGCGGCGAGGGCACCCGTGGCGGTGGCGTCGGCCGCCTCCGCCGCGGCGATCTCGGCCTCGCCGGCACGGGACCCGGCCACGAGCCCGGTGAGCATCTCCCACTTCAGGTCCGTGTTCAGGTCCAGGCCGTCCAACACCTCGGTGCCGGCGTGCAGGGCGGCCAGGGTGTCCAGCTGTCCCGCGGTCCGGGCGTGGACGGCGAACGCCTTGAGGAACTGCAACTGGTTGTCCGAGCCGGCCTCGGCGGCGCGGGCCATCTCCAACAGACTCTCCGCGGCCCGCTCGCGCAGCCCGGCGGCGTGCTCTTCGGCGGTGTACTGGCCCAGCGTGGTCGCCAGCTGGCGCAGCAGGGTCTGGACCACGGAGGAGTCCCGCTCGTGGCCGATGTTCGCCAGGAGCAGGTCCACGAACCAGCCGGCCGTGGCCTCCGCATCCCGCACGGTGTCCCAGGCCGCCCCCCACAGCAGCGTCCGCGGCAGCGAGTCGGCCACGTCCTTCAAGCGCGTGGACACGTGGGACCAGGAGGCGTCGTCGAGGCGGATCTTGGCGTAGGCCAGGTCGTCGTCGTTCGGCAGGATCACGTCCGGGCGCGTCTTGCCGACGGCCTCGGTGACCTCGGTGAGCTCACCGGCCACATCCAGCTCGAAGCGCTCCGTGCGCACCAGCTTCCCGGCCGGATCGGCGGAGTAGAAGCCCACCGCCATCCGGTGCGGACGCAGGACGTCGTCCCCGGGCCGTGACTCTCCCGGCGCGGACTGGCGCAGACGCAGGGAGGTGATGGGGCCGGCGTCGGGCCCCTCCACCTCCACCGCGAGGGTGTTCACGCCGGAGGTCTCCAGCCACAGCCGCGTCCACTCGGACAGGTCCCGGCCGGAGGAGGCCTCCAGCTGGCGCATCAGGTCCGGCAGCTCGGTGTTGGACCAGGCGTGCTCGCCGAAGTAGGCCCGCACGCCGGCCATGAAGTTCTCCTGGCCCACCCAGGCCACCAGCTGGCGCAGCACGGAGGCGCCCTTGGCGTAGGTGATGCCGTCGAAGTTCACCAGGACATCGTCCAGGTCCCGGATCTCGGCCTTGATCGGGTGGGTGGTGCTCAGTTGGTCCTGGCGGTAGGCCCAGTTCTTCTCCATCGAGGAGAACGTGGTCCAGGCGCCGGTGTAGCGGGTGTTCTCGGCGGCGGAGAGCGTGGACATGAACTCGGCGAAGGACTCGTTGAGCCACAGGTCGTTCCACCATCGCATGGTCACCAGGTCGCCGAACCACATGTGGGCCAGCTCGTGCAAGATGGTGATGGCCCGGCGTTCCACCATGGCCTCGGGCACGGTGGAGCGGAAGACGTAGCTCTCCAGGAAGGTCACGGCCCCGGCGTTCTCCATGGCCCCGGCGTTGAACTCCGGGACGAAGAGCTGGTCGTACTTGGCGAAGGGGTACGGGGTGCCGAACTGGGCCTCGTAGAACTCGAAGCCCTGGCGCGTGAGCTCGAAGATGTTCTCGGCGTCCAGGTACTCGAACAGGGAGGCCCGGCAGTACGCCCCCAGTGGGATCGTGCGGCCGTCCGAGCTGGTCAGCTCCGAGTGGGTGGAGCGGTACGGCCCGGCGATCAGCGCTGTGATGTAGGAGGAGATGACCGGGGTCGGCTCGAAGGCCCACGTGGCCGTGCCCTGACGCCCGGCATCGGCCGGCACCGGCTGCGGGGTGGGGGAGTTGGACACCACGGCCCAGTGGTCCGGGGCGGTCACGGTGAAGGCGAAGGCGGCCTTCAGGTCCGGCTGCTCGAACACGGCGAACATGCGGCGGGAGTCCGGGACCTCGAACTGCGAGTACAGGTAGGTCTCACCGTCCACGGGGTCCACGAAGCGGTGCAGCCCCTCACCGGTGTTCATGTAGTCGGCCAGCCCGTCCACCACGAGGACGTTCTCGGCGGCCAGGGGGCCCACCGTGATCCGGGTGCCGTCGAAGGCCCCCGCCGGCAGGGCCTCCCCGTTGAGGCTGACGGCCGGCGCCTGGGTGGAGACGAAGTCGATGAACGTGCTGGTGCCCACCGCATCCGCCGCGGCGGAGAAGGTGACCGTGGTGGCCGAACGGAAGTGCTCTCCCGGAAGCGTCAGGTCCAGCTCGACGGCATAGGAGCTGACGGACAGGGCCGCGGCGCGCTCGGCGGCCTCGGTGCGGGTGATGTTCAGAGTGGGCACGGGGCCTCCGGTTGTGAAACGAGTGCTGGATATCGTCACCATTGTGCCACCGGACACACCGTCTCCGGTAGTGCGGGGCCACCGCCGGTAGGCTGGCGTGCGGTCCCGACCGTACTTCACCGGGCACCTCACCCCGGACACAGGAGCAGATCCATGCGCGTGCACATCGCCACCGACCATGCCGGCCTCGAGCTGAGCGCCCACCTCATCAGGCACCTGGGTGCCAAGGGACACGAGATGGTGGACCACGGCCCGCAGTCCTACGACGCGCAGGACGACTACCCCGCCTTCTGCATCAATGCCGCCGCGGCCGTGGTGGTGGACCAGCAGTCCGGCGTGGAGGCCCTTGGGATCGTGCTCGGCGGCTCGGGCAACGGCGAACAGATCGCCGCCAACAAGGTCCGCGGCATCCGCGCCGCCCTGGCCTGGAACCAGGACACCGCCCGGCTGGCCCGCGAGCACAACGACGCCAACGTCGTCGCCGTCGGCGGCCGGCAGCATTCCCTCGCCGAGGCCACCGAGATCATCGAGGCCTTCCTGGCCGCCGAGTTCTCCGGGGAGGAGCGCCACGTGCGCCGCATCGGCAAGATCGCCCACTTCGAGCAGACCCGCGAAGTCCTTGCCTGAGTCGGGCCGCGCCCATGCCTGAGGGCCACTCGATCCACCGTCTCGCCCGGCAGCTCGCCGACGTCTTCGCCGGTCAGCGTCTTACGGTGAGCTCCCCCCAGGGGCGCTTCGAGGCCGGCGCGCGGCTGCTGGACGGCCAGGTGCTGCGCGGCACGCGGGCGCACGGCAAGCACCTCTTCGTCGAGTTCGACGGAGCCGGGCCGACCACCGGCGGCACGGAGCGGGTGCTGCGCATCCACCTCGGCCTGTACGGCGCCTTCAGCTTCGGCGGCGACGAGACCTTCCGCGGCGCCTCCAGCATCGGTGCGCCCCGCCGGATGGGGGAGACGGAGGCGCACGACGACGGCCCGGACCTCGCGTACGCCGGCCCGCCCGCGCCGGTGGGACAGGTGCGTCTCCGGCTGGTCTCGGAGCACGGCTGGGCCGACCTGCGCGGTCCCAGCGCCTGCGAGGTGATCACGCCCGCGGAGGCCGCGGCCGTCGTCGACCGACTCGGGCCGGACCCCCTCGTGGCCGGCACCGGGCCCGAGGAGTTCGTGGAGCGGGTGTCCCGGCGCGGCGTGGCCCTCGGGCAGCTGCTGATGGACCAGGCCGTGCTGGCCGGGGCCGGGAACATCTACCGGGCCGAGGCCCTGTTCCGGCAGGGGCTCGACCCGTATCTGCCCGGTCGGCGGCTGTCACGCTCGGCCGGGGTGGCCCTGTGGGAGGACCTCGTGGGCCTGATGGGTGATGGAGTGCGGGACGGCAGGATCATCACCACCCGCCCCGAACACCGCGGCATGGTGGACGAGGCGGGCGAGCCGTTGCCGGTGTGGCCCCAGAACGCCTATTACGTCTACCAGCGGGACGGGCGCCCCTGCCGGGTGTGCGGGACGGACGTGCGGGTGACAGCCCTGCAGGCCCGGAAACTGTACTGGTGCCCGGGGTGCCAGCCCCCGCGATGACGCGTCAGAATGAGCCGTGGCGGGAGGCGATCTCCCGTCCGCTCTCCCACAGCCGTCGTCTCAACCCGGCGGGCTCGTGTACCTCGAGGCCCGGAATGGGCATCAACTGTCCGAGGGCGATGTCCTCGTTCTCCATTAGCAGGCCGATCTCCAGCCGGTGGTCCTGCTGGTCGTCCTGCTGGTGCCCCTGCTGGTGGTCTTGCCGGCGAGCCTCGGCCAGGGCCGACCGGGTGCCCGCGCCCGGCACCGCGTCCTGCAGGGCCCCGACGGCCGCCGCGGGGATGGACAGGCGGACCGGGAGGCTCTGCAAGGAGGTCTCGAAGGCCGCCCGGCTCCGCTCCCAGTAGTCGGCCAACGAGAAGGGCTCCGGTCGCCACGCCTCGTCCCCGTGGATCTCGGCGGAGACGATGCGCGAGAGGCGGTAGGTGCGGACCCGGCGTCGGTGCGCGGCGACGAGGTACCAGACGTCCGTCTTGAGGACCAGCCCGAGCGGATCGACCAGCCGTGAGGGCGCCGCGGGCGAACGGGGCGGGTCCGCCGGTGGTTCTGCGGCCCGGGGGGATCCTGCACCCGTCTCATAGGCGATCGTCAGCCGCCGCCCGGACCACACGGCGCGGGAGACCACCGGCAGGGCGGCCGGCCGCGCCGGCGTGGAGAACCACCGTTCGTGGTCGATCAGGAATCGTTCGCTGGCGGAGCCGACCCCCGGGTCCCGGGCCGTCCTGGTGCCCAGGATCTTCAACCGGGCGGTGGTGAAGTCCTCCTGTAGGCCGAGCTCGCGTGCCCCGGCCTCCCCGATCACCAGCGCCCGGAGCTCGGATGCCGTCATCCCGGTGACGGGTGAGGACCAGCCCTCGACGAGTCCCACGCCACCGGCTGGGCCGGTACGCGTCCAGACGGGCACCCCGATCCCGTGGAGGGCCGCCAGGTCCCGTTGGATGGTGCGAGTCGAGACCCCATGGCGCTCCGCCAGCTGACCGACGGTGGACCGCTGGGTGCGGGACAGCTCCATCATGATCGCCAACAGGCGGGTGGTGCGCATGGAGGCACGGTATCCGATTGACGACATGGATTGTCCTGAATGGAAGGCACGGTGGGGAGGACAGACACCGAGGATCCACGAGCAACAGGAGATGACACCGACATGGCGAGGACATCCACGGAACAGGTGGCGCAGCCGGGGCCGGCCGAACGGCCGGCAGGTGCCCTGGACGGGAAGGTCGCGCTCGTGGCGGGCGCCACCCGGGGCGCCGGGCGGGCGATCGCCCGCGAACTGGGCGGGGCCGGGGCGACCGTGTACTGCACCGGGCGCTCCACGGCGGGTTCCCCCTCTGACTACGGGCGGTCGGAGACCATCGAAGGGACGGCGCAATTGATCGGCGCGGCCGGGGGAACCGCGCATCCGGTGGTGGTGGACCACCTCGACGCCGGGGCCGTGCGGGACCTGGTGGACAGGATCGAACAGGAGCAGGGGCGCCTGGACATCCTCGTCAACGACATCGGCGGAGAGGCCTACGTGGAGTTCGGGATTCCGCTGTGGGACTACGACCTTCAGGCCGGGATGCGGCTGTTCGACGCCGGGTTCCGCACCCACCTGCAGACCAGCCACGCGGCCCTGGGGCTGTTGGCTCGCACCGCGGGCGGGCTGGTGGTCGAGATCACCGACGGAACCCGCGCCTACAATGCCGAGCACTACCGGTCCACCGTGTTCCTGGACGTGACGAAGACCGCCGTGGACCGGCTGGCCTACGCGGAAGGCCATGACCTGGAGCCCTTCGGCGGAACGGCCGTCTCCGTGAGCCCGGGCTGGCTGCGCTCGGAGATGATGCTGGACGGCTTCGGCGTCACCGAGGACACCTGGAGGACGGCCGCCGCCTCGAACCGGGGGACGCCGGACGCGGTCCCGCCCTACGAATTCGTCATCTCGGAGACCCCCGCGATGCTGGCCCGCGGAATCGCCGCGCTCGCCGCCGATCGGGACCGGTCGCGCTGGAACACCCGGTCCACGAGCTCCTTCGAACTGGCCGGGCACTACGGGCTGAGCGATGTGGACGGCTCGCGGCCGGATGCCTGGGGCTTCATCAGCGCGCTGGAGACGACGCCGGCCGGGGACCTGGACGTGGATCGGTTCCGGTGAGCGGCGTGGGCATCTCCGCCGCCGGCCCTGCACCTCGGGCTTGCACCCGGGCCGTGGCGTCACATGCCGGCACCGGTGTAGAAGCCGTAGGTCGCGTCCGCGGCGCGGGCGGCCGTCTCGGGATCGGCCCCCGCGGCCACCTGGGCTGCGGCCCAGCCGTCCGCGGCTCCGCGATAGAAGGCCTTGCCCTCCTCGGTGACGGCCCAGGCCTCGGCCTCCTGCGGGGAGAGTGAGCCCTCCGTGGCCCCCAGGTGCAGGCCCAGGCCGAGCAGCCCGCCGTCCCAGCCCACGCCGGTGGCCCCGGGGCCGTAGGTCTCCCACATCCCGGCGGGCAGGTCCCCGGCCCGGGCCACGTGTTCCAGCACGAGCCGCGTGGCCTCGCCGTCGGCGGCCAGGCTGATGGTCACCCAGGTGACCCCGCCGCCGAATTCCCAGGTGATCCGGTAGCCGGCGGTGCCGTCAGTGGTGTCCGAGGGAGGGGTGCACTCCAGCACCGTGCCGCCGGCGTTGCCCTCGAGCTGGTAGTGGCCGCCGAGCTCCAGCTCCCCGCTGACGGGGAGGAACCAGCGGGCGATGCGATCGGCCGTGGTGACGGCCTCCCACACGTCCTCGAGGCCGGCCGGATACCGCTGTTCCAGGGTCTGGACGTGCGAGGGCTCTCCGTCCCGGTCCTCGAGCGCGAGGCCGCGGGTGACCGCGGCCAGTTGGTTCTGTACATCGACCATGTCAGTACTCCTTCGGGAGGGTTGTCTCTGTGGCGGGGGGTGTGGGGGGTGTCGGTGATGCCGGATTCTGGGCGGCGCGCTCCGCGGCGATCCGGCGCTGGCGCTTGCCGCGGGCCAGTTCCGTGCCCAGGGCGTCGAGCCTCGGGGCGAAGAACCGCTCGAAGGGGCTGAGCCATTCGCTGGCCCGGCGTGGACCGCCGGGGTCCACGGCGTAGAGCCGACGCGTGCCCTCGGGGCGGACGGTGGCGAAGCCCTGCTCGCGCAGGACCCTCAGGTGCTGGGATACCGCCGGCTGGCTGATCCCGAACTCGGCCTGGACCACGGATCCCACCTCGCCGGCGCTGAGTTCTCCCGCGGCGAGCAGTTCCAGGATGCGGCGCCGCACCGGATCACCCAGGACGTCGAGAGCGTGCATGAACTGAGTGTTGCATCTGAGCTTATATAAGGCAAGGCTTTATTGACGGACCTTGATGAGGCCGCTCTTTTCCTGAAAGGGGCCGCCCCCTTCACTGCTGAGGCCGCCTTAACGACGCAGGCCCCGGAGTGATCCGGGGCCTGCGTCGATGCGGGGTGTTGGAGGGGATGACGGGAATCGAACCCGCGTAGCCAGTTTGGAAGACTCTGTACCCTGATCACGTCTGCCCTAGTCAGGCGGGCCTATCGGTCCTGACCGTGGCCTAACGTGGCCCTATGTGTCATCACTATACCCGGGGAGTTCTCACGGGATAGGCCACGTAAGGCCACGCTGGGCCACGGGTGCCGGGCAGCGCGGTGGTGGAACGGTCAGGGGTCCTCACAGGAACCGGGAACGGGGGCCTGCGGGGCTGCGATGGAAGGGGACGCCGAACGGCCCCGCGTGGTGTTCCGGTGCCGGATCAGGGCAGCGGGTGGCGTGATCAGCGCACTACACCAGGCGGGGCCGTTCAGGGCTACCGGCGGGGACTTCGCGACGCGTCGCCGGGTCCGCCGGGGTGGCCGGGCTAGCTCACGTCCCGGTCTACCAGGGCCGAACGTACCAGCGGGGCCGGACGACATAGCACCGGTCCGCTCAGCGCACGGCCCCACGGTCCAGGACGGCCGGAGACGGCCTATCGGGGGCGCGGCCGCCGTCCAGTACCCGGAACACCGGCCGGGGCCTGTGTGTGACGGGTGTGGGCGTCGGGGTGTCTGGTGTCAGTGGTGCGGGCCCGGGCTCGGTGGGCGGTGGTGGTGGTGTGGGGG